>CAIWXI010000098.1 GCA_903916595.1 uncultured Bacteroidales bacterium | reverse complement strand
GTCATTTCGTATCACTTTTCGGCCTCTGACGGATTAAGTATGTATCAGAAATCGGATATGAACTTCATTCTTATAATTTTCGTTTTATTGAGTCTGAATAATTCGCCGGCAACGACCGTCGGCCCGGGCAACATCAAATCTGTGAGGGTAGTATTCTGGAATGTCGAGAACCTTTACGACACTTATGATGATACGACCCGGCTTGATAACGAGTTTACACCAGGCGGCATGATGCGCTGGAATTATACGCGTTTCCACAGCAAAATCAACCATGTGACTAAAACCCTGCTGGCTTTGGGTCAGTGGGAACCTCCGGGAATCATTGGCTTTTGCGAGGTCGAGAACCGCTATGTGATGAACAAACTGATTTATGAAAGTCCTCTGAAACCTTATGGTTACCGTATGATCCATCATGAGTCACCTGATCTCAGGGGAATTGATGTGGCTTTATTGTACCGCCCCTCTGTGTTCCAGGTAATCGATTCAAAGCCTTTTAAGATCAGGTTTCCTTTTGACACATCAGCACAGACCAGGGAAATCCTGCTGGTGAAGGGGGTAGTTCATGGACATGATACACTGAACCTGCTCATCAATCATTGGCCATCGCGCAGAGGAGGCTATGCAGAGTCGCAGCCCAGGCGTGACTTTGTAGCCTCTGTATTAAAGCATATTGCAGACTCACTGCAAAGCAGCCGGCCAGGGTCAAAAATTCTGATCATGGGCGATTTCAACGATGAGCCAACATCGGCAAGCATTACAAATATATTGCATGCAATTCCACCCGATTCGATGCGGAATCCCTGTGATCTTGTAAACCTTATGCAGCCTATGTGCGGAAAGCAGGGATCACACAGGTACAAAGGAATCTGGAGCCTTCTCGATCAGTTTATGATAAGCGGAAGCCTTTTCATTCAGACGGGAGGATTACACCTGGTAAAGGGATCGGTTACCGTTTACAAGGAAGGGTTCCTGCTGAAGGACGATCTGAAGTACTTTGGAAGCAAGCCTTTCCGCACGTTCAACGGGTTCAGGTACGAGGGTGGATTTTCCGACCATCTGCCGGTATATCTCGATCTGGCTTATTGAGTATGAACGGCAGGAGCCTGCGATGCCTGAGGATGTCGGCTAAAAGGCCGGGCTCATCAGGGGTCAGGCCCACACCCCATGGATCCTGGTACTGCAATATCCGCAGTGACCATTTTTTATTTGATTGGAGGTGACTGTAAAACCCCTGCGTTCCACGACAGTTTTTTTACACTTCGGGCAGATTGTATTTTCGTAATCGGTACCGGGGACGTTCCCGATATACACGTAACTGATCCCGGCTTTGCGTGCAATGGCATAGGCCTGTTCAAGAGTGGCGAGGGGCGTATAAGGGATACTCGTAAGTTTATAGAGGGGGAAGAACCGGCTGAAATGCAGTGGGACATCCGCAAAGTCATTGAAAACAAGCCATTCGCACATCTCTTTGATCATATCCATCTTATCGGTCCAGCCGGGAACGATCAGGTTGGTGATCTCGAGCCAGACTCCTTCCTCCTTCAGAATTTTAAGTGTTCGAAGAATAGGTTCCAGACTGCCGCCATTAAGTCTGGCATAGATCTCGTCTCTGAAAGATTTCAGGTTGATATTGGCCGCATCGATGTATTTTGCCAGTTCCCTGAGGGGTTTTTCGTTAATATAGCCGTTGCTGATGAGCAGGTTTTTGATACCACTAGCCCTGGCCAGCCTGGCTGTATCATAGGTATATTCGTAGAACGACAAGGGTTCCGAATAGGTATAAGCAATGGTTTTACAGCCGCTTGCGGCAGCCTCCTTTACAACCTGGGCGGGAAACAGCTCCATGTTTTTTGTGGTTTTCGGGCTCACCTGTGAGATCTCCCAGTTCTGGCAGTTGAGACAAGCCAGAGTACAGCCTGCCGCGGCGATAGAAAAACTCTCTGCCGATGGCAGAAAATGAAACAAGGGCTTCTTCTCGATAGGATCGATGTGAACACTGCAGAGATTGCCATACGCGATAGTGTATAGCTTTTCTCCATACGCAACATGGCTTCGGCAAAGCCCATGCTGTCCCTCTTTCAGCACACACTGATTCGGGCATAACAAACATCTCACACCCTTCGGAGTGAACACGTAATACAGCGACTCCCGGCTGTATTTCCCGGGTCCACTGTCGGGGGAAGGCTTTTCTGTATTCATATTCATCAGATTTTTTCTCATTGTTTCGTACCTTTACCTTGATTTTCTTTCAAAGTTAATAAACAATGAGTCGTTTTCTCCGATTTATACTTATTATGGGACTCACATTCAACCTCAGCAACAGCGGTTCCTCTCAGGAGGGGCCAAAAACAGACCGTAAACCTGCTGCAGCAGGAAAATTTTATCCGGCCGGTGCCGATACTCTGAAAGCCCAGCTAACCGAGCTGTTCCGGAATGCCAAACCGCGCTCAGCAGCTAACCTCCAGGCGGTGATATGCCCCCACGCGGGCTACGTTTTCTCAGGCGCTGTAGCTACCAGCGGAATCAATCAGATCGACCCCGATAAGGTGTATGATAATATTTTCATTATCGGTTCCAGCCACCAGGCTTCATTCATGGGAGCTTCCATCTATAACAAGGGAGATTATATGACCCCCCTGGGCAAAGTGCCCGTGAACATTAAGCTGGCGAACGAACTCATCAAAGCCAATCCGGTCTTCAGCTATGTTTATGACGCCGACCTTAATGAACATTCGCTGGAAGTACAGGTCCCTTTTCTTCAATACCATTTGAAAAAATCCTTCCGCATAGTTCCCATCGTGATTGGCAGCCAGAGTGCTCAAACCTGCAAACGTATTGCCCAGGCTCTGAAGCCGTATTTTAACGACAAGAATCTTTTCGTCATCAGCACCGACTTCTCTCATTATCCTCCTTACAATGATGCGAAGTCGACCGATAAAGCCACCTGCGATGCCATCATTACCAACAATCCCGATGCCCTGATGAACGTTCTCGGCGAGTACGAGAAGAAAAACATCCCAAACCTGGCAACGAACCTCTGCGGCTGGACTTCCGTGCTCACCCTGCTGTACATGACGGCCGGGGACGCAGGCATCAGTTACACTCCGTTATCGTATATGAATTCGGGCGATTCGAAATACGGCGACCATGCCCAATGCGTGGGGTACTGGTCTATTGCAATAACCCGCGAAGCCGGTGCTGCTGCAGCGGCCCCAGCAGAATTCAGTTTTACAAAAGAAGAAAAGCAAACCTTACTGTCAATCGCCCGCAACACGATTGTGATGTATGTTAAAGAACGTAAAACCCCTGAGGTGGCCGACAAAAACTTCAGTCCCAACCTGAAGATGCATGCCGGAGCGTTTGTCACCCTCAAAGAACATGGGGAGCTGAGAGGCTGCATAGGCCGTTTCACTGCCGATATCCCTCTCTGGAAAGTGGTTCAGCAGATGGCTATAGCTTCAGCCACTGAAGATTCCCGCTTCCTGCCTGTTACGGCCAAAGAAATTGATAAACTGGAAATCGAGATATCGGTTCTCTCTCCAATGAAAAAAATATTTTCTGTCGATGAGATCGTCCTGGGTAAACATGGCATTTATATCAAGAAAGGCTATTATTCCGGGACTTTCCTCCCCCAGGTTGCCACCGAGACCGGCTGGAGCAAGGAGGAGTTCCTGGGTCATTGCGCCCGCGACAAAGCCGGACTGGGATGGGACGGATGGAAGGATGCAGACATTTTCACCTATGAGGCTTGCGTGTTCGGAGAGCCCTGACAGATAACAGATATCAGATATCCGATATCCGCCATCCGGATTACCTTCCGCAGAGTTCCACAAAGCTGCATTTTGCGCAAATCCTGAGATCGGCAGTCTGAGTAAATTTCTGCGAAGTATCAAAGACAGCAAATAACACCTGCTTCAGGCTCTTTTCAAACCCGGCCATATCAGATGCGGTAAGATGTGTATGATTATGTTCTTCGGCGGATGAAGGAACGGAAACCGCCATCAGCCCCTCTTTTAACTTTCTGAGCGAGATGATTCCAGACTGAACCAATACATCGCTTCTCATCAGCGGAAAATACAACCAGCTATAGGTAAGCAGCTGGAAGGCATAGTCGGCAGCCGGATCCATGGCGAATTCATCCCAGTCCTTAACAAAGGTTCGTTTCTTGTCGGCCGAGCCAGTCTTATAGTCGATAATCCTCAGATATTTCCCGGTACTGTCGATACGGTCGGCCTTACCAATTATTTTCACGGGCATCAGACCCCCTGTCGTCATTACCTGCAACACCCGGTTCAGCCACAATTCAGTCGCGGTAATACTGAGTCTCTCACCATTTTTTTTCAGTCCGGCAATAGTATCAATTTCCGAATCAAGGAACCTCTTCAGCATCATCCTGCCAAGCCTTACCAGCAGGAGGTTGCGACCGTAATTCACGTCCCTGCCGCTGAATTCTTTGCTACAGGCCTCATCGATTGCCTGATCTGCTTTGGTTTTCATTACGCGGATTATTCCTTCATCCACTTCCGCACCCACGAATCCCTTGTATAGCCTGTGCAGGGCCTCATGCACTATATTTCCAAGAATCCGGCTGTCGATCTCCTCTTCCATCTCCTCAGGCTCCCTGAGTCCGGCAAGATCGTTGAAATAAAACTTCAGGCCGCAGGCCCTGAAGTTATTCAGTGAGCTTGGAGAAAACCCTTTTTGCGCTTTATTTTTCAACAGCCTCAGCGCCGTTTCATCTTTCTCAATACTGATAGCCGGAGAGAGACCCGAAGGAGAGGGGGTCATCACAAGAAGTTCTTCTTTTATATCGGCTGATGGGTTTGCCCGTTTCAGCTCGCTCAGTATCTGTTGCAGGAAGCGGCTCATCTCCCCTCCCCCGAATTCTCCGGGTTCGGAATTGTAAAGAAGATGAATATTTTTGGCTCTTTGCAGCAAGCGGTAAAAATGATACGCGTAAACGGAATCTTTATGCCCATACGTTGGAAGTCCGAATTCAAGTTTCAGGTCAAGCGGGATGAAGGAATTTCCTGAACGTCCCCTGGGAAGGAGGTTTTCGTTACAGGAGAGCATTATAAGGTTCTCGAAATCGAGTCCCCTGGTTTCAAGAATACCCATGATCTGCATGCCTTTCAGAGGTTCCCCGTAAAAAGGAAGCGTTACAGTTTCTGCCATTTTTGCAAACAATTGCGAAAATGTTAGTAATGTTTTCACTATTCCGGGGTGTGACACCAGCAACCCCTCGAGCTGGTGAATGATCTTTGAGAATGTGAACAGATATTCGAGTTCAACGAACGACTGATCCTTGATCAGATGATCTCTGAAAATCCCCAATATCTCTTTGATCGAAATGATTGCATCTTCAGGATTCTGCCAGCTTCCAAAGAATGGTTTCAGGAATTCAGTTTGGGCCGAAAATAAATCAGTGCCGCTTATAAGTATCTCTTCTGAAGAGATGAAAACCCTGTTTCCCCGGGTAATTGATTCAATCATCTGCCCGAAAGCGTAATCATTGCCAGCCATTAATCCCTTCGCTATACCGGTCACATAAGGATGTCGCAGTAATTCAAGTACATCCCTGTAGTAAAACAGTTTCGCCCCCTTCTTGCGGTTAGCCGAAAATTTTTCCTTATTCAGATGCAACCTTAAAACCAGTTCCAGCAGATCGTTCAGAGGGGTTTGCGACAGAGGAAGCCCCATGGTGATATTCATATCTCCTGCTTCAGCCGGAAGGCAATACAACAAGGGGATCAGCAGGTTCTCATCCTGCAATATGATTGCAGTCTTTTCGTCGAACGTTCCAATGGTCTTCACGAGTTCTCCGGCCAGCCCTGCCTGGGCTGTATTATTGGGCACACCGGTGATTCTGATGGTTTTGGGATTTCCGGCAATGCCTGACGAGAGCCAGTTAAACTCCTTCCCTCCCCATTTTTTACGGTTACGCCTAAGAAACTCCCCTGCCTCGTTTCCGAAATCGTTCAAATAATATGTATCGGCATCCCATAGAAATTCGGCTTTTCCCTGCTTGTATAGAACGTCCATCACCTTTTCTTCGGCAGCCGTAAGTGCATTAAATCCTGCAAAAACAACTTTTTTCCAGGGCAGCTTTTCGATGAATTTTTCTATTCCGAGGCTGGCCATGCGGAACATCAATCCGGGGTACGCCTGTTTGTTTTCCAGAATGCCATCCACCAAACGGCTGTAATATATATACAGGGAGCTGTAAAACTTCAGATATTGCTTCTCAAAGTCAGTAAGAGTATGGTTTTCGGGGTTCCAAACCGAGATTGCACGCGTATCGGTCAATGCCGAAAACAACTGCCGTGCATCGGTCAGGGAGCGATCCACCTCATCAAAATCGGCCAGCAAAGTGGGTGCCCATTGAATAAAATCTTCAAAAGACTGTGCATTTTCCCGTTCGATTTCCATGTGGATCGTGTAAAGCCTGAACAGCAGCTGAAGCGTCTCCGCCGGCCGCAAACCCGCGACGGTAGTAAGAAAATCGTCGACAGAGCAGATCGTTGGCGACCAGATGGTTTTCTTCAGTCGTACTGCAAGGAATTTACGCAGAAACAAACCGGCCCTGAGATTGGGCAGCACAATGCATACCTTTGAAACCTCATCACCCCATGTTGTGACAAGATAATCGGCAGTCTGCTCCAAAAAAGCACTCATTAACTGTTTTCCTCTCTTTTTCCGGCGTCAAACCAGAAGGAATCGTTATCGGTAAAGGCCGAGATGCGGTTATTCCTGCACAGCCTGAGATACATGTTAATGAGCGAAAACCGGCCTTCTTCGTTCATCAATGGGATGATTGAAGGAGAAAAAATCTGTATCCCTGAAAATGCCAGCGGATGAATCCTCTTGAAGTCCTTCCTGCTGAGTTTTTTCTCACCGCTGCTTATGTTGGTCCATCCTACCATCTCTGATCGCTCATTGAACAGCAGGTATCGGGAAGTCTCCCGGTTCCTGACCGCCAGAGTGGCCAGGGGCCTCTGTTTTTTATGGAAACTGAGCATCGCTCCCAGGTCAATATCAGACAGCACATCCACATTTCTTACTACAAAAGGACCTCCGCCCTCAAAAAACCAGGATGCTTTTTTTACTCCACCTCCGGTGTCGAGCAGTTCATCCCGTTCATCCGAAACCTCTATCTTCAAACCGAAGTTCTTTTTCTTTTCAAGGAATTCGATGATCTGATCAGGAAAATGATGCACGTTAACGATCACCTCCTTAATCCCGTTAATTTTCAGGTGATCAATTGAATGTTCAAGCAGGGTTTTCCCGTTGATCTCCACAAGTGCTTTCGGCATCGAATCGGTAATCGGCTTAAGCCGGGTTCCTAATCCGGCTGCCAGTATCATTGCTTTCATATTTTAAGTATTATGTAATCCATCCGTCATCCGCCATCCGCCATCCGTCATCCGCCATCTGCCAATGTTTCAACTGAATTTTTACATTAAATTTCTCACTGATGTACTTTGCCAGCTGCTCGGCACAGTAAACCGAACGGTGCTGTCCGCCGGTACATCCGAAGCTCACCATCAGGCTGGTGAATTTTCGGTCGATGTACCTTAGAGTACTCTGGCTCACCAGACTAAACACATGGTTCAAAAAAGCATCTACTTCCGGTTCTTTCTTCAGAAAATCCATAACTGCCTGATCCCGGCCTGTTACCACGGCATATTCGGGATACCGGCCCGGGTTGGGTAAGGCGCGGCAGTCGAACACAAACCCGCCTCCATTACCACTCTGATCTGCCGGCAGACCCTTTTTATAGGAAAAACTGGATATTCTGATAACCAGGTCAGGCGAAGATGCTTTTGCACCGGAAAAGCCAGGATTTGAAATGATATCCTCCAGCACCTTCTCCAGCATGGGCAGCTTCAAGGGGATCTGAGACCTTTCGCGAAGTATCTTCAGGTTCTTTACCGCGTAAGGAATGCTCTGGAGGAACAGAGGTTTGTTCTCATAGTAGCCTCTGAAGCCATAAGCTCCCATAGCCTGCAATATTCTGATGAGCACGAATCCATCGAAATATTTCCTGAATTGCCTCTCATCAAATGCAGCATATTTCGCGGCTGCGTGGATGTAGTGATTCAGCAGCCGCCGCCTGAAATCCTCAGTCAGGTCGGCTTTTGCGTCGTAAAGAAGCGATGCCAGGTCATACTGAAGAGCCCCCCGGCGGCCCCCCTGGTAGTCGATAAACCAGGGTGAGTTATTGTGAATCATGATGTTCCTGGACTGGAAATCGCGGTACATAAAATGTTCTCCCGGTACTTCGAGCAGGAAATCGGCCAGGGTATTAAAGTCCTCTTCAAGCTTTTGTTCATCAAAGGCGATATGTGCAAGCTTCAGGAAATAGTATTTGAAATAGCTCAGGTCCCACATCATGCTTTGCCTGTCGAATGCAGGTCTTGGGTAGCAATACTCAAACGGAATGCTGTGGCCTGCAGCGATCTGGAACTGAGGAAGAAATTCAACCGCTTTCATGTAAAGGCCAATGATCTCAGCAGTAAGCTCGCTATTATCCCCACGTTTCGATGTCAAAGCCGAAAACAGGGTGGTGTCTCCAAGGTCCTCAAGCAGGTAAACATCCTTGTCAGAACCGGTAGCAAGAAGCTTTGGCACAGGCAATCCCATGGCCCTGAAATGTGTTGTAAACTTCAGAAATGCTATATTCTCGGTGATGTCGGCGTTATACGCTGCAATAACGCGGCCCGAAGCTCCCAGAATCCGAAAATACTGACGGTACGAGCCGGAACCCGCGATCTTCTCAACCGACAAGGATCCGGTCCTGCTCCAGTCGCGGTAGAGTTGCTCTATTTTTGATTCTATGTTCATGATTTGTTAAATTAAATGGTGAAATGGTGGAAATTAAATGGTGAAAATTCCTGCATTCCTTCATCCCTTCATTCCTTCATCCCTTCATTCCTTCAATGTCACTTCCTCCAGTCTCACCTCCGGCTCAAGATACAGCAAATATTTCCTCACCTCCTTATATCCCATTTCTTCCAGGCTACTGCCATACTGCAGCAGCTGGATTTTATATTTTTCCATAGTGCGGCCTGTTTTATAATCGACCACAATAGCCTGCTCCCCCCTGATGATCACCCGGTCGGGCCGTAACGTATGCCCTCCCGGACTAAGTATCTCTGCTTCCGGCCTCACATCGGCGCTATCGTCAAAAATAAAAGCCAGATCCGGATCGTTCACGATGGAATGGATTTTATTACGGATATCCTTCTCCAGGGCTCTGTCGAGTATTCCGTTTTCAAGCATGGTGTCAATCACATCACTGGCATTATTTTCATTGTTAATCCCGGCCAGGATAGCATGAAGCAGGTTACCGAACCTGCGGTTTTTTTCGGGATCATCAAGATTCCATACCTCTGGTGCGCGACGACGTATGCTGATCTTTTCCTTCCAGTCTCCAAACCTCAGGCCGGGCATGGGCACAACATGATTTTCTTCTTGTTCTGCCGGCCTTACAGGAACACGACATCCGAAGTCATAATCAAAACGATCATCTTCCCATAACATCTTTTGCTGCAGCCACGATTTAAAAAAAGCCGGCACTGAAGAGGGTTCATCTGTTTTCCTGGGAGGATGTGGCGGAAGAATATAAAGCCGTTGCTCAGGCCTGGTCATCACCACGTAGAGTATGTTGATGAGATCGAGCATCGACTTCTGCCGCTCCTCCAGGTACTGATCGGCGAAAGCAGTTTCTTCAATCTCACTGCCGGAAGCCAGCAAGGCAACAGGCAGTGAAGGAACCTCGTTATGATCCAGCCTGGCCCAAAGGTATTTCCTGGTATTTTTCAACCTGTCGCCGGCAAAAGGATAAATCACGACGGGAAACTGCAGGCCTTTGGCCTTGTGTATGGTCATCACCTGAACCGCGTTAAATCCTGAAGGCATCACTACCGATAATTTTTTATGATGATCATCCCACCATTCCAGGAAATCCGGGACTGAAGCCGACTTATCGTTACTGAACTTCAGCACGGAATTCAGAAAGAACTGAATATAAGGGTCGCCGCCTGATGAGGGGCAGAAGCTGTTGATGAGCCGGATGAAAAAATCATATACCGGAAGTGTTCTCAGCATACCGGTTTCGCCCTCCCCGGTGCGGGCTGCTAAAAAATCATTGAACGCCTTAGTACGCCTGTCGGGATCCATGTTAAGCCAGGATGAATAGAAAGGTTTTTCTTGTTGAAACAAGTTACTGTATATGTTAAGAATACCGGCCTGAACCACCGGATTTGCCGGGCCAAAGATAGCTCTCACCATGCCTGTAAGCATCCGTACCAGGGGTGAATAATTGAGCAGCAGCGATTCACCTGAAACAACGGGAACATTCTTTTCGATCAGCATCTGAGCCACATGTGAAGCCTCCCTGTTGGAGCGGCATAATACAGCAATATTTTTGAACCTGTAACCATCTTCACGACATCCGTCAATAATTGCGAAAACCTTATGCAGCATGACATCTGCCAAAACCTCTTCATCTTCTCCCTTGCCGGTAAAAGAAATGCTTATGTAACCTCCTTCTTTTGAAGGATCGGGGACCTGTTTCAGCCCTTCATACACTTTTTTGCGTATTTCATCAAGGGAGCCGCTTACAAATTGAAAAAAGTCATTATTGAAGTTCACAATCTCCCTTCCAGAGCGGAAATTCCTGTCGAGTGGCCACTCCACGAAGTTCCTTTCAAGAGCCGCCTGACGGTCCCTGAGTACCCGATTTTCATCGCTGCCCTTCAAGGCCGGAAGGGAGGTAAATTGTTCCACATCGCCGTTTCTCCAGCGGTAAATAGCCTGTTTGCCATCGCCGACAACCAGGTTGAACCAGCCCGACGCCAGAGAGTTTTCGATGAGAGGAACAAAATTCTGCCATTGAAGGGCCGAAGTATCCTGAAATTCGTCGATGAGAATATGACGGTACTTCTCGCCTATTCGTTCATAGATAAAAGGAACCGGTTCACCCAGAACAACCTTCGCGATACGGCTGTTGAATTCAGAAATATGAACAATTTTGTTCTGCTTCTTGAAGTCCAGAAGTATACCGTCAATGCTGTTCAGCAACGCCAGTGGATATACCGAATTTCCAAGAATTTTAAAGAGTTTGTAGCGTGAATATGATTCTTCTGTAAGTTTTTGCAGCCTCTGAAAACTTACAGAGAGTATAGGCTGTATCTGTTCTATCTTTTTTTTCTCGGCGGATGTGGCTTTACCGCTGCTCCAGCTGTTATTTTCAACCGCGGCTGACACCCGGGCCGAAGGCTGGAGTTTATCCAGCTTTCCACCAGCAATCTGCTCAAAATACCAGGATATACCATACCTGCCATTTGCAAAGGACTGATGTTCCAGACCGGCATCACAGATCGCTTTCCAGGCCGGGCCGGCTGTTTCGCACGCCAAATTCCCGAATTCTCTGACCTGCTTTCGCAGAAAACCCGCTATGTTCTTAAAGTCATCCAGACTGAGGCTCCTGAGCTTTGGCAGATGTTGCTGACTATCTTCATCAAGCAGCAGTCTCGAAAAATCCATCAGGGACGTATCTATTGCCTGGCTTTTTTCATCGTCGAGATTGCTTTCCAGGAAATTTACCAGCAGGGCGGTCAGCTGTTCGTCATCCCCTGCTTTGTCGAGAAGCAGGTCAACCGCGGTTTCTATCAGCTCATCGGCATCCAGCTCAACCTTAAAATTCACAGGTAAGTGAAAGTCATGGGCAAAAGCGCGTAGTATACGATGTGAAAAGCTGTCGATGGTTCCTATCGCAAAATCGGAATACCGGTGAAGGATCTTCTTCAGGGCATCGGCAGCACTCAGGCTGATCTCCGTTTCGCTGAGACCTGTATCTTCCAAAAGAAACGGCAGCAGTTTCCTGGTGGCTTTGCCTTTTCCAGCCATAGGGCCCGAGAGCTCCTCAAGGCATTCAAGTACCCTGTGTTTCATTTCGCCGGCCGCCTTGTTAGTAAAAGTCACCGCGAGAATGTTACTGAAACTGCCTGTATCCTGCAGTATTATCTTCAGGTACTCCCTGACCAGCGTAAAAGTCTTGCCCGAACCGGCCGAGCTTCTGTATACGGTGAAAGACATTATTTTTGCTTTGCTGTCTGAGCCTGTTTTTCCGCCCACTTTTTAGTGTGAAACAACTCTCCCAGGGTATAAAAATCCCGCTGGTATTTTAGCCCCACGCCCTGGGTATACGGTGCATTGTTATTCAGCAGGCTCATATTGTTTGTACGGTTAAAAGCGCGCACCCTCCATCGTTTATTATTCGTAAGAATGTATTCAATATTGATATCTCCCACGATCTGGTTAGGCTGCTGGTAGGGGCTCGATTTGTAGTTGTTCATCCCGAAAGTGCCGTCGATCAGAAGCCTGTCGTTAAGAAGCTGGGTCGACATGGAGACATCCCATGACTGGATATCGGTGGAAGAGGCAGGGCGGTAATTGACTCCCACATTCACATTCCTGGAGATTCCCGAAAGCCATGAATTGATCTGGTTTGTGACCAAAGAAAGTGAGGTTGCACCAACGTTGATCGAGGGTCCAGAAGCAGACATTACAGGTTTAAAAGAGTTCATGACCAGCATGTAGATCATTTGCTGATTCATTTCAGAAACATTGGTTGTATCTATTGCCCGGTATACTACCATCTTGATATCTTCTTCCACATTGGGAAGATTCATGCTGAATTTGATATCAGGGTTCTGAAGTTTGCCACCCAGGTGAAAGATAACTTCAATAGGGAAACGGAGCTGGGCAGCTGAAGGGTCTGATGTAAGGCCCGCCAGGGTAGTCTTTGTGCGGTAAACCGCGCTCACGCTAAGGTTCGCATCAGCAGGGTCGCCCGACCAGCTTATCCTGCTACCTTCTGTAATACTCATCGGAAGCCTTAACAGGTTCTTGATCTGGAAGACAAATGAACCTTTGGTGATGGAATAGACGCCGGTCATAGAAAAAGGAGTGGAAGGAGTCATTCCCATCGCTATGTTTCCGGTTCCCTGGGCCTTAAGGTTTCCCAGCTGATCGGGCAGAAATACTTCTATGTTGGCATCCGGATTTGCTTTCAGGGCGATGTCGAGAGTAAGGTTTGTCTGACTCTTATTTAGTTCCTGTTTGCCAGAAACCGTGTCTTCCTTATTCACGAATCGAATGTAGTCGTTTTGGCCAACGCTTGCCGTAAGATTGATCGGAATGGTCACGATTGTATTTTTCCCGGTCTGAGCCTTCACCGAGATAATGATATTATCAACCGGGCCATAGATATGTACCGACCCGATACCCCTGGCTTTGCCGTAAAATATTGGATTCTGGGCATATGAAGTGTTAAAAGCAGAAAAATTGTTCAGATCAACATTAAGATCCAGCCTCAAATCACTGAAATTATTATGACTGATGCGCCCATTCAGTATTCCTTTGTTTCCGAGAGAATCCTGGATAGTCATCTTGTTAAAAACAAATCCGTTGGAATCGATATGCACGACATCCGAAATAGAATACATGATATTCAGATAACTGATTTTGAACCCTGTGCTGTTGAGATGCAGATCTCCGGAAAGCCTGGGCCGGCCAGGAGTTCCCTGAATTGTTGTATGCCCCGACACCGAGCCTTTCACGCCCGACATAAAACTCGAAACAAAAGGCTGAACCATTTTCAGGTTGAGTTCCTGAAGATCCAGGGTAAAATCCAGACGAGGCTCCTTCCCCGTGTACAGACTCCCGCTGAGGTCGAACGGGATGCGCTTGACTGTATTGTCATTGTACTCAATTCGGGATCTTACATCAAACCGTTCATCGGCTTTAACGTAATTTATATTCAGAAAGGCGTCGCCTAAAAGTTCCTTATTGAATTTAAACTGGTTCAGCTTCAGATCCGATAATATCCTGATATCATTGTACACGTTCATCAGCTTCACTTTACCGCTAAGCATGCCTTCTACTTCAATGGCTTCGCTGCCTGTAAACTTGTCAAGAGCAGAAATATCGACTTTGTTAAAAGCAAGCGCAAGTGTATCCGGCAGCTGCGCCGAGATCTTGCCCTCTGCCTTAAAGAACTGGTCACCGGCCGAGAAAAACAAGCGATGAATATCAATATTATTCGTGTCGATAATAATATAATTTTCACGATCGACAGTCCACTCCCGTCCGCTGAGTAATACACCCATGTTAGTGATTTTGATCTCAGTTTTCGGATTATGCAGAAAACTCACAAACCCGTCAAAACCGCTGAGCCTCCCGGCGTCAGTCCACGTAAAGGCATATAAAATGCTGTCGTGACGTACATGTGAGATCAGATTAAAAGTGTCAAGCTTCACCTCTATACTATCCGTTTTAGACGCTTTTTTAAAATAGATGGCATCGGATCCTGTATTCAATGCTAATTCTTTTGAGCTTGTCTGGGCATCGAGATGCCAGTTTGGAATATAGATACCCGACACATCCAGAAAAGGTGAATTGCCCTTCAGGGATAAAAGACCTTTACTCTCGTCGTACGAACAATCCAGGGATGAGTGATCTGATACCCTTAGGAAAGGAAGGAACACCGCTGTAAGCTGGTCCGTATTTTTAAATCTCACATTGCATTTCAATTCCTGGTCGGAACTCAGCAGAGTTTCATATTTTGCAGAGTCTTTAAGGTAAAATGAAGCCAGATAATTTTTAACGAAGGTATATAATGAAGGGACCACCTTACCGAAACTGAAGCGTCCGCTGATGTCGGCATCAACGAAATCGGATTTGAGGTGATACGATTTATTTCCCTTCTCATCAATATTATTGGTGAGGAGGAGATTCTTCATATGGATTGACTTCTTGCCTTCGAGATAATGTGTGCTATCGAGTGAGATATAACCATCGATATTATTCAGGTTCGTTCCTTTAAAGTCAGCTTTGATCACCGTGGATAATTGCTCAATGCTGTCGCGGCGGAGGAATCCGAGTTTAAACAAGCGGGCGTAGCGTATCTCCGATCTGAAGTCGAAACCGGGTATAGAATCAGAGAAATTCACCATCCCATTGAAACTCAAGGCAAGGTTCGGATCATCCACATCAAAATACCCGGTAAAGCGTTTATTAAACAAAAGACCTCTTACATCGAGTTCATGGTAATTGTACCTTAAAAGCCTTGTTGAATCAATATGTACGTTTAACTCAACATCTGCATTTGAAGAACTAAGGCCTTTGCCGTTAAGCTCGCCTCTGAACGTGGTAACCCCTACAGAAGCTGTATCACCAATCAGTCTTCCAATATTAAAACCTGTAACGTCAAGCTGGCCCTTATATGATAGTTCGTATTCATCATGGGTGCGATGCATCACCAGGTCGGTCCTGATATTTCCCAGATTCGTACGAAAAAGAGCATTGGAGACAAAATCGTTATAATACCCGGTAAAATACCCGCTGAAGCTAAGTACTCCGATATTCGCCAGCATACCCGGCAATGCAATGCTGTCGCTCTGATCGGGAAGTAAAAACGATTCTACATCTTTTTTGGTAGTGGTCATGGTTTTTACCGCCATATCAACGAATGTCTCTTTCACATCCGGTAAACCGAATGCTCTGATATTGCCCCAGAAATAAGTATTTATTCCATACGCTATGCGGAAATCCCGGGCTCTGAAGTTGCTGACCGTCCCATCAATCCTGCCTTCAAAACGGAAGCGGTCTTTCATCCTCCTGATGTCAGGGGCAAAGAAACCAATATCCTGCAAGTCGAGGTACGAGGGGGCAATGTCGGCTTTTATCGTGATGGCATTGAGAAAATCATTAAACGCACTCCAGGACGGATAAAGGAATGCAAAACTGAGAGAAACGTCAGAGTTGTCGGTAAGAATTTTCAGATTACTTGCCTTGAGAAAACCCGGGCTCACATGAAATTCCCCACTTAGGTGCTTAAGATGAAAACCACAACGTTCGGAGGCCGAAAGGTCAAGGATATTGGTCCGGATTGTATCTGCATCAAAGCGCAGATCCGTCAGGTGCAGGTTGATGTCCCTCACGTCGATATTGGCGTAATCCATGCCCACCGGCTCTCTTGGAGTGTTCTCGTCTTCAAGATGAAACCTGGTGGAGTTCAGGATAATGTTGGAAACGTTAAAGTCCCAGGGCTTACTTTTTACTGTATCTGCTTTCTTTGTCGTGTCGCTGGATGCGAAATAATCGACGATAAACTGGAAATTCATTGAAGTATCGCCTTTATGGGTTAGCAGTTGCACAATACCGTTATCAATGAAAACTGTTTTAATATTTATCCTGTGCTTCTTCAGACTTATAATACCAGGGCGCACCGATAATTCTTTCGCTTTAAATAAATATTCACCCTGGTGGTCTTTCAGGCTGATATCATTGATCACCAACCCATCCCAGGGATTCAGGCTAAAGCTGCCGATCTTCACTTCAGTTTTCCAAGCCTTTGAAAAGTAAGCAGCGGTGATCCTGGCTCCCAGTGTCTGAACCACGGTACCGCGTACCACCGACCATAGGGTGAAAGTGAGTGAAAAAAGTATCACGCAGCAAAAGACGAATATTTTGATCAGGGTTTTTATAGTAAATTTGCTTAGTTTTTTCCGATTGACCCCTTACCGTTTAACCTGAGTGGGCTATTTATTTTACTTGCAGAATGCAGCTATACATCCTTGGTATTGAATCTTCCTGCGACGACACTTCCGCGGCCGTGATTGCTGATGACGTGATCCTGTCGAACATCACGGCCAGCCAGGATATCCATGCCTTGTTCGGGGGTGTGGTTCCGGAGCTTGCATCCCGTGCCCATCAGCAGAATATCATACCTGTGATCCATACCGCGCTGCAAAAAGCAAATATAAGTAAAAATAAGCTTTCAGCGGTGGCTTATACACGGGGCCCGGGGCTGCTCGGTTCACTTCTGGTTGGAGCCTCATTTGCCAAGGCATTTGCCATGGGACTGAACATCCCTCTCATCGAAGTCAACCACCTGCAGGCTCATATCCTGGCCCATTTTATACGTGGGGCTGAAAAATCGAATTCCGTTCCTGTATTTCCTTTCCTTTGCCTCACCGTTTCAGGCGGCCATACCCAGATAGTAGTTGTGAAAGATTATTTCGACATGCAAATTATCGGTCAAACAATTGATGATGCAGCCGGGGAGACCTTCGACAAAGCAGCAAAGATCATGGGTCTCCCCTATCCCGGCGGGCCGCTGGTCGACAAACTTGCAGCTACCGGAAACCCTGACCGGTTTTCATTTTCAAAACCGAATGTACCCGCTCTGGATTTCAGTTTCAGCGGACTTAAAACATCTTTTTTATATTTCCTCAGAGACCGGCTGAAAGAAAACGAACATTTCATCGATCAGAATAAAGCCGATCTCTGTGCATCCATTCAGAAGACCATTCTCGATATCCTGCTTTCCAAACTTGAAAAAGCTGCCATGGAAACCGGGATCCGCGAAATTGCCATTGCCGGCGGAGTTTCAGCTAATTCAGGCCTTCGTTCCAGACTCGAAGCTCTGAGGCACGACAAGGGCTGGAATGTATTCATCCCGCCACTGGCCTATACAACCGACAATGCAGCGATGATAGCTGTTACCGGGTATTTTAAATATCTGAATAAGGATTTTGCGAACCAGTCCGACGCTCCCTATGCCCGGAGCAGGTTCTGACAATTTACTTGTTGGGGAGAATCTCAAACCGGTCCTCATCGGTTGTTTCCATTATTTTTTTCCGGCGGTCATAATGGTAATAATAGAGGTCGTATTGATTCTGCGGCATATTAAAGGCCACCCACTGGTTCATAAAGAAGTCAAACAGATATTCTCCGTGCTTGCGGCCCAGGTATTTCGCCATGTCATAAACATCGGCAAGTCCAAGACTATCTATGTGATATTTATATCTCACGGCGTTTGACCAGGGATCGACTATAAAATTGCCGTCAAAACTATCGAAGGCCGACTGGGAATCGTACAATAGCGTTTTTCTGGGTTTGTCGGTATTGACTTTGCTTAATTCAAGCCACACACTAAAGTCCATGGCATTCAGATTAAACCTTCTGTAATAAACAGTATCGTTAATAGGCTGCTTGTCTTCAAGAGGATAGGTGTATTCATCGAGCTGAATCTGCGATATATTCACCTTGTAGGATTGGGCCTGACTTACAAGGAAGGAATCGATCTGGTCGGGAAGGTAAACCTCGAAATTTGCAGCCCGGAGAGAAGAAATAAACTGGTTTACATAATCTTCGAGCATCGTCGAATCGCTGATTCTCTGAATGAAAAGACTGCTTGAAAAAAGAGCTGAATCCTGCTGTTTGTCGCTCATCTCCGAAAACCCATCTATGGCTTCTCCCTTGTGATTGTATAGATACAGGTAATCAGGGGGAGTTACTAACAGCCTTATCTTAGGTCCGCTTTTTACAAAACTCTGAGCAAGCTTTTGTTCCGGCAAACAAGATGCAAGAAACAGCAGTATAAATAAAAACAAGAAGGTGAAAATTCTGCCGGGATTCATCATATTACAAAACTACTGAATTCAGCAAATATTATGCCAGAATTAACAATATCCTATTCTTGGCTTAAAAAACGGGCACCGTATGCTTTTCCATAGTCGAAACATTTCTGAAGAGTTCCGGCATGAGGAGTGAATTTGATCATCAGACCTTCATCCATAACCTTGAGCTTAAGGTTTGAAAGCGCCGAAGTCATTATCTTTGCCCCTTCCCCGCTCCAGCCGTAAGAACCAAACACAGCCGCCAGTTTTCCCCGGTCACGGATGGGATTCACGGCGGCGAAAACCTGATAAATTGGCAGCAGGATATTCTGGCTGAACGTAGGGCAGCCCAAAACCACGCCCGCGCTGCGGATGAGTTTCTGCTCAACTGTCGTAAGATCCATATTCTCAACATCACAAAGATCAACATCAATATCCCCGGCGGCGCGAATGCCTTCAGCAATCTTTTCGGCTATCAGGCCAGTATTATGATAAGCCGAGACATAACCAAGAAAAACTTTGTTCCGGTAAGGATTCTGAAGATACTCCTCACTGTATTTTACCGTCAGATCAACCCATTTCTTCCAGTCTTTCCTCAGGATCATCCCATGGCCCGGGGCGATGATGCTGATATCAAGCGAACGGATGCGATCAATGGCCTGCAGCATAAACTTGCTGTATGGCTTCATGATCACGTCGAAATAATACCTGAATGCATCAGTGAAATCAGGAACCAAATCCTCAAACATGCCTTCTTCACAAAAATGCTCCCCAAAAATATCGCAGGTAAAAAGAATCTTCTCTTCGACCAGATAAGTCATCATGGAATCGGGCCAGTGCAGGTTGGCGGCCCCGATAAATTTCAGGGTTTTATTGCCAAGATCAAGTGTATGCCCGTCTTTCACGATGAGGTAAGGAAAATCAATACCGAGCAGGTCTTTCAGATACCGTATGGCATTGCCGCTGCCCACCACTTTTGCTTTTGGCGCAATCTCAAGAAGCCGGGCCACACAACCCGAATGATCGGGCTCGGTATGATCCATAACGATGTAATCGATTTCAGCAGGATCAACCAGACTTGTGAGCTTTTCCTTATAAACGTCCCAGAAATGATCCTTTACAGTCTCTATTACAACTTTTTTTTCTGCATTGATAAAATACGAATTGTATGTAGTACCGAATTTGGTTTCCATCACTACATCAAACGTAACTATATCGCGGTCCAGAACGCCTATCCAGGATACATCGTCGGTTATAGGAAGTACTTTGTTGTCGGTCATAGCGGGGGTTGGGGATTAGGGATTGGGGGTTGGGGGTTGGGGGTTGGGGGTTGGGGATTAGGGGTTTGACATCTGCCATCTGATATCCGACGTCAGAACAATTGCATTTGCTCTCCTTCTATGTCTTTCTGTGACTTCTTTTTGGCTTGCTCAGAGGCGACCTGCTCAGGAATTTCTGGCTCAGAGGCGACCTGCTCAGGAGTTTCTGGCTCAGAGGCAACCTGCTCAGGAGTTTCTGGCTCAGAATCGACCTGCTCAGGAGTTTCTGGCTCAGACTCAACGATCTGAAGCGGTTCCGTCCACTCAATTTTTCTGACCGGGTACAGCGTGATCTTTTTCCCTTTTGCTTTAACTCCTTTTATTCCGATAAATTCATGAATTGCAATGATTTCCGATTCCGCCCCTTTTGTTTTAAGTTTCATATCGAAGAGCATCTCCAACCTGGGATATTTCTCGAAAGTAAATAAAACCATTTTATCGCCGGGATCAACAAATTCAACTTTCTTCTCGGTAAGCTCTATGGTAAAGCGTTTGATATAAAACTGCTTTGTTTCTGCCTCCTGATACACTACACTATATACCCTGGCCGGGTCGAACTTCTCGATAAGCATCATATCCTCATCGAAATGAGTCGATAAGTCGAAGGATGAGAGCCTGTATGAGCCGCTTTGCATCATTGTAAGAATACGGTCGGCTCCGGCAAAAGCGCCCAGCAGCCGGCCTCGGCCATCGGTATTCAGGCGCTGAACAGTATCGTCGTACCAAATATTAAGAGACCCAAGGGTAGAAACTCCTTCCTGACGTATTTCGATCTTACGCACAGCATATTTCGTAAGCGTGTTCCCCAGAGAATTTCTTCCTTTTATAGCCAGGCTGGCAAAGTCAAAATCAAAACCGGTCTTTTTAAGTTTCGGTTTAGGTTTAAGCTCCACTTTTACAACCTCAGCTTCACCATTCGGATTGGCCGTGAAATAAAGCATTTTTGAACCAGGCGTGCCTTTGGTGGAATAGTACTCCTTATCTCGTGTTACCCCAAGTACACTGAACCGTTTCACCATGATCTTGCCATTTTTGCCGTCACGGTAAATCAGATTATAGACAGTTCGGCTGTCGTTCTTCTGAAAGACGTTTATATAGGTCACGTTCGGCCCAACAAACACCTTTTCAGCCACCTTGGTTACAATGAAAGTGCCATCGTCCCTGAACACAATAATTTCGTCAATATCGGAACAGTCGCACACAAATTCATCCTTTTTCAGTCCTGTACCGGCAAACCCTTCTGCCCTGTTCACGTAAAGCTTTTCATTAGCAGCTGCAACTTTCACAGCTTCAATGACTTCAAAATTTCTTATTTCGGTTTTTCGATCGCGGTTTTTTCCGTATTTTTTCCGTATCTGCCGATAATATTCGATGGCATAATCAATCAGGTGATCGAGGTGATTCTGTACCTCCTCCATCTCCAGTCTGATACCCCTCATCAGCTCATCCGCCTTATTGGCATTAAATTTAGAAATACGTTCGATGGGAATCTTTCTCAGGCGACTGATATCCTCATCGGAAACGGGCCGTATGATCTGTTTTGCAAATGGTTTAAGTCCCTTGCGGATAGCCGTGTCGATCTCCTCGCCGGTTTTGCAGCTTTTAATCCCTTCGTAGACCTCATTCTCGATAAATATTTTCTCAAGGGATGAGTTATGAAGCTGTTCGTTAAGTTCTTCCAGTTTGATATTGAGCTCCAGCTTAAGAAGATCAACAGTCTGACTGGTATTGTGCCTGAGTATCTCTGAAACCCCCATGAACCGGGGTTTTCCGTTTTGAATAACACATGCGTTGGGTGAAATTGAGACCTCACATTCGGTAAACGGATAGAGAGCATCCATGGTCGTATCGGGCGACACACCCGGCGAAAGATGTATCATCACCTCAACATTCTCTGCCGTATTATCATCTATTTTGCGAATCTTGATCTTCCCCTTATCGTTGGCTGCAAGTATAGAATCTATAATAGACCCGGTAGTAGTCCCAAAGGGTATCTCGGTGATTTTCAAAGTTTTTTTATCCTCCAGCACAATCCTCGCCCTCAGTCTGATTTTCCCTCCACGCAATCCGTCGTTATATTTTGAAACATCAGCCATTCCCCCGGTGAGGAAATCAGGATACAACTCAAAATCCTTTCCCTGAAGGATCTTTATGGAGGCATCTATCAATTCATTGAAATTGTGCGGAAGAAGCTTTGAAGCAAGGCCCACTGCGATGCCTTCCACTCCCATCGCAAGCAACAGCGGGAACTTAGCCGGAAGGGCCAGGGGCTCCTTGTTTCTTCCATCGTAGGAAGATTTCCATGTTGTTGTTTTTGGATTGAAAAGCACCTCAAGTGCAAATTTCGAAAGCCTCGCTTCGATGTATCTTGCGGCAGCGGCATTATCGCCGGTAAGAATATTTCCCCAGTTTCCCTGGCAGTCGACCAGAAGATCTTTCTGCCCGATCTGTACCAGTGCATCGCCTATTGATGCGTCCCCGTGGGGATGATATTTCATGGTATGACCGATGATGTTGGCAACCTTGTTATAGCGGCCATCATCAAGTTCCTTCATGGCATGAAGAATACGCCTCTGTACAGGTTTTAGTCCGTCGTCAATCTCAGGCACGGCACGCTCCAGGATTACATACGAGGCATAATCCAGAAACCACCCCTTGTACATATCGTTCAGGTGGATCGACTGGGACAGGGAACCCGACTCCAGTTCAGGGGATTCGCCGTTCGTATTTGTTCCATTATCTTCCGGGTCAGCTGACATCTGTGTTGATTGATTGATTGACTGATTGATTGATTCTTGACATTCCGTCATTCAGTCAATCTGTCAATCAGTCCATATAACACGCAAATATAGAATTTAGGCTGCAAACTTTGGTGCAATTGTTAGTAAATCCTTACCTTTGCACCCTCATTCAGGTCTCGTAGCTCAGTTGGATAGAGCAACAGCCTTCTAAGCTGTGGGTCGCGCGTTCGAATCGCGCCGAGATCACGAGTAAAATCAAGGCTTCCAAAAATCATGGAGGCCTTTTTTATGAATACGCCCGCAAAAACGCCTGCAAAAAAGTAGTTCCTACCTCTGTAAAATAACCTAATTCAATATCATTCCCAACACCTTGCCATTGTTGGTTTGTTGAACTAAATGAAATCGCGCTTGAAGAAAAGATAAGGGCAATCGTGTCCCTAAAAAATCGAGGATGATTTTTAGGTTATCTTTCATTTTCTCAAAACTGATTCATTATTTAAGTACAATTCAAATTCAGAATAAGGAATCTCTATGACAATCGTCAAATCCATGTCCTGGATAACATGGGGGAACCCGAAATAATCATCAATCTGTATATAAATAAAGCCATTTCTGATATAATAATTATCAAATACGCTTTCCTTTACTTCTGTAACCCTGAATGAATCTTCATACGTTTTCCGGTCTCCAAAAGCATCAACCCATTCCTCAGCTTTATAATTACTTCGTGCCGTATCCAACTCCTTTTGAATGCGGATTTTTATTTTGTTTTTGAGCTGAGGTATTTTCGTGGGATCAAACTCTTTTATCAAAGCAATTTCTTTATTGCTGTTTAAATTGAACGTATGATGAATTGTCCCTGTCGATAAATAAGCGCCCAGGGTTTCCCATTCAAAATATAGGCTAAGGATACATTTTTCGGCGAAATTATAACGCAACTTTGGGGCTTTTCCTGCATCGTCAGCATATTCCTTTAATTCATTATTTAATGTATTCCCTTGTATCAGTATTAGTTTGTCTGCACCTGGAATTATAGCACAAGTCTTAAAGGATGGATTTACTTTGTATAATTTCACAGTAAGTAATTTACTGCTATTCGGCTTGCTCCAGTTTCCGGTAATACTGTCTTCAAAATTCACACAGGTAAAAATACCGGTTATTAAACCTTCCTTGTTTTTCTCATCAAGGATTATATTTTTACCATTCCCTGAACCTGACAAAGATATGTTTGCTCCGTTTCTTTTGTAGAAATATGTTCCATTCAAAGATGTACCGGCTGCTCCTGCATACAGTTCAAACCATACAGGCAAATTATCTGCAATATAACCTTCATAAGACTGGGATTTAAGTATATCGGAATACCCGATAACCATAAAAAAAATAAGCAGTAAGGTTTTGTTTTTCATAAAGAAGAGTGTCGGGCGTTGGTTTTTTTGACGTCATGCAAAATTAAATAGTTTTGTACCGTTTACAGGATCCTATATTATTTTAACTTTGAATTTATTTACCCCTGTTATTAATAGAAATAATTATATGCAGAAACACATGTCCATCGCTTTATGGATCAGAACAATTGGAAAACCAGGCAGACTACTCCTGTTTATAAGTTTATTTACATTTTGCAGCAACTCCTATTCAACCCCGGCTGTTGACCCCTTCTCCAATGGCAGCAATGAGCGGAATATGATTGTTGTGATCAGCGACATTCATCTTGGGGCCGACCTCGCCTATGCCGAGATCAATAAGAATCTTAAACCACTTGAGAAGCTACTCGAACAGGTCAGATTGTCACCCAATGTAAAAGAACTTGTTATTGCCGGAGATTTGCTCGACGAATGGTTTGTGCCAGCCACAACCGACACGTATAAGGGAAAGGACCAGGCTGATTTTGTCAGGAGGATTGCGATCGCTAATAAGGGAGTGATAGATGCCTTAAACCACATCATCCTGGGTGGCAAAATTTTAGTAACCTATGTGCCCGGAAACCATGATTTAACTATATCTGCGGATAACGTGGCCCTTATCCTGCCGGGAATACATCAGTCCCGCGATAAGGAGTTGGGGTTAGGCACTTATTCCCCGGCAGACCATCCTGAAGTTGCTATTGAGCACGGACATCGCTATAATTTCTTCTGTGCACCTGACCCTATTTCAAACCAGGATGTCGCACCCGGGACCATCATGCCTCCAGGATACTTTTTTACAAGAATAGCTACCCTTCATGTGGTGCAGAAGTGCAATACAGCCGGGGATTCAGTACCTGCTGTCACTCAGAATAATCCGGGGGATAAAAGCCAGGCCCTGTTATTTGGTTATTGGAAACTATGGAAAGCAACCTTGAACATGTTTAAGATTAAAAACAGGTTTGATGAAAAAATAATTGTTACCAAAGTGAATGGATTCGCCGGGACATATTCGGTTAAAGATCTGCTGCCGTACCAATTATCAGCCGGAGGCAAAATAGACGTGAAGCTTTACAAGGGAATTCAGGATTCCTGGGACCAACGACAAACACTAAACCATGTGGCGGTTAAAATTTCTGTGGGAGAGGCGATGAAATATGTAGCAGATGCCGTTGAAACTGACAAGCAGTCGGTGGTGCAATACTTTATGAACCCGAATTCCAATAAGAGAATCGTTGTTTTCGGACATACCCATGTTGCAAAAATAAATTCGTCGAAAAACTATAACGGTCAAAAATCAATCTATGCGAATTCCGGCACATGGATTGATCACAATCCAAAGCTGACCACTATGAATTTTGTTGTCATAACACCACAGAATGCTGATACATCTTCTCAAACCTGGGTGAAGCTGTACAATTTCGAAGGTGAAGTTGTAACTAAAATGGCTGAAGACTCCTTTTAATTATAACAGACAAGTTTTCTATCTTTGCATTTGCAAAAAACGGGTTTTTATGGTTTCAACAGTGAAATATACTCTCCCTGCAAGGTTCTATCATACCCTTGGCAAACACAGCGAGCGTATCGCCCTGACTATGATTGGAGGCGAAAGTCTTAAATACGGAGAGCTACACCTCCGCATCATGGCATTAATTGCTTTTCTTGAAAAACTGGGAGTTAAACCTGGAAATACAGTCGCCATCCTCAGCGCCGGCATGCCCAATTGGGGAGTAACCTATTACGCAATCACATTCATGGGAGCAATAGCTGTTCCCATACTTCCTGATTTCCATCAGGATGAGGTCAGAAATATTTTGGAACATTCCGAGGCAAAAGCAATCATTTTTTCCGAAGGACAACAGTCAAAGGTTACTTCAGTACCTGCAGGGCTCTGTCCGATAAGGATTAAAATTGAAGACTTTACAGTGAAAGGCAGCCAGGCCGGTGATCCTGTTTTTGAACTGTCGGCCAGACCTGTATCTGAATATGATGTGAAGGAGGATGACCTTGCTTCGATTATATACACTTCAGGAACAACCGGAAAATCGAAAGGGGTTATGCTTACTCACCGTAACATTTGTTTTAATGCTGAAAAAAGCGGATGTGTTCAGGAGATCCTTGAAACCGACCGTTTCCTTTCGGTATTACCTCTTTCTCATACCTATGAAAATACAATCGGACTGGTTTTGCCTATGTCAAAAGGAGCAGGCATCTGGTATCTGGGAAAAGTCCCGACACCCTCCGTTCTTCTTCCGGCCCTTCAGCTAGTGAAGCCTACCATCATGCTCACCGTGCCTATCATCATTGAGAAAATTTTCAGGAACCGGATTGAACCTGCCTTTAAAAAGAATATTTTTCTGCATACCGCGATTCGTATTCCGCTTACCAGAAAAATTCTGAATGTAGCGGCAGGAAAAAAATTAATGCAGACTTTCGGAGGTGAATTGCGCTTCTTTGGTATTGGCGGAGCCAAACTCAACCATACAGTCGAGAAATTCCTGATCGAAGCAAAGTTTCCCTATGCAATTGGTTATGGCCTTACCGAAACAGCTCCCCTGCTTGCCGGCTTTAACCCTCATAATGCAAGGCTTCAATCAACCGGACCTTCAATTGAGGACATTGAACTCATCATTCAGAATCCTGATAAAAAAACAGGAGAAGGTGAGATCTGGGCCAGAGGTCCTAATGTGATGAAAGGATATTTTAAAGAACCCGGGCTCACAGCCGATGTAATCACTCCCGATGGCTGGTTTAAAACCGGCGACCTGGGGATTTTCGACAAAGATGGCTACCTCTATATTAAAGGGAGGCTTAAAAACACCATTATTGGAAAAGGTGGCGAAAACATTCACCCTGAAGATATTGAGTCTATTATCAACAACTTTAGTCATGTTGTCGATTCATTGGTTATTCTTCAACAGGAACGGCTTGTTGCCCTGGTACATTTCAACAGGGAAGAAATTGAAGAACGTTATTCCCAGCTCAAATACGATATTTCAAATTATGTTGAGCATAAAATAGATGAGCTCCAGGCCGAACTGCTGCATTACGTCAATGCAAGAGTGAATAAATTCTCTCAGGTTCAGCGAATCGTCATTCAGGAATACCCTTTTGAGAAAACTCCCACCCAAAAGATCAAGCGCTATCTGTATATATAGGGTTTATATGTACGTACAAGCCTGATCGTCGTGAAAAAACCCAGCTTTCTTACTACTCTGTTCTCCCTCTGGCGTGGCAAAGTCTTGTTTTCAGGATTTTTAATCTTGCTGATCCTTGTTTTACCCCGCTGTGTCAAGACTACGGTTACGGTAACTCCCATGGAACTGCCCGGCATATGGGTCCAGACAAACGGTCCGGGGAACGGTCTTATTGGCTGCGCTGCAGCGATAGGCGAAATAATCCTTGCAGGAGTTGATGGCCGGGGCATGTATTCCTCTGTGAACAATGGTTCATCCTGGCTTTGCGATACAACCGCGATCCCAAATACCAGCACTCCTCTGGCCATTGTTGCAACTAATGATACTACCGTTTATTCCCTCAGCGACAAATTATACCGTTCCTATAGTAAAGGCCTGAAGTGGAAGTCCGTTAGCAACAGTTTACCGTCAACCGTTTCATTGGCGGCCAGCGGGTCACTGATCGTTACTGGTACACTGGGTGCAGAGGGTGTTTCCATTTCAAGGGATGGCGGATCAAATTGGTCCTCATTCAAACCATCCACCGGCTCATACCGGAATTCAGTGACTATAGTCGGCGAGGATATTTTCAACGGAACATCTGGTGCCGGCATTTTTTACACCCACGACTTTGGTCAGCATTGGACCGCGGTGAACTCCGGTTTAGGAAGCCTCGAAATCAACTGCCTGATTACCAACGGGACATCGGTCTGGGCCGGGACTTCAAAAGGACTCTACGTCTCTCCCGACAAAGGCCAGCATTGGAGCCTTCTCAATAATGGTCTGCCATCTGATCTTAAGGTGGAATGTCTCGCTGTAAATGGTTCCTCAATGCTGACCGGCAGCCGGAATGGCATCTGGCGTTCTCCTGATAACGGCATAAGCTGGGCCTCTGCAAAAGGAAACCTGCCTGTCACCGACATCCGCTCTCTGGCCTTCTCCGGCTCAACTTTTATTGCAGGAACCAGCTCTGGTCTTTATATCTCTTCGAACCTGGGTCAAACCTGGTCACTCAGGGGGCTGCCTGTTTCAAATGTATCATCTATGTGCAATGTCCTGACTACCGTTTTTGCTGCTGCCGACCTGAGCTTCCCTGGAGTGTACTCCACTATTGATCATGGGGCCAACTGGACATTGTACAATGCACAACTACATCTTAAAACAATAAATTGCCTTTCATACTCCGCAGGGATCCTCGCTGCAGGGACCGACAGCGGAGTGTTTATCAAACAAGACCAGGGAGAAACCTGGAGCAGACGTTCAGATGGCCTCACCGCAACTGATATCCGTTCGCTGGGAATGCGCAGTTCAAATTGGTTCGCCGGGACTTTTAACGGCGGATTATTCGGATCTGATGATGCCGGACTTTCATGGCATAAACTGAACACCGGTTTACCCGACAACCTTTATGTCTACTCAATCTTATGCCATGGTTCATCGATTTTTGCAGGAACTTTTAACGGCGGATTGCTTGTTTCCCGAGATGCCGGCCTTACCTGGGCTATCAACCCCCAGTTGCCCGGGAATACGGTAATCTCTTCCTTCGCTGCCAGCGGGAATACGATCTACGCGGGAACTTTCATCGGGGTCTATAAATCGGACGACGACGGACAAACATGGGCTGCCACTACCCTCGTGAACCAGGAGGTATACAGTATGCTCATCATCGGCAATTACGTGTTCGCGGCCGTGAAAACCTGGGGTATGTTCGGGACTACCATTAACGGTACAAGATGGTCAACGTTTGGTAACGGGCTCCCCTACCAGACAGCAATTACAAGCCTTGCCACCGACGGGACCCTGATCTTCGGAGGCACAACTGAACTGGGTGTCTGGACCCACCTCCTGAAATAATTATTTTATGGCCCGATCTGTGATATTGCTGCTGGCAATGACTTTACTTCCTTTACTCTCCACGGCACAGTCGGGAATCAAAGGTGTAATCCAGGGTAAGATCATCGAAACCCAAACCAAAATTCCTGTAGAATATGCCAATGTAGCCCTCATCGACACACTCGATGGCAGAATCGTAAGCGGAGCAGTTTCTGACAGTACAGGATACTTCCGGCTCAAATATATTCCTGCCGGAATATATTTCCTTGATTATAGTTTTATTGGCTATGAGAAGCAACGATCAAAACCGATCGGTATAGACCGGAAGAACCTCCTGGTGGATGCTGGCGAACTTGGGCTGAAGCCATCCGCAGTGAACATGAAAGAAGTTACTGTTACTGCCGATAAAAATATGATCGTAAGCAGGATAGACCGGAAAATATTCAATGTGCAGCAGGATATCATGGCTCAAACAGGCACTGTAACCGATATCCTGCAGAATATTCCTGCAATCACGGTCGATATGGACGGGAATATTAGCCTGAGGGGTTCAGGTAACGTAACTATCCTGGTCAATGGAAGGCCTTCAACCATGGCAGGCACTGCAAGCCTTGACCAGATGCCTGCTTCCCTCATCGAACGAATTGAGGTGATAACCAACCCTTCAGCAAAATACCGCCCCGACGGAACCGCCGGGATTATTAATATTGTGCTGAAAAAAAACCGAAAAGCAGGATTCAACGGTATACTGGGGGCAAATGTCGGGAATAACGACCGCTATACTACCAATCTGCAGCTCAACATGAATACCGGCAAAGTGAACTTATTCGGAAGTTATGGCTTCAGAAAAGATTACCGCTGGAGAAGAAGTGACCTGAATTCCCAGACTATCGATACATCAACGATGCAGTCAACCTACCTGAATCAGTATTCCACGGGATTTTCAAGACCCGTTTCAAACCTGGCAACTCTTGGTATTGACTGGAGTATCAGCGATAATGATGTGACAGGAATTTCCGGAACTCTCAATTACAGGGGGTTCGACAGGACATCTACCTCGTACAACCTGTATAAGAATGATTCACTTCAGCCTACCGAGTATTTTATCCGTGATCAGAATGGACCTGATTACGAGACAAGTATAGGCGCCAATGCCTATTACGAGCATACGTTCAACAGGGAAACCGAACATAAACTCAGGGCCGATTTCATTTTTCAGTATGATGACGAGCACGAAAACTACACCTATACCTCCGCATTCAGCATTCCGCCATACCCCGATGCCCGGGATTATAACTATAACCACATCCTGCAAAAGAAACTTAACCTGGCCCTTACTTACTCAAGGCCGTTATGGAAGAATGCCTCGCTCGAAGCCGGCTATGATGGTAATATGGAGATCTCTGACCAGGATTTTCTGGTGCAGTATTATGACAATAATGTGGGTGGGTGGATTACCGATTCCACTCTGACGAATCATTTTAAAGGAAATCAAACCGTGCATGCCGTCTTCGGAACTCTGTCGTACACCATAAAAAAATTCTCTTTCATGCTCGGTCTGAGGCCTGAACTGGCTTTGCTGAACCTGAATTTTATGACCGAAGACACCTCTGTCATTCAAACTTATTTCGCTGTTTATCCCACGCTTCATCTTGCTCTGGAGTCAGGGAATAACGAATGGCAACTAAATTACAGCCGTAGGGTGAACAGGCCAAGCCCTGAAGACATGAACCCTGTTCCTGAATACCGCGATCCGAGGAATTTTTTTGTCGGGAACCCCAAGTTGAAGCCCGAGGATATACAATCGTTCGAGTTCGGATATTCTGTCAAATCTGGAAAGGTCAACCTGATTCCTACGCTTTTCTACCGTTACCGCCTGAATGGTTTTACTACGGTCACCTATAGCCTGAACGATTCGGTACTTATTACCACCATGGAAAACCTGTCGCATGACCAGAGCGCCGGTATTGATTTTAGCGGGAATGCCCAGATCGCGAAAATCCTGAACATTAACTTCAGTGCCTCGGGTTACTATAACGAGATCGATGCGTCCAACCTGGGATTTAGTAAAAACAAAGCAGCCCTTTCCTGGAATGCCAAGTTGAATGCATCTCTGAGTATTACCAAAACTACGATTCTGCAGATTAACGGCCAATACCGGTCTTCGGTGCTCACTCCCCAGGGTATGCGTTACCCGACCTGGGGCGTCAATGCAGGATTCCGGCAGGATTTTTTTAAGAAAAAACTATTCCTCATCATTACAGTATCTGACCTGTTTAACTCCAGCTCTTCAAAAAGCACTATCAATACGCCAGTCCTTGTCCAGGAATCGCTGCGTCGTCGCGATGGCCCTGTCATTTACGGCGGGTTGGTATTCAACTTCAGCTCCAACAGCAAGAAAGAAAAGGAAGTTAAATTCGAGTTCGACAACTCAATGGAAAAATAAACAGGCTTATACAGGCATAAATAGCAATAAGTTATCAACACTTAAGGAGAATCTGCCTAAAAAAAACCTAATTTTAGTTCTTATTAATTCCGGTCATGAAAGGGTTCATTTCCTTTTGGTTCTTTATTGTTCTCGGCGTTGTCGGCTTCAGTGCAAGGTCTCAGAGCTTTGACAGTCTGCAGAACATACGTATTATTATCACTTTCAGCTCTGCACCTGCTAATTACAGCGTGAGCAAAGCCCCTTTGCGTTTCAACAAACTTTTTGCTTTCAGCATGGAGGAGGATGATGGGGAAAAAGACATTTACACTCATGCATTGCCCCTGTTGAACGGAGGTGTGATCAGTGGCGTTACATACCCTGGATTAATTTACACCGATGGCTGCGGAAACGATCAGAGATTTAAAATGAGCGCTGCTATTTTTTCTTTTGCAGCGATTGGCTCAGACCTGGTCGATGTGCATGACCCTGCCAGCGGATATGCAACGCTCAACGTGACATGGCCACAGCTGATCGCTCTGTACCAGCAAAATTGGGGTGTGCAAAGCCACGGACTTACAGCCGGAGGAGGAGGAACACCTTCTTATGAGATTGCAAGAAATGGCAGTTATATCAAACTGAAAATGCTTTCGGCAACAAACGGAGGACCCGATGAAAAAATATTTGTTAACCCTAACGGGGGAGATGTCTATTCTCCCTTTGCCTGGGCCCAGGGATACACCGTCTGTTACAGGGAAGGATACTCTTTTGGGGATCCGGCCTTTAACGTATCTGCTCCATTTCCTCATCAGAACATCGGAATGCACCGGACTAACTGTTATGAGGCTGTCAATTTAAGCGCACTGGTTAATACCATCGCAAACTCCAGTGTGGGAGGTGCCCATTACTGGGGCGTGGCTTTTACTCATTCTGTTACGACCAGCAACTACGGTTACTCCTTCACTACTTTTCAGAATTACATGAACAGCATTGCCAATACTTACGGCAAAAGTGGCCTTGATAATATATACATGGCCACCGAAGAAGAAGTGATCGATTATCTGATGGTACGCGACAGCATCAATGTGAATTCGCAATTGGTTGACAATGTTCTTACCATCTCCTTCACGGGCAATCTGAACAATACGTACCGTTTTTACAATTCCACCCTTCTGATTTCTGCCAGTGAAAACATTACTTCGGTGGTCACACAGGGAGTTACGGCAAGCTCTTACAAAGGTACCGGAACGCAAAACGGAATGGTCAATATAAGCTGGAACGGACATCATGTTGTACCTCCGGAAGTCAATGCTGAAACCTGGGTTAGTAAAACTGAGTCTTCACACAGCCAGGAAGATGCCAATGTGGCCATTGATTATATCCTTATGGTGCCTCCCGGGCCTGTTCAGAAAGCGTTCAGGCTGAGGCTGTGCGTGGTGCCGGGAATTACCCTCCCATCCGATTTCTGTACATACCGCAACGCACCAATCTCCACCTTACCCGGTATTGATGGTTGCCCGGGGCATGCTCTGGTTGTACCTGTTGAAGTCGACAGCTTTCTGAATATCAGATCCTGCTACCAGAGAATTGAATATGATCCTGCTGTTATGACATTTGTTTCCGGATCAGCAGGCAAACCATCTATCCTTAACGGGATGCAAATCAACGATGAACCGGTTGGCGGATCTTCCACATTAAGAAAAATTCTGATATCCTGGTCTGGTTTAACTGCTAAATCCCTTTCAGTTCATGACACCCTGGCTCTGCTTACCTTTAATTATATCTCTGGTAATACTTCAATCGCATTCAACACTTTATCAAATGGGGGGAATGACTGCAGGTATGTCGACGACGGGGGCCATCCGATGTATCAATATCCTGTTGTCACATATTTTGTAAACGGCCAGGTCACCAATGCAAGACTTCCGTCACCGGGCGCAATAAGCGGGCCATCCTCTTTATGCCTGGGTACAGAAAATAACATGTACATCGTTCCTCCGGTAACCGGTGCGACCTCATATGCATGGACTTTCCCAAGCGGGTTTATGATCACTCAGGGTTATAATAATGATACAATTATAGTAACAGCCGGCCCTAATGCTGTTTCAGGTAACATATCGGTACGCGCAGTAAATGTTTGTAACGACAACCCCCTGTCACCACTCTTCCCTATCACTATGAAATCAAGGCCCCTGCCGGTAATCAGCGGGGCAGTTACATGCTGCGCCAATGCCCCGGTCCTGGTTTATAGCACCGATGCAGGTATGACAGATTACGCCTGGGCCGTTTCATCAGGAGGAAGCATCACCTCCGGGCAAGGGAGTAATGTTGTCACGGTAAGCTGGACTATACCCGGCCCTCAAACGGTAAGCATAGTCTACAGGGGAACTAACGGCTGCCTTTCACCCATTCCAACGGTGAAGAATGTCACCGTTTACCCTTTACCGCTACCCACCATAACAGGTACCGATACTGTTTGCCGCACCGTGTTAAACACTTTCACAGCACAGCCGGGAATGTTGTCCTACCAGTGGCAGGTATCGGCTTCAGGAAGTATCGTTTCAGGCGCTTCCACATCGACTGCTAACGTGAGATGGAATAATACAGGCCCTCAGTGGATCAGCCTTAATTACTCTAATTCCTTCGGATGTCAGGCTCCTTCACCTGTAGTGAAAAATATTTTTGTACGTCCTTTGGCTCAACCTGTTATTGCAGGACCCGACAGTCTTTGTGAAGGTGAGACGGGAATCGTATACACTACTCAGGCCGGCATGTCGGGATATGCATGGTCGCTCCCCTCGGGCGGCATTATTACATCAGGGGCAGGAACATCGTCAGTCACCGTGCAATGGAACAGTTCCGGAGTTCATCAGCTTATGCTTAACTACATTATTCCTGGCGGATGTCCTGCCACGAATCCATATATACTTCCGGTCAATGTGCATGCCAAACCCCAGCCGAACATCTTTGGACCAGATAGCCTTTGTAAAGGTTCCACAGGAGCCCTCTTTTACACTGAGAGTGGAATGAATAATTACCAGTGGACGATCTCTTCCGGAGGTGTTATTAACTCAGGCGCCGGTACCGACTCTATTACAACAAGCTGGATGGCGCCGGGCATTCAGTCTGTTACTCTTACATATATAAACCCTTTCGGGTGCACTGCGGCAAGCCCTGCCAGCTATAACATCCAGGTAAATCCCTTGCCAGTACCATCAATAGCCGGCCCTTCAACCGCTTGCAACGGCTCTTCAGGCAACATCTACACAACTCAGGCCAGGAAAACAAATTACATCTGGACGGTCAGTAACGGTGGCATCATTACTTCAGGCCAGGGAGATGACTCTGTTCACGTAAGCTGGAACTCAGCCGGTCTTCAGCAAATTACAGTAAATTATAATGATTCTAATTCATGTACATCCCCTACCCCGGCTGGCTTTCCCATCCTTGTGTTCCCCCTTCCTTCTCCTTCTATCACTGGCCCCTATAATCCATGTGCTGGCACAACAGCCGTTTATAATACACAGACAGCGATGAGCAATTACCAATGGGTTGTTTCTGCAGGAGGCACCATCGTTTCCGGACAGGGTAGTGCGACAATAAATGTACTGTGGAACCTGGCCGGATCGGGAACAGTTACTGTAAATTATGCAAATTTATCCGGCTGTTTTGCCATCAATCCTTATCTTTACAATGTAAGCATACGGCCTTCTCCTGCTCCGACTATTAATGGTAGCGGTAGTCTTTGCTTAAACTCTACATCAACCTACTTGACAGAATCTGGGATGAACAATTATTCATGGACCGTATCGCCGGGTGGTACAATTATTTCAGGCAGCGGCTCCCCTTCTGTTCAGGTCAACTGGCACTCCAGCGGAAATCAATCGATATCACTCTCATATACGAATTCCCAGGGCTGTCAGGCGATACAACCAACACAGAAACCCGTTAGGGTTCATCCTCTTCCTGTTCCTGTCATCACTGGCCCTCCCGTTGTTTGCTGTTTTTCCACAAACCAGGTTTATTCCACCCAGAAAGGAAAGTCGGGGTATGCCTGGACGATCAGCAGCGGAGGTGTAATCAGCTCCGGTCAGGGTACAGACTCCTTGAGAGTTAACTGGGTCGCAACAGGATTACAGCATCTCACAGTTACTTATTCGGATTCAAACGGGTGTATTCCTGCTCAACCCTGTTCTTTTAATGTTACGGTGAACCTGCTCCCCGATCCATCTATCACCGGGCCGACGGCTGTATGCACGGGAGTTACCGGAAACACTTATGCTACACAAGCCGGTATGAGCAATTACCTGTGGGGCATATCCTCTGGCGGAACTATTCTCTCAGGACTGGGGACTGAATCAATCCAGGTAAGATGGGATTTAGCCGGAACGAGATCGGTCTCTGTAAACTATTCCAATTCCTTCGGTTGCTTTGCTTTAAATCCGTTCGTAAAAACGGTCACAGTCTACCCTTTACCGATCCCTACTATTACCGGTGAAGATAGTCTTTGCATGAATACTACCGGAACATACACTACCGAAAGCGGCATGAGCAATTACCTCTGGGTTATTTCTCCCGGCGGAAGCTCAGTGACCGGACTTGGAACAAATACTATTCATGTTACCTGGACCACTTCAGGACCACGCACGGTGTCTGTCAATTACCTCAACAGCAATAACTGCACAGCCTCCTCCCCGGTGGTTTTCAACGTTGATGTGTTTCCTCTTCCATTGCCCGCTATCGCTGGGAACGCCTCCGTTTGCGCTAATTCCGGGGCAGTTTATACTACTGAGAGCGGTATGAGTAGCTACTTATGGAATACTTCTACCCAAGGCACAATCACTTCAGGACAGGGCACCGACTCAGTCACTGTAAGCTGGGCTAACCAGGGCAGCGCAACGGTCTCCCTCACCTACACCTCGCCCAATGGATGTAATCCTATATCCCCATCAATAAAAACGGTGTCTATCACCCCCCGGCCTTTACCCGTTATTTCCGGCGACAATTCCGTTTGCCTTAATGCAGGGCCAGGAGCCTATTCTACAGATGCGGGCCAGCTTAATTATACATGGAACATCTCGGCGGGGGATACAATTCTTGGCGGCCAGGGCACTTCGTCGGTTACAGTGCAGTGGGCGACTGCTGGAAGCCGGTGGATCTCGGTATCCTATGAATCTCCTGCAGGCTGCCAGGCAGAGACACCAGACACCCTGAATGTCACCGTAACCCCATCACCTTCAAATGCATCAGGCATTTCCGGGCCCTCTGAGCTATGTACCCCTGCATCATGGCAGGAATACTCAGTCGATCCGATTTCAAACGCCACCGGATACTTCTGGACGATACCTCCCGGCTCAGTCTTCCAGGGCAGTTCCAGCAGCAATGTCATTCATATTACTTATCTTCCAAATGCACAGTCAGGAAATATTACAGTATATGGAACCAATGCCTGCGGAAACGGAACACCTTCTACCCTTGTTGTTACAGTGAATCCTACCCCTCCACAACCCGCGATTTCTCTTGGCCAGGATAATATCCTCACATCCAGTTCCATGTATGGAAACCAGTGGCATTTAAACAATCAGCCCTTGTCAGGTGACACTCTGAATCATCTGCTCGCTGCTGTTCCCGGCGATTATTATACTATAGTTACCCTTTATAATTGCAGCTCCGACACTTCCAACATAATACATGTAAATGCCGTGGGTATCAAGGAACATGCGGGATTCATGGTAAGTGTACATCCAAATCCCACCAGCGGCAAGCTTATCATGGATTTTATATGCCCTGGTGAACAAATCTTTAATTTAACATTAATCAATGAACTCGGGGCAACACTGATCCAATCCGAGAAGGTAATCCCCGAGGGAGAATCCAGCTGGGTTATAGATATCAGTGACCTTTCTCCAGGCCCTGTAATCTTAGTCATTCAGTCTTCCGAAGGAATCATCAGAAAAATAATAATTAAAAACTAACAAACATTATGGCACACCACGGTTTATCAGACGCTCACAGCTTAACTCACGAGGAACTAAAGTTCAGGGAACATACCGAGAGAGCCGCTCAATTTATCAGAATTGACCTGTTCCGTTCGGCCAGAGAAGAATTCAAGGCTGCAATGGAATATGAGCCAGGCGATGAACAATGCCTTCTGGGTATTAATGAGATGAATGCAAACATCCGGAGGGATAAAAAGATTGTACTGGTTGTTGTCCCTGTGTTACTGGCAATTATTGCTGCAGTAGCGCTGTATGCCTGATTATTAAGCCTTGGTCAGATCAGAGATCAGGCCTAGCAATACGTCTTTCATCACGGGTTTGGAGAGATACTCTGAAAATCCTAATGAAATGAGCCTGTCCCTGTCACCTATGGAGGCATATCCTGTAAGTGCAACAATCGGTGTGTTTTTATAACCGCCCAGCTTACGTATCTCCAGCATCGCCTGTATCCCATCGGTCCCGGGTCCTAGATTGATATCCATCAAAATCAGATCAAACTGCTTCTCACGGGCCTTTTCTATAGCCGATAAACCGTCAAGGGCAGAAGATGCCATACAGCTGTTCTGTATATACAAGGTCAGAAGCTGGAGGTTTACGAGATTATCTTCTACAATAAGAACTGAAGGATTATCTTTTATAGAGACCGGGACAACCGGCTTACCATCCGCTTTTTCATCCAATAGTCCGGGCGAATGTTGAAACGAAACCCCGCTTGAAGGCAGTATAACCATAAACTCGGAACCCTCCCCGATCTTGCTCTTCAGCCTGAGCTTGCCACCCAGAAGTGAGGCGATCTTTTTACTTATCGTCAGACCAAGTCCTGACCCCTCAAATTTTCTTCCATACCCCTCACTCACCTGACGGAAAGTCTCGAAAATGACATCAAAATTCTTTTCAGCTATTCCAATTCCGGTATCCTTTACTGAGATCATTATACTCGCTGTTTCTCCTTCGGTAATCTCCCTGGCCTCGATGGTGATACTGCCTGCTTCGGTATACTTCACAGCATTGTCTATCAAACATCCGAGCATATGTTCAAGGAGATGATCGTCTCCGTTTATTTGCATAAAAGCGGGTACATTCAGAATTAACCTCAGGTTTTTTAGATGGATCAGGGATTCATAATTTGACAAAACTTTCAGAACACTTTTTTTAATGCTCAGAGGCACGAATTTCCTGCTCACCTTATCCGACTCGAGATAAGAGAGGTCCATGATTGCATCGAGTGTGTCCATGAGCCGGCGGCCCGAAATAAGTATATTCTCGGCTTTTGCCTTTGCATCAGGATCAATCAGATCGTTTGTGAGTATTTCGGCAAATCCCAGTATCCCGTTCATTGGGGTTCGCAGTTCGTGGTTCATATTCGCGAGAAGTGAAGAAGTAAGCCTGGAGGAAACCTCCGCCTTTTGCTTCTGTATAACCAGTTCCTGCTGCATTTTCATTCTCTGTATCGACAGTGCGATCTGTTCCGACACAAAAATCAGCATATCCAATTCCAGAGAACCGAACCGTATCCTGGGATTGTAGCTCTGAACTACCATGGCGCCAATAACGTCTTTATCGACCTTCAGCGGAACTCCAAGCCAGTCAATCGTCTTCATATTGCCCACTTCGATAATTCCGCGTTCGATAAAATATTGAACATCTTCAGGTTTAGCCAAAAGATGCTTGCCGGTGCGCAGAACAAAGTCGGTCAGAGTATTCCCCTTTTTCCTGGGAGCAGGGGGCAGATCATGTTCATCGACAAAATAGGGAAAATTAATGATCTCACTGTCGGGCTCAGCAAGGGCAATAAATAAATTACGGGCATCCATCAGATCGCCGATCACGATATGAATAGATGCAAAAAGATCATTCAAATCCCTGGCCGAATGAGCCAGCTCAGATATCCTGTAAACCGCCCCCTTTACCTTTTCCGATTGAATGATATCCGAAATATCCTTGTTGATCGTTATGATGCCGGGAACATTCCCCTGCTCATCCTTTAGCTGAGATGCAGAAGAGCTTACATAGGCCGTGCTTCCATCCTTGCGGCGATGAACCAGTTCGCCTTTCCAGTAACCTTTTGTGCTTAGCTCCTCAAAAATCCCGGCCCGGCCTGACCCGGGAAAATCAAGCCGGAGAGAGCCTCCCGCGAATTTGCCGATAATCTCTTCTGACTTCCATCCATAAATCCGTTCAGCTCCCTTATTCCAGGTCTGAATGATCATATCCCTGTCGAAGGTGATCACCGCATCGCTGATCTCCTCGATCACCGAATTCATGTGCCTGATCTGCTCTTCATCGGTTTGCGATTTTTGCTGAAACCTGAAACGTGACCTGAAATACTCCAGTTGCTGGCTTTTCCAGATCAGGGCATAGGAGATGATTAAGACGACAACAAACCCGGCAATATATAAAATAAGGTTCAGCTCTTCTTTTTGAAGAGGACTAGTGAGTGTACTTTTAAACACCTCGCGTATGATCCACCACATGGTCACTCCCGAAAACAATCCTGCCATCAGCAGAAAAATAACCATAAACTGCTTCAAATGCATCCTGGAATTGTTCTCAGGAAGACGTTTAGCTGTCATACCGGGAATTTAATTATCTTTCAAAACTACGAAATTTTCTTGCTATTATACTCCTATGGTTTTAATCTTTTTCTATATTTGTATAATTACAATAGCAAACAGAACAGGCAAATGAAGACAGGCAAAGCGCAGAAGCTTAAACTGATAAAAAACGACCCCTGGTTTGAACCGGTTGAACACGAGGTTAATGAAAGATATACCAGATTTCAGGATACACTTCAGGGCATCAAAACCGATTGGAAATCGCTCTCGAAATTTGCCGATGCCTACCAATGGCTTGGTCTGCATCACGACCGTAAACAGAAGGGATGGGTTTACAGAGAATGGGCACCGCATGCCCAGGATCTCTATCTTTTCGGCGACTTCAATAACTGGCAGCGTTATTCTCACAGGATGAACCGTGACAAATACGGTTTATGGGAAATTTTTCTTCCGGACAAGGAATATAGTGAACGATTCGTTCACCAGGGAAAGATTAAAGTGATGGTACATTCGGAACTGGGCTGGAACGAACGGCTCCCTGCTTATATCACACGAGTTGTACAGGATCATACCACCAAAGACTTCTCGGGTCAAATATGGAATCCGCCAAGGCCCTTTGATTGGGAAAATGACAATTTCGAACTGAACAGTCTGAACGAGCTATTTATTTATGAATGTCATCCGGGCATGGCCCAGGAACGTGAAGGGATAGGCAGTTTTTCGGAGTTTGCCGATGACCTTATCCCGTATATTAAAAATGCAGGATATAATGTGATACAGCTGATGGCTGTTGCCGAACATCCTTATTATGGCTCCTTCGGATATCATGTTACCAATTATTTTGCTGTGTCGAGCAGGCTCGGCACTCCTGAAGAACTGAAATATCTGATTAAAAAAGCTCATGAACAGGGTATTGCAGTGATCATGGACCTGGTTCATTCACACGCGGCGAAAAACACCAATGAAGGCCTGAACATGTTCGACGGTTCAGATCAACAGTATTTCCATGCCGGCCCAAGGGGAAACCATCCTTACTGGGATTCCAAATGCTTCGATTATGGTAAAAGGGAAGTGCAGCAATTCCTGCTTTCAAACGTAAAATACTGGTTAAAGGAATTCCATTTCGACGGTTTCCGTTTCGACGGAGTCACTTCGATGATGTATTTTGACCATGGCTACAGGGAAACCTGGGATCGTGACGGCTATTTCAAAGACGGGGTGGAATGGGATGCCATCACCTACCTTCAACTCGCCAACACGCTTGCCCACCTTGTAAAGCCATCCGCCCTTACCATTGCCGAAGATGTTACCGGTATGCCGGGGCTATGCAGACCGATCAAAGAAGGCGGCATCGGTTTCGATTTCAGGCTTGGAATGGCCCTGCCCGATTACTGGATCAAGCTGCTGAAAGAAAAAACAGATGAAGAATGGGACATCCACGAGATGTGGACCGTTATGAACGACCGCCTCTACGATGTAAAAACGGTGGCATACTGTGAATCGCATGACCAGGCCCTGGTTGGTGACCAGACGATCGCTTTCCGCCTGATGCAAAGCGAGATCTATTTCAAGATGAGCCGGGAGGAAGAGAGCCATATCATTGACCGCGGCATCGCCCTGCATAAGATGATCCGCCTCTTTACCCTTTCACTCGGAGGACAGGCATACCTGAATTTCATGGGCAATGAGTTCGGTCACCCCGACTGGATCGACTTCCCGCGTGAAGGCAATAACTGGAGCCATCAGTACGCCCGAAGGCAATGGTCTCTGGCAATAAACCAAAATCTCAAATACCGCTTCCTTGGCGAGTTCGACAAACAGATGTTGAATCTGGCTAAGACCTACAAGCTTCTGGAATCGAATTTCGCACGGCAGATCTGGATGGATCACCAGAATAAAACAATCATTTTCGAGAAGTCGGGTTTGCTTTTCGTCTTTAACTTTCATCCTTCCTGCTCCATCCCCGATTATGCCTTCAGTGTGCCTGAACCAGGCGATTACAAGCTGATCCTGAACTCCGACTCACGTCAGTTCGGTGGGCATGGACGGATTGACGAACAAACTGCTCATACCAGCATTTTCATTCCCGGTGATAGCCAGCATATCCTGAAAATTTATAATATTAACCGCAGCGTGCAGGTATTCGAGAGGGTTATGCCTGTTGAAGGTGCTCAATAAAAATCAGACAATGCAAAAAAAACCTACACTGCGTTTCTGGCAGATATGGAATATGAGTTTTGGCTTTCTGGGTATACAGTTCGGATGGGGACTGCAGATGGCCAACATGAGTGCAATTTATTCCTACCTCGGTGCAAGACCCAGCCAGATTGCCCTGCTGTGGCTTGCTGCTCCGGTAACCGGTGTGATCATACAGCCGCTGATCGGGCAGGCGAGTGATCGCACCTGGACCAGGCTGGGCCGCCGAAGACCCTATATTTTAGTGGGAGCCATCCTGGCCTCATTAGCTCTGATCTTTATGCCTAACTCCCCCACTTTCTGGGTTGCCGCCGGACTTCTCTGGGTGCTCGACGGAACGATTAATGCCAGTATGCAACCATTCAGGGCCATGGTGGCCGACAACCTCCCGGAAGAACAGAATTCCCAGGGTTTTGCAATCCAGTCACTCTTTATTGGTCTCGGGGGTACCATCGCCTCTGCCCTTCCCTGGATGATGACAAACTGGTTCGGGATTACACAGGATAAAGCAGGCGAGGGACATATTCCGGCTTCTGTAACCTTATCTTTTTATATCGGGGCGATTGCTTTTATCGGAGCTGTTCTGTGGACGGTCTTTTCAACAAAGGAGATACCTCCCGATGAAGTGGAACTGGCAGCGATTAGGAAACATAAATTTGACTGGACCCTAGGTCTGGGAGATATTATAAGGCTTATCGGTCACCTGCCGAAGCGGATGTGGGAACTGGGTTTGGTTCAGTTCTTTACCTGGATCGGCATGTTCTGTTTGTGGGTCTATTTTTCTCCTGCAATCGCCGGCAATGTGTTTCATGCCAGGGCAGGTACGGTAGAGATGGAAGCATCAGGCTCCTGGGCGGGATTCTGTTTCGCCATGTACAATGCGGTTTGTTTTCTGTTCTCATTCGTCCTCATCAGGATCACAAAATATACCGGGCCCAAACTGATGCATACGCTTTGCCTGGCCATTGGAGCCATCGGGCTTCTTAGCATACCCCTGATAACCGGGAAATACGGATTACTGATCTCCATGACCGGCATCGGAATAGCATGGGCAAGCATCCTCTCCATGCCTTATGCCATACTCACGCCGGCTTTGCCCCCCGATAAGCTGGGAGTTATGATGGGAATCTTCAACCTGTTCATCGTCGTACCCCAGGTCATCGCATCAAGCCTGCTGGGCTACGTGATTGCCCTTTTCTTTTCAGGTAACCCAATGAGCGCCATGATTATAGGTGGGGTCTGTTTTGCCATCGCTTCCTTAGCTACACTTGTTTTTGTGACACAAACAAAACAAAAGATCAGGGCTGTAACCCAATAAATTCCCCATTCAGGCTGTAATGAGAAATCACCAACTTTTTCCTATCGCTTGTGTCGGCATTCTGCTTTTAATGGCATGCTGTAAACCCACACCTCATCCGCCGGAAGCCATGAAGCCTCCGGTAAACGAGAGTTCAGCAGGGAGTTATGCGATCCTTGAGAATGAATACTCCGAGAAATGGCTCGAACAGTTCAGCACCCTGAGAAAAACAATTCAGAAGGAGTTAACAAGCCGTGAATATGCTGTTAGTCCCCCTGCCGCTTATTACAACGATACGGCCCTTGCAGCAAACGGGCGTTTTAAGCTTTATGTCAAAGACGGAAAAGAAGTTTATGCCATTTCGGCTGCAGAGGGAAAGAAATCACCCGAAATCATCTTTACCGAGAATGATCCCTTATTTATAGTTCGTCTGCACACCTCTGCCTCCAACAGCTTTATTTTCATTGAGAGCATTTCTGCCAATTCCTCTGAAGTGCGTTACCTCCCGTTTTCTTCCTCATTACTGAGCCCACTCCTGATGCAGACACGTAAACCGGGTGTATCATATAGCGCTGAACATTTCGGGGGAAACAACATCTGGATTCTTTCAAACGAAAATGCTCCGATGCGCTCTGTCCTTATTGCCCCGGCAAGCGATCCTGTCTCTGTTTACTGGAAAACCGCGGTGCGTGAGAACGACAGTGTGTACATCGACGACTATACCGTAATCAACCAACAATACCTGATTCTGGTCCAGCGAAAAAACCTGAATGCCTCCATTGAAATTTCCGACATCTATGCAGATAAAAAATCAGGAATTGAAAATAAGATCAATTTTCCTGAGCCTGAAGGCCGGGTTAGAGACCTTACCTATGACAAGGATGAAGATAAACTGGTTTTTACCTATTCAAGTTCAATAACACCTCCTACCTGTTACGCCTATGGCCTGCATTCAATGCATCTGGGGATTCGCTGGCAAAAACCAGTCAGGAATTATGTGCAGGATGACTATAAGGCAGAAACCATAAGGGTATCAAACAAGGGCAGGCACAATATACTGGTGTCGCTTATCAGAAAACAGAATCTTGAAAAACAAAATGTTGCAGCTCCTCTTCTTTTATTCATTGAAAGCAGTAACCTGCGAAAACAAGCTAGTAATTTTGACGCCGGCCTGATCAGCCTGCTTTCCAGGGGTTGTTCTGTTGCCTGTGTTCACATACCAGATGATTTCACATCTGATGCCGGGTGCACCGACGCTATAACTGCAGCTGTGGCAGCCCTGATTGGAAAAAATTACGTTACCCCCGGGATGATTTCGCTATACGCCAAAGGCGAAGGGTCTTTTTGGGCATACAATGCAGCCATTAAACATCCTTCATGGTTCAACGCTCTGATCTTTGATTCTCCCTCCTTCTCCAATCTGGCAGGCGGCTCGGAGATTCCCGATATATACTTTATTACGAACCAGGAGAATCCTGCAAAATATTTCGAAAGTATTACCCTGGCGTCTGAACTAAGAAACATGACAAAGCCTGAAAATACCCTGCTCGTATTGACTGGTATGAATCAGGAGCCGGCAAGGAGAGCAAATCTGATAACTTTTATCCTGGCCTGCTATGGAATTGAAAAATAATTGTAAAATTAATATTATCTCTAAATGATGAATGAACGCGCTTCCGGCATACTGCTGCACCCAACTTCTTTGCCGGGTAATTATGGAATCGGAACCCTTGGCAAAGCTACCTTTAGCTTCATTGATTTCCTGGTCAAAGCAAAACAACAGTATTGGCAGATCCTGCCTCTCGGGCCTACTGGATTCGGAGATTCTCCTTATCAATGCTATTCGGCCCATGCCGGCAATCCAGACCTGATCGACCTTGACCTTCTGCTTAAAAACCAGCAGATAACAAACGAAGACCTGGCCTCCATGCCACATTTTAATGATGGCCCTGTGAATTACGAAGCGGTTCAGAAAGCCAGACAACCTGTCCTTAAAAGAGCATTTCATACTTTTCTTGCACATGCCTCCGACCTTGAAAAACTGGCGTATCGCAACTTTCTTAAGAGCCAATCAGCCTGGCTCAACGATTATGCCTTATTCAGAGCTATCAAAGAAGAAGCCGGGCATCGGCCCTGGTACGAGTGGAAGAAAGAACTTAAGACCCGCGATCCGGAAACTCTGAAAGCTGCAGAAAACCGCTTATCGGAACAAACTGACTTTCACAAATTCCTGCAATTTGTTTTTTTTAAACAATGGATGAATGTTAAAGAGTATGCAAAGAAACACAAGGTGAGCATCATTGGCGATATACCGTTGTATATATCGATGGACAGCTCCGACGCCTGGGCCAACCCGGGTTTCTTTGAATTTGACGAAGAACTGATGCCTCTCAGGGTGGGCGGGGTTCCACCCGACTACTTCAGCGAAACCGGCCAGCTGTGGGGAAACCCTCTGTTCCGCTGGGATCTGATGAAACAGAATAATTATTTGTGGTGGATGGACCGTATACGTACTAACCTGAACTTATACGATATCATCAGGATCGACCATTTCCGTGGCTTTGCAGCCTACTGGGCCGTTCCTTACAGCGAAAAAACAGCGATCAAGGGCATTTGGGTCCCCGGCCCGGGAAAAGAGTTCTTCGATGCGCTTCAGAATGAGTTCTCTAAACTGCCCATCATTGCCGAAGACCTAGGCGTGATCACCCCCGACGTGGAAGACCTCCGCGACACCTATGGATTCCCGGGGATGAAAATTCTGGAATTTGCCTTCGACTCATCCGAAGCAAACGATTACATTCCGTATAATTATACTAAAAATTGTATCGTTTATACAGGGACTCACGACAACGACACTGTCGTGGGCTGGTTCAAGCTGGCTTCTGACAACGACCGTAAACTGGCTCATGATTACATCAACAGCCCGGGAAATGGCATCCACTGGGACTTTGTGCGTCTCGCGTGGGCCTCGGTCGCGAACACAGCTATAGTCCCTATGCAGGACCTGCTGGGCCTGGGCTCGGAAGCCCGGATGAACCTGCCCGGTACCGTGGGAGGAAACTGGAACTGGAGAGCCAAAGCAGGCGATTTCCCCGATGAACTAGCTGATGCACTTGCCTCTCTTACAACACTTTACGGTAGATCAAAAAAATCAAAAAGCAAAACGAAGTAAAATGAAAGGTTTTGTACTTTTTCTTTTATTACTTGCACCCGCAGGACTGATTGCACAACAAACCCCTATCGAACGTATAGAACCCCCGTTCTGGTGGGCAGGTTTCAAAAACCCTGCTCTTCAGCTGATGATTTATGGTAAAAATATCGGGCAAACAAAAGTTTCAATTTTAGAAAACAAACAAAAAGCAATAGAAATTACAGCCATTCACACTACTGAAAATCCGAATTATCTTTTTATCGACCTGAAATTCAGAGCCGGAATACAGCCTGGTTTTTTTACCCTGAACTTCACCATAAACAACAAACTAAGCGCATCCTGCAAATATGAGCTGAAAGCCAGAAAACCAGGCTCGGCCCAAAGGAAAGGCTTTGACAATTCCGACGTGATCTACCTGATCATGCCCGACCGCTTTGCCAATGGCGATACGACCAACGATGCAATACCGGGAATGAAACAGCGCGCATACAGGTCAAACCCCGACAGCCTGCACGGTGGCGACATCAAAGGCATAACCTCTCATTTAGACTATCTGAATGATCTGGGTGTTACAACCCTCTGGATGACCCCTCTGATTGAAAACAATCAACCTATCTATTCCTACCATGGCTATTCCTGTACCGATTATTATAAGACAGACCCCCGCTTTGGAACCAACGCCGATTACCTGGAACTGTCTGATGCAATACATGGTCGTGGCATGAAAATCATCATGGACCAGGTATTCAACCACTGCGGCAGCGGCCACTGGTGGATAAAAGACCTGCCATCCCGCGACTGGCTGAACCAATGGCCCGAATTTACCAGGAGCAATTACAGGTCGGGCAGCATGAGCGACCCCTACGTTTCGGCAGCCGACAGCCTTCAGTTCTCCCGGGGATGGTTCGACAAAACCATGCCCGATCTCAACCAGAGTAATCCATACCTTAGAAATTACCTGATCCAGAACAGTATATGGTGGGTTGAATACGCGGGGCTCGACGGCATACGGGTCGATACCTACGCCTATCCTTTCAAAGACGCCATGAGCGAATGGGGCAAACGCATGCTCGATGAATACCCCGGTTTTAACATGGTAGGCGAATGCTGGATGAATTATCCCGCAACTGTCGCTTACTGGCAGAAAGGCTCACATAACCGCGACGGGTATATATCAAACCTCCCTGCGGTATTTGATTTCCCTATGCATGATGCACTCATCCGTGCATTCAATGAAAAAGAAGGATGGGACAGCGGCATCCTCAGGCTGTATGAGCTAATCTCCCAGGATTTCTCCTATCCGAATCCCCTGAACCTCGTGACTTTTGCCGACAACCACGATGTGAACCGTTTTCTCGATACCCAGAATGACGATGTGGGGAAACTGAAGATGGCAATGGCTTTTATCCTCACCACACGGGGCATTCCTGAATTTTATTATGGGACCGAGTTGCTGATGACTACCGGGCCAGACAAAGGTGATGGCATGAAACGAAAAGATGTTATTGGCGGATGGCCTGGTGACGAGAGAGATGCTTTTACTGCAGCAGGCCGGACTGAGGCCGAGAACGACATGTACAACTACATGAAGAACCTGCTCCGCTACAGAAAAACCAGTACCGCTCTTCAGACCGGCAAACTACTGCATTTTATACCCAGAGACGGAATCTACACTTACTTCCGGTATAACAAAAAAAATACTGTGTTGGTCGTTATGAATAACAACGACCAACAGCAAAACCTTGAGACAAGCCGCTTCCACGAAATGCTCGGGAAATTCAAATCAGGCAAAGAGATCATCAGCGGCAACGAAATCAGCGATTTGTCAAAACTTACAGTTCCAGCCAAATCAGTACTCATCATTGAACTGCACTAACCCCCGGCCCCTAATCCCTAATCCCTAACCCCCAACCCCCAACCCCATGCTCATCATTCAAAAAAAACTCTCCAACCTGTTTTACCTGATCATCGGGTTACCCAGTACCGCCATGGGCTTTGCGCTCTCAATACAGATCGCTGTTTTAAGCTGGATACTGCGGACGAAATTCAACCTGGAAATTGACCAGATAGGTATTGTGTGGGCCGCCGGTCCTATTGCCGGTATCCTGGGCCAGCCTCTGGTGGGCCTGATCAGCGATAAGATGTGGTTCTGGGGCGGACGCCGCAAACCGTTTATTATTATCGGAGGTATCCTCGCTGCCCTGATGATCTTTGCTTTACCCAATATCGGAAGGATCAATGATTTTTTTGGCATCGGAAGCCTGATGGCTGTGGCAGTCACCATTGCCCTTACACTTGACCTTTCCATCAATATAAGCTTTAATCCTACCCGCTCCATCATTGCCGATGTCACTCCCGATGGACAACCTCGTACCAAAGGCTACACCTGGATGCAAAGCGTTTCAAACCTCTTCGGCAGCGGCGCATACCTCATGGGCGCCCTCATAAGCAATTATTTCCTAATCTATGCCGGGGTATTAATCGTATTCCTGTTCTCTGTTGTGCCTCTTTTCTTTATTGAAGAGCCCAGGGAACTGACAAAATCAGCCGACGATAAAGGCATCGTGTCAAATACAAAAACCCAGTGGGGCGAACTCTTCAAGCTTTATCTTGCTCATAGCTTCTCATGGCTGGGTATTCAAACCATGTTCGTGTACATTTTCGCTTTTCTTGAACAAAAAATGCCTTCCATGCAAAACCTCCCTGAAGCCGAACGCAATGCAAACCTGGGTCAGCTTATCGGATGGTCATTCTTCATACTTAACGCGGTCGGCGCAATCTGGCCTGCCTTCCTTCTCGAACCTATGAGTAAAACCGTGGGAAGAGTACGTACCCAGGCTCTGATGGTTGGGACAATGAGCGCCGGATATTTTGGTATTGTATTCCTGGCATCCTCTCCTTTCATGCTCTATGCAATGATGTGCGTGCTCACGCTGGGCTGGGCTGCTGTTGTAAGCCTTCCTTTTGCCATCATGTCCGAAAAAGTAGATAAAAGCAGGATGGGATTTTTTATGGGTATCTTTAATCTCAGCGTTGTGCTTCCCCAGCTTGTTGCCAGCCTTGCCATAGGTCGGGTTATTAGTCACGCTGCCGACAAAAGTATTGTTTTTATCATCAGCGGATTTTCACTTGCTATTTCGGCCTTTCTTTGGCTGTTCGTGAGCGAAAAGAAAAAAACTGAATAAACCTCTTAGTATGCGAATTTTTTTTCTTGCACTCATAATAATGAGTACGGCTCAGGGGGCGGGAGCCCAGAATTTTCAGCATTTTCTCGACCGTATCAATGCCATGCCCCTGCCCGAACGACAAGCGGTTGCCGATAGTTTCTTAACGGTCTGCCCCGCTTTTCCTTTCATCGAAAATGACAGCGTCGCACAGATTATTTATACCAGTCCGGTCACTTCCGTTTCAATGGCAGGTGACGCCACAGGCTGGAACCCAAACCAGGACCTCAGCCTGATACCCGGAACAACGTTCTGGTACCTCACCAAAATATATGAAGCTGATGCAAGGCTCGATTATAAACTGGTCACCGGGGGTAGCGACTGGATTCTCGATCCGCGGAACCCTAAAACCTGTGTGGGGGGATATGGCCCGAACTCAGAACTCAGGATGGGGGCTAACACTCAGCCCCCCGAAGTCCTGTATTATCCTGGCATTCCACATGGCACCATCAAAGATACCAGCTTTCACAGCACCATCCTGAACAACACCCGGCCGATGAAAATATACCTGCCTCCATCCTACCCTGTTGCAGGAGTGGAATACCCGGTAATCCTGTTTCACGACGGGCCTGAATACATCAGCCTGGCCGCGGCTAACAACATCCTCGATTACCTGATCGCTCACCAGATGATGAACCCGGTGATTGGTGTTTTTGTACCAGCAATAGACCGTGAAGCGGAATATGCCGGATCTAAAATAGACCTGTTCACATCCTTCGTCACAACAGAGCTGATGCCCTTTATAGATCAGAGGTACAAAACCAGCAAAAACCCTCTGAAACGCGCCACCATCGGGGCGTCTAACGGGGGAAATATCGCTCTTTACCTGGGAGTAAAAAAACCTGACTGCTTCGGCAGAATTGCAGCCCAGTCAAGCAATGTGATCACTTCTATCAGCTCGGCACTGGAAAACGGGCCTAAACTGAACCTCGATTTTTACATCGATATAGGAACCTACGACATTGATGTTCTTATACCCCTGGTGCATAATCTGGCAGGGATACTCCAGACCAAAGGGTACACCTACTTTTTTCGCGAGATTCACGAGGGACATTCCTGGGGCAACTGGAAGGAACACCTAATTACTCCCCTGATGCAGTTTTTCCCGTTTACAAACGGGATCAATGAAAATATTCCGGGAAATGACATCCGCCTTGACCAAAACAGACCAAATCCTTTCAGGGGAGATACCGAAATTTTATTTACAGTCCCGGTTGGCTCGAGAGTGCATCTGAACCTATGCGATTTCTCTGGAAGGTCACTCCAGGCAATTTTTTCAGGGACCGTCAATCAATCGCTGAACCGCGTTACATTTAGTAATAAAAACCACCCGGCCGGAAACTACATTTTCACACTTGAAGCTGCAGGATACAGGATGTGCAGGATAGCGACAATAACCAATTAATAAATCAAATAAAATTCAACCTCATACCATGAAACACTTCAATTGTTTATTTTTTCTCGCAAGCATTGCTCTTCTGCTCAATTCATGCGGAGGTGGGACAGACATCGCTGTTTCCAAAGAGCCTCAGATGCTCAAACTATCGGCACCCATTGTTGTGAACACTACCGATTCAACGGTCATCCAGCTGGGAGACTATTTCCTTTATCCCAATAAAATAGATTCTTTTTCTTGCGCCACTCCGCTTACTGCAACAATCTCTTCCGACTCTTTGATTATGGTGTTGCACCCTGCCGGAACAAGCATCCCCAGGCTGAGTGCGCTTACGGTTTGGTCTAAAGGCTTTCAGTATTCCCTTATGCTTGAACGCTCCCAGAAAATCCATTACCGCTTCAGCTTTGACCCGGGAAACAAAAAATACAAGAAAGTCCAGATCACCGGGCAGATGAACGACTGGAACCCGGCAGCAGGCGCCATGTTCCTTAAAGACGGTAAATGGGTGATCGACCTTCACCTCTTCCCTGGAAAATTTCAGTATAAATTAGTGTGTGATAAAAAGTGGATGTCGGATCCCGGAAATTCCGACTCGGTATCCAATGGCAGCAGCGGTTTCAATTCCCTGCTTACCCTGGGCAATCTTAACTCCCCTTCCCTCCCTGCTTTATTTACATTGAAGTCTGACGAGAAAAATCTCAGCATTGGCCTTAAAAACAAAGCCGATACGATCTTCGTGCTTTGGGAGAATCATCTCCTCGATAACAGGTTCTGGAAACAGGACAGCAGCGGGATACAGATCAGCGTACCAAAAACGGCCTCTTCGTTTGAACGGAGTTTTATACGTGTATGGGCAATCAATAAAACCGGTATCTCAAACGAGATCCTTGTCCCTCTGAGAAACGGCAAGGTGATGACCGATGCTTCAAAACTCAGCAGGACCGACCGTGAAGCGATGATATTGTATTTTATGATGGTCGACCGCTTCCGTGACGGCAGCAAAAGCAATAATTTCCCTATAAAAGATAAGGACATTGACCCTAAAGTCAATTATATGGGCGGTGATCTTAACGGCATCATCAGAGCCATTGACGAAGGTTACTTCACAAAACTCGGAGTGAATACCCTCTGGATATCGCCTGTCACACAGAACCCTCTGGCGGGATACAACGAATTCCCTGCCCCTCACCGCAAATTTTCGGGGTATCACGGCTACTGGCCCATTACTCTTACTACTGTAGATACAAGGTTCGGAACACCCAACGAGCTGCATCAACTGGTAAATGATGCCCATGGCAAAGACCTGAATGTAGTGCTTGATTTCGTTTCACATCATGCTCACCAGGAATATGCAGTGTTTAAAGCACATCCTGACTGGATCACCCAGATCGACCTTCCCGGGAAAAGAAAAAATATCAGGCTGTTCGACGAATGCCGGCTTACTACCTGGTTCGATATCTTCCTCCCGACCTTCGACCTTACAAAGCCCGAAGTCACCGAAATGGTTTCCGATTCGGCTGCATTCTGGATCAGGGAATATAATATTGATGGCTTCAGACATGATGCAGCCAAACATGTTCCCGAAAACTACTGGCGCACCCTAACCAAAAAACTTAACCAGCAGGTAGTGATCCCCCAGGGCCGCCAGGTATACCAGATAGGCGAAACCTTCGGCAGCCGGGAACTGGTTAAAAGCTATATCAACCCGGGCATGCTCGATGCACAGTTCGAATTCAACCTGTACTGGGATGTGAGGTCTACCTTTGTACTTGATTACACCTCCTTCCGCGACCTGAACTTCTCGCTTCAGCAATCGTTCAGCTACTATGGCGAACACAACCTCATGGGTAATGTTACAGGGAACCAGGACATGCCAAGGATCATCTCCTATGCCAGCGGGGCCCTTAGTTTCTCTGAAGACGCAACTGAAGCCGGCTGGAAACGCGACATCCAGGTAAAAGACACCATAGGATACAGCAAACTCGCATCCCTTATGGCGTTCAACATGACTATACCTGGAATTCCCGTGATCTATTACGGCGATGAATACGGGATGCCCGGGGCAGGCGATCCCGATAACCGCCGTATGATGAAATTCGACAGCCTCAACTCCCATGAAAAACACTTGCTGGCTATCACCACAACACTGGCCAACCTGAGGCGCTCGAACATGCCTCTTATATACGGCGATTATACGGCTATCAAAGTGAGTGAAAAAGTCTTTGTATATATGCGATCCTATTTTGACAAAGCCATAATCATGGTCTTCAATAAAGACAAAAATGCAAAAAAAATCGAGTTTGACCTTCCTCAACGCTTCATCAGCTCAGTCTTTACATCAAATTTCGGGAATAACATAACAATAGAAAAAGGAAAAGCAAGACTTTCCCTGAATGGCAATTCATTTGAAATTATTAACAACTAACCACATTATGAAAAGGATACTTATCTTCATTGCAGCAATACTTGTGATCATGACCGCCTGCAAACCGAAACCCGAACCCGCAACCCGTCCTGGCAGACTGGTCCATGTTGACTGGAGCCGAAATGCCACTATTTACGAGGTTAATATAAGGCAATATACACCCGAAGGCACGTTCAAGGCCTTTCAGCAACAGCTCCCCAGGCTTAAAAATATGGGCGTTGATATACTCTGGCTGATGCCTATCAATCCTATCGGTGTAAAAAATCGCAAAGGCAGCCTCGGCAGCTATTATTCCATCAAGGATTACCTGGCCGTGAACCCCGAGTTCGGAACCATGGACGACTTTAAGGAGCTGGTGAAAAAAGTACATGAACAAGGTATGTACATCATCATCGACTGGGTTGCCAACCATACCTCCTGGGATAATGATCTTATCACTAAGCATCCCGATTGGTACAAGAAAGATTCTACCGGAAAGATCATCGCCCCGGTGGCCGACTGGACTGATGTAGCTGCACTGGACTACTCCCAGCCCGGACTTAGGAAATATATGACCGATGCACTGCTTTACTGGGTAAAAGAAGCCGACATCGATGGCTACCGCTGCGATGTAGCCGGTATGCTTCCTGTAAGTTTCTGGAATCAGGCTGTGCCTGAAATTAAAATGCTGAAACCGGTTTTCATGCTGGCCGAATGGGAAACTCCCGAAATGCATGATACCGCTTTCGATGCCACTTACTCATGGGATCTTTACAAACTGGCAAATGATATTGCCGCGGGAAAGAAATCACCCAATAAAATAGATTCGGTCTACACGGCGGAGATGAAAAAATATTCACCCGATGCATACAGGATGAGGTTTACATCAAACCATGATGAAAATTCGTGGAATGGTACCGAATATGAACGGCTTGGACCCGCAGCACAAGCTTTCGCGGTATTCTGCTTTACCTTTCCCGGCTTCCCGCTTATCTACACCGGACAGGAATCAGGTGTGAACAAGAGGCTGCGCTTTTTTGACAAAGACACCGTCAAATGGGGAGCATACCCTCTGCAGTCCTTTTACACGACTCTCTGTAGCCTGAAGAAGAACAACACAGCCCTTCAAAACGGAAATGCCGGCTCAACATATTCAAAGATCCCTAACGACCAGCCGAAATCTGTATTCTCTTTTATGAGAGAGAAAGATACCTGCAAAGTCCTTGTGATCCTCAACCTTTCTTCCAAACCATGTTCTGTCAAATTCCCTCATGGTATCCCTCCGGGCAAATGGAGGTCTGTGTTTGGTAAGGAAGATATGGCTGCAGGCCGGGAGCAGGCTATGGACCTGAAAGCCTGGGATTACAAAGTGTTCCAGATCCACTAACAGGTCTTTTTTCGGCCGGTTCTCATCCGGATTCTATTATGAAACAGATTTCAGCATGCATAATTTTAATGTTTTTTTGTGTGCTGATGACGATTAATAAATCAGAAGCCCAGGAGAACAATGTATTCCGTAAGACAGGGAGCATCCCGGAAACCTTCCAGCCCTTGCCTCTTTTTGAAATTCTCCCTTCGGGCTGGATACGGGAACAAATCCAGGAAAACCTGAACGGGTTCACCGGCCATCTCGACTCCCTGGTTCCTGATCTGATCCTTCGCGACGACATTTACGGCCGTAACAGGCTTGGCAGGCATGTCAAATCAAAAGACGTGGGTGCTATCACCGAAAACGGTGAGTTGCAGGCCCAGTTCCTCTGGTGGAACTCTGAGACCCAGAGTAACTGGCGCGACGGGTATCTTCGGTCGGCAATCTTAAGCGGTGACCAGGATCACCTTGCAAGAGCAACAAAATATATGCAAAGAATACTGGCCACACAGGATACAAACGGATACCTTGGGATCTATGATAGCGACTTACGTTACCGCTTCGACAATGAGAATGGTGAGCTTTGGTCTAAAACCACTCTGCTCAGGGGTTTGATCGCCTGGTACGAATTCACCCGCGACTACCAGGTCCTGAAGACCATCGAAGCAGCCGTGCATGATGTCATGGTCAACTATCCGCCATATACTTCTCATCCATTTTATTCGGTCAACCCCGATGCCGGTGGCATCACCCACGGCCTGGCCTTTACCGATGTACTTGAGGAATTATGGCGGATAACGGGGAAGCAGGAATACAGGGATTACTGCATTTTTCTTTACAGGGATTTTTCGGAACAGAAGCTGAATGAGGATGCACAATACAGCAAGCTGGCCGATACGTCCCTGATGCTGAAAAGCCACGGAGTTCATACATACGAGCATCTCCGTTCTGTGGCTGCTGCCTTCTATGCCTCGGGGAACCCTGCTCTTGGAACCGTGCTGCAGAATTTTCTTTATAAGATCAACCTTTGTATAAGCCCTTCAGGAGGACCTGTGGGCGATGAATGGATAGCAGGTGGTAAAGCAGATGCCACGGGGCGGGGATACGAGTATTGCTCATTGCATGAACTTCTGAACAGTTATACAAGCCTTCTGGGTAAAACCGGAGATGCTCATTTTGGCGATCTAACCGAAACTCTATTCTTCAATGCCGCCCAGGGCGCAAGAAATCCTTTTGAAAGTTCAATTGCCTATCTTAAAACCGATAACTCCTACTCCATGTGTGGCGGCCTGAACGGCGATACAACAGTGAAAACCCAGACCCGCTACAAATACTCCCCCGTTCACCAGGATGTAGCTGTATGCTGCGTGCCTAACGCCGGACGTATCGCCCCGTATTATGTTCAGAACATGTGGATGAAAGATGAACAGGGCCTTGTGGCCACCCTTCTGGGGCCATGCGAAGTGGAAACCAAAGTGAGAGGCAAGAAAGTGCTTATCGATGAACAGACTGCTTATCCCTACGATAACTCGATTACGTTTGTGATCAATACCGAGGACTCATATTTCACAATTAAAATCAGGAAGCCCGGCTGGGCAAAAAAAGTCAGTGTAAGCGAAGTATATATAGAAGATAAAGGGTATATCGTAATTCAAAGGCGGTGGAAGGGAGAGCATCCTATTACGATTCAGTTCTTTCCCGAAATCGAGCTTAAACAGGATCTGAACAAGGAGTATTACTTCACCTACGGGGCCCTGGTCCTGGCCCGTCCCATCCAGAGTATCGGGAGACAAACAAAGACTTATCCATTGAAAGGATTCAGGGATATGCAATACAGGCCCTCCGGTCTAAGTATACTGGAGTATGCCGATGAACCGGTGAAGCAAACGAATCAGAAAAAAGCAGAGTTTGCAACCAGTCTCTATAATCCTGTCAGCCATAAAAACGAAGCGGTAATCCTGCTTCCCCTTGGGCAGACGATCTTACGCCAGCTTACTTTCAAACCGAAATCCGAAGACCAGTAATATGAAAAAAATTCTTATTGCAGGGCTGTTGCTCTGGCAGGCAGCTGCATACCCTCAAACCGCCAAAATACCCTTTGATCAGCCCCCTTTTTGGGCACAATCAGCCGTGTGGTACCAGATCTTTGTGGAACGTTTCAATAACGGCGATAAAACCAATGATCCCAAACCAGACGAGATCAACATTCCTCCTCTCAGGCAGATCGCACCTCCCGCCTGGTCGGTCACAGCCTGGACCCATAACTGGTTCGAACAGGAAAACTGGGCCAAAGCCACGGGCAAGCCCTTTATGGATAACCTTCAGTACCGAAGGTTCGGGGGCGACCTTCAGGGGGTCCTCGACAAGCTTGATTATTTAAAAGACCTGGGCATCACAGCCCTGTATATCAATCCCATCAACGACGCACCTTCCCTGCATAAATACGATGCCCGCAGCTACCATCATGTGGATGTAAATTTCGGTCCCGACCCCGAAGGCGACAAGCGCATCATCGCTCTTGAAAACCCCGCCGATACGGCTACATGGAAATGGACATCCGCCGACAAATTATTTCTAAAAGTCGTTGCAGAGGCTCATAAACGGGGTATGAAAGTGATCCTCGATTTCTCCTGGAATCATACCGGAGTGATGTTCTGGGCCTGGCAGGATATTCTCAAAAAACAATCGGCCTCGGCTTATAAAGACTGGTACGACATCATTTCGTTTGACGATCCTGCCACTCCTGAAAATGAATTCAAATACCGCGGCTGGGTCGGGATCGAAAGTCTGCCGGAGTTTAAAAAGGTGAATATCACAACCAAAAGAGAATACGGACATCCTTATGAAGGAGATCTGAACGCGGGGGCCAAGCAGCATATTTTCGCAGTCACCAAACGCTGGCTGGCCTCGGATGGCGATAATACGAAAGGAATTGATGGATTCAGGATGGATGTGGCAGACCAGATTGGTATGGTGTTCTGGCGCGACTGGAGAAAATTCGTGATCTCGGTCCAACCCGATGCTTACATGATCGGAGAGATATGGTGGGAAAAATGGCCGGATGTGCTTATGGATCCTGCGCCCTACACCAAAGGCGATGTGTTTGATGCCGTGATGTTTTACCAGGTTTACCGTCCTGCAAGGTATTTCTTCGCAAAAACGAAGTTCCCGATCGATGCAAAGCAATTCCGCGATAGCATCGAACTACAGTGGAACCGGCTGAGGCCCGAAAATCTCTATGCCATGATGAACGTTTCTTCTTCCCACGACGCTCCACGCCTGCTGACCGATTTTTATAACACAAACAAATACAAGGTCAATGCCCTTCCGCGGGATGACTCTTCATACAGGACCGGGAAACCCGATGCTGAAACGTATAAACGTATGAGGCTTTACCTTGTATGGCTGTTCACGACCGTGGGCGCCCCCCAGATCTGGAACGGCGAAGAGATGGGCATGTGGGGCGAAGATGATCCCGATTGCCGAAAACCTTTGTGGTGGAAGGAATATTCATTTGATCCGGAATATAGGAACAACTACCAGCCGGGGCTTAAAATCTACGATTCGGTCGGCTTCAACCAGCAGCAGTTTAACTTTTACAAAAAACTGATCAGGATACGAAAATCCCATACTGTGTTGAACAGCGGGAAATTTGAATTTCTGATGGCGGATGGCAGTAAACTGGCTTATAAACGATTTGATAAAAATTCTCAAATGATCGTCCTGATCAACGCAGGCTCAAACCCTCAGACCTTTATCATGCCCGGCATTTCAGGCTGCACCGATATCCTTAGCAATACGGTGATCAAAGGAAACAGCGTTGTTTTAAATCCCTTTAGCGGAATGATTCTTATGATGCCGGCAAAAGTTTCATCAGGCTCGGTAAGACATTTTGAGGCCTTCCCTTCAGACTTTGTCGCTCCCAGGAATATCGACATCTGGCTCCCCGACGGCTATTCTCCTTCGAAAAAATATGCTGTATTATATATGAATGATGGGCAGATGCTTTTCGACAGCTCATCTACATGGAACCACCAGGAATGGTGTGTCGATGAAATAGCAGGACTACTGATAAAACAGAAAAAGATTCGCGACTGTATCGTGGTGGGTGTTTCCAACGGAGGCCAAATGAGGCATTCTGAGTATTTTCCCCAGAAACCTTTTGAATCTCTCACCCTGGAACAGCAACAGGCAATCTACTCCTCAACGCGGAACAAAGATCAGTCACTCTTTGCCGCTGATGTGCAATCAGACCTCTACCTGAAATTTCTTGTGAAAGAGCTGAAACCATTTATCGACAGCACTTTCTCAACTTTACCCGACCCGGGCAATACGTTCATTGCCGGTTCCAGCATGGGCGGGTTGATCAGCATGTATGCCATCTGCGAATACCCCAAAGTGTTTGGAGGAGCTGCCTGCATCTCAACTCACTGGCCGGGTACCTGGACTACCCAGAACAACCCCATTCCTGATGCCTTTATGAAGTACCTGAGCCGTCACCTCCCAGATCCCTCCACTCACAAGATCTATTTCGATTACGGTGACCAGACCCTCGACAGTATGTACAAACCTTTCCAGCTCCAGGCCGATGCCATCATGAGCTCCTCAGGCTATACTTCAGAAAGCTGGATGAGCAGGGAATTTAAAGGAGAGAACCATTCGGAAAAGTCATGGGCTAAACGCCTGAATATCCCGCTCGAATTCCTGCTTACGCCAGTGAAACAGTAAAGCGACATTTATTTCCATTACAAAAAAAAAGCTGAACCTTAATGGTTCAGCTTTTTTTATAGTGGAAATGAATCCTAATTTTTCGTCAGTTTGTATTTATATATCGGTTTGCTCAGATCCATGATAATAGTATAATTGCCGGCGCCTGGCACTGCAATATTATCACCATTTTCTTCGAGATTCCCGTCTCCTCCGGTATCGCCATAGTTAAGATCCCATGAATCGTTTGCACGGAACTTAATGTTAGCCTGGGTAAGAGCAAGAGTTACAGTCCACGTCTTTGATGTCTCATCATAAGTCATAGGAGTACCAGCATCCCAGCCACCCGGAGTTGCATCACCAATAACAGCCCAGTTAGTCAAAAGGAACCTGTGGGTCAGACCGGGAAGGTCTACGTTCAGTTTGTAGTATCCCATTGCTCCGGCTTTGATGTTAGCTCCGCCCGGATTAAGAGTACCATCAGCACCATCATCACCCCAGTTGTTGTCCCATGAAGGACCCTGTGTATATTTGAATTCCACGGCTTCGGCGTTGAAATACATATAGCCTTCATATTGTCCGTTCGATTTCAAAGAAGCAATGGTTGTGATTGAATCTCCAGGATTCCACCCCTGATAGCTTCCAGGTACACCCAGCAAAGGATAAACAATTTTCACAAAGTATGGAGTGATGGAGACTGCTACCGGATCAGAATTCAGGGGATCCACATTGGCATTGATCACAGCCTGAATCCTGAACTCAAGAGCGATTGGTGCGGGTTGCGTAGGATCAAACTCCTTCACCAGGACTTTCATGTTCAGATCGGCGGTTATAACCTGCAAAGAATCCAGATTATTAACCTGACCGACAGTAACGGCAGCCTTAAAATTATTTCCGGCATCATCCATCTGAAGTAAATAGTTAATGACAACAGCCTGGCCGAAATTTGATTTCGACCATCTGTATGTAATTAGCTTTGCTGCATCAGCCTTCTGAAGCACCACAGACCCGCTCGCCAGGTTTAACACCGAAGCCTGCGGGTTTGAGCTGAGTGTGGCTTTGGTCTGATCCTTTGTGCATGAAAGGAAGCTAAACAGACCAAGGACCAGGATTAATATTGTTATTTTTTTCATAGTTTCTCTATTTTAAACTTATTAATATCCGGTATTTTGTCTGAGATTGGGATTTGCAGATACGTCGGATGAAGGGATGGGGAAGATGTTATAAAAACTTTGTGTTTTGATACCCTCTTTTATCCCGCCTTTCCATGGCCAGGCATAATCGCCTGTAGTGAACATGCCGTAACGGATCAGGTCGGTTCTGCGGTGACCTTCCCAGTATAGTTCGCGACCTCTTTCTCCAAGAATAAAGAGCAGGGTCAGGTCAGCAGCAGTAATGTAACCCTTCTCATCGCCCCATGCCCTTAAACGCAGCGCGTTAACATAGTTGAGAGCCTGAGCCTGACTTCCGCCACCACCGCCCCTGAGGACAGCTTCGGCATACATCAGATAGACATCGCCAAGCCTGAACAGCGGGAAGTCTGGATCACAATATGTAAGGTTAGATCCGGGAGACCCGTCGCTATTGATGTTCTTGAACTTGTTAACAGCATATCCATCGGTGAACACTGCAACATCGTTGATGTCGAGTGACTGCCCGTCGCTCCAGAACATAGCCCTTCTGTCATAGCTGTACCTGAACACGGAATAAGTATAGTCTGGACAACCGAGTTTCATCGTAATGAGATAACTGCCATCTTCGGGAATACTGATGTTTGCGCCACCAGCGGTGAGGATGCCGTTTTCTCCTCCATAATTTATATCCCAGCTGCTGTTTGCGCGGAATTTAAAGGTTTTTCCTCCCTTGAGATCGACTGTAACAGTCCATGTCTTGGTAGTGGTATCATAAGCCATGGGCGTATCTGTATCCCAGCCGCCCGGAGTAGCATCTCCGATCAGCCCCCATTCAGTTTTGACAACTGTGAAAGTACTGCCAACTGTATCGCAATTGACTTTAAAATAACCAGGAGTCGGAACTTTAATATTTGCTCCGCCATGAAGCAGGGTTCCATTTCCACCGTCACCCCAGTTAACCGCCCATGAACCTGCAGCAAATTTAAACTCCACATTCGAACTTTTGAAATACAGATATCCTTCATATTTACCATCGCTTGCCACTGAAGCCACAACATTGTTCGGATCGGCCGGATTCCAGCCCTGGTATGATCCCGGGCAATTCAGGATTGGATATGCATTCGTATTCTTGGGGGGGGTGGGTGATTGGTACAAACCGTCTTTGATATTAGGATAAAACAGCTCCACGATCGGTCTTGTTGTACGTGTTCCGCCCCAGCCACCGGCAATCCCGGAGGCTGCAGGAACCATGCTGCCACCAACGCCTGCACAAATAATGAAGGTCGTTCCACCCCAGGTACGGGTTGTGTTGCCATTGAATTCGATAGGGAAAATGATCTCCTGGCTTCTATAGTTATCGGCCAGGAAAAGATCCTTGTACTTGGGCTCAAGAGTGTACCCTGCATTAATAACATTATTGCAGTAGGTAAGACAATCGGTATACCTCTGAGTGCCGGTATAAACTTCTGCATTGAGATACAGTTTGGCTAACAGCATCCAGCCAGCGCCCTGGTCTGCACGGCCGTATTCATTTGCTCTTGCTGCAACCATTGAAGGTGCTATCGCCAGAAGTTCATTTTCTATGTATTTGAAGAGATCTGCACGGTTTATCTGCTGAGGGAAAAATTTACCGGGAGGATCGGCTTCAGTTACAAATGGTACATTGGCAAAGAGGTCAAGTGCATGGTAATAACTTAACGCTCTCAGGTAACGGGCTTCTGTACGAAACATCTGAACATTTACTTTGTCCTGTCCAGTGATTCCGCGCTCGTCAAGTTTGCTGTCCTGCGACTCTCTGATGAACTCATTGCAAAGGCTTATCTGATAAAAAATCCTGTAATACATAGCTGCAATAAACACATCGCCTGAGCCCCAGGTCTGGAAATGGAAATTCTTGATCGTCTGGTCATTCCATCCAATCAAGGCTTCGTCGGTAGTAAGCTCCTGGTGATACCAGTAGCCACGGAGATATTCGCCGAACCCTTCATCGATCCCGGCGATATCGGGATTCCCTGCGGGGCCCTGCTGGCCCGATACTGAAAGGCCTGCATAGCATTTTGCCAGTACCTGCTTGTACCCTGCTGCTGATGTATATACATTGGCCGGGAGCAATGACTTCGGATTGATCGGTAAAGTGTTCAGATCCTTAGTGCAGGAGGCTAAAAACAGCCCTAATGCTGTTATAATGAATGTTATTTTAAATATTCGTTTCATTTTTCTAAGTTTTTGCGTTACAACGATAGATTAACACCCAGAACATACACCCTGGATCTCGGATACATATTATTATCTATACCTAAGCTTGAACCGAGGTTCACTTCAGGATCAAGACCCTTGTAGTTGGTGATCGTGAACACGTTGTTTACCGTGAATGAAATACGGAGATTCAGTGTGTTCTTTACAAGGTTCCCGAAATTATAGGCCAGGGAGAGGTAATCCAGCTTAAAAAAGGAAGCAGCCTGTACATAGTAGTCCGACAGGTACTGCTGATTCACGAAGCCAGTATTTGTAACTGAGGTGGCAACGTTGCCGAGATAGGGTCCTTCAGGGCGGAAGATATTGGCATACACCCCCCTGTTGGCTTCCACGTTATTGTACATGTAATTGCCGAAGTTGGCGTGGCCGCTGGCTGCTAAAGACCATTTTTTATAGTCAAGCCTGGTGTTCAATCCAAAAGTAAAGTCTGGATTCGGGCTATGATCACAATACCTGTCAGCGTCGGTGATCTTGCCGTCGCCATTCCTGTCAACGTACAATCCTTCTACTGGATTCCCGCTGGCATCGTACACCTGCTGGAAAACGTAGAATGAATTGATGGGATTTCCAACTCTCTGTATCTGCACGGTATTACCAACACCGCCGCTGATACCACCCACCATAATACCGGGATAGCTGGGGTCATCGGAGATGTTGAGTTTTGTGATCTTGTTCTGGTATGTAGTGGCATTGAAACCGATATCCCAGGTCCAGTTTTTATTCACAATGGGTTTCACATCCAGTGTGAATTCAAAACCCTTGTTATTCATGCTCCCTACGTTGGTCCAAACGTAATTTGAAAGGTTGGTCCCTGCAGGTACAGGAATGAAGTTCAGCATGTCGTTGGTGTTTTTATAGTAATAATCGACCGAAGCAGTGATCCTGTCTTTAAGGAAGCCCATGTCGATACCGACGTTCCACGTTGTGGTTGTCTCCCATTTGATATTGGGATCATAAGCATCGGGGCGCAATGTGCGGTACCATGAATTACCAAACTGATACATTGAGTAACCGTCGCCCAGCGTATAAATAGGCATGTAAGGATACCAGTTGCTCGAAATATCCTGCTGACCGGTCTGCCCCCAGCCCATCCTGAGCTTCAGCTGTGAAACAACTTTGGAATCCCTGAGGAACTTTTCTTCGTTGATCTTCCATCCGAGTGCAACCGAGGGGAAAAGACCCCAGCGGGTGCTCTTTGAAAATCTCGATGAACCGTCATCACGAAGTGTCGCTGTTAACAGATACCTGTTTTTGAAAGAATAATTGAAACGGCCGTAAAACGACACGAGATACATCTCCTGTTTCACGATAACCGTGTCGACATGTGCTGAATCATGAGGCACATTGCTATTGTAATTATTATTGTTGACCCAGAAATGCTGCCATGAATAACCGGCCATCACATCGAATTTGCTGGCAATGCTCTTCACTTCTTTTACATAATTTAGATAAAAGTCGAGCAGGCTGTTCTTTTTGGTCTGATCGTAAGTGCTGTTTACGCCCTTGTTGGTGTACTGCCATGTTGCCCAGGTCGGAACATAATTATTCCCCTTGCTCCATGAATAATCCATACCGAGGTTAAGGTTAACCCTCAGGTCTGGAAAAAAATGCAGTTTATAATCGATCATTGCATTCCCAAGGAACCTGTTTACCGAAGATGTATTTTTAGTAAGCTCAAGCCTTGCAAGAGGGTTGGTTGTTGCCTGGGTAACAGGAGTATTGTTGGGTTGCAGCCAGGCCCAGTAGCCTCCATACAAACCATATTTTCCTCCGGCCGTTACAGCCTGTGTCGGGTCAAAAGAAACAGCATCCCCGATTGCAGACTGGTCGGCAAACCTGTTTTTTTCAAACATGTACTTCGCGTTAACCGTCAGCTTGAGGTAATTCTTGAAAAACGTCGGATTCAGATTTAAGCCCACGGTGGTCCTACGCATATTATCGGTCTTTAAGGTACCATCCTGGTAATAATAACCCAGCGATAAACGATAAGGCATGGTAGCGATAGCCCCTGTGATAGCAAGGTTCTGATCGGTTCCCACAGCAGTTCTGTAGATTTGTTTTTGCCAATCGGTGCTTTCCTTGCCTAAAAGAGTATCAACATCCTGACGGCCCGGATAACGTGTTCTGGCTAATGTGCGGAAATCATCGCCGTTATATACACTGATCATCTTAGGAACAGTGTATACCGATAAATTGCCTGAGTATTCAACACCGACTTTCTTTGTGCCTGCAACCCCTTTTTTCGTGGTGATGATGATAACCCCGTTGGATGCACGCGAACCGTAAATAGCTGTAGCGGAAGCATCTTTCAAAATGGTATAGGTCTCTATGTCATCCGGGTTCAGCATACCCAGCGTACTGCGGGCGCCTGAAGTAGAAGCATTATCGATGGCAACACCATCAACAACGAGTAAAGGATCATTGTTTGCATTGATTGAAGAACCGCCCCTGATACGGATGATAGCGTCGCCGCCCGGAGCACCACCGGTAGTGGTAACCTGAACGCCGGCAATTTTACCAACAATCAGTTGCTGTGGAGATGAAATAGCGCCAAGGTTAAAATCTTTCTGGCTGATGGCGGCAACAGCCCCGGTAGCATCCTGCTTTTTCACCGAGCCGTATCCAATCACCACTATTTCATTAAGACTTTTAGTGCCTACCGAAAGAGAAATTTCGAGATTCTTCTGTTCGGTGACTGTGATTTCCTGCGCCTGATAACCGACATAGGAAAAAACAAGCACTGCATCCTTTTTCACCTTGATGGAAAATTTTCCGTCAGCGTCGGTAACCGTACCCGTTGTAGTGTTTTTAACAGCGATAGTCACCCCCGGAAGTAAACTTCCATCCGTCGCATCTGTCACTTTACCCGAAACCGTGATCTCCTGGGCATTAGCTATCGAAGCTGATGCCAGGGCGAAGAAAAGAATCAGATAACGCAACCAAAGTACACGTTTCTTCATAGAGTTAATTTTAAATTGTTAGTTGTCCGTTAATTGCAATTTATACCGTGGTCAATAGTTATGGTATTTCCGTGCAGAATTAATAAAAAAAAGCATACGATGAACATTCTGTTTATTGTTTATTTTTTAACAATAACCTAAGACGCTGTATTCCATTTAATTAAAAATTAAAAAAAAACATATATTTTTTCAACAAACCAGGGTCTTCTTCCACACCCTTATTATCGGATAAAATTATGGCACGATTTTAGTACCTTTGCAGTTATAAATACAGATATTATGAAAAGGCCCATTGTTTCCATCCTTCTTCTCTTCCTTTCCGTTTTCATTTATTCAATAGCTTCGGCTCAGGTCGTTGTAACAATCCCATTCTACCCAACCGACATCGATTCATGTACCCTTATTTTCGACGCAAGCCAGGGTGACGCCGGGCTTATGAACGTGGCGCCTCCTATCTACGCCCATACCGGTGTGATCACTAACCTGAGTACTTCCCCCTCTGATTGGAAATACGTGATAGCCGGATGGAGCGAAAATACGACCAAGGCACAGCTGACCCCCCTGGGCAATAACCTCTACAGCATCAAAATGAAACCCGGCATAAGAGCCTTTTACGGCGTACCTGCCGGTGAAAGCATTCTGAAGATGGCATTCGTGTTCAGAAACTCCGATGGTTCTAAAACAGGCCGCGAAGCCAACGGAGGTGATGTTTTTGCAAACGTTTATCCCACGGTTACCAGCGTTAAAATCAACCTTCCCCAAAATAAAAACCTGTTCCTGAAAGCTTTGGAAACAATTCCGGTGAATGCAACCAGCCCCCTGGCCGACAGCATGAAGATATTCCTTAACGGTACGCTCATTAAAACAACTGCCGGCCATATTATCACAGATACCCTTCTGTCTAATAATTTTGGGCGGAACTGGGTGAAACAATGGATTAGAATCCTGGCAAAAAACGATACCGCTGCCGCTGCTGATTCATTCTGCTACACAGTAATTCCTTCTCCAACCATTGCTGCAATGCCTGCAGGTGTTAAAGAAGGTATTAATTATGTTGATTCAACCACGGTCGTTTTGCGCCTTTTCGCACCCGGCAAGCAGTCCTGTTTTACTTTGGGTGACTTTAGTAACTGGGAGCTCGATTCTCTGCATTATTTGTTCCAAACTCCCAGCGGCGATGATTTCTGGATACAGCTTAATAATCTCACGCCACGGCAGGAATATATTTTTCAGTACCTGGTCGACGGATCTCTCCGTATTGGTGATCCCTTCTGCGACAAAGTAAGCGACCCCAACGATCAGTATATCGAACCAGCTACATATCCCGACCTTATCCCCTATCCAACAGGCAAAACTACCGGCATCGCTTCAGTACTTCAGACCGCACAAACACCCTACCCCTGGTCAACTTCAACTTTCACCCCTCCTGCTGTTACTGACCTGGTTATTTATGAATTGTGGATAACTGATTTTACCGTCCAGCATACCTACCTGTCACTTATCGATACTCTCAACTACCTGAAAAACCTCGGAGTCAATGCCATCGAACTGATGCCCATCATGGAATTCGAAGGGAACATAAGCTGGGGTTACAACCCCGATTATTCCTTTGCCATAGATAAATATTATGGTCCGAAAAATACACTCAGACAGTTTATCGAAGCAGCCCATGCTAAAGGCATAGCCGTGATTTTCGACATCGTCTGCAACCATCATTTCGGGGCTTCCCCCCTGGTACAGCTATACTGGGATGCAGAGAACCAGCGACCTGCCGCGAACAGCCCCTGGTTTAACCAGATACCGAAACATCCATATAACGTGGGCTACGATTTCAATCACGACAGCCCTTCAACCCGCTTATATATGCTGCGTCTCTTGAAATACTGGTTGCAGGAATATCATGCCGACGGTTACCGTTTCGACTTATCTAAAGGATTTACCCAGGTCAATTCATATCCAAACAACGTGAGTCTCTGGGGACAGTACGACCAAAACCGGGTCAACATCCTGAACCAATACGCCGACACGGTATGGTCGATAAACCCTTCAGCATATATGATCCTTGAACATTTTGCCGATAACACCGAGGAAAAAGTTCTTGCCAATAATGGCATGATGCTCTGGGGCAACGGAAACGGTAATTATAATAACGCCTCCGGCGGATGGAACAGCGGCGGCGCTTCCGACCTGTCCTGGGGTTCCTATAAAAACCGCGGATGGTCCCAGCCTAATATAGTATGGTATATGGAAAGCCATGATGAAGAACGACAGATGTTCAAGGATTACAGCTTTGGAAACGCCAACACCCCACCCTATAATTGTAAAGACTCGGCCACCGCCCTGCAACGTGGTGCACTCTGCGCTAATTTCTTTTTCACCATGCCCGGCCCAAAAATGATATGGGAGTTCGGAGAGCTGGGCTACGATTATTCCATTAACTACCCCACAGGCACATCCGCCTCCAGGCTTGATCCCAAACCCATCCGCTGGGACTACTATTCGCAGTGGGGAAGAAAATATTTATTTAATGTATACCATTCTCTTGCCGAACTGAAAAAGAATCTTCCGGTTTTCAGAAGCACGTCTTTTCTCATGGATGTTTCCGCGGCAAAAAAACGGATCACCCTCACCGATGCCTCAATGGATGCTGTGATCCTTGGCAATTTTGATGTGGTGGCCCAGAGTATGATACCGAATTTCACTAAAACTGGTGCCTGGTACGAATATTACAGCGGTGATTCCCTTAATGTTACCAACATTGCGGCTCCCCTGCCTTTCACCCCGGGTGAATACAGGCTATATACCACGGTGAGGCTCCCGAAACCTGTTTTTACAGGCATCGAAAATCCTTATGTTCCATCCAAAGCAGATTGCCGTGTGAGGGTCTTCCCGAACCCGGCTGAAGGACCTGTAACCTTCGAACTTCTGAATGAACAAACCACCCAGGTGAAGCTCTTTGTTTATGATTTCAGCGGCAGACCGGCCGGAATCATATTCGATGGCAGACTTCCCCAGGGAGTTCATGATTTTCTTTGGAATCCCGAGACAGTGCTGAAACCGGGTATGTACTTCTATAAACTGCTTACACCCGCCGGTACAACAAGCGGTAAATTCATAATTCTTTAACGCTCTCGCTCCGGCATACAGACTAAACCGCGTCTGCAAACGTTAATTTTCTATCTTTGCACCGCAATCCGCAATACACGAAATGAAACGATCTCTTATTCTTTCTATTACCCTCCTTTTCCTGCTCTCAGGCCTGCTCTCAATTCAGCGGGCATCAGGCGCTGCCGACACCGTGTTTGTCCTCTCGCTGGAAGTCAACATGGCTAAAGCGATTAGGAGCGGTATTTTCGATCCCTCCCTCGACCGGCTTTATGTTGTGTTCGACTCCGGTATCGAAGACCAGCAACTGGTGGCCTCAGACAGCAGCAAATTCACACTCATGCTTACCCAGGGTTTTGATTCTGGTGCTGTCTGCCATTTCAGATTCAGAATCAATGATTTTATCACCGAATCTGTAGACCGGCAGATACTCATAGGTCAGGGAATAAATTATTATTCCTGCTGGTGGAATAATGCTTACCTCAATTATACTTGGTTCCAGGTCGATATGTCCTACCCCGTGCAACAACATACTTTCAGACCCGATACCGATTATGTTGATATGATAGGGAACATCAACAACTGGCAGGGCTCCCCGCACTTTACACAGATTGGGACCAGCTACGTTTACCAGACCATGTACAATATTGAGCCTGATTTTATAGCTGCATTTAAATTCAGGATCAATGGAGACAGTAACGGTGTCGAACTGAAAGGTAAGCCAAACAGGCTGCTTCTGGCTCCCGACAGCCTGATCCACTCCCTTTACTGGTTCAATAATTATAATCCGTCGAAGATCCCTATGACCTTCTCATGCGATATGAAATACATGACCTGGGCGAAACATTTCAGCCGACACGCCGATCATGTGGATGTGGCCGGTTCATTCAATGGCAACGGGGCTTACGATATCCTGTATGATGATAACAAAGACAGTATTTATACGGCTACCGTCTTGATCGATACTGCGTATTACCGTCAGAATCCTATCAGTTTTAAATACCGTATCAACAGCTCCTGGCTTACCGCCGAACTGAAGGGCCAACCCTTCCGTACCTATGTTCTGCACGATACCATCTCGGGCCCGAATACCGACGATTCATGGTTCAATAACTGGAACCCCTTAAACCCAACCATTCCGATGGCAAACGATGTGGATATTCAAGGTGTCTGCGTGTTCAAAGAGGTTCTTTCCGGAGTTTACACCTATGAAAACATTAATGGGTTCGCCGAAGGCGTAAGCACTTACCAGTGGTATCGCAGCTCCGATTCACTTGGTATTAATCTAACCCGGATCGACACAGCAATACATATTACATATACTATAGATACTCTCTCAATTCACCAATGGCTTGTTTTTGAAGTTACTCCCGTGGCCGACAGCGGCGATCTGCGTGTTGGCAATCCGGTCAGGGTCATTACCAGGTCTTCAGTGGGTGCGGTCGGTATATCAGATCTCCAAAACCTGATTTCGAGAGTATACCCCAATCCCAGCTACGAAAAAGTCAAGATTGAAGGGCTTACAGAAATCAACAAGATCGAACTTTATGACTTAACCGGAAGAAGCGTCTTCGTCCTCGACAAAATCAATGACAAACAATGTATTATCAACCCATCAGGCCTGCTCCCGGGCATATATCTGCTCAAAGCCACCGGCAAAGATAATACCACCGGCCACGCCCGCGTCCTCCGCCAGTAATCCATTCCTTCATTCCTTCAACAAAAAATCAATCGCCTCCCCTTCCCCATACTCCCTTGCCGGCTGTCCGTAATCGAACACTCTCAGCTTCCTCGATCCCTTAAGTTCAATAGTGTTCCCTTCAATCCAAAACAGGCAGGCTTCACGTAAGCCAACGACACGGACATCCCTGTTCACTACTAAAAACTCAAGTATCCTCTGTTCCCTTGTTTCTCCGGCATGCCCCTGTGGATTCGCATCCAGGTAATGCGGATTGATCTGAAAAGGGATAAGATCAAGACACTTGAACGATGACGGTTCTGCAATGGGCATATCATTGGTTGTTTTCATAGTCGGACAAGCTACATTCGAGCCGGCACTCCATCCAACATAGGGTATTCCCAACCTAACCTGATCCCTTATCGGATTCATAATCCCGGTTTCATGCATCATCTTTACAAGATGAAATGTATTGCCTCCGCCCACGACAATACATTCGGCTTTTTTTACTGCCTGGCGAGGGTTGTCTGAACTGTGCACCGACATTAGTTCCACACCAAAACCGGCAAAAACACTTTTCACTCTTTCTTCATATATGTCATACGACTGCGATATACCTTCCCCACTTAGGTTGACCCCGGCATATGGGACAAAAAGAACTGAACGGACAGAAAATTTTTTCAGAAAATTCGCTATATATGGCCTGGGCCAGCCAAGATATTCCTCTCCGGCATTTGTGGAGTTACTTATTAAAAGAAGGTTTCTTTTCATGACTTTGGTTTTAGATGTAAAGGTATATGGAATTATCTGATATCAGATATCAGATATCAGGTATCAGATATCTGCCATCTGACTAAAGTTTTTCCCACGCCTTGATATAAACCTCGGTAAATCGGCTCATCCAGGAGTTGGCCGCTGAATAACGCCGAACAATCTGTTGTGGGTCAGCATTGGCATTGGCAAGTTTATCCCTCACTGAAAGGGAACGGGCTGTTTTTTCCTGGTAACTATATGTTTGGATATCATGCATGCCCTGAACATTTAGCAGCTTCAGATAGCGCAAAGCTTCAACAGGATCATTTTGGTTCAGATAATATTCAAGCGCTTGTATCGAAATGAACGGATTTGCCTTGGTTGCCACATAATCGTAGACCGATGTAAGCGGTATCCCGAAATAATCAATTCGTTTTAAAGTATAATCTTGTTCATTGGCAGCCAGCAATCTCAAGCCTTTTGTATAATCCCCTGTAACCATGGCAATATTCACTTCCTCTAAATTTTTCTGGTACTCTGCAGCATCCTGATACTTATTCAGGGAGTCCTTCAACGCATTGATATTGGGATTGCAGTTTGACATTCTTTCTGCCTGAATTATAGCATGCTCGAGGATCCACGTGCCCCTGTTGAAGTTCTGTATTGCAAAACATCTTCCTGCCCTGATATTGAATACAACCAGACTGTCTTCCAATGTCTCACAGGAGTGACCACTTATCCTTGACTGGTATAGAGAAATTGCATTCAGGATATCCGGATCCTGAGCCAGCCCTTTGCTTTTTGCCGTTTCAAAAGCAAGAGAGATGAAACTTCCCGCCGAATCGGGTTTGTTACTCCATATAAACCTCTGCTCCTGCGAGATACGGTCGAGCAGCCATTGTTTATACGCTTGATGATATAAAGAATCAGCAACAGGATCTGAAGGAATTGAGTATGCTGCTGAAACTTTTCCCGCCTGCTCAAACTGAATGATCGCCCTCGGGAACTGCCTCTGCCTGTAATAGGCCGATGCGAGTGTATTAATCTTTTTAATCCTGATACGGGCGATAACAGGAGCCAGTGAATCGAGATTCTGCTTCACGCCTGCTGCAGCGTGTGTGTTACTTATCATCATGCCTGCCTTGTCGAAATACACCAGTGCGCTATCGGAAAAACCATGCACCAGCGCTTTCCTGCTTCTCTCTGTATAATCTATGATGATACCAAGCCTTGCTTTCTCTTTTTTATCAAGAATGTCGGGAGCCAGCATTTCGAGCGCTTTTCCATAGAATGTCTGTTCATGGCTGTTCAGACATTCCAGCGCATCGGTATAATTCCCCTTATCGAGAAGATCGCTGCAATGATCGAGTTGCCCGATAAAAATAGAATGGTAAACTCTGCGGTATATGGAATCTGAAGTTATATAACCCGGGTATAGTTCCATGTATTTTTCTGCTTTCTGAAGGTATTCCATGGCAAAATTCACACTACCACTTTCAAGACTGCTCGAAGCGATGCCGGCATAGGAATTAAATATCCCATTCACTCCTACCAACATCATATCCTCCCAGCCATTATGGTTTTTAAGATACGGGTTTACCAAAGCCATTTTGTGAGCATTCTCCATCAGAAGCACTGCATCCGAATATTTCTTCCCGGCTATCAATGCCTTTGCTTTTGCCCGGTAGGCATTCATCAGGTTTTCAGAAGCCCATGAAAGCAAGGTGTCGGGCTTAGCGTCAGGGAACATCCGGATCAGCATTGACTGTATAAAATCGCTTTCGTTCCCGAACACTCGGTCTGAATAAAACGCATTTAAGTAATCCTGATATATTCTGCCCTGAATATTATCCATCAGTGCGCCAAGCCTGATGTACCTCATCAGCCGTTCCATAAAATAAGATGCAAGACTATCGGCAGGCATGAAACCTTTCAGGGCACCTGATTTTTCAAGTGTTTCAGCCAGATTGAACAAACAAGTTCTTGATATTTTATATAAAGCCAGATGTTTTTCAAGAAGATGCCCGGGATCATACCCTCCCTGTAACAGACTGTTCCCAAACTCCCTGTTTCTAATGAGGTTCACCATCCTTACAAGTTCCGAAAGCCTGATGAAATTCAGAGGAATTCCCACGGGGTCTCTCATATCCCAGCTCCGCGTTTCAACCTCCATGTTTTCGAGCATTGCCACAGAGGCATAATAATCATCGATGAGGCTTTTCCTTGCATAAAAACGCTGAAAGTCTGAATCAGAATAAATAAATCTGAAGTTCCTGGCAATCAATGTATCCATAGCCGTATCGATAGATAGCCGGGGCAATTTAAAAACAATGCTGGCGCTTCCTGAAGGGACTATACCTTCAAACTCCAGAATCGTACCGTTATCAGTATCAAGTTTAGTGGCATTTTTAAGTTCAAACCTGAACGACGAAGGCATTAGAACATCATCCATCGGAAATTTTCGGTACTGAAGATAGCCTGATAAGCTGAAATCAGAGAACCTGATCACGGCAAGCACAGATAAAAGATTCTCGGGCAACACTGAAATTTCTTCTCTGAAACCAATGGTAATATTGACAAATCGGGGCGGCTTAAGAAAATCCCTGGCCAGCTCCTCAAGGATGTCATTACCGTAATTAGTCTTCTGTTTGAAGTCGGCTTTATAGGGAAATCTCCATGACCTGAGGCCTGAAGAATACCTGTATTCTGACTGAGTAAAACCCGGCAACGCCATATATAATATAAAACAAATTACGATAATTGATCTGTTAACACTCATCCTGGCGGTGGGGTTTGACGACAAAAGTATAAAATGAGAGCCGAATCGAACATTTTTTTATCAATAAACCAAATTATTCTTACTTTTGGTCATGAACAAACAAATCCATTCTTTATGATCAAGAAATACACCAGCCACCTGCTTTGGCTAATTGCAGCATTTGTCATCGTCATGAACCCCTCGTGCAAATCCAAAGATAAAGGCCAAACCGAGGCGCCACGTTTTAAGGTCATGCAGTTAAAGGGAAGTACGGTCCCGATTTTCCTTGAAATGGTAGGGCAGGCCGAAGGTATTCCCACGATCGACATCCGTGCCAGGGTCGAGGGGTATCTCATGAATTGGTCGTTTCTGGAAGGTTCGATAGTAAACAAAGGCCAGCATCTTTTTGGCATCGAAAGGGATAAATACCAGAATAATCTCGATTATGCAATCGCCGACCTCGACAATAAAACAGCTGCCTGGGAATTGGCCAAGCTGAATGTCACCCGCTTAAAACCCCTTTTGTCAACCAGCGCCATCAGCCAGAATGATTATGATAAAGCTGTTACTACAGAAAAGCAGGACCGGGCTAGCGTGGCCAGCGCCAAAGCCCAACTGGATCAGGCAAAACTCAACCTTTCGTATACCGAAATGACTTCGCCGATCACGGGCTATATCGGTTCAGTCCAGGTTCGTCCGGGCAACCTCGTCGGAGCAGGTGAAAGCACACTGCTGGCTACAGTCTCTGCTGTTGACCCGATGTACGTGAACTTTCAGATGAACGAAACCGATTATCTCGCGATCATGCGCTGGGTCTCTGCCCACAAAGTAGTACTGAGCAAGAATGGCCCGATTAAAGCATACTTCACACTGGCTGATAAGAAGAGATATCCAATCCCGGGAGAAATCGATTTCATCGACAGGAATATCAATCCGACTACAGGAACTATTGCATTGAGAGCCAAAGTCTCCAACCCTGAACAGATCATCAAACCGGGGAACTATTGTCAGGTTCAGCTTGTAATGAGCGAAAAAGACAGTACCGTTGTTGTACCCCAGAGCGCTTTAAGCATCATCCAGGGGAAATACTTCGCATTCGAAGTCGGCACCGACAATAAAGTAAACCGGGTTCCGGTAAACATCGGCCGGAGCTTCGAAAATAAAATCGTAATTACTGCCGGGCTTAAACCGGGTTCCAGGATCATGCTTGAAGGATTCCAGAAATTCCAGGATGGAATGACTATTGAACCTGTCATCGTGAATGATACATTGACTGTTCCCGGACCGGGAGGAATGTAAATAAATGGTGAAATGGTGAAATGGTGAAATGGTGAAATGGTGAAATCAATCAATCAATCAATCAATCAATCAATCAATCAATAATTCAATAATTCAATAATATGCTCCAGACCTTTATTACCCGACCGATCTTATCTTCGGTAATAGCGATCCTGATCACTCTGGTAGGGATATTGGCAATGTTCACACTGCCTATTTCCCAGTACCCCGATATCGTGCCTCCCACGGTGACTGTTAATGCTACGTATCCGGGTGCCAGTGCCGAAGTTGTGCAAAAGACGACTTCTGTACCGCTTGAAGAACAGATCAACGGAGTTGACAATATGATTTACATGCAGTCGCAGTGTGCCAACGACGGCTCCTGCCTGATCACGGTTTATTTCGAAGTCGGGACAAACCCCGACATGGCCACGGTAAACGTTCAGAACAGGGCGCAGCGTGCCTTCAATGTATTACCCCAGGAAGTCGTTAACAGCGGTGTTATTGTACAGAAAAAGAACCCGTCCATCCTAATGCTTTATACTCTGAGTTCAAACGACACCGCTTACGACACCAAATTTCTGGCCAACTACTGCAACATCAACATCGTGAACGTGTTGAAGCGAATAGAGGGTGTTGGCGATGTTCAGCTTTTCGGAGGAGATGATTATGCCATGCGTATCTGGCTCAACCCCGACCGCATGGCCGGGTTAAAGATTACTCCCCAGGACGTGGAAAAGGCTATCAAGGAACAGAACCTTGAATCAGCACCCGGGCAGGTCGGCAAGAACCCGGCTGCAATCGGTCAGGAAGTTAGTTACGTGATCAGGGTGAAAGGCCGGTTTACCACCACCAAAGAATTTGATAATATCATCGTCAGGTCAAATCCTGATGGCTCATTTGTAAGGATCAAAGATGTGGGCCGGTCTGAATTAGGACTGAAGACCTACGACAACTATTCGAGACTGAATGGGAAGACCGCCCCTGCCATTGCCATTTACCAGTCGCCCGGCTCCAACTCTCTGGCGGTAAAGAAAGCCTGCGATAAGACGATGGACCAGCTCTCCACTGAATTCCCAAAAGGCATCAGCTACCAGATAGCTCTGGATACCACTGCATTCGTTTCAGCTTCTATCGATGAAGTCATCAAGACCCTCATTGAAGCATTTATCCTGGTGTTTGTTGTAGTATTCATCTTTCTGCAGGACTGGCGCGCCACTCTCATCCCGGCAATCACTGTTCCTGTCTCTCTGATTGGGGCGCTCGCGGCTTTCACGTTTTTCAATTTCTCCATTAACCTATTAACATTATTCGCCCTTGTGCTCGCGATCGGGATCGTGGTCGACGATGCCATTGTGGTCCTGGAGGCGATCCAGGAGAAAATCGACAACGAGCATCTTTCGCCTCTCGATGCGGCCAGACAGACCATGAAAGAGATTACCGGCGCCATCATCACGATCACCCTGGTGCTTTGCGCTGTATTTATTCCGGTCACCTTCCTTTCAGGTACTACCGGTGTGATGTACCGGCAATTTGCCCTTACCCTCATCGCATCCATTCTGATATCGGCCGTTCTTGCATTGATTCTGAGTCCGGCGCTATGTGCCATAATCCTCCGCCCAACGGTCCGGAAAAAAGGCCTTATCGGAAAATTCTTTGACGGATTTAATACCGGGTTTGAGAAGACAGTGAACGGCTACACTTCTCTGGTGAGAAATTTTCTTCACCATACCTACAGGCCTGTCCTCTTCCTGATTGTTGTTTCCGTTCTGATGGTGTTTATCATGAAAGCCCTGCCAACAGGGTTTATCCCCTCCGAAGACCAGGGGTATTTCTTTATTAACGCCTCATCTCCAAAGGCAGCATCTCTTGCAGTCACCGACAAGGTAATGCAACAGGTAGAAGGAATCCTGGCAAAGACCGAAGGCATCAAATATTACCTGATCGTGCCCGGGTACAGCATCCTCGACGGCTCGGTAAACACTACCAATGCCATGGCGTTCATCAACCTTCTCCCCTGGGATGAGCGATCTAAAACAGCCGATGAGATCATTGCCGAAGTACAGGCAAAAATGAAACTTATCCCCGGAGGAATCAGTATGGCGTTTAACCCTCCTCCAATCCCGGGCCTTGGAAAGACAGGCGGACTGGAATTCCAGCTTGAAGATAAAACAGGTTCGGGTTCAGCTAAACTGGCTGAAGTCACTGCTGCATTTGTTGCAGAAGCCAGTAAAAGGAAAGAGATCGCTTCGATCTTTACCTCCACGCGAAACGACGTCCCCCAGCTGTATATCGACCTGGATAATGATAAGGCCAAAAAGATGGGGGTTTCCATCAGTGATATATATGGTGCGTTGCAGGCTCTGTTCGGAAGTTATTACGTGAACAACTTCAACCTTTTCGGAAAGTCCTACCAGGTGATTGTACAGGCTGAAGCAACAAACAGGGCCAATCCGGAAGATATCTCCAAGGTTTATGTTAGAAACGATCAGGGGCAGATGGTACCTCTGGGAACTCTTATCAGCATTAAACGCGTCCAGGGTCCCGACATTGTTAAACGATTCAATCTGTTCAGTTCGTCGGATATGACAGCCGAACCTGCAGCAGGATATTCTACGGGCCAGGCCATTATAGCTGTAAAAGAATCGGCTGAAAAAACACTTCCTTATGGTTTTGGCTATGAATATTCGGGAACCACGAGAGAAGAACTTATCTCTGGAGGTCAGGCGCCATTCATCTTTGCCATGTGTTTCGTGTTTGTATACCTGCTTCTTTGTGCACAATACGAAAGCTGGCTTCTCCCCCTGCCTATTCTGCTGGCGCTCCCCATCGGTATCTTCGGCGCTTTTGGCCTGCAATGGATACGCGGTCTTCAGAACAATATTTTCGCTCAGATCGGGATCATCATGCTGATCGGCCTGGTTGCCAAAAACGCCATCCTTATCGTGGAATTCGCGAAGCAGAAACATGAGGAAGGACTGGAACTTCTTGAAGCTACCATAGCCGGGGCCAAACTCCGGTTCAGACCCATTCTGATGACTTCATTTGCATTTATCCTCGGGGTTGTACCTCTCGTAATCGCTTCCGGAGCAGGCGCCAACAGCCGTCATGCTCTTGGGACATCAGTGTTCGGTGGCATGTTACTGGCCACATGCTTCGGAGTGCTTGTGGTACCTACCTTATATGTCATTTTCCAGAGGATTGACACGAAGATGAAAAACAAAAAACCGCTTGCTACACCTGAAATTGCCGAAACAAAATAATGTTCAATTGTACTTAACTACCCGATATGATTTCAAAGAAATATATATTCCTTCTTTTCGCGGTGATCCTACTTGGAAGTTTCAACGGCTGTAAAATCGGACCTAACTATAAACGACCGCAAACAGACCTGGGAAAGCAATACAGATTCTCGAGCCAGACCGACACTTTGTCGTTTGCCGATACCGCCTGGACAAAGCTTTTCAGAGATACCGTACTGCACAATCTGATAAAAAAAGGTCTTAAATACAATTTCGATCTGCGGATAGCGTATTCCCGGATCAACGAAGCTTTGGCTCAGTTCAAGGCAGTAAGAGCCCAGCTCTTTCCGGCAATCAGCGCCGAGGGTTCTGCACTATACCAGAGCATGGAAACCGCTCCTTCAGGCACGATACAGTACAAAGATGTTTACGGCACGGCTAACCTCAGCTGGGAGCTTGACATCTGGGGTAAGCTCCGCCGCGCCAAAGAGTCGGCAAGGGCCCAGATGCTGTCGCAGGTAGCTTATCAACAGGCCGTGTATATCAACCTCATCTCAAGTATAGCCCTCGGATATTACAACCTGATTGAATACCGCGATGAACTCACGATCACAAAGTATACTGTTAAAATCCGTGAAGACGCACTCACCCTGGTCAAGGGTAAACTTATCGCCGGGACTGTTTCCGGACTCGTGGTAGCCCAGGCTGAAGCTGAACTGGCCACCGTGAGAGCCCAGGTACCCTCCATGGAACAGGCAATTGGTATACAGGAAAATGCTATCAAGCTGCTCTTGGGTGAACTGCCTGGTGAAGTTAAAGGCGGGGGCCAGCTCATGGCCCAGATTGACACGACTATAATTCCCAAAGCAGGTATCCCTTCACGGCTAATCGTGCGCCGCCCCGACATCATCGAATCAGAACAGCAGCTGGTATCGGCTAACGCCGAGATAGGTGTTGCAAGAGGGAAGATGCTGCCATCAATAAGCATCAATGCCTCATTGGGCTTCTCTACCCTGGGCGCAGGCCTTATCGGATCGGCCGTGGGTGGTCTGGTAGCTCCTATCTTCGGATTTGGAAAACTCAGGGCTAATCTCCGTAAAGCCCAGGCCGTTAATGAACAAATGCTGATTAATTACCAGAAAACCATTTATAATGCAATCGGTGAAGTTTCCAACGGCATGCTTTCAGTCGATAAACAACACCAGATGGTTGTCCAGCAAAGAGCCCTTAATAATGCAGCCCAGACGGCCTTTGACTTGTCAAACCAACTCTGGAACGCCGGCTATGCAAGTTACCTCGACGTGATCGATGCCCAGAGACTTCTTTACCAGGCTCAGATTCAGCTTTCGCAGGCCCAGCTAAGCTCGCTGCAAAGCGTGGTGAACCTTTATCTCGCCCTCGGAGGTGGCTGGAAATAATTTCATAAGTGCGTAATATTGTAATCATGCGAAACATTCTTAAACACCAAAAAAACATTTTACTCACGGCGCTTCTGCTGCTGTTGCTTTCGGCCCCTCTCCTGGCCCAGAATAAGGCCGACAGCCTTACCGACCAGTTAAAGAATGAAATGTACAAAAAGCTTAAACATTTCACTTTCGGTTTCTATGTCGATGCATATTACAATGGAACCCTGAGAAGCAAAGGTGACACGTCAAATGTTGTTCCATTCTCGAGTAACTGCCCTGTACAGGATCAGATACGTCTAAATGTTGCTGCCTTAGAAATAAGCTATACAGCCGACAGGGTTAGAGGCAAACTCGCTATCCAGTTTGGAGATGCACCCAATCTGCTTGCCGCCCCGCAGGCCCAGTTTATTAAAAATCTGAGGCAGGCTAACTTCGGATGGCGTCTGTTTAAAAAACTCTGGCTCGATTTCGGGTATTTCCTGAACCCGATCGGGATAGAATCCTCCTGGCCTGTATTAAACTATCTTAGTACTGTCTCAGTCGGAGGCTATTTTGAACCGGGTAACTTGCTCGGAGTTAAACTTACATGGAATGCGTCCGATAAATTCTGGGGAGGATTAATGATTGGGAACCCATACTCCCTGGCCTATGGAAAAAATACTCATATGGCAGGGCTGTTGTTTGTTTATTACACACCTATCCCCCGCCTGACCCTGAATTATAATAACTTTTTTGGCAACCAGGCGCTGAATGATATCAGCGTTAACAATGATATCCTGTATAATAACCTGATTGTCCAGTACAATCCCGTCGACCCTCTGTTTTTAACCGGCCAGCTTGACTTTGCAGCTCAGACAAACAGCCAGATCGCTCCAGACACCACCAAGACCGCAACCATGTTTTCAGGCATGCTCGAAGCAAAATACGTATTCCTGAGCAAATATGCAGTTGCCGCGAGGTATGAATTCTTTAACGATCCCGACGGCTTCCTTTCATATCTCTATCATTACAATAATATCTATCGTGGTCTTATGACCCAGGGCTTCTCGGTAGGATTCGAATACAAACCCATTAAAATAGGCTATATCAGGCTCGAATACAGACACCTGTTTGCTGCCCCGGGAAATAACGTCTTTTTGAGTTATACCAGCGACCAAATGCAGTCAATAATTTTTACAACTGGAGTAAGATTCTGATAATGATTACTTTATCGCGAAACGACATAGAACAAAGATATCGCAGAATTGCTGACGCAATTTATGAACATCGTTTCAAATCGGCCCTGGACGAATTTTCGCAATGGATACGGTTTTCAAGCAAGCAGGATTTCTTTTACCAGCTCGAGACTCTGAACGATAATTACAGAACCCTGCTCCGCTATGCTTTTGAAGGCTATAAAGACCCACAGCAGGAAACCATTCTCAAGAGTCTTTCTGCTTCCCTTCTGTCGCTGGCCGATGAATTGCTGCAAAGCATGAGGGAAGCAATGCTACCCTATTCTTACCATGAAAAACAAAACCTGCAGATTGAATTCGGGCAAGACCCTGAGAAAATCTCAGCTTTCATCGAAGACATGTTTCTTTACCGCGAGGTAGACAAGCTCATTAACACAACCGAAGAAGGGACCGGAGAAGGTCATAAAGCCATTCCCCCTCAGAAACTTGATGCTTTGTTTAAACTGATCTGGCTTACCGAGAAAACAGATGAACACCATCTAAGTCTGGCCAGAGCCATCAACCGGTCTGAAAGTATCGAATGGCATGAAAAATCTCTCGTTGTAAGCGCCTTGACTTTAAGTCTCCTGAACTACTTTGACCTGCAGAAATTCATGATGCTTATTGAATTTATCGAAGCCGGCGAAAAACAGGTCTGCCAGCGGGCGCTTGTAGGGCTGCTGCTTGGGCTGATAAAATATGACCGCCGCATTGCAAACCATCCTGAGCTTCTCGAAAAACTTCATTCCCTGATCAGTGACCCGGAGATCCTGAACAAAGCCGAAGTCGTTCTGCAGCAATACCTGATGGCACGGGAGACAGAGAAAATTACCAGGGAATTTGAAGAAGAAGTACTTCCCGATATGAAAAAAATGATGCCAAAAATAGAAGATAAGCTTCAGCTTGGCGATCAGATTGAGGAGACTGATATGGAAGGAAAAAACCCGGGTTGGAAAGGTATGGTTGATGAAGTTCCGGGTCTTTTTGAAAAAATTGAGAAATTTTCTAAAATGCAGATGGAAGGCGGAGATGTTTTTATGAGTACTTTCCAAATGCTCAAACGATTCGATTTTTTTAACCGGATGTCTAATTGGTTTATCCCTTTTTACAGGCATAATCCCGAAGCAGGAATGCTGTTTCCCGGTAACGAAGACATCAGCCGCAGGCTACTCGACAGCCTCGAGCATGCTTTTTATATCTGCAACTCTGATAAATATTCCTTTGTTCTGAATTTTCAGGCAATCCCGGCTCAACAACGTAATCTCATCGTCACTAATTTCGAAGCCGAACTGGCCCAGATGAAAGAAATGGCCTCAGAAGAACAGTTGCTGGATCAGTCACTCAGTGAAAACGCTATCATTATACAATACATACAGGACCTTTACCGCTTTTATAAAATTTTCCCGGGCAGGGGCGAATTCGAAGACATTTTCAGGAAAAAGATATCCTTTAGTGACCTTTATTTTTACAGAACTTTTTTTGAACAGGAGCGGTTCACACTCAAACTGGCAGAGTTTTATTTCGAGAAAGGCCATTATTTTGAGGCGATCGATCTGTACGAATTTCTTAATACGAAAGGCCAACCCTCTGGAGAATTCTATGAAAAAATAGCCTTTAGCTATCAGAAATCAGGCCGGTACAAAAAAGCCGTGGAATTCTATAAAAAAGCTGAACTTTTTGATACCGACCGTCTTTGGATCCTGAAGAAACTCGCATGGTGCTATGTGCGTCTCAAGGATTATCAGAATGCTCTTGAATACTTCACCGAAGCCATTGAACTTCAACCCTCAGACCAGTCCCTGCAAACCCAGCTGGCTCAATGCCACCTTAATCTGAGGGACTATGAGAAAGCTTCTCATATCTATGCACAGCTATTGTTTTATTCCCCTGCTAATATTAAATATCTCCGGCCAGCGGCATATTGCGACTTTGTAACTGGAAAACTCGAACAGGCAGAATCGGGCTACAGTGAACTCCTGTCAAGTATGACCAAACCTTCGGCCTATGATTTCATGAATGCGGGCCATGTATATTTATGCAAGGGTGAACGACATCGGGCCCTTGAGTTTTATACTAAAAGCCTTTCCTCTGCTGAATTAAGCGAAGCGGAATTCATGGTAGCATTTGATGAAGACGTTCCTCACTTGTTAAAATATGGCATATTGACGGCCGAAATACCACTGATTAAGGATTATTTGTCGTTTCAAACAGAAAGGACATAGAAGAACGTGAAGGATTTTTTGTTTCGGCTTCACCGAATACTACTTCTCTTTTTCCCTGTCGTGATGGTGGCATTCACTTTAAATCAGGTGCAGTCCCAAACTACTGTTTTTGTTACAGGCTCTGAGTTCCACTGGAGCCGGGGTGCGGTTTCCCCGGTAATTCAGAAAACAGTCATCAAACAACTTACCGGGAACAATTACCGTATCGCTGCCGACAGCAACACCGCCGACTTTATCCTTAGCATTAAATGCCACTCCTATTATAATGGAGAGACTCCATTCTTTTTCTTCGGATTGCTCGATGCTACCCTTGGAGTGTATGATGTTAAGAATGGCAAAATAGTCTATTCCAACGAGCTGAAGAGGATCAAAGGTGGCAGCACTACCATAGAACTCGCCGACGATAAAGTATACGCCAACGCCTCCCGGATTATTGCCGATACTCTGACCCGGTTTATAAATATCCTCACCAAAGGGCAACATTCTGTGGTCTCAAAACACACCCCTGAAGTTGAATCCCGGTGTGATGCCGACAAAGACATCCCCGAGCTTCCTCAGAACCGGAAAAACACTTATGTGCTCATCGTTGCCAACGATGCATATAGCCCCATGCAAACGGCCCGATGCTTCACCGACTCCATCGATTATCATTCCCGCGACGCAAGGGTTTTCAGGGAATACGCCATCCGTACACTGGGAATACCTGAAAGAAATGTTCAGATTGTCTTCAATGCCAAATCCTTTGAAATGCGCAGGGAACTGATCAGGCTGGCCTCCTATTCCAGAGGAATTAATGGTAACGCGGAGCTGATTTTTTATTATGCCGGATATGGACTGATCGATGAAAAAACCCTTGAACCCTATATTCTGCCGGTTGATGTTGAAAACGACGACTCTAAATTCATTATCCGGATCAGCGACCTCTACAAGATGCTACAGGAAGATGTCTCAAAACGGATTACTATACTTCTTGAAAGCTCCTTTAGGTTTGATGCCCTGAAAAATTCGCATGAAAAGAGTCCGATGCCAAAAATATCTTTGCGTTTTCCCAATGTACCAGCGAATGTGTTTTTTCTGGCAGCAGCCACGCCAGGTCAGAAAGCCCGGTCAGACCCACAGGCTGCGCATGGCTTATTCACCCTGGCCTTGCTTACAAAATTAAAAGAAACCAAAGGCAAAGCCGGCCCAAAAGAATTGTCTGACTTTATTATTCAAAACGTTCGAGCTACATCGCTTAAAATGAAACTGAAAGAGCAGATCCCGGTTTCCCTCATAGGGTCTGCCGTGAATTTGGTCGTGACTCTACCTGAATAATATTTTATCGGCATTGTTATTGAGAAGTGAGTAAAAATTTAATAATTTAGCTATGTCCAATACGGTTTTTTACTTTTTCAAGCTTCCATTTCTGATTCTGATATTATCCTTGTTTTGCTTTTCCTGCACAGGATCTTCTTCTGGTGTAAAACTTGAAAACCAGACTGCTGAAACTCATAATGACGATTCGATATACCTCCCTCAACCTGACATCGACACCTTAGTGGATGATCTTTCCTCGATTATCGCCGGGTATGTTCCAAATGTTTATAAAAACAAAAATATTGCCGGCAATGACCATATGCTGTATCAGAAACAGGTAGAAAAAGACTGGGCCATCGTGTTAAAGAATAAAATCGGTCCGATCACCTCCTGGAGGGAGAAAAATATCCAGGCTGAGGTGCAGGATACTGGTACTCTTTTCTACCCCTTTGCAGGCGCTGATTTCCTATACGCAAATACCTTTTTCCCAAATTGTAAGAATTATATCCTTGTCGGACTGGAACCAATTGGAAAATTTCTGCGCTGCGATACGCTGCCAAAGGGCGAAATGCTGGCTTACCTTGAAAAGATACGATCTTCACTATATTTCTCAAATAACCTGGGCTTTTTCCGTACAGAAAGTATGATGAAAGACCTCAACCAACCCACACTGGACGGGACCCTTCCACTCATCGCTTACTATGTAAAAAGAACACACCACCTCATTCGCAAGCTCACGTATTTTTCTTTGGATACAGCCGGACTTATGGTGAAATGCACAGCTCAACTGTCACCGGTAGGAGTTCGGATTGATTTCTGTGATTCTACACTTTTAATAAATCAATCGGTGTATTATATCTCGTTTGACCTTTCAGATAAGAACCTGAAAAAGCACCGGGAATTGCTCGCCTTTGTAAGGAGATTTGACCATTGCCAAACCTTCCTGAAAGCTGCCTCTTACCTCATGTTTAATCCCGGTTTTCAGACCATCCGGACTTATCTCCTCGACCATGCTAATGTTATTCTGCAGGATGATTCCGGAATCCCTTATCGTTTTTTTAAAACTGCAAAATGGGATGTCCGGCTTTTTGGGAGCTATACCAAAACTATCGTCAGATTTGAAAATAAATTCCAACCCGATCTTTTGGAGGCTTATGAAAAACAGGAAAAACCAAAGCCTGTTCCTTTCCGTATAGGGTATAATGTACTATTTAACGAGACCAACCTGCTACTCTCGAAGCGGAAGGACTGACAAGAGTCTGATTGTTAATCCATGGTTTGAGTAGGGTTCGATGACAATTCAAGTATTTTCTGGAATTGTTCAGATGTCAGGTCATTAAAGAAAAAATAAATTGGATCAATGGCGATCCCGTTTTTATAAACCTCATAATGTAAATGTGGCCCGCTGGAATAGCCGGTACTTCCAACATAACCAATAATCTGCCCTCGCTGAATCCTTTGACCAGGCTTGACAAAAATACGTGAAAGGTGACCATAAAGAGTCTCATAGGAATACCCATGGTTTATTTTAATGCAATTACCATAACCACCACTATTGAAGCCTGCCTCAGTAATAACACCATTACCGGTTGCATAAACGGGGGTACCTGTTGCCGCATCGAAATCAATTCCTTTATGAAACCGTAAAGCCCTTGTAACAGAATTTCTACGAACTCCGAAACCTTCAGCGATTCTTCTCATTTCTTTCATGCTTACAGGTTGGATCGCCGGAATTGCAGAAAGCATCTTTTCTTTATTCTTAGCCAAATTGGTTATTTCATCAAAGGATTTTGATTGAACATATGTCATCCAAAGGATTTTATCCATTTTGTGCCTGGTTTGTATCAACAGATTCGAACTGGGATAACCTGCGAGAGATTCATCTTTATCATTACCACCAACATCAGATTGCCTTAATTGATCTGAAATTGGAGCAGTTTCAAAAATGATGCGATAAACATTATCATCCTTATACTGTAATTCTGAAAGCAATTTATTCAGGTCGCCAAGATGATCATTAAGCATTTGATATTGAAATTTAATTTTATCTATCTCTCTCTTCTGCACCTTTTCTTTAGGAGAATCCAGATAATTGAATGAATAGATCAAAGCAGCAACACCGAAAACAAATCCAAGGGAGAGATGTGAAAACAATAATAGAAGTCGCTTCCAGATTGTAATTTGTACCCGGGTAAAGGTGAGCGATTTTTTATTAAATTTATACTTAACCTTGCTCATAAAGCTGGTAATTATAGCTTATTTACCGAAAAGTCATATGTACTGTTTCATTTTTTCTGGTTAATTCGTAATTGTATATCAATTGACCGAGATTCATCATAAATGGAAATCCAACTGAAATATATTCATATGTACCAGTGTTCACAATCTGATTGTTGTTGACATAAATTACTGCCGATAAAAAAAATTCAACCTTGTTCGATGTATCTGAAAAATAGGCACAATCGCTAAGAAACCCGTATGACTGACCAACAATATTGTAAATCTTTAAATTCTTATCGGGCTTTTTGTTGCGATCGCTACCGTAAAACAAATAATTCGTCAAAGTTGGGAAAAAATCAGCACTGTCTTTAAACACCGCGATTCCTGATTCATCCGGAGTACAAGACATATTTGCAAGAATGAAGTTTCTTTCTTCCTCTTTAATTTGCATTTTCTTTCCATTTTGAAAAGGATCAGGAAAGACTAAATGAGTAAGCAACAGATGCATTTCATCTAAAGGGAAAAAGTTTTTCTTAGAGAAATCCTTCCCGTGATTGACCACTTTATTATACTTATTAATGGATTTTTTTCCAATAACCATATTCCTCAATGGGGGGCTATAGGAGGAAGTATTAATTGTCTGATTTTGAGTATAAATGACTTCGCCCTTGTTATAGAATCTGAAAGTCGGAGAGTATTTGCAGTCGGTTGAATCGCATTTCGAAAAAAGTTGAACAATTCTGCAATTCTGAAAACCAAGGTCAATTAATCTATCTTGTATATACTTTTGTCCAAGAAACTGAAATAATCGGTTGTAAGAATCATTATCACTAACAATAAGAGCTTTGCGTATAAAATGACCGATTGTCGCAACTGAATCTATTGCGCTGGGATCGGATATTAAGGAAGCCTGGCAGGGATTCGAACTTTCAATTTCCAATCTGGTATTTCTATCTAAACCTGGAACATTAATTAAGTCCAGTTTCTCCAAAGCCAGAATAGATAAGGGTAATTTTACCATGCTTGCAGGATCAAAGTATTCGCTGGAGTTATGGCGGAAATAAAAAGAATTGAAGCGTTTATTGCCATTCTTTGATCTGTCGATTTGTGAATAAATTATTTGAACCTTAAAATGTGCTGGATCCTTAAGTATCGCTGCGAATTTAGCAGGATATTTCTGCATAAGGTGAAGGAGAAGGTTTTTATCATCCGTCTTTCTTTGCTGAGAAAATACAGGATGAAGAGTGGTAAGGCAAAGTATCAGGATCGATTTAAGAAAAACATTATGCATGTAATCGTTTATTTATGTAATAAAAAACCAATCCCAATAAACATATTCCAATCCCCTCCAATGATTGTACCGGTTTATATATAAACCCGTATACTAAAAGCCAGAGATTTACGAGCAAAAAGAAAGCGGAAGTGTAGGGATGTCCAAACGTTTTATACGTTCTTTCTGCCAGAGGATGTTTTCTTCGCTCAACGAATACACCGAGAACAGTGAGGAAAGTAAACAGGTTAAGCGTGAAACCAATAAGAATAATAACGTTTTCAAATGTAGACGTTATAATAAACACAATAGCAATGATGCTCTGAAAGATGATAGCAATGCTGGGTGTGTCATTATATTTTTTTGAAAGCCACCTGAACGATTTATAATCTTCTCCAACGGCATTATAAACCCTTGGGCCAATGATAATCATTGAGCTCACAGATGAGATTAATAAAAATGAGATCACGAGTCCCATCACTGTACCTGCATTAACACCCATGATTTTTTGAGCAAAAATATAGCCTATCTCTATTTGTCCCGATAATTCCGGTATAGGCACTGAATAAAGAAAGACAAATGAAAGCGAAATATAAAGGAAGGTCACGAATGCGGTTCCGGCAATCAGGCTAAGAGGAATATTTTTCTTTGGGTTTTTTATCTCGCTGGTAATATAGGCAGCAGCATTCCATCCGGAATAAGAATATGTAACAAAAAACATGGAAATTGCAAAAGAAGGGCTGATCATTTCTTTCACTGCCTTTAAATCAGGAGCAAACGAAAGTCCTGAATGGCCGCCGTAAAACAATCCAAAAAGAATTAAAGTAAGGATGAAAACAATTTTAATGATTGTCATTACATTTTGAAACATTGCCCCGGCTTGTTTATTAAACGAATGCAGTAATGATAAGCCAATTATCAGAATTATAGCAAGGATCACGGAAGGACTAAGGTGATCAATCGGAGAAGGAAGCATAGACTCTATTCTGACTGAACTTGAAAAATATTTTCCAAAAGCAATTGCAGCAGCAGCAATCGGAGCAGCGAAACCGACAGTAATAGATATCCAGCCAGCTAAAAATCCTAAAGCCGGATGATAGATTTTTGACAAGAAATTATATTCTCCTCCGGAACGAGGAAAAAGATTCCCAAGCTCAGAATATGCGAAAGCGCCGCAAATAGAGATCAATCCACCAAGCAGCCAAAGCATCAGCAAAGTAAATCCTGAAGTGATACCCATCACCTGAAACCCGAGGCTCGTAAAGACACCTGTTCCAACCATATTTGCAACAACAATTGAAATGGTAGTAAACCGGCTGAATTGTCTTTTCATCTTGTGGTTTTAAATAGCATTGTGAATTACTGTACTGAACTTTTAGAAAAATATTTTACTTTAAGTTTTAATGCCACATTAACAAGGGCTATAAGCACAGGCACTTCAACCAGGGGTCCTATTACAGCTGCAAAAGCTTCTCCTGAGTTAATCCCAAACACTGCAATGGCAACGGCAATGGCCAACTCGAAATTGTTGCTTGCTGCCGTGAATGACAAGGTAGCTGCCTGCTCGTAGGTCGCCCCTACCCTCTTGCTCATATAGAAAGAGACGAAGAACATAATGATAAAATAAATAGTCAATGGGATCGCAATGCGGATGACATCCAGGGGAATTCTCACAATATATTCACCTTTGAGCGAAAACATGACCAAAATGGTGAACAGAAGGGCGATCAGTGTGAGCGGACTGATCTTCGGAATGAATTTCGTGTGATACCACTCCTTGCTTTTTATCCTGATCAGGATAAAGCGGGTTAAAAAACCAGCCAGGAATGGTATTCCAAGATAAATGAACACACTTTCGGCAATTTGTTTAATGGTTATAGCTGCAACGGCACTATTTGTCGGCAAACCAAACCATGCAGGGAAGACTGCGATGAACAGATAAGCATAAACAGAAAACAGCAGTACCTGGAAAATCGAGTTGAAAGCAACCAATCCGGCACAGTATTCATTATCTCCTTTGGCCAGCTCATTCCAAACAATGACCATGGCTATGCAACGGGCCAGTCCGATCAGTATTAGTCCGTACATATAATCGATGTTGAACTGCAGGAAGATAATGGCTAAAAAAAACATGAGTACAGGGCCGATCAGCCAGTTCTGAACCAGGGAAAGACCCAGGATCTTTGTGTTTTTAAAAACATCGGCTAACTCTTCATATTTGACCTTGGCAAGGGGCGGATACATCATCACAATGAGGCCGATAGCTATTGGAATATTTGTTGTACCTGATGACATCGAGTTCCAGAAGCCGGCAATTCCCGGGAAAAGCCATCCCCAGAAAACGCCAATGGCCATGGCTAAAAATATCCACAATGTGAGATAGCGGTCCAAAAACTTTAGTCTTGTCTTCATCTTTTTGATTTAGATTCCTTGATTTCTATTTATTTAATTTTTATCAGCAACAATTACTCCCCTCGCCGCAATCGCATGTTGGCTCTGTACCACGCAGCAACCCATTGATGATACCAGCGGCGCAACCAACACCGGATTTTACGGTAATGGCTCCTTCACTGCAATTTTTCGCACAAGCGCCGCACTCCATACAGAAATCCCTGTGCAATATGACTGCTTTTTTAGCTTCAATTCCAAATACATTGTGCGGGCACACCACCACACACATCCGGCATCCATTGCACTTTGCTGCATCCAGCTCAAGTGTAACGACATCGGTAAGGTAAACAAATCCGTTCATATTATAAAAATCTTGAAATTATCCAGCCAATAATACCCAGCGCTGCCATCACTATCTGCAACGGCAAGGCAGTTTTCATCTCTTTCTGTACACCCGACAGTGAAGTAAATGTTGAAGATCCAGTGAAATTCATAGCCATAAATGAGGAAAGACCGCCAATCATTAAAAACCAGGAAATATTCTCAATCAGGGTCAGACCCAAAGTTCCGGCAAACAAAAGCAGGATTGCCACTAACCATCCTGTAACAAGTCCTTTGGCCGAAAATCTGCGAAAAGGAATCCAGGGAAGTATGGCCGGTGTAAGTACGCAACCTGCCAAATAACCTGAAAACAGGTTGACCGTGGTCTTCCCTGCATTATCAAACACAAGATCGAGGGAATACCCGGAACGATTAAAACCCGAAAGGATAAGAAACACTATGGGGACTATCAGCAGGTAATATTTGCCGTAAAACAGATCTACCGGAATCAATTTGAGCCGTTCCACGAATGGAAAGGTGATTTTACGCATATCATCGGTAGCTTTTAGACCGGCATTGAGAAAAGCCCGGATGTCTTCCGCCAGAACAGGTCCATAGATTACTGTAAACCCGGTCATTTTTTTCACATCATGAGCGGCCACACCGGGAGCGCTCAACTGGGGCAAAATTATTTTACGGTGGTCAACGAGCTGGTCGAGATGATGAATCCTGATTCGTCTTACCACTTCCTTGGTGCCGAAAGTCCCTTTGCCAGCGGCGCACCATACATTAATGCCTTTGGTTTCGATGACCAGTATCCATCCGTCAATACCTTTGAGCGCCCGCCTGAGGTGGTCAAAGCTAAGCTTGTAATTTCCGGTCACGAAAACAAGAGAATCACGACCGGGATTACCCACGGCGTAAATACCGGGCGTTACGCGATATTTGAAACGCCCAAGGGACCAACGCACTTTTACTGCGCCCCAACGGTCATAAAAATCCCATCGGGTTGCTACATACGGTATTGCACCAACCTGCGTCATAAAATCTTTTATTGTTGCATTTCAGGTTTGATCGCTTCATTATAAAACGACAGAAAGCCTGCTTTGATTTCATCTCGTACCCTGCGGTAAACCGGCAGCACCTCTTCCGCAGTACCAACCGCATCGGCAGGGTCATCAAAACCGATATGCAAACGTTTTTTTACCTTTCCTGTAAAGGCAGGGCAGGATTCCCTGGCCCCACCGCAGACTGTGATCACGTAGTCGAAAGGCTCGGAAAGAAAAAGATCAACACTCCTGGGTTTATTCTGCGAAATATCTATCCCTGCTTCTTTCATCACTTCAACAGCATTTGGATTAGCCTGGGGAGCCGGATGGGTTCCGGCTGAAAAAACTACCAACCGGGGGTCAAAGGATTTCATAAATCCCTCGGCCATCTGGCTGCGGCATGAGTTACCGGTGCATAAAATCAGTATTTTCATAAAACGGGTTTATTCACATTTATTTTCATTAACGATTTCCTTAAAGAAAGCATTAGCCGTTTTTCCCAGTTCTGTAATTTTTTCGGGGTTTAGGCAATAATTCACCCTGGCACCATCGACAGTCCCCTGTATCAAGCCGGCCTTTTTTAACTCTGCAAGGTGCTGGTTGACTGTAGTGCGACTCAATGGCAGTTCGTCGGAGATATCTCCTGTAATACAAACCTTTGTTTCTGCCAGATACTGCAGTATTGCAAGCCGGGCCGGATGTGACAATACCTTGAACAAGACCGCTGCAGTACTTAATTTATGATCAAACAGATCAGTTTTAGCGAAGGCCATTTTGATTTACGAATTACGATTTACGAGTTACGAGTTACGAGTTACCAATTACGATTTTCCCTTCATTCAGGTGTAATTTCATTGTTCCATATCCTGCTGCCACAGGGCTATGCGTCACCATGATGATAGTGATTTTATTCTCCTGATTAATCTTTTTCAGGAATTCCAATATCTCCAAAGATAAAGCAGGATCGAGGTTTCCTGTTGGCTCATCAGCCATGATGAGCCTGGGCTTATGAACGATTGACCTGGCGATGGCCACCCGTTGCTGCTGACCGGCAGATAATTCACGCGGCAAATGTTCCATCCTGTCCGATAAACCGATATAATCAAGGATTTCTGCGGCACGCTTTACTTGTTCCTTCCCTGAAATTTTTTCGAGCATCAAGGGAACCATCACGTTCTGGAGTGTGGTAAGATAAGGGATCAGGGCAAAACTCTGAAGAATGTAGCCAACCGATTTTTTGCGAATATCAGTCAGTTTACGGTCGCTGATATTATCGATTCTATGGCCCTCGAAAATAATGTTTCCTGATGTAAGCCTGATGAGCCCAAAAAGAGAAAGCAGTAACGTACTCTTCCCTGATCCCGACGGCCCCGTTACGGTTACAAAATCTCCATTATTCACGGTGAATGAAACATGATCAAGAGCATTTATTATACCCCGGTCATGCTGATATTGTTTTACGATATTCTCTCCTTGTAAAATCATGGGCTAATCCTCCTGAAGGTTTGAATGGGGGTCAAATTTAGCGGCAAGGTAAGTCGGCACGAGTGAACCTGCCAAAGAAATAGCCACAGATAAAAGGATAGACCATAAAAGGTATATATATACAGGTTCTACAATGATTCCCGCAAGATATGGGCCTAAAATAACTCCGGCTAATGTACCCAGAAGAAATCCAAGAATTCCTCCTGCTATGCCAAGAATTAAAGCCTTTAACAAGAACATTTTATATATGGTTCGTCGCTCTGCTCCCATCATTCTGAGGATTCCAATTTCACGTTTACGCTCATTGACATTAGCCCATATGAAATTACCGATTGAGATTCCGCCTACAAAAAAAATAATGATAAGCATGACCAGGGTCACTTTTTTCATCAGCTGGTTGGTCTCGATCTGGGTAGAAACAATCTGACCAATGGTTGTGACCCTTGTATCGGGAAGTATGTTGCGCAGCTTACTAAGCAGTCCATCAGAAATAGCATTACAGCAGCCCATGATCTCAATGGCAGAAACCTGGTTCTCGATTCCCAGCAGCCGCTGTACATCCTTCAGATTGGCAAAAATGCGGTCATCATCAACAGTACCGGTTTCAGGAAGAATTTTAACAACGTTGAATTCCTTTCCCAGGATGCTGATCGGCTTTTTGGCAGAAAGGTTTAAACGCTTTGCAACCTGGGAACCGGCTATACAATCGTTGCTGTTCAGAGTATCTATTGCCTTGCGTTTCAGCTTTTCATCCTCCATTCCATGAGATTGATTCGCTGTTTGGCCTGGGGCACATGCCGCTTTAATTTCAATGCCTGTCAACCCGGATGACTGCCATAATGGTTTGGAGGCGATTTCGCTTTTTGGAAGAATCCCAGTGAGGACAACAGATTGCTCACCGACTTTGACTCTGCGGGTGAGTTTTGGCGACATATTGTCGACCCCGGAGATCGTAGAAGTAAGAATGCGTTCCACGTAATCCATCGGCAGGGTTGGTGCATCAATGTCGGAAGTATAATAATCATCAATGCTGGCGCCTTGCGGCAACACAAGGATATTAGCGCCGAGGTTATCGAGATTTCTCGCAACATTTTGCTCGGAAACTACAGAAACGCTCTGGATGGCAACAATCACCGCAATCCCCAGTGTAATAGCCAACAATCCGCTTATCAACTGTGATTTCCTTTTCCACAGTTCAATCAAAACGAGTTTTGAAATAGTCATGGATGATGGCTTATTTACAAGCGCCTGCTTTTGCGCCACCCGGACAACAACTGCTTGCCGGCGCTTTTTTTGCTGAACTTACAAGGGTGTTCACATCGGTAAGCCCATTATGTGTTCCCGTAACCTGTCCGGCCGAATTTATTACATACGTAACAGGTTCTTTAGCATTTAGATCACACTTCAGTGTTTGCAGTAATTTCGTCTCCTTATTATCGTCCAATACTACCTTTACAACCACACTCTTATTTTCCATTTTACCACAAGCGGCAGCACAATTGTCCATCATATTTTTTGCGTGGTCATTGACTCTTTGTAAACGACAACATAAACAGACTTACCATCAGACAGGGCTTTGATCAATTCCGACGTTTTAGGCGTTGGGATCAAGTCGATCAACTTTGCGGATGTTGCATCTTTCAAAGGAAGTCCGCCAGAAGGCGTCCCATTTTTATCCAAAACCAAAATAAGGGGCGAAGGAGCCCCGGCCAAACGGTATTTTGAGACCACTGCATGATTTGCTGCATCTGCGGTATTCAATTTCACAACCACTGAAGAGGCTTTCAAGTTTTTTTTGGCGTCATTGGCTATTGAGAATGCCTTGTCGGCATCTGCTCCATCTGTATTATAAGTTACAAGAAAGACAGCTTTACATGACTTGTTAGCTTTCTCGATTTCTGCAACAGCTTGCGCATTTACCCTTATCAATCCTGTAATCATAAGCAACAGGATCAGGATCATTTGAATCTTATTCATAGTTTTTAACACTTTAACATGACGCAAATATACGTTATATTTCACAACAACGTAAAAATACGTCATAATTTTTGCTTGTTCGTGATGCAGTTTCCCAGGAAGATGAAGTTTGGATACCATTTGAAGATTGTGTTTTGGTTGATATCCAGCTCCACTTGCTTAAATCCATGGTGCTTTCAATAATTCTTTCCTGCTCATCCGGCAACTGGTAAAAGAAGTCGTTTCCCGTTAACTTCTCCACGCTGTCGATGGTAACTGCATAACGTTGTAATGCTTCCTTAGATCCCTCGTTGGGCATAATAAACGCGATGCCCTTGATGTCAGGCTCTGTGTAATCCAGAATTACCTTGTAAAAGTATGCAGGAACTGTTATCCTGTTATCACCAATTGTTGGGAGTCCTTTTGTTAAAATCGTCCCTGTGACCACATAAACCGCTTTGTCGTCGATTGCCCATTGCCTGACCTGTGCTTCAAGTTTTGACCATATGCCCCTGTTGAAACCTGGATTCTGTGGAGCCATGTTTGAGAGGTAGAAAGATTCGGCCATGGTCTGGTAGGAGAAGCACATATCAGCTGATGGGGCCAGATGGCCCCGATCATAGCCTGATCCTTTGTAATCGGCATTTGAAGCGGTACCTGATGAAAGAAGAGGGTCGGGAATAAATTTGTCATTGCGTTTAACCACCGAAACGGTTTCTTCGGCCGTGAGTTCGTATGCAACCCAGTTTGCAACGTGATAGTTTTGGTTGTATGAAAGGGTATAGCCGGTATGGTAGATGACATCGTCGGATGAACTGATTTCTGGCAATTCCAATCCCGATATCGGAACAGGAGAGATTCTTATATTTTCATCGGTTGCGGGCTTCCAGGTTCCATCGGGATAAATAAAAATCTTCTTCCCGTCGGCTGTAGTGGCTTCCTGCTGGGCGAAAGAAAATCCGCAGCCAAGTATTAAGAATGAAATCACAAACCAGAATCTGTCCACCAGGTTGTTGTCATGAATCATCCTGCAATTTAGCACAAATAACCATATTCTCATCCTTTCAGGAAGTCTGTTTTTAGCGATGGTTTAGTGATATCCAACGATCATTTACCAAAAGCCATTCAAATCGGAATCTTTAATTTCTAATGAAATGAAAACATTGACTTAACATTATGATTCAATTAAGAAAATCTTATATTTTGCTATAAAAAGAGCCCCGTCAACCTTGTTTTAGTGAGGTTTACGGGGCTTTTGCGAAGAAATCGGGTGCAATTTGCTGTGAGCGGTAAATGGGACTCGAACCCACGACCCCCAGCTTGGGAAGCTAGTGCTCTACCAACTGAGCTATTACCGCAATTTGGTGGTGCAAAAATAAGAAAAATCATTGTTGAACTCTCCTGTAAGGGATGAAATTGTTAAAAAATCATAATTCAGTTGATTTCACACTTTTTATAGAGTATATTTACCCTCTCAATACCCTAACTATGTTAGCTCAGACAAAAAAAACGTCACTGGCCTGGATCCGTAAAAAAGCTTCCGGAAGCTGGGTTATTGTAGCAAACCCTGAATATAACAGCGTCAATGGTAATTTAGAAAGAGGCGAGCTTGTTTATTACAGCAAAGACAAGCTTGACGTGCACAAATTCATCATCGATGAAATTCCTGCCGGCCTTACCCATTATTCTATTTTCTTTACTGGTAAGCTGAGAAGCAACAACTAAGGATTCATTACCACCGCTTATTCAAATCTCTTATCTTTGGCATCAGAGAATTAGAGGGAATTTATGGATAAGTCTGTTGCCAACCGCCTGGTTGATGAGACCATGGAAAAAGCTGTGATAGCCAGTCATCTTTTTGCCAGACTTGACCAGGAACATGTAAACCGGATTGTAAGGGCTGCATATGCTGCCGGTTTCAGCCATAGAAAGAAGCTTGCCGAAATGGCTTATGAGGAAACCGGCATCGGAAATATCCATGATAAAACGATTAAAAACATCATCGCAACCCGCTTCGTTTACCGCGATATCAGGGATCAGAAAACTGCAGGCATCATTTCAGAAAACAGTAAAACGGGAATTGCAGAGATCGCCAAACCCATGGGGCCGATCTTTGCTGTTACCCCAATCACTAATCCTACGTCAACCGCCCTGTTTAAAATCCTTATTGCACTTAAAACCAGAAACCCCCTGGTGATATACCCCCATGGAGCAGCCAGAAAATGCACTATTGAAGCGGCCAGAATATGTTATGAAGCTGCAATTGCCGAAGGAGCCCCCGAAAACTGCATCCAATGGATTCCTAAAGCCAGCCGCGATCAGGTCCTTGGTTTTATGAGCCATCACTCTACGGCCATGGTCATGGCAACCGGATCGGTTAGCCTGGTACGTGCTGCCTATAGCTCAGGAACCCCTGCAATAGGAGTCGGCCCTGGAAATGTACCTGTTTATATCGGAAAAAGCGCTGATGTCAATTTCGCGGTCGACCAGATATTGCTTTCAAAATTATTTGACAACGGAACAATATGTGCAAGTGAACAGGCCGTAATCGCTTCACGCTATAATGCGGATGAAGTTGTACGTGTATTCAAGAAAAAAGGAGCATACTTCCTCAATGCTGAAGAAGCTGAGAAAGTAGGAAATGTCTGCATTAACACGCATACCCGTTCGATGAATGCTGAAATTATCGGAAAACCAGCCACGTTTATTGCACAGCTTGCCGGTATTAAAGTCCCGGGAAAAACCAACCTGCTTATAGCTTCCATGGCCCCGGAACAGGTGGGTGTCAAATGGCCACTCTCTCTTGAAATCCTCGCCCCCGTGCTTGCCTTTTACCGTGTAGATAATTTCGAGGAGGGGATCACGATGTGTAAAAAAATCAATGAGCACGGGGGCCTGGGGCATACGGTGAGTATTTTCTCAAACGACCAGGAGAAAATAAGTTATTTCGCCCAGACACTGAACGCGGGCCGTATCGTTGTAAACACCCCCTCTTCTCAGGGCGCGTTGGGAGGACTTTACAACTCCCTGGTTCCTTCAATGGTGCTTGCCTGCGGTTCCGGTGGCAAAAACTTCACTACCGATAACATAAGCACACGGCATTTGTTAAACATCCAGCGCATCGCTTACCGTAAAGTCAACTTCTGTGCCGAGCATCAACTTGCTGAAGCCTTCTGCTGCGACGACAAACTTTCGGTGGATGAGATTGAACGACTTTGCTCCGAACATCGCCCGCCTGAAAAATAGCCAGGGCTTTGTTTCTCCGCGTAATTTGTTTTTATACCTTTACATCAGCTAATAATCCTCTCAAGTCTACAAGAATATGGAATTTACCAGGCTGTTTGAGAATCTGCCGGGAATCGTTTACAGATGTCGCAACAACTCCAGCTGGACCATGGAGTTCATCAGCGATGGCTGCATGGAATTGACTGGTTACCAGGTGAGCGACCTTCTCGATAACATCACACTTTCATACAATGATCTCATTCTTCCTGAAGACCAGAAAATGGTATGGGAAACCGTGAAATCCTGCGTTAAGTCAAAGCAGTTTTTTACCATGGAATACCGTATCAAAACAGCCACTGGAAAGATCAAATGGGTATTTGAAAAAGGCAGGGCCGTGTATAATAACGATGGAGACGTATCACACCTTGAGGGATTTATCAATGACATCACCGAAAGAAAACAATCGGAACAACTTCAGCATCTGTTGTTCGAAATCACTAAAGCCACGCTAACCGCCTCTTCGTCAGTTGACATATATTCAATTCTTTATCATGAATTAAGCCTTATTATTGACGTTAAGAATTTTTATATTGCTTTATATAACGAAGATTCAAACACAATTTCCCTCCCCTACCAGATTGATGATAAAGACAGGTTTGCTTCCCTTCCAGCCGGTAAAAGCCTTACCGGGTATGTGATCAGATCAAAAACGCCTCTGCTTGTAAAAGAGGACGAGATTGATGCGCTCACAATCAAAGGAGAAATCGAAACCATCGGCACACCTGCCAGGGTATGGCTCGGGGTCCCTCTCATCACGAATGATAGGGTATTTGGGGTTATTGCTGTTCAAAGTTATATTGATCCTGAACAATACTCTCTGAAAGACCTTGAACTGCTGAATATTATAGCCGGACAAATCGCAACAGTGATTTCTCGCCGGGCAGCAGATGACGAAGCAGCAAAGCAAAGAGCCTATCTTGAACAACTCTTTGAAGCCAGCGTGGAGGCGATCGCTATGATAGGAAATGACGGGGCGGTGCTCACTGTAAATTCAGAATTCACACGCTTGTTTGGATATGCCCCTTCGGAAATCATTGGCTCCAATATTGATCAGAAAATCACAAATCTGGAGATCATGGACGAAGCGCTTTCGTTAACGCGCCATGCAATGACCGGAAGCATCTCGGAAATGGAAACCCGACGCACGAATAAAGACGGCCGCCTCATTGAAGTATCTGTGATTGTTACTCCCATCAGACTAAAAGGAGAAATCGTGGGTGCTTATGAAATCTACCGCGACATCACCGAGAGAAAAAAGACTGAAAGCAACCTGATCAATGCGAAGCAAAAAGCCGAGGAATCTGATCTACTGAAATCGGCATTTCTGTCAAACATGTCACATGAAATCAGAACTCCAATGAATGCCATCATCGGATTCTCAACACTGCTTTCCGATCCTTCAGTAAGTGAAGCAGAACGCGGGGAGTTTATAAAGATTATCAAGGAAAGAGGCAGCGACCTGATGAGAATCATGGACGACATTATCGACATTGCAAAGATCGAAGCCGGGCAGGTGAAAATAGAAATCAAAGAATGTAAGGTGAATGCCCTACTTTCTTCAATCTATGCAACCATGAGCGAGGTCAGAAAAAAGCTTCTCAAAACACATATCGACCTGAGGCTTAAACCCTTTTCGAATAATAATGAATTCACTATCATGACCGATGGCAACAGGTTACGGCAGGTCCTGATAAACATCATTGACAATTCCTTTAAATTCACCGACCAGGGCTTCGTGGAATTCGGATATATTTTTAAAACAGATGAAAAGCTTGGGCCTTTGATCGAATTTTTTGTGAAGGATACCGGAATCGGAATCCCCAAAGACAAACAACAGCTTGTTTTTGAGAGGTTCAGGCAAATCGATGATTCCAGTACCAGAAAATACGGGGGCACGGGGCTTGGCCTTACTATCTGCAAAAACCTCACGACCCTGCTGAACGGAAACATCACCATTGAATCTGAACCCGGCCAGGGCACTACTTTTTTTATCACACTGCCCCTGACTTCACTTCCTGACATCGATGCTGTAAAAACTGCTCCACGGCAAATGCCTGAATATTCGGGATTGTTAAGCGACAAGGTATTACTGGTGGTTGAGGATGAGGAATCGAACTATTTCCTTCTTGAAAGAATCTTAAAAAGAACCGACGCCAGTATTCTGTGGGCTAAAAACGGACTGGATGCCATCAGGATGACTGAAGCAGGAACTATCGACATTATCCTGATGGACATCCGAATGCCGGTGATGGATGGCTACGAGGCAACTGAATCAATCAGGAAATTCAATAAGACCATTCCTATTATTGCCCAAACGGCCTATGCCCTCAAGGGCGAAAGAGAAAGAAGCTTAGCGGCCGGATGCGACGCCTACATCTCCAAACCGATAGACCCCAAGGAACTTCTTGAAACAATTATCAGGTTCATCAAACCAAACAGATAATATGAAGCCCCCAACAGGGAAAAGGTTTAGTGTCAGAGAGCGATTAATTAGCTTTCGCTTTGCATTCAAAGGGATAGCAACAGCTATCCGTACCCAACACAACTTCCGGATCCATATCGCCATCCTTGCCCTTGTTATCACCTCAGGCTTTGTCTTCGGCATTAGCCCCACCGAATGGTGTATCGTGCTTCTGGCCTCTGCACTTGTGTTAGGCCTTGAAATGATCAACACCGCTTTGGAATTTATGGTCGATATGATATCCCCCGAATATCATGAAAAGGCTGGTGCAATCAAGGACATCTCAGCGGCTTCGGTGCTCATTGCCGCTTTAATTGCAGCAACCTGCGGAATTATCATATTTAGTAAATATATACTTGAATCTTTTAGTCTATGAAAAAATCATTCTTTCTGCTGCTTATCCTGGCATTATTTGCCGGCTGGTCCTGTAAAAGAGAAAAACAGGCAACTGAAGAAAAATCCCCGCTCATTTTGAAGAACGCCATCAAAGTGCAGGGCGACCTGATGACACCTGAAGTCCTGTGGGCCTTTGGAAGAATATCTGAACCTGCCGTCTCTCCCGATAAAAAGCAAATATTATATGGAGTGTCATGGTACAACGTTGAACAGAACAAAGGTAACCGCGAACTCTTCGTGATGGATGCCGATGGACAAAACGGCAGGCAGATAACCCACACTCCCTTCAGCGAAAACCAGGCTGAATGGTCTGCCGATGGAAAGAAAATCCATTACCTCAGCGCTGAAAGCGGCTCAATGCAAGTCTGGGAAATGACTCCAGGGGGAGATACCAGACTTCAGCTTACCGATATTCCCGATGGCATAAGCGGATACCGCTTTTCACCCGATGAAAAAAAATTACTTTACACTGCGGATGTCGCTTCCGATAAGCCAATGCAGGATCTATACAAGGACCTGCCCAAGGCGACCGGCAAAATCTATAATGATTATATGTACAGGCACTGGGATACCTGGGTTGAATCATACAGCCATGTGTTTTTTGCTGATGTCTCGAAAGAGATGATCAAAACCGGTACCGATATCCTCAAAGGTGAACCCTTTGAATGTCCGCTTGCACCGTTTGGCGGCATGGAACAGATTACCTGGAGCCCCGACAGTAAAACCATCGCGTACACCTGCCGTAAGAAGAAGGGACTGGCTTATACACTCTCTACTAACTCCGATATTTTTCTGTATCAGATTGAAAACGGAACGACCACTAACCTCACCGAAGGCATGATGGGTTATGATATTGCCCCCCTGTATTCCCCCGACGGTTCAAAAATCGCCTGGCAAAGCATGGAACGAGATGGTTATGAATCAGATAAAAACCGTCTGTTCATATATGATTTCAGCAGCAAGATAAAGACCGATTATTCCAGCAATTTCGACCAGAGTTCCGAAGGACTGGCATGGAGCGACGACAGCAAATCGGTGTACTTCATCAGCGATTTTCATGCCACTGACGAGATTTACCAGCTTAATATAGCCGATGGAAAAATCAGGAAGATCACAGAAGGTATTCATAACTATACCGGGGTAATCCCTGCCGGCGACAAGCTCATCGCTACCAGGGTCTCGATGTCCTCTCCCGCGGAAATATTTTCAGTAGATCCAGCTACCGGCAAAGACACTCAGCTGAGTTTCGAAAACAAAGAAATACTTGACCAGCTTGCCCTGGGTAAAGTCACACAACGATGGATCAAAACGACCGACAACAAGATGATGCACACCTGGATAATCTACCCGCCTCATTTTGATTCCACAAAAGTTTATCCCACTCTTTTGTATTGTGAAGGCGGACCTCAGAGTACGGTTAGCCAGTTTTGGTCGTACCGCTGGAATTTTCAGATGATGGCTGCCAACGGATACATCATTGTAGCTCCCAACCGCCGCGGACTTCCCGGTTTCGGAAAGGAATGGAACGAACAGATCAGCGGTGATTATGGCGGACAGAACATGAAGGACTATCTCAGCGCTATCGATGCGATGTGTAAGGAAAAATATGTTAATAAAGACAAACTGGGTAGTGTGGGAGCCAGTTACGGAGGATTTTCGGTTTACTGGCTTGCAGGGAACCATAACAAACGGTTTAAGGCCTTCATTGCCCACGACGGTATGTTCAATCTCGAAGCACAGTATCTTGAAACAGAAGAGATGTGGTTCGCAAACTGGGACCTGGGCGGACCTTTCTGGGATAAAAACAACAAGATCGCCCAACGTACTTATGCATCCTCCCCACATAAATTTGTACAGAACTGGGATGCTCCTATTCTGGTAATCCACGGAGGACTTGATTTCAGGATCTCATACACACAAGGTATGCAGGCATTTGATGCAGCGATAATAAAAGGGATTCCTGCTGAGTTTCTCTACTTTCCAAACGAAAACCATTGGGTGCTTAAACCCCAGAACGGGATTCTATGGCAGCGCACTTTCTATAACTGGCTGGATCGCTGGCTGAAATAAAATTATTTGCCCCGCCCCTGGATAATGATCAGGATCGTATAAATCAGGATCTTGAAATCCATTGCCAGCGACATGTTCTCGATGTAAAGAAGGTCGAACTTTAGACGCTCGATCATCTCATCCAGGTTTTCCGCGTAGCCATACTTAACCTGCCCCCAGGAAGTGATTCCGGGTTTAACCTTATGCAGCAGCTTGTAATGCGGCGCCTTTTGAGTGACCAGGTTAATATAAAACTGCCGCTCCGGACGAGGGCCTACTAAACTCATCTCACCAATAAACACGGTAAAGAACTGTGGAATCTCATCGATACGGAACTGCCGTAACACCTTGCCAACACGCGTAATCCTGGGATCGTCTTTCGAGGAAAGCTGAGGTCCGTTTTTCTCGGCATCCTGAATCATGGTCCTGAATTTATACATAATAAAGGACTTCCCGTGCAGCCCTACCCTCTCCTGTTTGAAGAATGCAGGGCCGGATGATGTAAGCTTGACAATGATTGCTGTGGTAATCATCACAGGCGACAACAGAATCAGCGCAATCAGCGAAAATGCAATATCGAAAATGCGCTTTAGCGACATCTGCCAGTCAGGCATCAGATCAGGGTAGATCTGAATGAGGGGTGCATGAAAAATTGAGGTCGTTTTGACCGAACCCATGATGATATCCTGCATCGCAGGGATTATTTTAATAACGACATCAGTGTCTTCCAGCTGGGTGATGATATTCTCGATAGTGTGATTCTCTGAGTTCTCGATGGCAATAATAACCTCTTCAACATTGTATTGTTTGACCACCGCATTAAGGTCTTTTGTTTCGCCAATATGTGGAAGGAACTCTGAAAGTTTATAACTTGTATACCCTTCCACATTCACAAAGCCAATAAATTTGTTTCCCGAAGATTTTTCCTGATTCTCGATCTCTTTGTAGATCGAAAGCGCATTTCCGTTGCTTCCTACAATGATTGTATTGAACCCAATTATTTTATTGTGGATCCTGTAAGCAGTATGCGAAGTAAGAATGAAACGAAAAGAGGCAGTAAAGAAAAGATGCAGCAGAAAAAGTATAAAAAAGAACTCAATGTATGTTCTTTGGGTGATGATCACATCATCGAGAATAAGGGTGAAGAAAATAATGGTGACCCCTATAAAACTGATCAGAAAGGTCTGTGCGAACTCACGTAAACGGGCTTTGCGGTATATTTGCCTGTAAGTACCGATAAGCGTGTAAAGAACAAGCCAGAAGAGTCCGATAACAGCGACTCCGTAATACAATTTCGGATCGTCAAATACCACCCGGAAATGATTCATTACAGCCTCGTCTACCCTGTACTTCCGATATATAAAAAAAAGTGTCCAGGCAAGGATGGCAGCAAAGTAATCTGCCAGTATATATTTTATTACCTGAACCCGTTTATTCATAGTAAAGATTATTTGGTTGAAACGACTTTAATATTATCAAGAATGATGATCCCCTGCTTCAGACTTGCATCAGCAAATGCCCCGAAATAAACCCTGAAGAGATTTGTCCCGGAACTTGAATTAAGAGCGGGTGTAAGGTCAATATAGATTTTTTTTGCTTTATTGTTTGTGACATTCAAATTCAAAATAGGCATCTGAATGTATACTGATGGCCCGGTCATTATAACGCCCACCGTTACAATGGTGTTAATGTTATAGTTTAATTCCAGGTAAACAGGGGCATAGGGGATTATAAATTCGTCGTGCGACTGGGCTTCTGCAAAATTATTCACCGTGTCGGTGACCATGATCGCCGAATGAAGGCCTTCAATAGTCAGGGGAGAACCACCCGGTGTAACCTTAACCGGAACTGTACTTCTGTTGGTAGAGTCAAGTTTTATCGAAGTCCCTTCAAAATCCTCCTTCCATAAAAAACTGGAATTGGAAGCATACGTTGTTTTAATGATTTTCATTTTTGTTACGCTGTCCATTCCGAACTTCATACTAAAATTAATCGGAGCATAAAAATCATAAGCACTTCGGGTACTGGAAATACCATTTGTCTTAATCCCCGACATGATCGTAACCTTATGGGTCCCTTTCTGAAGGACAGGAAATTTCGCGGGCAATTCAAAAGCGCCAAGTAATTGCCCGTCAACATATACCCAAGCGTCGGTAATGTTCTGCGACGCCGATCCCTGAAGGGCATAATCGGTATAAATGTAAATGGAATCAATACTGAGATAAGCGGGAATCTCCTGACCATCTTTGAATTTCTCACAAGAGGTCAGAGCCGCTAAACCCAGAAAAAACAAGCATAACGTTCGAACGAACCAGGTAGCCGTCATGAATATTACGTTTAACCTGATTTTAAAACGCCTCATCCGCATTAATATTGTCGATAATCTATACAAAAGAAATTAACATTTTCCCGGCCTTAAACAAGCCGCGTTAAAGAATGGTTTATCTCATTTATGATCATATAAGCCACTTCCAGGGCATGATAACCATCTTCAATTGTAACCGGAGGAACAGTATTGTTTATGATCGCGGAACAAAAGCTCTCCAGTTCTGTCTTGATCGCGTTATTAGGTTTAACTTCCGGTTTGATAAAGGATATTTGCTTAAGTCCTTTTCCCGGGCCAAGGTCAAGAGGCATTCCGAATCCGGAGCTGGCCTGGCCGGGTTCTTCAATTCGTATCACTTCAACCTCTTTCTTAAGAAAATCGATGGAAATATAGGCCTCCTTCTGAAAGAAGCGCGATTTACGCATGTTCTTTATTGATAATCGGCTTGCCGTAAGGTTTGCCACACAACCATTTTCAAATTCAATACGGGCATTGGCAATATCGGGTGTATCACTAACCACTGCAACACCGGAAGCGCTTATATTTTTTATTCCGCTTTTTACAACAGAAAGAACAATATCGATATCATGGATCATCAGATCGAGGATCACCGGAACATCAGTACCACGAGGATTGAACTGTGAAAGTCGGTGGCCTTCAATAAACATGGGGCTGGTAAAGAAAGGTTCTGCAGTAAGGAAGGCCGGGTTGAATCGTTCCACGTGGCCAACCTGAACCTTGACTTTGGTTTCAGAAGCGATCCTGATCAGTTCCCTGGCCTGCTCCAGGGTAGTCACCACCGGTTTCTCGATAAACACGTGACGGCTCTTCAAAAGCGATTTCGAAGCACAGTCAAAATGAGAGATAGTCGGGGTGACAATGTCTACAACATCAACCGCGTCGACCAGCTCGTCGAGAGATGAAAATTGTTTTATACCATATTCCTGTTCAACCCGTTCGGAAATAGTCTTGTCTGGATCATAAAATCCAAGAAGATCGTATTCCGGAATCTCCTTAATACATTTAAGATGAATTTTGCCCAGGTGGCCAGCTCCTAAGACTCCGATTTTCAGCATATCGGGTATTTTTTTGCAAAGTTAGTCTTTTAAGATTTTGAAATCACTATTTTCGTGAAAAAATTCCCGGCATAACATTATGAAACCCTCTAAAAGACAAGACACTTACCGTCATCAAGGACTTAGAAATCAGCTGGTCAGGACAATTCAGAAGAAAGGAATTTCAGATCCTTCTGTTCTTGCAGCCATAGAGAAAGTGCCAAGGCATTTCTTTTTCGACTCCTCCTTTCTTGAGTATGCATATGAAGACCAGCCGTTCCCAATTGGTGCCGGCCAAACTATTTCACAGCCATTTACCGTGGCATTTCAGACTTCACTGCTCTCGTTATCGAAAGGAGATAAAGTGCTTGAGATTGGGACTGGAAGCGGTTACCAGGCCTGTATTCTGGCCGAACTCGGGGCCAAAGTATTCAGTATTGAACGTCAGAAGACTTTGTTCGAAAAAACCAGAAGCCTGCTTGCCGAAATGGGTTACCAGAGAATAAAGCTGTTTTACGGGGATGGCTATAAGGGCTTGCCTTCATTTGCTCCCTTCGACAAGGTGCTTGTCACTGCTGCAGCACCATATATTCCTGAGCCTCTCATCCGGCAGCTGAAACCAGGAGGTATCCTTGTAATCCCGGTTGGCGACGACATCCAGATCATGACCACCATTCACAAGATCTCCGAAACCGAGACCAGGAAAGAAGAGCACGGCAACTTCAGGTTTGTGCCTATGCTGGAAGATAAGGCGAGGGAGGAGTAACCAAATGGTGAAATGGTGAAATGGTGAAATGGTGAAATGGTGAAATGGTGAAATGGTGAAATGGTGAAATGGTGAAATCAGATAGCAGCTCTGCGGCGGCGTATCCTTCTTACCGTCGAAAATGTAAGGCCAAACACCATTAGAAGTGATCCGGCCCAAAGCACATTGATAAACGGGTTCATGATAGCCTTGATCACAATATAATCGGGTTTCTCTCCGACCTGCGCGATATACGTGTAATAATCCATCATCGGATAATGCCTTGTTGCCGGATTATAGACTGCTCCCATGGTTGGATGAACATTAACTGATGGGTAGAGGCTGAACTGCTTTGCCATCTTTCCCTCCTTCATCCGCAGAAAATCAACTCGGTAAGATGTAATGTTTTCGAGACGGGAATTATTCACGTAGGTGATATAGAAGCCTGCCATATAAAGGGTGTCGTTTTTTACCAGCATTATATTCTCATCGTTCGATTTTTGATCACCCAGGTCATGACTTGAAGTGTTGGTTGAAATCACCCTTGAATTTGAGAATGTAATGAGTGTTCCAAGCAGAAAAAGGATAAAGCCCAGATGAGTAAGCACCGCACCCACGTTTCCCGGAAAGGAAGTCAGAAAAAAAATATTGACCACGATGGCAAAGAATCCGAACAGGATAAAGTACAGAAAGAGGATGAAGACAAGCTGGGTGACTATTCCTGAGAAAACAAACGGGATGCTTGCGATCAGCGCCAATACGGCCGGCATAATCAGTTTTTTCAGGATCTCTTTAATCTGGTTCGACGAATAATTCAGAAACTGGCTGAAGCCAATAAACACTACAACCAGAAGGGCGTATGGCAGCTGCCAGCGGTTGTAGAACCCAATGTTGTCGGTCGGTGGCGCCACATGCGTGCCAAACACCTTGTTAAACACTGGGATTGATGTAGTAAAGATGATCTGGAAGGCGGCAAGGGCAACGATCAATGAACCGAGGAACATCCAGAATTCTTTCGAGAGCAGTGCATCTTTCTTATGATCGAGTATACTACGCAGATTCATTAGAATGAGCGCCAGCATGAGGCCGGTAAATACAAGCAGGTAAGCCAGAAGCTGTGAGGTCAACCCATTATCGCCGAAAGAATGTGCAGAAGTCTCTGACAACACCCCGCTTCGGGTAAGGAACGTAGCGTATAACACTAAAATGTAGGATAGCATACTGAATATAAAAGCAAACAGCAAACCGAAGTGCTGTCGTCGGGAGACAATCATAAAATGCAGTGCGGCAACCAGGGTCAGCCAGGGAACCAGAGAGGAATTCTCGACCGGGTCCCAGGCCCAGAAACCGCCAAATGTTAAGGAAACATAGGCCCAGGCGCCACCAAGCAGTATCCCTGCACCCAGAAAAGTCAGTGACAGCAGTACCCAGGGCATAGAAGGCCGGATCCATCCCCTGAAGTCTTTTTTCATAAAGGCGGCTATCGCGTATGCAAAAGGAATAAGGGCTAATGCGTAACCGATAAACAGGATCGGAGGATGTATGGTCATCCAGATATTCTCAAGAAGTGGATTCAGTCCATTACCATCGTTTATATATTGAAGATAATCGGGTTGAGCAAAAATAGTACCCGGCTGGCCGGCATAAGTCTCGCGCAAAAGAGTGAATGGATTGCTACCGATCTTATAGCTAAAAACACTCACACCCAACAGCATCGATGTAACGAACACCTGGGATAAGGAAACAATTCCCATGACCGGCGATTCCCAGTCGCCCGCTCTTCTGATCAGAAACAAACCAATTATAGCCTGGCAAATGCCCCAAATCAGAAAACTGCCCTCCTGCCCTGCCCAGAAACAAGAAACAATATATTTTATTGCCAGGGTTTTGGAGGAATATTGCCATACATAAGAATATTCAAAATAATGTTTGAAAATAAGGATGTATAAAACAACAATCACTGCAAGCAGAGAAGCAACATGCAGGATATAAAAACTTCTGGCAATGCCCCGGATAAGCTTTAAGGGATTTTCCTTACGCGAAAAATAAAACAGAAACATTGCAGTGGAAATCAGGGATGCTGCAAAACTCAGCCATATAAACGATTTCCCTAGTAAGCCGTATAATAGATGTTCTCCTATGAAATTCATGAAAAATAATTCTTTAATTAATCGGCAAATATACAGTTTTCAGACTTATAGCCGCCGGGTTCATGGAGTTTCTTGGAAACTCATGCCGTATTTATGTTGAAAACTCCCGGTAATTTGTTATTAACAAAACTTTATGTAATTGCAACAGGCTGCTATTTCAAGTAAATTCGCTTAAATTTATTTTATGGCCATAATAGGATTAATTGGTGGCTCTGGACTTGAGAAAATGAACATCTTCAGCGACACCCGTGAGGTTGTTTGCGAGACTCCCTATGGAGCTCCGAGTTCATCATTTTATTTTGGCAGGATTGCCGGAAATGAAGTGTATATTCTTTCGAGGCATGCCAGGGACCATTCTATAACTCCTTCACATGTGAATAACCGTGCGAACATCAGTGCCTTGAAGGACCTGAACTGCGACTATATTATTGCCACTACTGCCTGCGGTAGCCTCAGGGAAGAGATCTGCAGAGGCCATATCGTGTTTCCTGATCAGTTTATAGACTTTACAAAACGAAGAATCAATACATTTTACGAGCACTTTGAACCAGGTGTTATCGGCCACGTCGCAATGGCTGACCCATTCTCATCGGAGCTTAGGAACAAACTCATTGATGTCGCCGGTTCTCTTGGCTTATCGTACCATTCAAAAGGAACAGTCGTGACCATTGAAGGTCCAAGATTTAATACACGAGCCGAATCCATGATGTTCCGGGCTCTTGGTGCGGATATCGTTAACATGAGCATTGCCCCTGAAGCCACTCTGGCAAACGAAGCCGGTATACCGTATGCCGCGATCGCGCTGTCGACCGATTACGATGCATGGAAACATGATGAGGAAGCCGTGACCTGGGTCGAAATCCTGAAAGTGTTTGAAGAGAATGTACAACATGTTACTGCCTTACTTGTTAAGGTTTTAAATAATTTTAACGCATAACCCATTGCGGATGAAACAAACTATTTTTCTTTTTCTGGGATTGCTGATTGCAATTGGCGCTGTTGCCCAGTATCCGGTTCAACCGGGCAAGGACAGTCAAAGCTCCGATAACCTAACCAGGTCGATGGGAGATTTGCCAATGGTCAGCGAAACCCGCTCTATGCTTGAGTTAGCCACCGGCTGGATACTTCAGGACAATGGCGAATGGATTTCGGGCCAGAACCAGATACCCTGGAAAGACCCCGCACTTAACAAATCATCAAAACCATCTTACAAACTTGGTAAAGAAAATTTTATTAATCTCGAAGTTCGTGATGTCCTCGTGAATAATGAAATGTATGCAGTCTTTATCCTGCGTTTTAAAAGCGGATGGTATGAGTTTCCAATGCTTATGGAAACCTGGCATAAGCAGACAGGCATCAGCTACTTTGTTTGTAAACTGTCTAAATTTCAGGCTGTAATTCCCGAAAAGATGGAATTTAACAAGCCCTATATTCAAAATCTTGATGTACTCTGCGATAACACTATCATGAACTTCGACGAGCGCTATCTGAACTCGACGATAGCTTATAATATTCAACAGATACAAAGCCTTAAAACAATCACCCCCCATAACCTGCTTATAGCTTTTTTGCCTGTACAGGCCGGAGGCCAGACTACAGCGAGGTTCCGGCTTATCCAGGTTATGAATAAAGAAAAGTTTTACATTCCCTATCTCGAATTGAAAAACCGGGAAAAACTTTTCAAAGGGTCCTATTATGAATGTGATTTCAGCAGTTTCCGCTCCTTTATTAACTACAGCGGAGGAGCCTATATCCAGGCTTTTTCAGGACAACCCAAATCAGCCGATGATTATTACAAGCGCGGCTTGTCAGATTATGCATCAGGCAATTACATTCAGGCTATCTCGAACCTTACTGAAGCCTCAAAATACAACCCGTATTCTACCTTCTTCCTTACCTATGCCTACCGGGCCAATGCCCGTCAGAAAGTCGGAGATAACGCAGCTGCCATGATGGATTTCGACAAGGCTATATCATTAAAACCTGCAGAACAGAATTATTACTCGGCCTGGCTTACAGTGATTTATAACAGGGGCATTGCCCGGTTCAATAATAAAGACAGGGATGGAGCATGTGCTGACTGGAATACCGCCTTACAGTTCGGATTAAAAGATGTGGCAAACGACCAGGCCATTAAAGACCATTGCCGAGGCTACCGCTATACAATGCCTTCTGTTGCGCTAGCCCAAACTGTTTCTACGAATTTTGCGGATCTTGACGGGCCGGAATCCATGACCGATTATTATAAAGTTTACTGGGAAGGTGTATGGAAATATGAACATGGAAATTTTCAGGATGCTTTGAGGTATTTTAACCGGGCCATTGAACTCAGACCGCAGGACAAAGCGTTTATGGTATATTACTACAGGGGCAGCTGCAAACTAAAAATATCAGATTTCACAGGAGCGCTCACCGACCTTGATATCTCACTTGCATATAATGGCAGTAATCAGGGCGATGCTTCAATGATGAAATCGGTTTACTACAACCATGGGATGGCAAATTATATGCTGGGAAATAATTCCAATGCCTGCAGCGACTTCCAGAAGGCTAAAAGTGCCGGGCTTACCGGCGCCGAATCAGCAGATTTCATTAATCAGGTCTGCAAATAAACATCGCCCATCTGACATCTGCCATCTGTTATCAGACATCCCCCATCCGCCATCCGCCATCAGTAAACAACCACATGATGCCTTACACCGTTCTTGTAAGCAATGACCCATGCATCGTGTATTCCCTGTTTCCGCAGGCGATCGCAAAGTTCTTTAGCTGTATTTAAATCCTTGTAATTATGCCCGATAACATACCTGTTAAGACCGTCATTACTCTCTTTTTTTAATGGTAAATCCACCCGATAGTGCCTTTTGACCCAGGCCACCGTGTAATCATGCTTTGAAAAAGCACAGACCTGCACAACATAGTCATAAGTTTCAGAAGCTGAAGGTATTTCCACACCGGGTTTGTATGGTTCCGGTTCAGGTGTATTTTGCCGGTAAGTCTGAGGATTGGCGTAGGGATATTCCTGAACTGTAAGCTTCTTTTTTGCCACTCCGAATCGATATGAAGCGGTAATTGCAAGCATGTTAACAACATCCCATTTAAAACCTCCAACAGTCTGATCTACATTATCTGAAAAGATGGTGCGTAAAGTATATTCAACACCTGCATTAATTTTATTAGTGATGGCATACTGCATGCCAAGGCCTACCGGTAGCACAAGACCGGCCTGCATTCGATTAGCCTGAGGTGGGTCGGTAATAGTTCCGTTTAACGTTTTAGTAAGTCTGGTATTCCATGCATTTATCCCAAGCCCGATGCTTCCGTAAACAAAAATCCTGCGCCCCTCATGGTAAGGAGAAAAAATGTTCGACAGATTAAAAACTGAGTTTATTGTCAGATCAAGAAAAACGCCTTTGAACATCCAGTTTACCGGCAAAGATTCTTCAGTCCCGTCTTTGCTCCCGTGAAGACCACCAATAAGCAGAACGCCCTTTAACCCAATCGCATTTGTAAACTGCCTCATAAGAAAAAACCCTCCCGTGGCACTTACACTTCGGTTGCTCAAAAACTTACTGGCATTCAGGTCACCATAATAAAAATCAGGGCCCAGCATAACGCCTGCTTCCCATGTTCCGGCCAAAGAACCTTGTAATGTAGTTTTGACAGGTTTGTCAGATATACCAAAGCTCCCATACGAACTGAGAGATTGTGCAAATAAAAAAACTGGAATTACAGCCCATACAAGAATTAAAGCTGCACATCTGAAAGAAAACTTCATAGCCTGAATTGGAAGTAACAAATATATGATTGCCGTTTCATTTCAGATACGGCCTTCAGGCTTTACTTTCTACAATTTGTTAACAAATTCTATCGGACGTACTTGAAACCCTTGCCAAGATAAATCCCAGTATTCCCAAGCTGTTCCTCGATCCGCAGAAGCTGGTTGTATTTTGCGATCCTGTCGGTACGGCATGCCGAACCGGTTTTGATAAGACCAGTATTCAGGGCCACTGCAAGGTCAGCGATTGTAACGTCTTCTGTTTCCCCGGAACGGTGGCTGATCACAGCTGTATAACTGTTACGGTAAGCAAGGTTTACCGCATTGATTGTTTCAGAAAGTGTTCCGATCTGATTTACCTTTACAAGGATAGAGTTAGCAACACCTTTTTTTATGCCTTCAGATAAACGTTCAACGTTAGTAACAAATAAATCGTCGCCTACAAGTTGTATCTTACTGCCAAGTTCCTTGGTCATCAGTTTCCAACCATTCCAGTCATCCTCGGCCATCCCGTCTTCAATTGAGATGATAGGATAGCGTTTCACCCAATCTTTCCAAAATGAAACCATGTCTGATGGACTTAATTTCTCTCCAGTAGATTTTTTCAGATGATAAACATTTTCTTCGGGAATATAATACTCGGAAGAAGCAGGATCAAGAGCTATATAGATATCCTTACCGGGCTTGTATCCAGCTACTTCTATAGCTTTAACAATATATTGCAGAGCTTCCTCATTCGACTTGAAGTTTGGTGCAAAGCCACCTTCATCACCCACGTTGGTGGAATATTTTCCTTTTTTCAGGACTGACTTCAGGTTGTGAAAAACTTCGGCTCCCATGCGTATGGCTTCAGCAAATGAGCTTGCTCCAACCGGCATGATCATAAATTCCTGAAAATCTATTGAATTATCGGCATGTGATCCGCCATTGATGATGTTCATCATGGGAATCGGAAGAGTATTGGCTGCTGTGCCACCAATATACCTGTAAAGCTCCTGTCCGGTAACCTGGGCTGCTGCATGCGCTGCAGCTAAGGAAACACCCAAAATAGCATTGGCCCCAAGTTTTGACTTATTTGGTGTACCGTCAAGTTCGATTAGCCGGTTGTCGATCTCGATCTGATCGGTTACATACATCCCGGTTACTTCCCCTGCAATAATTTTGTTTACATTGTTTACTGCCGTAAGTACACCTTTGCCCATGTATAATTTCTTGTCGTTGTCGCGAAGTTCCACTGCTTCATGAACCCCTGTTGAGGCTCCAGATGGCACAGCGGCCCGACCAAGAATCCCATTATCGGTGATCACATCGACTTCAATAGTCGGGTTTCCCCTTGAATCCAGAATTTGTCTGGCACGAACTGATAAGATTGTACTCATATTACTTGTTTTCCTCTGAAGTGTCTTCAGATGTTGCTGCCGCTTTTTTGGACTTTTTTACTTCTGCATCAACGGTTGGAGCTGCGGTTTTCTTTTCTCCTTCTTCATCCTTTTTACCCCCACTGCGCCCTCTGCGGGTTGTCTTTGCCTTGACATCGTCTTTCTTGCCCAACAGTGCTTCGTTGTAGTCGACTAATTCGATAAAACACATATCCGCATTATCGCCGGCACGCATTCCGGTCTTCAGTATACGGGTGTATCCACCGGGTCTCTCCATGATCTTCTTGGAAATCTCGCGGAATAATTCTGTAACAGCTTCTTTATTCTGTAAATAGCTAAAAACAACACGGCGTGAATGTGTAGAATCGTCTTTTGACCTGTTAATCAGGGGCTCAACATAGGTTCTCAGCGCTTTAGCCTTTGCCAGAGTAGTAGTTATACGTTTATGCAAAATAAGTGAAGATGCCATATTTGAAAGCATGGCTTTCCGGTGTGCACTTGTCCTGCCTAAATGATTGATTGTCTTTTGGTGTCTCATCGCGATTAATCCTTATCTAATTTATATTTTGAAGTATTCATCCCGAACTCCATTCCTTTTGATTTTACAAGTTCTTCAAGTTCGGTAAGAGATTTCTTCCCGAAGTTACGGAATTTCAGAAGATCATTTTTATTGAATGCAACCAGGTCTCCAAGAGTTTCAACATCGGCTGCCTTCAGGCAATTCAATGCGCGAACCGAAAGATCAAGGTCAACCAGCTTGGTCTTCAATAGCTGCCTGATATGAAGTGACGTTTCATCGAATTCTTCCGTGACAGTTTTTTCTGCTGTATCCAGTGTGATCTTTTCATCTGAAAACAACATAAAATGATGGATCAGAATTTTGGCTGATTCTTTTAATGCATGTTTCGGCGGAATTGAGCCATCGGTAATAATTTCTATTACCAGTTTTTCATAGTCGGTCTTCTGCTCAACGCGGAAATTCTCGATATTGTATGTTACATTCTTTATTGGCGTGTGGATAGAGTCAATGGCAATCCTGCCAAGTGAAGTAGTGAGGGCTTTATTTTCATCAGCAGGAACGTATCCTCTTCCTTTATCAATGGCAAGCTCTATTGAAAGCTTGACTGAAGGCTCCATATGACAAACAACGATTTCGGGATTTAATACCTGGAAAACAGAAAGAAATTTATTGATATCACCGGCCTTGAATTCTTTTTGCTGTGCGATAATCACTGTTACCTTCTCGGAATTTTCGGTTTCGATAAGTCTTTTGAAACGGATCTGTTTAAGGTTCAGAATGATCTCCGTAACATCTTCAATGACCCCTTTGAGTGTTGAAAATTCCTGGTCCACGCCTTCAATCTTTATTGAAGTAATCGCAAATCCTTCAAGAGATGAAAGAAGAATTCTTCTCAGCGCATTTCCAATGGTAATACCAAAACCAGGCTCAAGCGGACGAAATTCAAATATCCCGCGACGATCATCCGATTCAAGCATGATCACCTTGTCAGGTTTCTGGAACGGTAAAATAGCCATAATACTATATTTAAAAGGTTAATATCAAAATGTATTCCCGTTATTTCGAGTACAACTCAACGATCAGCTGTTCCTTGATGTTTTCGGGGATCTGCGACCGTTCGGGGTAATTCATGAATTTACCAGCCAAAAGATTTGCATCCCATTCAAGCCAGGGATACTGATTGCCCCGGCCACTCAGTGAATCAGTTATTATTTCCATCGATTTGGAACGTTCGCGCACAGAGATAATATCACCGGGCTTTAGTTCATATGAAGGAATGTTAACAACTTTACCGTTCACCAGCATATGCCGATGACCGATAAGCTGGCGGGCTCCATCCCTGGTAGGGGCAATGCCAAGCCTGAAAACCGTGTTGTCGAGACGCGATTCGATAAGCTGAAGCAGCACTTCACCAGTGATACCACCTTTATGAGATGCTTTGTTAAAGATGTTTCTGAACTGCCTTTCCAGAATTCCATAGGTATACTTGGCTTTCTGCTTTTCCATCAGCTGAGTTCCGTACTCCGAAGCTTTTGCACGTCGCTTGGTCTGACCATGCATCCCCGGAGGGTAATTTTTCTTTTCGTAACTTTTATCAGGTCCGTAAATAGGATCCCTGAATCTTCTTGCAATTCTTGATTTCGGCCCAATATATCTTGCCATGGTGTAGTTTGTTTTTTATGATTATTTCAGATTATACACGCCTGCGTTTCGGAGGGCGGCATCCGTTATGAGGAAGCGGGGTAATATCCATTATCTCGGTCACCTCGATACCTGCACTATGGATGGTACGCATGGCTGATTCACGCCCGGCACCTGGTCCTTTAATAAACACCTTTACCTTACGCAACCCCAGGTCATAAGCGGTCTTAGCGGCATCTGTTGCAGCCATCTGAGCAGCATATGGAGTATTCTTTTTGGAACCTTTAAACCCCATTTTACCAGCCGAAGACCAGGAAATCACCTGTCCGGTATTGTTGGTTAATGAGATGATAAGGTTATTAAAGGAGGCGTTGATATAGGCCCTGCCTAATGCATCTACCTTTACAACCCTTTTTTTTGAACTTTTTTCAGTCTTTGCCATATTATCTATTACTTCTTTATTTCGCTATTTCGCTACTTCGCTACTTCGCTATTTAAATTTTACCCCTTAGTTGCTTTCTTCTTGTTTGCAACAGTCTTTTTGCGGCCTTTACGGGTACGGGCATTATTCTTGGTACTCTGACCCCTCAATGGCAAACCGATACGATGACGGATCCCGCGATAGCTACCGATATCCATCAAACGTTTGATGTTCATCTGGACTTCAGAACGCAGCGCTCCTTCAATCTTAAATTTTTCATTAATGATGGCACGGATTTTATTCTGCTCCTCATCATCCCAATCCTGAACCTTTTTATTCCAGTCTACTCCAGCTTCTGTCAGGATCTTCTGAGCATTACTTCTACCGATGCCATAAATATAGGTTAGACCAATTTCTCCCCTTTTATTTTTAGGCAGATCAATACCTGCAATTCTTGCCATTTTTCTAAATTTAAAGTTTATTAACCTTGTCTTTGCTTGAATTTGGGATTCTTTTTATTGATCACGAACAAAGTCCCTTTCCTGCGGACGATTTTGCAGTCGGCCGACCTTTTTTTTATAGATGTTCTGACTTTCATTTTGTTTTTCTTTATTTCTATTGATAGCGGAATGTTATTCTTCCTTTTGTTAAATCATAGGGCGACATTTCGATCCTAACCCGGTCTCCCGGAAGTATTTTGATATAATGCATCCTCATTTTTCCTGAAATATGGGCAGTAATCACATGGCCATTCTCCAGTTCGACCCTGAACATGGCATTGCCCAGTGATTCGACGACAGTGCCGTCCTGCTGAATTGAGGCTTGTTTTGACATATTATATAAGTTGTACTCCCAAAATTTCTTCGATATATTTAAACGTGGAAAGAACATCTACTTTATCCTTCCTTATTACGACTGTAAGCTCAAAATGCGCTGATGGCAAACGGTCGGCCGTACGGATGGTCCATCCATCGCTCGACTGAACCACATTTTTTGTGCCCATGTTTATCATCGGCTCAATGCAAATGACCAGACCTTCAGAAAGTTTCTGTCCGGAACCTCGTTTCCCATAATTGGGAATATCTGGTTTTTCGTGCAGCGTTTTCCCTATTCCATGCCCTACAAGCTCCCTCACGACAGAGTATCCGAAACTCTCCACGTAATCCTGAACAGTGGAGCCGATATCTCCAACACGTTTCCCTGTAACAGCAACTTCCAACGCTTTGAACAAGGATTCCCTTGTCCTTTTCAGAAGCAGTTTCACTTCAGGTTTTACCTCGCCAACCGTAAAGGTATAGGCAGAATCACCATAGTAGCCGTGCTTCAGGCATCCGCAGTCTATCGAAACAATATCACCATTTAAAAGAACTCTCTCTCCCGGTATTCCGTGCACCACTTCGTCATTCAGGGATATGCACAGGGTTGCGGGAAACCCCCGGTACCCTTTAAATCCTGGTACCGCCCCTTGAGACCGAATATATTCCTCGGCTATTTTGTCAAGTGTCTTCGTCTGAACACCTGGTTTTATCTCTTTCGCAACCGCGGCCAGAGTTCTGCTTACAATTAAAGCATTCTCTCTTAATAATTCAATTTCTTCCGCAGTTTTAATAAACATTCAATTTCAATTTAGTTTCATCAGCCGGCAGCTCCATACGACGATCTGCCCTTTATCCGACCCGATTTGGTAAGGCCATCATAATGGCGCATCAGAAGGTGGCTTTCAATCTGCTGTAAAGTATCCAGTACAACACCAACAAGGATGAGCAGCGAAGTCCCACCATAGAACTGGGCGAACTGGCTGGTAACCCCTATCAACCTCACAAAGGCCGGCATAACAGCAACAAAGCCAAGGAAAATCGAACCGGGAAGTGTGATTCTGGACATTACATCGTCAATAAATTCTGCTGTTCTCTTTCCGGGTTTTACACCAGGAATAAATCCTCCGTTCTTCTTCATATCTTCGGCCATCTGGTTTGGATTGATCGTGATAGCTGTATAGAAATAAGTGAAGAAAATAATCAGGACGAAAAAGGTAAGATTATAAGGTAAGCTGTTGTAATCGGTAAATACCCGGGCCACGCCCGACAAGGTGTCATTACTGGCAAACCCGGCAATAGTAAGTGGCAGGAACATAATAGCCTGAGCAAAAATGATAGGCATAACGCCGGCGGCGTTGACCTTTAATGGTATATATTGCCTCACTCCCCCGTACTGTTTGTTACCGACAATCCGTTTGGCATACTGAACAGGGATCTTTCGTGTTCCCTGCACCAAAAGAATAGTGACCAGAATAACCAGAACCAGAAATGCCAGCTCTACAACAAAGAAAACAAGCCCGCCACCTTTCTGTTCCATCCTGGATACCAGCTCCCCTACTAACGAAAATGGCAGTCTGGCAATGATACCGATCATGATGATCAGCGAGATGCCGTTTCCAATCCCTTTATCTGTTATCCTCTCGCCAAGCCACATAATAAACATAGACCCGGCTGTAAGAATCACGATTGACATGATTCCGAAAAAGGAGAAGACCGAATGGTGAGTAAAATTAGGGTTGAACGGATAGACAGCTTCAGGGGGAAGTTGTGAAACGAGATTGGCAATATATGCCGGCGACTGAAGTATCAATATCACTACGGTAAGATAACGGGTGATCTGATTGATTTTCTTTCTTCCGCTATCTCCTTCCTTCTGCAATTTCTGAAAATAGGGTATAGCCATTCCTAAAAGCTGCATCACGATAGATGCCGAGATATAAGGCATGATACCCAGTGCGAAAATAGATGCATTTGCAAAAGCTCCGCCAGAAAACATATTCAAAAGCCCAAGTAAACCCTGCTTCGACTGGTTCTGAAGGTTATGTAACATGCTGGGATCTACACCAGGAAGTACGACATATGCTCCGAACCGATAGATCAGAAGGATACCGATGGTATACATGATCCTCTTCCTGAGATCGTCAATTTTCCAAATATTCCTGATGGTTTGAATCAGTTTTTTCATTCAAACAGGTTTAAATAATGTTTGCTATTCCACCTAAATCTTCAATGGCTTTCTTAGCCGATGCCGAGAAAGCATGTGCTGTAACTTCAAGTTTGGCTTTCAGTTCTCCGCGTCCGAGAATCTTTATTTTATCTTTCTTTGAGACTACCCCTGCTTCAATGAGAGTTTCAATGCCTATAACCAGAAGGTTCTTCTTTTCACTAAGCTCCTGGAGGCTGTCAAGATTGATGCCTTTAAATTCGACGCGGTTAAAATTCTTGAATCCGAACTTGGGTACCCGGCGTGCCAGAGACATCTGACCACCTTCAAAACCCAGTTTTTTCGAGTAACCGGAGCGTGACTTGGCGCCTTTATGGCCGCGGGTTGATGTTCCGCCGTGACCTGAGCCTGTTCCTCTGCCGATACGTTTCTCTTTCTTTGTAGAACCTTTTGCCGGTTTAAGATTACTTAAATCCATGTTATTATCCTTATCAGAGATTAAACTTCTTCAAACTTTACGAGATGCTTTACTTTTTCAACCATTCCCATAATCTGGGGAGTTGCATCGTGCTCCACAGTATGGCGGATACGCTTTAGCCCTAAGGCTTCCAAAGTACGTTTCTGGCGCTCCGGATGTCCGATTTTACTGCGAACCTGAGTTATTTTTACTTTTTTCATTGCCGTTATGCTTTGCAATTTGTTAACCGTTAAAAACTTTGTCCATATCGATGCCACGCAACTGGGCAATGGTGTATGGGTCGCGCATCTTCATCAGCGCATTTATAGTGGCTTTCACCACACTATGAGGATTAGATGAACCCTTTGACTTTGCCAGCACGTCTTTTATGCCAACACTTTCAAGTACTGCACGCATAGCGCCACCAGCAATAACGCCGGTACCGGGAGAGGCGGGTTTCAGAAAAACCAGAGCACCGCTGTATTTCCCAAGCTGTTCGTGAGGAATAGTACTTTTAAGAATAGGGACTTTAATCAGATTTTTCTTGGCATCGTCGATACCTTTGGCGATAGCAGCAGTTACTTCTTTTGCTTTTCCAAGCCCGTAACCAACTACCCCATTTTCATTACCTACCACAACAATGGCAGAGAAACTGAAGGTTCGACCGCCCTTGGTCACTTTTGTCACCCTCTGGATGCTGACCAGGCGATCTTTGAATTCAATTTCGCTTGATTTTACTCTTTTTACGTTAACGTTCGTCATACCTGATTAAAATTTAAGGCCGCCTTCTCTGGCTGCATCAGCCAAAGCTTTAACCCTGCCATGATATAAATATCCGTTCCTGTCAAAAACTACCGAAGAGATTCCTGCCTGAAGTGCTTTGTCGGCAATACTCTTGCCAACCAGCTTTGCAATCTCTGTTTTGGTACCCTTGGCATCGGTCATCGTCTTCTCCGCAGAAGATGCAGAGAGTAATGTCTTGTGTGCCAGGTCGTCGATGAGCTGGACATAGATGGATTTACTACTTCTGAAAACCGTCATGCGAGGCCTGTCAGGTGTCCCATGTACGATTTTACGTACCCTGTGCTTGATCCTGAACCTGCGAAAATCTTTTTTATTACTGGTAACCATTCTGTTATGAATTTAATCTAATGATGAATATTATGCTCCTGCAGCAGATTTACCTGCTTTCTTCTTAATCTCTTCTCCCTGGAAGCGGATACCTTTGCCTTTGTATGGCTCTGGCTTGCGAAATGACCGAATCTTGGCAGCAACCTGACCAATCAGTTGTTTATCATGTGATTTCAGAATAATAGTCGGATTCTTACCTTTTTCAGCTGTAGTTTGAAGTAATACTTCTTTGGGAAGTTCCAGTATAAGGTTGTGTGAGAAACCCAGGGCAAGTTCCAGTGACTGACCGGAAGCCGAGGCTTTGTAACCCACACCGACCATTTCCTGGACGATGGTAAATCCCTCGCTTACCCCTTTGATCATGTTGAACAGCAAAGCCCTGTAAAGGCCGTGCTTAGCGCGTTCGTCCTTTGCATCACTACCGCGCTGAACATACAATATGCTGTTTTCAACCCGGATCGTAATTTTCGGATCCATTTGCTGGGTCAGTTCGCCCAGCTTACCTTTCACCGTTACCAGGTTGGCATCTGATACGCTTATCTCGACACCGTCTGGTATTGCTATGGGAAGTTTTCCAATTCTTGACATATAATGAACCTCCTGATTAACTAATGTAACATAAAACCTCGCCGCCGACTTTTTTCGTGCGTGCTTCCTTATCGGTCATCACTCCCTGTGAAGTAGACAGGATTGCTATTCCAAGTCCGTTCAATACACGAGGAAGTTTATCGCAGTCGACATATTTCCTTAGACCAGGTTTGGAAACCCTCACCAGGGAGTTCAGTGCAGAAAGCTTTGTTACCGGATGATATTTCAAAGCGATCTTGATCATTCCCGGACTGGGTTCATTTTCTATTTTAAAATTCAGGATATACCCTTTCTCAAAGAGAATACGGGTAATATCTTCTTTGATTCTTGATTTCGGGATTTCTACAACCCGGTGGTTTGCCATAACGGCATTCCTAATTCTCGTCAAATAATCTGCAATGGGATCAGTAACCATTTTGTTAAATATCTGTTTGTTAATAATCTATTCAAATTACCAGCTGGCTTTTCTTACTCCCGGGATCAGGCCTTTGTTGGCCATTTCGCGGAAATTGATACGCGATATCCCGAAAAGTCTCATATAGCCTTTAGGTCTGCCGGTAAGTTTGCAACGGTTATGCAGACGAACTGGCGAGGCATTCTTGGGAAGCTTCTGGAGAGCGATGTAGTCACCAGCTTCTTTCAAAGCTTTACGCTTTGCAGCGTATTTTGCAACAAGACGTTCTCTTTTAACTTCCCTTGATTTAATGGATTCTTTTGCCATGTTGTTATCTTGTTTTAAATGGAATTCCGAATTCTTTTAAGAGAGCCAAAGCCTCACGATCGGTTGGTGCTGTGGTCACGAAAGTTATATCCAACCCATTGATCTTGGTAACTTTATCAATATCGATCTCGGGAAAGATAATCTGTTCGGTGATTCCTACAGTATAATTGCCACGTCCGTCAAAACCTTTGTCGTTCACCCCGCGAAAGTCACGAACACGAGGCAGCGCAACAGAAACAAGGCGGTCGAGAAATTCATACATCCTCTCCCCTCGCAAAGTAACCCTTGCTCCGATAGCGTTTCCTTTTCTGAGTTTGAAGTTTGAAATATCCTTCCTCGATTTTGTAGGAACAGCCTTCTGTCCAGTGATAAGAGTCATTTCACTCAGTCCTGTTTCAATAAATTTACGGTCTGTGATAGCAATACCTAAACCCTGGTTCAGACAGATCTTGGTGATTTTGGGAACCTGCATTTGGTTTTTATAGCTGAACTGGCTCATTAAAGCCGGAACAACATCCTTCAGGTATTTTTCTTTTAATCTCGGTATGTAAGCCATTACTTTATTACCTCCCCTGATTTTTTAGAATAACGAACCACTTTTCCGGTCTTGCTGTCAACTTTTTTTCCTTTACGGGTAGGCTTTCCCGTGTTATCAATACTTTTCAGGTTTGAAACATGCACCTGTGCTTCTTTCTTCACGATTCCTCCCTGTGGGCTCTTCGCATTAGGCTTCGTGTGTTTTGAAACCATGTTCACTCCCTCCACAATCGCCATCTCCCTATCGATGTTGACATTCAGTACCTTGCCTTGCTGACCTCTGGAATCTCCGGCAATGACCATCACTGTATCGCCTTTGCGGATATGTAATTTCTTCTGCATGGTAGAATTCTGTTATAGCACTTCAGGTGCCAATGAAACTATTTTCATAAATTGTTTTTCACGGAGTTCGCGTGCAACCGGTCCGAAGATACGGGTACCAATAAGTTCTCCTGTATTATTGAGCAGTACAACTGCATTATCATCAAAACTGATGTATGAACCATCGGCGCGACGTATTTCTTTGGTAGTACGAACAACCACAGCCTTCGACACCGTTCCTTTCTTGATATTGCCCGATGGTAGTGCATTCTTCACGGTAACAACGATGCGGTCGCCTACCGAGGCATAACGTTTACGGGTTCCGCCGAGTACCTTAATACAAAGTACCTCTTTGGCTCCACTGTTATCTGCTACTGTTAATCTTGACTCCTGCTGTATCATGGCTATTTAACCTTTTCAATGATTTCGACAAGTCTCCAACATTTATTCTTACTTAATGGCCGGCTTTCGGCAATTAAAACTTTATCACCTTCGCTGCACTGTTTCTGTTCATCATGAGCCATAAAGCGCGATGATTTTTTTACGAATTTTCCGTATTTCGGGTGTTTAATCTTACGCTCGACCTCAACTACAATAGATTTCTCCATTTTGTTGCTGATCACGATCCCGGTCTTTTCCTTTCTTAGTTTTCTGGTTTCCATAAATTAATGCTTTACAGGCTTTACGATTTTTTCACCACTACGAACACGATAGCGCAATTCGGTCTCAAGACGTGCAATAGTTTTGCGGTAGGCCTTGATTTTATTGGGGTTTTCGAGTGGGGAAACAGCATGGTTGAGTTTCAGCCTTGAAAGCTGCCTTTTTTCCTCGTCCAGTCGTTCAACAATCTCACCGCTTGTTAACTCTTTGATTACTTTTTGTTCCATTTCTTTCTGTTTTAATCTGAAATAGCTTCAGGCTATTTAAACTTATGCTTGATCTTCGTCATAATCGTAACGTACTACAGTCTTACATGCCACGGGCAACTTCTGGGTTCCAAGGCGCAATGCCTCTTTCGCCACGGCCTCGGGAACGCCATCAATTTCAAACATAATACGGCCCGGGGTTACCCTGGCCACGAAATACTCGGGAGCTCCCTTTCCTTTACCCATACGGACTTCCGCCGGTTTTTTGGTCACCGGTTTATCGGGAAAGATACGAATCCATATCTGACCTTCACGTTTCATATGACGGGTAATGGCCTGACGGGCTGCCTCAATCTGGCGGCCTGTGATCCATGCTTCTTCGAGAGTTTTAATACCGAAAGAGCCAAAAGCAAGCTGATGACCACGCTTTGCGTTGCCTTTCATCTTACCCTTCTGCATTTTTCTGTACTTAGTCTTCTTTGGCTGTAACATTACTCAGATATATTATTGTTGTTCACTTTTTTATTTTCTGAAACGGGGTTTTCCTCCGCCACCTCCTGGCCTTGGGCTCCCGCTTTTGGGGCCATTGTGCTGCTGCGACGGTTTCAATTTGGTTGTTGGAGCACTGGGAACCAATTCAGGTCTGCCATAGATTTCACCCTTGCATATCCAGACTTTGATACCGATACGACCGTAAGTGGTATGAGCTTCTGCTGTTGCATAATCAATGTCGGCACGGAACGTATGTAAAGGAATTCTTCCTTCCTTATATTGCTCCCTGCGGGCCATTTCGGCTCCACCAAGGCGCCCCGAAATCATGATCTTGATCCCTTCAGCACCTATCCTTATGGCTGAAGCTATGGAGGTCTTGATCGCCCTGCGGTATGATATACGTCCTTCGATCTGACTTGCTACCGTATTGGCTACGATCACAGAATCCAGCTCAGGCCTTTTGATCTCAGAAATATTGATCTGGATCTCCTTCTTGGTAATCTTTTTCAGCTCTTCCTTCAGTTTGTCTACTTCCTGCCCGCCTTTACCGATAATAATACCCGGCCGGGCTGTATGGATAGTCACGGTAACCAGCTTAAGTGTGCGCTCGATGACGATCTTTGAGATGCCGGCCTTAGCAAGACGTGCATGCAGATATTTGCGGATCTTATCATCTTCGACAAGTTTACTTTCGAAGGTCTTTCCGCCAAACCAGTTGGAATCCCAGCCGCGTATGATGCCTAGACGGTTAGCAATCGGATTGGTTTTTTGTCCCATTAATATTTCCTTTTAATTATTCCTTATTATTTTCGATTTTTTCTTCTTCAGCCGATTCTAAAGCTTGTTGGCTTTTTGAACCAAGGATGATGGTAATATGGTTAGAACGCTTGCGAATCCTGTGTGCACGTCCCTGGGGAGCAGTATTGATGCGTTTCAGTGTGCGCCCCACATCAACCTTGATTTCATTCACAAACAAATCTGCATCTTCAATGCGAAGTTTTTCATTTTTCAACTGCCAGTTGGCAATTGCAGAAAGAAGAAGCTTCCGCATTTTTTCAGCCGGCTGCTTGCTTGTATTTTTCAAGGTATGCAGTGCCAGCTCCACTCTCTTGCCGCGGATCAGGTCAGCGACCAATCTTGCTTTTCGCGGGGAAGTAGGATTATTCTGAAGAGTGGCTACTGCAGTCTTCTTCTTAGCTTCCTTTCGGATCTTAGCTCTCGTACGACTTTTGACTCCCATAATCTAGTTTCCTTTATTTCTTTGCTTTATCTTTATTTCCGGAATGCCCCCTGAAAATGCGGGTTGGGGCAAACTCACCAAGTTTATGACCTACCATGTTCTCTGTAACATATACAGGGATAAATTTATTCCCGTTATGGACAGCAATAGTCAGCCCTACAAAATCCGGAGAAATTACAGAACCCCTCGACCAGGTTTTGATGACGGTCTTTTTCTTGGATTCCACAGCGTCCGTAACTTTCTTTTCGAGCTTGTAGTGGATAAAAGGTCCTTTTTTAAGCGATCTGCTCATATTACTATTGATTAGCTGTTACTTTTTCCGTTTTTCAATGATGTACTGGTTCGATTGCTTTTTCTTCGAACGGGTCTTATAACCCTTTGCAGGCATACCCTTGCGTGAGCGCGGGTGTCCGCCTGTAGCACGGCCTTCGCCCCCACCCATGGGATGGTCAACCGGGTTCATGGCAACACCGCGGGTTCTCGGTCTGCGACCCAACCAGCGTTTGCGGCCGGCTTTACCATGCTTTTCAAGCTGGTGGTCGGTGTTCGACACCATGCCAATGGTAGCTTTACAGGTCTGAAGGATCATACGGGTTTCTCCTGAGGGCATTTTCAGGATAGCAAATTTCCCGTCGCGCGACATAAGCTGAGCATAAGAGCCCGCCGAACGGACGAGTTTGGCTCCCTGACCTGGACGTAATTCCACATTGTGAACAACGGTACCGAAGGGTATCTCGCTTAAGAACATGGTATTCCCAATTTCAGGAGGAACACCAATCCCTGAAAGAACCGTTTGCCCGACCTTTAAACCATGAGGAGCAACGATATATCGTTTCTCTCCATCTTTGTAGTTAACAAGAGCAATTCTTGCAGTACGGTTCGGGTCATACTCTATAGTCTTCACCAAACCGGGAATATTGTCTTTATCCCTCTTGAAGTCGATTACCCGGTAAACCTGTTTATGACCACCGCCAGTATAACGCATAGTCATTCTTCCCTGGTTGTTTCTTCCACCGGTCTTTCTGGTAGGAGCCAGCAGGCTCTTCTCTGGGGTCATAGAGGTGATGTCATCATAAGAGCTGATGACCTTAAACCTCTGACCGGGAGTTGTTGGTTTGTATTTCTTAAGCGCCATTTATTTAAATATTGCTGTAAAAATCAATAGTTTCGCCTTTTGCCAATGTCACAATAGCTTTTTTCCTCGAAGCGCTCCTTCCGGAGATCACACCGCCTTTTGTATAACGGCTTTTTTTCTTTCCAAAAACGACCATTGTGCTGATCGATTCAACTTCAACACCATACAGATCTTTAATCGCCTGCTTGATTTGAAGCTTATTTGCCTTGCGGTCAACAAAGAACCCATACCTGTTCAGGGTTTCTCCCTGATGGGTCATCTTCTCTGTAATGATAGGCTTAATAATAATTCTCATCGGATTATTGAATAAATTGTTTAATTCTGATGAATTTTTACAATTTCAGGAATTGAGCTTTCGGTCATCAACACCTGCTTTGCGTCAAGAATTTCGTAAGTGTTCAGATCGGCTGTGCGCACGATCTTGACTCGCTTAAGGTTTCTGGCTGCCAGCAAAAGATTGCTATCCGGCGAATTTACAACCACGAGGGTCTTTTTACCGGTAAGCTGAAAACTTTTCAGCAGTTCAGAAACATTCTTTGTCTTCGGTGAATCGAAAATAAAGTCCTCGAGTACCACCAGATTGCTTTCCTTAACTTTATAGCTAAGAGCTGAAATACGAGCAAGTTTCTTCAGTTTCTTATTGAGTTTGAAGTTGTAATCCCTTGGCTGCGGTCCGAAAATGCGAGCTCCGCCGCGAAACAGAGGACTTTTGATACTGCCTTTACGGGATCCACCGGTTCCTTTCTGTTTATGCAGTTTTTTCGTGCTTCCCGAAACCGTTGATTTTTCGAGTGTGGCATGAGTCCCCTGACGCTGATTAGCCATATGCTGCTTTACATCCAGATAAATGGCATGGTCGTTAGGCTCAATTCCGAATACCGTATCATCCAGTATGACGTTACGGCCGGTTTCTGTTCCTTTAATGTTAAATACTTTTATTTCCATCGCTCAATTATTACATATGCTCCTGCAGGTCCCGGAATTGCTCCCTTAACCAAAACGAGATTCTTTTCTAAGATTATCTTTAATATCTGTAGGTTGAGTACCTTAACACGGTTTCCTCCCATACGGCCGGCCATTCTCAAACCAGGCCATACCCTTGAAGGCCATGATGATGCGCCAACAGAGCCAGGTGCGCGCAGGCGGTCGTGCTGTCCGTGTGTTGCTTCACCTACACCATGAAAATGATGTCTTTTGACAACACCCTGAAATCCTTTTCCTTTGGACGTACCGACGACGTCAATATATTCGCCTTCCTCAAAAATGTCAACTTTGAGAATATCCCCGAACTGTTTCTGATGACCTGCTTCAAAACGGGTAAATTCTGCAACAATTTTCTTCGGAGTGATCCCTGCTTTCTTAAAGTGGCCCAGCTCGGCTTTTGTGGTATGTTTTTCTTTCTTATCCTCAAAAGCAAGCTGGATGGCATCATAGCCTTCTTTTTCCTTGGACCGGATCTGTGTAACGACACAGGGACCTGCTTCAATGACAGTACAGGGAATATTCTTCCCGTTTGCATCATAGATGCTGGTCATACCGACTTTTCTTCCAATTAATCCAGACATTTCTTACGATTTTTTTCGTTAGCTTCAAATACAATTACACCCTCATCACACTTTAATCTCAACTTCCACACCTGAAGGGAGTTCCAGTTTCATCAGGGCATCGATTGTTTTCGATGTTGTGCTGTAAATATCCAGCATGCGTTTATAAGTGCAGAGCTGGAACTGTTCCCTGGATTTTTTGTTCACAAAAGTCGAACGCAACACAGTGAAGATCTTCTTGTCAGTGGGCAAAGGAATTGGGCCGCTAACAACGGCGCCGGTAGCCTTAACTGTTTTTACGATCTTCTCGGCCGATTTGTCGACAAGGTTGTAATCGTAAGACTTCAGTTTTATTCTAATTCTCTGGCTCATATAAATGATTAATATACAGGCACGTAGCCTCTGATTTTAAATAACACTTCATCCATAACATCCTGAGGAGTTTGGGAATATTGGGAAAACTCCAGCATACATGTAGCTCTTCCGCTTGTGATACTTCTAAGGGTAGTCACATAACCGAACATTTCGGCCAGGGGCACTTTCCCGTGAATCACTGCATTACCCAGCCGGCTTTCAACATTGTCAACATGTCCGCGGCGTTTGTGTATATCACTTGTGACTTCACCCATGCTTTCATTCGGCGTAACAATCTCAAAGCGCATCAAAGGTTCCATCAGTATTGCTTTAGCTTTTCGGGTAGCTTCCCTGAATGCTATTCCGGCTGCAATCTGGAACGATAATGCATCTGAATCTACACTATGAAAGGCGCCATCAAGAAGGCGTACTTTAACGCTTTCAATAGGGAAACCTATAACAGGTCCGTTCGACATACCTGATTTCAGGCCTTTTTCAATAGCCGGGATAAATTCTTTCGGGATATTTCCTCCCTTTACATCATTGATAAACTGTAATCCTTTCACTCCCTTATCCGCAGGTGAAATTTCAATGGAAAGATCAGCAAACCGGCCTTTACCACCGCTTTGTTTTTTGTATACCTCATGGTGCATTACCGCATTCACGATAGCTTCCTTGTATGCAACCTGTGGATTTCCGCGGTTCACTTCAATATTAAACTCACGTCTCATCCTGTCGGCAATAATATCGAGGTGAAGTTCACCCATTCCACTAATCACAGTCTGACCGGTCTCTTCATCAATCTTAACACGGAAAGTAGGATCTTCTTCGGCCATTTTTTTAAGACAAATCGCCAGTTTCTCTACATCGTCCTGGGTCTTAGGCTCAATGGCCATATTGATGACCGGTTCTGGAAAGCTCATAGTCTCAAGCAGAACAGGATGCTTGATGTCGCACAATGTGTCACCCGTACGAATTTCTTTAAACCCAACTGCAACGCCAATTTCCCCTGCTTCAATACGCTTGAGTGGTAATTGTTTGTTGGCATGCATCTGCACGATACGCAGCAGTCGTTCTTTCTTATCGGTATTGGCGTTTAACACCACATTCCCTGCATCCAAAGCGCCCGAATAAACGCGAAAAAATGCGATTCTGCCAACAAACGGATCAGTAGCAATTTTGAATGCCAGAGCAGCGAATGGTTCATCCGCATCGGGATGACGTTCCTCTGATTTCTCTGTATACGGATTGATGCCTATGATAGGAGGCATATCGTTTGGGGAAGGGAGAAACCTGATAATGCTGTCGATCAGAGTCTGAACACCTTTATTTTTAAAAGAGGCTCCGCAGATAACAGGAGTGATCCTGTTCTGGATTGTAGCTTTGCGGACCTGTGCAATAATTTCTTCTTCGGTAATGGAGTCGGGATTCTCAAAAAATTTGTGAAGCAGTTCCTCGCTTTCCTCGGCAGCTCCTTCAATAAGATTGCCACGGTATTGGCTCACTTGTTCTTTCATATCCTCAGGAACAGGGATCTCAAAATATTCCTTGCCCAGGGAAGCATCATCCCATGAATACGCTTTACCTGAGATCAGGTCAACAATTCCCCTGAAATCATCTTCAGCTCCGATGGGTAATTGAACAGGAACCGGTTTGGCTCCAAGTCGTTCCCTTATCTGATCCACGACTTTATAAAAATCGGCGCCGGTACGATCCATTTTATTCACGTAACTGATACGGGGAACATGGTATTTATCGGCCTGTCTCCATACAGTCTCCGACTGTGGTTCTACACCTCCGACAGCGCAGAATAAAGCGACGGCGCCGTCGAGCACACGCAGAGACCTCTCCACTTCAACTGTAAAATCTACATGGCCTGGAGTGTCAATAATATTGATACGGTAAGTGTGATTTTGAAAATCCCAATACACTGTTGTTGCAGCCGAGGTAATGGTAATTCCGCGTTCCTGCTCCTGAACCATCCAGTCCATAGTTGCAGTACCGTCATGCACCTCGCCCATCTTATAATTGATCCCGGTATAATACAATATGCGCTCGGTAGTTGTAGTCTTACCGGCGTCGATATGAGCCATAATGCCAATGTTGCGTGTATGTTCGAGTTGCCCGGGCATTATATAATATATTGTATAGATATCAGGGTTAAATGATTAAAATCTGAAATGTGAAAATGCTTTGTTGGCTTCAGCCATACGGTGTGTGTCTTCTTTCCGTTTGAAAGCAGCACCTTCTTCTTTGTATGCTGCCACGATCTCGGAGGCCAGTTTATGTGCCATGCTTTTTTCGTGACGTTTCCTTGCATATCCAACAAGTGATTTCATCCCGATTGAGCTCTTGCGCGAAGGTCTGATCTCGGAGGGAATCTGGAAAGTAGCTCCGCCGATACGGCGACTACGCACCTCAACAGAAGGAGTTACATTGGCCAGGGCTTTCTTAAACACCTCCAGGCCATCTTCCTTGGTCTTTTCGCTAACGATGTCGATCGCTTCATAAAAGATGTCGTATGACTGGTTCTTTTTGCCGCTGAACATCATGTTATTCACAAACTTGGTAACCAGCGTATCGCTGAACCTGGGGTCGGGAATTATGATCCTTTTCTTTGGTCTTGATTTTCTCATATGCGCTTAAATAACAGCTGTGATTATGCTTTCTTTTCTTTAGGCTTCTTGGCTCCATATTTCGAACGGCGCTGTTTGCGACCTTCAACACCTGATGTATCAAGTGCGCCACGGATGATGTGATAACGAACACCTGGGAGATCTTTTACACGGCCTCCGCGGATCATCACGATGGAGTGTTCCTGGAGATTATGACCTTCACCCGGAATGTAAGCGTTAACTTCCTTTCCGTTTGTAAGACGAACACGTGCAACTTTACGCATTGCAGAGTTAGGCTTTTTTGGAGTGGTTGTATAAACCCTCACACATACACCACGGCGCTGAGGGCATGAATCAAGCGCCGGAGCTTTACTCTTATCCGTCAACTTTTTTCTTCCTTTGCGAACCAATTGCGAAATTGTAGGCATATTGAAATGTTTAAATTCTTTTCAAATTTTCTGACGCTAAAACCGACGTCTGGTAAAGAAGGATATGGGCTTTTAATATAAAAGGAGTCTTACAGAGAGACTTTTTCACTGCAGCCAACGGTCCGGCTGCTGTTGAAACCTATAGATGTCTCGCTTTGTCAGGTTTCCTAATAATCTTCGGCTTGGTATCCCCTCAAAAACCAAATCTGGTTTTCGAGGGTGCAAAATTACAAATCTTTTTCTTTCAAACAAGAGAATTCGTATTTTTTTTCCCAACAAGTTGAAGAAAGTCAAAAAAACACCTGTTTCTTTCGCCTGATATCTGATATCTGATGGCGGATGATGATCACAGTACCTTCACGGTCGGGAAGCAGAACCATAGATTCGGGTATGGTTTTACAAAAATCATCGACGGCTTTCATCACTCCCTCCCATTTATGATTGTAATCGTGAACTAATATCACGCCACCCGGGCTTAAACGGGTATAAAAAAAATCCAAACCAGCCTTTGTCGGGTTATACAGGTCGGCATCAATATTGACCAGAGCGAACTTTTCCCCGGTTAACTTAGATGCCGATGCAGGAAAATAGCCAGGACACATAATTATTTTTTGGTTTCCCCGAATAGTATCCAATACCTTATTTATATGTGTATCGGCAAAGTTGCTGGTTGTATAAGTGGCGGCCTCCCCTTTTTCAATGGCAAGATCCTGGCTCTTAAAGCCTTCGAAAGTATCGAAAAGATAAAACCTCCTGCCGGGGTCCAGGTGATGCAAAACTCTTGCACTATCTCCTTTATAGACTCCCAGTTCGGCAAAGGCCCCGGGCACCTGTTCTTTTTTAAGCCTTTCGACCTGGAACCAAAAATTAAAGAATCTTACCTTATCTGCGTATTTTCTCTCAAGTTTAAGTTGTATCCTGGTCAGACCACCTTCTTTCCGGGCATTCTTCCAGGCAACCGGCTGATAATCTGGATTTATAATCAGATCCCTGATATATCTGATAAAAAGAATCACGACCAGTATAATTAAAGTATAGTTAATAATCTGAAATATATTCATGTATGAAATATTGAAAACAAGATGACATCCGGCGTTTGTAAAGGTAAAAAAAAACCGGATACCACTTGACGCTCATACTAAAAGAGGCAGCACCCCTAAGGGATGCTGCCTCTAAAAACAACAAGCAGTAGATTTTTATTTCCTTGATCAGGGATGCCAGATATTCGCCGAATTTCTGTATCCGGGAAGATCTTCATACCAATTATTATATTGGTTGGCCTGCCCCACAGGACCCATAGCCCACTGTGCAAAATGATTGTAGCAGGTCAGGATATCTTTATTCTCGGCCGGGTAGTCGAAGCTGACCGGGATCTCAAACGCCCAGGGTAATCCGGTGGAAGAAGCATAGTAATAGTTCTGTGAGGGATTTGAAGCATCGTTCCCGGTGTTAAATAAAGCCAGATCTGCAAAATCGGTATTGGGTTGGTTCTTCATATGGATCTCATGGCCTCTTACCTGGTTCTGGAAAATAAACGGGTTCCATGGCAGATTACCAATACTGGCCTGAGGTGTTGCAAAGTGAATATTGATCACTTTGGTAACTGGCTGGATATACTCACCGCCAATAATTGTATTGACAAAACCCCTGCCAAACATGGTATTCACGGCATCAACAGGAATGATCACAGTCACATTAGAATGGCCGGCTTCGAAGCCTTTCGGATCATAGGTAACAGCACTTCCATACTGAGTGCAACCGGTAACGCTGGTAACGTTTGTCGGACTGGTGTTCAAAACAAATCCGAAACCGTTGTTCAGCGAAGCGCCCGCAGCTTTGAAGATAAAAGTAGCCTGTATGTCGGTGATCTGGTTCTGGGCATTGGCTGTGATCATATACTGGAAGTTCACGACCAGGTCGTTGCAGTCATAGTCGCCGTACCAGGGCCAGAGATCTTCAAAAACGAAGGAACCGTAATCCACGGCATTGGGATAATAGGAGATAATTGATCCACCTCCGCCGGATGCTATGGTGATTACAAGTGTTTTATTGTCGGTACCAACACTGTTTGTAGCAGTCAGAGGTACATTAAAGGTACCTGCTGTGGTTGGTGTTCCTGTAATCATATGCGTACCGGGATCAAATGACAAGCCTGCAGGGACCTGGGTTGCAGCATAGGTTATCGGAGCCGTGCCTGTTGCACTTACCATATAAGGAGTAAATGGCAATCCCACGGTTCCCGAGGCTGTAAGGGGTGGCTGGATTACCGGCGGAGTACCCGGAGCCTGAGCAATGGTAATGATCAGATGTTTAACATCGGTGCCATAAGCGTTCGAAGCTGTAAGGGTCACATCAGTTTGTCCTGGTGAGGTGGGCGTTCCTGTGATCTGGTGAGTACCAGCATCATAGGAAAGTCCGGCAGGGAGGTTAGTGGCATTTAAGGTGATAGGGGCAGTTCCTGCGGAAGTAGTAAGTGTATAAGGAGTAAATACTGTCCCTGCAGTACCACTTGCAGTAAGGGGGCTGCTGATAACAGGGACTACTCCGGCGGGTGCAACAGTAAGAATAAGGTGTTTTACATCATCCGGAGAATTGCAATTGTGGGCAGTTAGTGTAATATCATAAGTATTCGGAGTAGTTGGACTGCCCCCGATCACATTGCCACCCTGTAGTGTAAGTCCGGCAGGCAGTGCGCTTGTAGTGAAGGTCATCGGACAGGCCTGTGTATTATCTCCTGAAGCAGTAATGGTATAACTGAACGGACTGGCGGCTGTGCCTGAAGCAGTCAAAGGACTGGTGATGTGGGGAGGAGCTCCCGCAGCGCCAATCGTAAGGACTAATGTTTTAGTGTCGGTACCGACCGAGTTATCAGCAGTTAGAACGATATTGTATACTCCGGCCGCTGCCACAGTACCTGAGATAGTATGCGTACTACTGTTAAAAGTAAGGCCTGAAGGAAGAGTGCCTGTAGTATATGTTATGGGGTTGCTCCCGCTGGCCGTGATCACATACGGAGTGATGGCCAGACCTGCTGTACCGGCGGCAGTAAGAGCGCTGGTAATAAGCGGGGCAATCGGGTTTGAACAGCTGGGGATAGGCACGCTAATTGTGCAGAAGGTCACATGATTTCCGTAATTTGCATTGTCAGGTTGAATATTACCGCTGGCACAGAAATCTACATATCCTGAGATACTTCCGCCTCCTGTTGTCTTGCCGTTTACCGTCTTTATTCCAGCATACGAAGCTGTTACAGGACCAACACATGATCCTTCCAGGTCAAAATACTTACAGTCGGCCAAACTCTGGGGGCCCAGGGTCAGCATACCGTTGCCGGTGGTTGATAGGTAGCCGCTATTATTATCGCTGCTTGATTTGGATGAAGATGCGATGATTTTAAGATAGCCGTTATTTGTAAAACTGCCGCTGCCGGTTGTAAAGACCCCACCCGTCACGTACATGCTGCAGTTGTTTGTGACGACTCCGCCGGAATTCGTCTTATATTCACCTGTTACATTAAGGGTGGCATTATTAACAAAAGTTCCTTTATAATCGACACCGTTTGAAAGTGTAAACGTTCCATTGTTATTGATTATGCCGTTTGTAGCAGCTACATTGAGATTATTCACGGTCACGGTACCGCAGTTGTTAAATGTACCTCCGGTTGCAACCGTTAGGGATCCAATCGTCACAGTAGAACCATAAGGCACATAATACGTCTGCCCCGAATTAACCGTAACATTTTGGTTTGTCGTTACAGGAGTGCCAGCTCCGCAACTGTTATCCACATTTTCACCCGATTTCGTACCACCAAAAACATAGGTCAGTACGGAACCATTGATACTTACTGTTGCTGATTCATGTTTACCTTCAGAAGAAGTATAAGAAAGGTATAGGTTTTTAACCGCTCTGGGAACCCTGATGGTATTGGTATAAGCCTGGCTTCCGTATGAAACCCCCGATGTTATCAGCTTGCCATAACCCGGGTCATCCTGGTAAACCTGGATGATATTCATATTGCTTGAAGGTGACTTATTAACGCTGACATTCAAACTCAGAGTAACGAAGTTATCGAATCCTAAATGAAGGGTCAACTTTCAGATCGGTAAATTTCAGGGGATTTGACCCCCCGGAATTTGTGTCTTTGCGGCATCCCGATAACAGGACAAGCGTTGATGTGAGGATAACGATCAGTGAAAAGAGTTTTGTTTTCATGGCTT
>CAIWXI010000097.1 GCA_903916595.1 uncultured Bacteroidales bacterium | reverse complement strand
ATTGCAAGGAGTTCGATACCAACTAAAGAAACTCTTACCCATGCGTCAACTACAACACCTTTGTCAAGAATACGGTCGATCACCTCTACGAGGCTGGATGAACCGATGGTTTTTTCTACTGCCATTTGTTTAATCTCCTATTATTTGTTTGTTTAGACCGTGCTTTACATGAGGGACGGTTTACCTCTTATGCTGTAAGACTAAACAAAGGGTGGGCCAGAAATTTCGGGAAACGGAAAAATAATTGATTTGATCAACTAATCGTCTGAATATGAGAACTAAAAAAATAATTATTTTTTAGTGAAGAATTTAAATTATTACCGATAGGGGTAATGTTATGATCTTTTCAACAAAATAATCACGCAGTCACGTGAAAACGCGTTACCCTTCGCTACGACTGATACCGATGTTGTATTTTTTCATTTTACGGCTGAGGGCATCGCGGTGGATACCCAGGGCATCAGCTGCTGCCTGCTGATTATATCCCGAACTTTTGAGCGCTTTTTGTATGAGGCCGATCTCATGCAACTTCATATTAACCGACTCTGTTTGCTCCTCCTGGGGTGAATTCTTTGGAAGTTTTACCGGGAAATCTTTTATCCCGAGGATGTTTCCTTTACATAAAATGATAGCCCTTTCGGTCATATTTCTCAATTCCCTTACATTGCCCGGGAACTCATATTTAAGCAGGATGTCAAAAACCTCCTTCGCGACATGGATGTTTGGCTTGTTAAACCTGGTTGAAAAGACGTCAACAAAATGGATAAGCAAAGGTTTGATGTCTTCAGGCCTTTCACGCAGAGCTGGTATATGAATGTGAAGTGTATTGAGCCTGTGTAAAAGATCGAGCCTGAACTTTTTTTTCTCCACTCCTTTATTAATATCATGATTTGTTGCCGAGATGACTCTGAAGTCGGTGCGGATCGGGTTTGTATCGCCCACCCTGGTGATCACTTTTTCTTCAGTGGCGCGCAGTATCTTCGCCTGAAGGGTTAAAGGCATATCGGCGATTTCATCAAGAAATAAAGTCCCCTGGTTGCATACTTCAAAGAAGCCCATCTTATCGGTAATAGCGCCGGTAAAGGAGCCTTTTTTATGACCAAAGAATTCGCTTTCCAACAGGGTTTCGGTAATGGCGCTGCTATTGACGGCACAAAAAATATGGTCTTTCCGTTTGCTTGAATAATGAATGATCCTGGCAATATTTTCTTTTCCAGTACCGCTTTCACCGGTAATCAACACGTTGGCTTCAGGGTAATTTGCCGCGGTGATGGATTGTTCAAACACCTCGAGAATCTGAGGACTCACACCGATAAACTGCCGGTCGATCTTTTCTTCAAGGGTTTTTGAGATAAGGGAATTTCGTTCTTCCATCTGCTTTAGCTTACGGTGCAGCTGAAGGTATTTCTGAGTACGCTCAATGGCAATCTGAATGTCGATATACCTGAATGGTTTACGTAAATAATCGAATGCCCCCAGCCGCATGGCTTTAATTACCGTATCCATATCACCATGAGCAGAAATAATGATGACTTCCATGCCGGAGTATTGCGATTTTACTTCCTTCAGGATATCGAGGCCGTTCACCCCCGGCAACCGCACATCGAGGATCAGGAGATCAATATCATGATTATGTAAGATTCTCCTTCCTTCATCTGCCGTATTTGCTTCAAAGGATTCATAGTCTGAACCTTGAAAAAAACCACTCAACTCCTCAGTGAATTGCTTCTCGTCATCAAGGATCAATATTTTGATTTTATCTTGAATTCCCATTCTGATTTTTCTTTTGAATTTCCAGCTCCAGTTTTATTTTTGTTCCGTTCGTGCCATCACTCGTTATTTCAATGGTCCCATTCATTTCTTTAAGGATCTGATAACAAATCGATAAGCCTAGCCCGGTTCCCTTCCCTTCATCTTTTGTAGTATAAAAAGGAAGCAGGATATTATTAATATCATCACTTTTGATACCAATACCATTATCTGTTACTTCAACGATTATATTTTGATTCTCCTGATATGATCTGATCTCTATGATCATTTTAGAATTATCCGCCTGCTTGCTTTTCTTTTCGAGCACAGCATCTTTGGCATTGACCAGCAGATTAATAATGACCTGCTCGAATTTATAAGTGTTACCAAACAAAGCCGGAATTTGTTTGCTTAGTTGAAGATTCAGTGTGACACCAAGATGTTTCAACTGTTCAGACATCATAGAAGCAGCATTTTTAATGCTCGAATTGATATCGAAAGCAGTGGAAACATAATCGTCGTGGCTTCTCGAAAACGCTCTGATATGATCGATGATATTCCTCATCCGGGTGATGTTTTCGAAAATTTTATCGGATTTATTTTTCAGGAATTCCACATCCACAATTTCAGTCCTGGCAGTCTCAAATAAAATTTTATCCATAACCATTGAAATAATATTTAATGGTTGGTTTATTTCATGAGCAATGCCTGAAGCCATTTCCCCCAGGTTGGCCATACGGTCGGCATGGACCTGCTTTGCCTCCATTTTTTGCCGATATGAAATATCGCGGATGATGATCATGTAGGCTAAAGGTTCTCCCTTGGGGTCCTGTATTAAGGTTACACTGGTTTCCGCAGCAAATAATGATTGGTTTTTCTTTCTGATTTTTAAACCAATATTCTGAACCAGTCCTTCATTCATTGTCTTTTCAATAATATCAGTGATCGTGTTTTTTTCATCCAAAGGAACGAACCTGAGAAAATCTTTACCAACCAGGTCATCTCTGCTGTTGGCGCCAAATAACTCAAGCCCGATCTCAGAAACTTCAGTAATGATGCCTTTCGTGTCAATTATAATAATACCATCGGGTGAAGCATTCAGCATTGTTTTATATTTTTCTTCGCTTACTTTCATGGCTTGTTCGGCCTGTGTGAGATCAGAAATATCAACCATTACCGTAAGAAAGAATTGCTTGCCCTGGCTTTCCATTATTTCACCCGAAAAAAGTCCTTCGAGAATCGTACCCGATTTAGTTTTTATCTGTAATGGGAAATTATGGATTGCTCCCGATCGTTCTAATTCGGCTGCAGCGAACTGTTGTTTTTCAGGCTGAACGAAAAGTCCCAGTTCCATCACGGTTTTTCCAATTACTTCCTCTTTGGAATATCCGGTTTTACTTAGAAATGTGCTGTTTATATCAGTAAATACCAGTTCGGGAACAGAACTGATTGCTACAAGGGTTGGATTGTTTTCGAAAATTTTATTGAATTTCTGCAAGGCTTCCTGTTCTGCGCTCAGGTCTTTAGAGATGCCGAAAATACAGTCTTTTCCATTCCATTTACCAGACCACACGCGGGTCTCAACCGGAACAAGAGAGCCATCCTGCCGTGCCAGGGGCAATGGACAGAAGTCCCGTTTACCGGCAAACATGTCGGTAAATATTTGTATGGCTTCGGTACGCTGATTCGAGGGATGCAATTCAGGGACAGTCATGCTCTGAAGTTCTTCAGTAGTATAGCCGAGTTTTCGGGTAACGGCATGGTTAGTGTAAATAATCTTTCCCTGGGTATCGCCTACAACGATCAGGTCGTTCATGGTTTCGAAGAAAGTGCGGAAGTTGGCTTCGCTGGATTTTAATTTTTCCTCAAGTTTTTTCTGGTCGGTTATATCCCAGTTCGTCCCGATCATTCGCAGAGCATTGCCCGCATCGTTACGAATAACGATTGCAAGGGCTCTGATATTGTGAACACTGCTATCGGGCCAAACAACGCGGAACTCAGTGTCAAATTCTTTTTCACCGTTAAATGCCATCTGGATCTCGAGGTCTCCCCTTGCCTTATCGTCGGGATGAACTCCTGCAAGCCACGATTCGTAAGCGTTGCTGAAATTATTCTTATCAGCTCCGTAAAGCATAAGCATATGATCATCCCAGATCAAATGTTTGTTTGCAAAATCTAGCTCCCACACGCCCACTCCACCGGCACGTGCAGCCAACGCGAGGCGTGCGGAAGTTTGTTTCAGATTATCTTCGGTTTGCCTGCGCTCGGTAATGTCTTTTGCAAAACCGAGAAACCGCGATTCTGACAGTCTTACGGCTTCTACAGTCCACCAGCGTATTGCCCCGGTTTGATGACGGAACATCAGATCTTCTTTTGATGCGCCGCTATGAACCACCTTTCTGAAATGAGCCAGGCCATCTTTTAGCGATTCTTGAGGAGTTATATCCGAAATCGACATCGTTAAAAGCACTTCTTTTGAATATCCTGTGATCCTGCATGCTGCATCATTTACCTCAAGGTATTTTCCGGTCTCATCAACAATAAAAACACCATCAGGGGCATTATCAATATAACTCCTGTATTTTTCTTCGTTCTTTATTAGGGCTGCATGTACTCTGGCTAATTCATCGGCAGATTTTTTTATCAGAATAGCATCCTGGGTAATTGTCTGTTTCTGATTGAAAAGATCGAGAAATACGTGAATTTTATTTAGCAGGATACGAGTATCAACGGGCTTAACAATATAATCGACGGCTCCTGATTTATATCCTTCGAATACCTGGATCTCACTAACATGGCTGGCTGTAAGAAAAATTATTGGCACCTTTTCTGCCGATCGGGCTACATTCAACTTCAAGGCCAGTTCGTAGCCGTTCATTTCCGGCATGTAAACATCGATGATTGCCAACGCAAGTTGAATCCCGGTAGTTTTTTCGAGTGCTTCAAGGCCAGAATGCGCTTTGATCAGGTTTACTTTGGCCTTTCTGATGACGTTTTCCAGGAGAGCCAGGTTTTCCTCTGAATCGTCAACAATAAGCAGGTTAGGCAAATGTTTCATAATTAAATTATTCTGTAGTTTTTATATTCACCAATTCGCCATCCGCTCAATTCTTCGATAAGCTGCAGGACTATTTTTGCCGGCGGAATTTTGTTTTTATGTGAATCGGGCTGAAATTCCCAGTTTTTTAAGGCGATACGTTGTTTCATGACCTGCGGATGACTTTCTGTGAATTGTTTAAGTCCGCTCACAATATTATAATCGAACTCCTTTTCCGCACTTACATTATTTTTTACCCATTCATCATCATGCCAGTGTTTATGAAATGATTCCTGTTTGGCCTGCTGCGAGCTAGGTGGTTTTACCCATCCGTAGTGGTAGATAAAGGCCTGGATTAATTTCACGTTAAGCTTTCGTCCGTCTTTACGGAAACCCTGGGCATCTTTATAAGATCTTATGCCCGGCTGTTTTCGTATGACTCTCACTTCCCTTGTGTACCACTCACGGGAACCTGCTATGTAATCATAAGATCCGAAGAAGTGAAGGTAATTAAATAGCAGTCCTTCCACTCGTGGATCATTCTTCCATTGCTCCATCCCTGCCTGAATTACGGGCAGGTATCTCTCGTGCACGACTTCATCGGCCTGAAGATAAAAAGCCCAGTCGCTGGAGTCAGAAACTGCATCGAGCGCTTTGTTTGTCTCAGAAGCAAGAACACTTCCGCCTATCCTCAGATCTTCGTTCCAAACGGTGTCGATAATATGGACCTTAGCGGGATCAACAGAGGCAATAAGTTCGCGGGTGCTGTCATCGGAATTTCCTGCGGCTACCACGAATTCGTCGCAAAGTGGCAGAATGGAACGTATGGCTTCAGCAACGGGATAACCGAATTTTACTGCATTTTTTACAAAAGTGAACCCGCTGACTTTCATTTCAAATGGATATGATGCCGGTATAATTTTCCGGGCTGATCTTTTTGAGTTCGTTTTTAACTTTATCAGCGATCTTCAGGTTGTCGATAAAGGTATGCAACACAGCCTTGCTGATATGTTCGTTGCCCCGAGTAAGGTCTTTCAGGGCTTCATATGGGTCAGGGTATTTTTCACGCCTGAGGATCGTCTGAATGGCTTCTGAAACAACGGCCCAGTTTTTTTCGAGGTCATAATGAAGTTTGTCTTCATTCAGTATTAGCTTATCAAGTCCTTTCAGAAGTGATTTAAAACCAATGACAGAATGAGCGAATGGAACACCAATGTTCCGTATCACAGTTGAGTCGGTAAGGTCTCTCTGCAACCTGCTTATGGGCAATTTAGCAGAAAGGTGTTCGAAGATGGCATTGGCGAATCCAAGGTTCCCTTCTGAATTCTCGAAATCGATAGGATTGACTTTATGGGGCATGGTAGATGAACCGGTTTCACCTTTCTTTACTTTCTGTTTGAAATACTCCATTGAGATATACGTCCAGATGTCGCGGTCTAGATCGATAAGTATCGTATTGATCCGTTTCAGGTTGTCGAAAAATGCAGCCAGACTGTCGTAATGCTCGATCTGCGTGGTCGTTTTCTGTCGTTTAAGGCCAAATGTCTTTTCCAGTAAGTGGTCAGCAAAGCTGTTCCAGTCAATGTGAGGGTAAGCTGCATAATGAGCATTGAAATTACCCGTGGCTCCCCCGAATTTACCTTCGAACCTGAGCGTTCCGAGCATGGCAATCTGGGCTCCCAGCCTCTCGGCAAACACATGAAGCTCCTTGCCCACGGTTGTAGGAGATGCCGGCTGTCCGTGGGTATGCGCCATCATAGGAATTGCTTTCCATTCCTGGGCCCGTGTATACAGCAAGTTGAAAATTTCCTCGAGCAAAGGAAGATAAACGTCGGTGAATGCATCGTGGGTGGCCATAGGAAAAGCCGTGTTGTTCACATCCTGGGAAGTAAGTCCGAAATGAATAAATCCGGCAAACTCCGAAAGCCCCAGCTTTTCAAATTTTTCCTTCAGAAAATATTCAATGGCCTTGATATCATGGTTGGTTTCCTTCTCAATTTCCTTGATCCTGATCACATCAGCTTCGTTTAAACGGCTTGTGATCCGACGCAATTTCGGGAATACCTTCTTATCGATGCCAATAAGCTGGGGCAGGGGGCTCTTGCAAAGGGCAATGAAATATTCGACTTCCGTGGCAACACGGTACTGAATGATAGCAGCTTCTGAAAAATATTCTGAGAGTTTCTCTGTGACTTTCCTGTATCTTCCGTCTACAGGTGAAATTGCATAAAAGGAAGGCTCCATAAGCATGGGTTTACATAAATAATTACACGAAATTACGAATACTTGGGCAGATCTGGTAATCTGCCTTATTTTTGTAGTATCCATAAAGTGATAAGCTGAAGAACCGCTGGCTGAATTGTTTCTTCTATGGTTGAATATTCAGAAGGGGAACCTGTTTTAGCGGTCTGGAAGAGATGGTTAACTCCATGAATCTCTTCAATGGTATAGTGGGGGTTTCCTCCGAAAATCAGGGCTTTTTCGATAGCTGGCAGGTTGATTTTAGAGTCTACCTGGAGATCCATATCTCCATTGATAGCGAGTATATTACAATGTACATTTTTAAGATATGTCTGCGGATCGAGGGTGAGAAAGGTTCTGAACCAGGGAGAAGTTACGGTTTTTAAGTTCATTTCAATTGCCTGGGATGACATGGTGTCGGAGCTGCCTTTTTTTCTCTCGGCCTGATTCTCTTTTTGCAAAAGTTTTCGGATCCTGGCAGAGGCTTTTTCGTTGTCGGGATTTTTTATCAGGATTTCATAGATTTTCTGATTTATATCCTGTGTGTTTTGAATGGAACTCTGATCCCCGCTGTCGGCTTTCTGGATTGCAGCTGCCTGCGTAAGAAGCACTTTCTCGCCGGTAAGGCCGGTGCCTGCCATCAGCACAATAAAATTAACATCTTTTCTTTCTGAAGCAATGATGGGGGCTATGATTCCTCCTTCGCTGTGGCCTAGCAGGCCGAGCCGGGCTGTGTCGATTTCAGGCCTGGTCTTAAGGTAATCAAATGCTGCGGCAGCATCCGTTGCAAAATCGAGGCTGGTAGCTGTTGAAAAATCGCCTCCTGACTTACCCACTCCGCGGTCGTCAAAACGCAGCACGGCTATGCCTTTGCGTGTGAAGTGATCGGCCAGCACCAGGAATGGCTTATGTCCCATAAGTTCTTCATCTCTGTTCTGAGGCCCCGATCCCGTGATCAGCACAACCGCTATGTGTTTTCCTCCGTCTTTAGGTAAGGTAAGTGTACCTGACAGAGTGATCCCGGCCTGCTTGTTCCGGAAACTGACATCCTCCGAGATATAAGGAAAAGGAGGTATTGGTTCCTGAGGCCTTACCTGTTTAAAGGCTTGTTTCTTATGTTCCAGATTCAGAGGCAGGTCCAGATTGCTTTGTTTCCACCTTCCTTCAAGGGTATCACGGCCAGAAGTAAATTTGCCCTGGTAGAGTCCGGAAATCATTTTCAGGGCAACTATAATCGAGTCGGCCGTGACTCTGACACTGCTTGTGGGAATCCCTTTTGCCCCCTGGTCGGGACTATCGAAAGTCACAATAAGGCTGTCGTGCCCGTTGTCTTTCACATTCATAACCAGGGTGAGGGAGATTCCCTGGATTTTAAGTGCGCCCACCCATGAACCCATGAGGTTCCCTCGGGCTGGGTTTACCTGGGCTGAGGCTGAATTAATTGAGGCAAGCAATAATCCTGCAGTGAGGAATACAAATTGCACAATTTTTTTCATGGGTTATGTTTTGGTATGACGAGTTTTGCAAATGAGTTGGAGTAGGCTGTAAAAAATCCCACACCCCTGTTGCTGATATTGCCTTCCACGTTTGCCGGAGGGCCCGAAAAGAATGGGATCTGGTAACCGGCCTGCTGCACCTGCTGGATGAAGTTGTAGTATTCATTGGTGATGCCCGACATCTGCACCATCAGCGTGTCGCCCGGGTGAAGGGTTTCCCAGGGGTGGTTGTTGTTGATGTAAAAGGCCGTAAGTCCATTGATATAACTGCCGTTGAAATATTTGTCGTCGGAAGTGGTCCATTTTTGAATGGAGTCTGAAATCAGCACACTGTTACGGTAGTATTTAAGCATGTAGAAGTTCATTTCATCACCGGGTTCCATGGCATAAATCTTTACCAGCCAAAACCCGTTTTTCCCCATATTCGGATTAAACTCGGCATGAATGGAATCGAGCCTGGGTACTTTCATGATTTTGCAGGATGAGGCGTATTCAGTAAAATCTCCAATAGCTTCGGGAAGTTTAACGATGAGGTTGTATGTCTTACCGATTACTCCCCTGAAATTGCTGTCGAGAGTGTATTTTCCCGGACTGGCCGGCAGCTCCTCCTTTAGTGTGTCAAGGAAGGAACCATCGGTAAGTATGACCATGGCCTGGCTCACCATGGGAGGAGGCTGGTTATAGAAATAACTGGCCGATTTGCTCAGGGTCACCGAACGCTGAAGGCTGTCGGTGGTGATGCCCCCGTCGACTACCAGCCGGATGTATGAATTATCGAGGTTTATATTTATCCTCTCGGTACATCCGGCGGCAAGCAAGAGGACGAGCAGACTGAGAAGGAGCTTATTCATGATTGAAATGAAAGTTAAAGGTTACTGAAGGTATAATGCCGAACAGGTAAACCTTCTCGGCGTAGGTAACGTTGGGATCTACATTATCCTGTACGAAATTGACCGACCAGGTGTTGTGGCGGTCATAGGCATTATAAACCGAAAAATTCAGATCCCAGGAGAACCTCCGGTGGGGCTTTTGTTTTGAAGAGAAGGTCACGGCCAGGTCGAGGCGGTTGTAATCCTGATAGCGGTATTCATTTCTTTGGGAATAAATGGGGATGACCTTCCCTGCAATCGTGGCTCTGCCTGTAGGGAAGGTCACCGGAGCCCCTGTTGCGTAAACCCAGTTCGCTGAGATGTTCCATCGTTTTGCCACCTGGAAGTTGAGTACAATACTAATATTATTGGGTTTATCGTAGGGAGCAGGATAGGGGTTCAGCTGTATGTCTGGGATCAGGCGGAAAGAGCGGGAATAAGTATAGCTTACCCAACCGCTGACGATTTTTTCATTCAGCCTTACAAGGAACTCAATACCGTACGAATAGCCTCTTCCGGTCCTTACCTGACCTTCAAGAGTGTCGTTGAGCAGAAGCTGTGCGAAATTCTTGAAATCGATCACGTTTTGCATCCATTTATAGTACACTTCAACGGAAGTCTCGATAGTGTTGTGTCGGAAATTCCTAAAATAGCCAACAGCGAGCTGGTCGTTGATCTGGGGTTTGATGTTTGGGCTTGCAGGGAACCAGATATCGAGAGGAGTACCTGCCGAGGAATTCTGGGCGAGCTGAAGGTACTGGTAAGTTCTTGCATAGCTGGCCTTTACCGATGATTTCTGGTTGAAATCATACAGCAAACCGATCCTGGGTTCAATGCCTCCGTACGTATTATAAATAATGCCAGACTTATAAACCGAGGAATCAATAACCACGTAGGTGGGGGTATAATGGTAAACAGTGCCGGGACCTATGCTTTGAAACAGGGAGAGACGGAGCCCGTATTTTGCGACAAAGTGAGGCCCTATTTTTTGTTCATTAGTAATATAAATGCCTGATTCGAGTGAATAATTCTTCGGGACCTGAATGCTGGTGAATACTGTTTCACTGCCAATGCCGTTTGCCGTTCCCGGATCTATCATATGGTATGTGGCCGCTCCCCCGAAACGCAGGGTGTTGTTGGTGTTAAGGTACCACGAGAGGTCGCCTTTTATAGCAATGTCGCGGAGGTTAGCGTTCCATTCAAAGGAATTCGAGGCTCCTTCAGGTGTACCCAAAAGATACCTGTAATCGGAATATAATGTAGTGAAGTTGAAAAAAAGTTTCTTCGAGAACACGTGATTCCAGCGGAACGTTCCAGTGCCATTGCCCCAGCTCATTTTGGCAAACTGATTGCTGAATACATCCCTCCCGAAGTATCCCGATAAAAAAATCTGGTTATTGTCGTTGATCACATAATTGATCTTGGCGTTGATGTCGTAAAAGTAAAGACGGTTGTTCTGAAGGGCCTTGTTTGACGAAAGGGGAAGAAAAAGATCAGCATAGGTGCGGCGACCGGAGACAATGAAGGAGCATCGTTCTTTTTTTATCGGACCTTCGACCGTGAGCCGGCTTGCAATGATACCGATACCCCCGTTCACCTGAAACCCTTTGGAGTCTCCCTCATCCATCCTCACATCCAGCACCGAGGCAAGTCTTCCTCCATAGTTTGCAGGGATATCGCCTTTATATAATTTTACATCCTTCACCGCATCATTATTGAATACCGAGAAAAATCCCATGAGATGAGATGCGTTATATACGGTGGCATCATCAAGCAGGATCAGGTTCTGGTCTGGTGCCCCACCTCGTACACTGTAGCCTGTCGATCCCTCACTTACACTCTGTACCCCCGGGAGCATCTGTATGGCCTTGATCACATCAACTTCTCCCATCAAAGCAGGAATTTTCTGAATGGTGCGGATATCCATCTTAAATACGCTCATTTCGGGTTTGACTACATTCTGGTCACTTTTTTCACTTTTCACTTCCACCTCCTGCAACTCTTTCTCCTGAGTGGCCAGTTCCATCTTCAGGCTGATATCTTTGTCAAGTACAATCTCCATGTTTACCGGTGTATAACCGATAAATGTAAACCCTATAGTATAACGCCCTTCGGGAAGGGTGAGGGAGAACCGGCCATACTGGTCGGTTGTTGTACCGGTCTTAAGCTCCTTGATGAATACCGTTGCACCTACAAGTGATTCCCCGTCGTTGTTATCAGTTACCTTACCGGAAATGGTGTATTTCTTGAGGTTTTCTGGCAGGGCAGAACCAGTAAAAGCCATCAGCAGAAAGAAAACAAGAGGAAAAACAGAAAGAAGCTTCATGAAGTGAAAAGAGATTACGGCCTGATAACGTTGAATTCCCCGTTTTCGTATAGTTTGATAACACGGGAGGGCTTCACCGGGGAAAGGGAATCATGATACAGGCCTACAGTATAATCAGCGAGCCGGGTGATGTCTGGGTTGATGTCATGGAAATGGCGGGGATTAGCCTGTCCCGACAAGTTGGCGGAGGTGGAAACAAGAGGTCTTCCAAATTCCCCGATCAGTTGCCGGCAGAATTCATTACTGGTAATCCTTATCGCAACTGAACCGTCGTCGCCGAGCACATTTAGTGCGAGATTCTTTCCCGCAGGATAAATAATGGTAAGTGGGGTGGTGATGTTCTTTAAAAGGTCCCAGGTAATTAAAGGGACATTTTTAACATAGAGAGAAAGTTTTTTGGCACTGTCGATAAGAACGATAAGGCTTTTGCTGCCAATCCGTTTCTTGATCGTATAGATTTTGTTTACTGCATCTGTGCGTGTGGCATCACAGCCCAGGCCCCAGATTGTGTCGGTGGGGTAGACTATAGTGCCGCCTGAATTCAGTGCAGAAAGGCAGGCGCTTAATTCTTTTTTGAGAGCTTCGTTGATCACCTTGTTGAGTGATAATGAAGTACAAAGATACTTGATTTTCGCGTGAGAATTACGAAAGAGGCGGAAATTGATTTACATTAATCGTCATGGCACATTCAAAATGTCCGAGCGGACATTCTTTCTTTCCATGCAGTCCGCAGGGGCGGCATGGAAGTTTTTTCCGGCTTTGGATGATCCATTGTTTTTCTGACAGCGGCCCGAAACCAAATTCAGGAATGGTGCTGCAGTAAACTGCGGCAGCCGGGGCATTTACAGCCGAAGCGAGGTGCATCGGAGCCGAGTCGTTGGTGTAATTCATCATCGCATCGCTCATGAGAGCTGCGGATTCAAGAAAACTGAGGTCACCGGCAAGGATCTGCAGGTTTTCTCTCCCCGATTGAATGACAATCTCCTGGCAAAGCGGAATATCGGCTGAGGAGCCCAACAGGTAAACAAAAATTCCATCGGGCATCGACCGGATCAGTTCTACCCATTTTATAACCGGGAATTGTTTTGTAAACCATAGAGAGGCCGGGGAAATACATATAAAGCGATGCATTTTAAAAGTGAGCACCCTGGCCTCATCTGCGGCAGAGGGGTAAAGCCTGGGCTTTGGCGTTCTAACCGATGCTTTTGCCTTATGCGCCGGGGGCAATAACGCCTGGATTAGCGACAGGTTTCTTTCAACCTCGTGAATACCTTGTTCTATATGGTGTTTCAAGCGTTCTGAAAAGAGAATTGAAAAGGGATTTTTCCTGAAACCAACAGTCCTGCCGGCACCTGAGAAAGCAGTAAGTATCCCTGTAAGCGCAAACCTCTGAATATTGATAACCAGGTCATATTTTGTTTTTCTGACCTTCCCGAGAATTCTTAGAAAATTTTTGAATTTATTCTTCTTATCCCATACAATAAGCTGGCAGATGAAAGGGTGGCCATTAAATAAGCCTTCAATCCCTTTTTTTATCAAAAAATCTATTTCTGCTGATGGGTATGCCTGGTGTAATTCTTCCAGCACCGGCGTTGCGAGGATTACATCACCTATCGAGGCAGTCTGGATCAGGAGGATTTTCATCACAAATTAAATGGTGAAATGGTGAAATGGTGAAATGGTGAAATGGTGAAATGGTGAAATGGTCCATCATACACTTACATTATGGTCGCGAAGAGCTTGGTTTAGCGAAGTTTTCAGGTCTGTCGATGCTTTTCGTTTTCCAATGATCAGTGCACAGCTAACCTGGTATTTACCTGCCGGAAATTCCTTCTCAAAACTGCCTGGGATGACGACCGACCGGGGAGGGACAACTCCCTTGTATTCGACCGGCTTGCTTCCCGAAACATCGATGATACGCGTGGAAGAAGTAAGCACGACATTAGCGCCAAGAACAGCTTCTTTACACACTCTCACACCTTCAACAATGATACATCTCGAACCGATAAAACAGCCATCTTCGATAATTACCGGAGCGGCCTGAACGGGTTCCAGCACGCCGCCGAGTCCAACTCCTCCGCTTAGGTGCACGTTCCTGCCCACTTGTGCGCAGGAGCCAACCGTGGCCCAGGTATCGACCATGGTTCCCTGGCCTATATAAGCACCGATATTGATATACGAAGGCATCAGAATCACGCCTTTGTCTATAAAGGAACCATAGCGTGCAACGGCATGAGGAACAACCCTCACACCCAGGGCGTTATATCCTTTTTTTAGAGGTATCTTATCGTAGAATTCCAGTGGGCCGGCTTCCATGACCTCCATCTTCTGTATAGGAAAATAAAGGATGACAGCTTTTTTTACCCATTCGTTGATGATCCATCCTTCCTTCGACGGTTCTGCAATCCGAACCTTTCCCTTGTCAAGCAGGAACACAACTTCCCGGATTGCTTCCTCTGTCTCAGGTCTGTGAAGAAGCTCCCTGTTCTCCCAGACGGATTCTATTATTGAACGTAACTGCTTGGTCATTTAGATGCGATAAGAAAGTTCAAAGATACGGGAAGAATCGAAATGGTGAAATGGTGAAATGGTGAAATGGTGAAATGGTGAAATGGTGAAATGGTGAAATGGTGAAATGGTGAAATGGTGAAATGGTGAAATGGTGAAATGGTGAAATGGTGAAATGGT
>CAIWXI010000096.1 GCA_903916595.1 uncultured Bacteroidales bacterium | reverse complement strand
TGACCGCAACAATGTTCTGGACGTCAACGACCAGCGGAACTGTCCGTGCTGTCGCAAGGGGATTGAACAATTATTCCTCCGGTGTTTTACTTTATCCCTCATCACGGGCTAATGCCTTCCCGGTAAGATGTGTAAAAGACTGATGGCGGATAACGGATGGCGGATGGAAACACTCATTAACAGAAGTAATCTATGACCGGATTATCAGAATCAGAAGCGCTTAACAAAGGTTTGTGCGAAATCCTGGAATGTCTCTCGGGGGGAGATTATAATAAAGCAGAAGCGTTACTTGACAAGCTGATGCTTAAACCGGGAATGAAGTCCTCTGGCGGGGATACTGCAAAGGATATGAAAAACATAATCGGTCAGCTAAGCACAGCCCGGAGAACCCAGGAACAACTCAGGGAGATTACTGCTACACGCGACAAATTCTTTTCAATCATCTCTCATGACCTGAGAAGCCCGTTTAATGCCATTCTCGGGTTTTCTGATCTTCTTTCAGAGGATTGGGAAACCCTGAGTGATACCGACCGTAAGAGTTTTCTGCTAAACATCCGCAATACAGCCCACAATACGTTTAATCTGCTGGAACGACTGCTGGAATGGTCAAGGATACAGACAGGAAAAATGAGATTGTTACCCACCCGCCTGCAGATCAGTCAACTGATCGAAGAGAGTTTCAACCGGCTGACCCCGGCAGCTGAACGAAAGTTCATCCGTCTTAACTCTGAAGTCACTGAAGAAAGCTATGCCTGGGCCGACAAAGACGCCATACTCCTGATTTTACGAAACCTTATCAATAATGCCATCAAATTTACCCCGCATAACGGGTTTGTCACCGTTTCCGCAGCGACCTTTGATAATAATATCGTTATAACGATTAGCGATAACGGGATTGGGATATCCCAGGAAGACATGAAAAAGTTATTCAGGTTCGAAGAACAATTGAGGAAAGAGGGAACAGACAAGGAAAGAGGCAGTGGGCTGGGGCTGGTCCTTTGCAAGGAAATCCTTGAGAAAAGTGGTGGCAGTATAAGGGCTGAAAGCACAGAAGGAAAAGGCAGCCGATTCAGTTTTTCATTACCAAAAGATTCACCAATAAAAATTAAGCCATGAAAAAGATTCTAATTTTTGTTCTGATTGCGTTTGTAGGTTTTACTTTCGCGTGCCGGAAAAAAAGTGATCCGTCGCCCGTACCTTACGCCACTTTTAAGGTTAATGGGGTACAGAAAACATACTACTATTATTCAAAGTTTTGCAAGGATTTCTGCGCCTCATCCACTTTCTGCGGATCGTTCAACCTGCACGATAACATCTTGCCAGCTGAGCTTCTTAAGGTCGGACTGCCAGGCAACCCGGTTGCAGGACAAGTCTTCAAAAGCGGCGATTACCGTTTTGTGTTCACCTATGTGGACATTAACCAGGTCTGGTACACCTATGGCAGTTTACAACTCACTTTGAACCGTTGGGAAGGACAAGGCGGATGGGGCAGCGGATTTTTCTCGGGTGTTCTGAAATCAAGTGCAACGGATAGTATTGTCATTACCGAAGGCTATCTGCAGGACCTGATCTGGACGTATACGCCGGAGAAGTGATATCTGATATCTGATATCCGATATCGGATAACGGATGTCAGATATCGGATTAGTTGATTTTGGCCGAGACGAGGGCGAGGATTTTTGATTCTCTCTCTGAAGTAGCGCTAACAATTTCATCGGCTTCCTTCATAAGCTTTTCAAGAAATACTTTATCCTTTAGTCCTGAAGCATTGACTTTTACATTGAGGTAAGCTCCCATAATGGCCGATCTGACACAAAGCGCTCCTACACCCGCGTCGGTCACAGAATTCGGGTTACCTTTCTCAACCATCGCCTCGATAAGATCAAACGACTCAAAGGCCGTCTTCATAGTCCGGAACGGGATCTCGATGGCATACTTTGTAGCATCCTGAATAGCAGCAGAACGGGCCGATTTTTCCTCATCAGTTCCTTTGGGAAGCCCGAAAGCATCCATAATACGATTAAAAGCGCGGGTGTCCTCATCAACCAGGAACAGCAGTTCGTCTTTAAGCAGCTGCCCTTTTTCGGCCCAGTTTCCGAACACTTCCCACTGATCGTCCCAGCCTGCTTTGTGCGAAGATAAATTCGCCACCATGGTTCCAAGTGAAACCCCAAGTGCGCCTATGTATGCCGAAACAGAACCTCCCCCGGGGGCCGGTGATTCCGAAGCCGTTTCGTTTGCAAACCCTTCGGCTGTCATACTTATCAATCTCTTGTCGTTCGAATCTTCCAGAATATACTCAATGATCTTCTCCTTTGCATTAAACGGTTTCAGATCATCCAGTCCAAGAGATTTCACTGCTATTTTAATAATCTCTTCTTCCGAAACACCCCCCGATCTGCTCTGTTTCCTCAGGAAATACTTTCCGGCTTCGATCAAAGCCCGCTTTGGAATAAGCCCTACAAGCTCGCTTCCCGTAACACGCATGCCTCTCTCCAGAGCTTTCTGGCAGGCCACTTCAAACGCCACATGAACCGGGGTGATGCTGATATTAGTGAGATTGATCGAAACCTGGGCAATGCCGTATTCTTCGATAAACCAGCCAATGGCTTTGCAGGCTTTCAGAGCGCCTGGCACCCATATCTCGCGGCCATTTTCATCTTTTTTTATTTTTCCTGTAAACGGATTGCCTTCACGGACAGGCCGGCCTTTTTCGCGAATATCATAAGCTATCGCATTCGCCCGGCGAGTGGAAGTTGTATTCAGGTTCACATTATATGCCACCAGGAAATCCCTGGCGCCTATGGCAATGGCACCTGTGCGGGGGTTGAATTTTGCCGGACCGAAATCGGGTTTCCAGTGCGGGTCGGCAAGTTTCTTAGGCAGTCCTTCGTACTCCCCGGCTCTGCAATTAGCAAGATTGCGTCGTTCTTCGGTGAAAGCTGCATTTTCATAACAGTAAACCGGTATATCAAGTTCTTTTCCAACCCGTTCGGCTAATTTGCGGGCATGAGCAGCGGTCTCCTCCATGCTGATGTTCGAAATCGGTATCAGCGGACAAACATCAGTAGCGCCAAAACGCGGATGCTCACCTTTGTGCCGGCTCATATCAATTACTTCAGATGCCTTTTTTATAGCCTGAAAAGCAGCTTCAAGCACAGCATCCGGAGTGCCTACTAAAGTCACCACAGTACGGTTGGTAGCTTTGCCGGGATCCACATCCAGAAGCCTTGCACCATCGATTTTTTCAATTTCATCGGTGATGGTTTTTATAAGATGCATGTCGACTCCTTCAGAGAAGTTCGGAACACATTCGATTAGCTGTTTCATAGTTTTGTTTTAACATTGGGTTCGCTTGCAGCTTTACATCGCGGCTACGGTGTCGCTTGCCGGTCGCATCTTTGCGTCGCGGCTACGGTGTCGCTGCGTTCCACCTGAGGCCGCTTACGCAAAACGCTCCCTTCATTCCACCTGAGGCGGCTTGTGTGAATTGCTTCGCTTACAACAGCTCTGCAAAATTATACATTTTTGCGGTCTTAAAAACTCTTGTATGATCAATGAGAATGCAGATATATCCTATACCTTTGTATTGTTATAAAAAAAACAACCCATGAAAACGTATTTACTTCTTCTTTTACCTCTGGTGCTGGTTATCAGCCAGTGCAAACAGAAAGAAATCGCTGATCAGAAACAAAGCGTACAGTTTGTTACGCAAAGTACCGTCGATACGGTTATTACTGTTCTCGTGGCAAAATATGGTGAAAGCCAGAAAGCCCGCATTGAGAAAGGCATAAAACAGGCGGCTACCCTTTGGACCGCAAAAGACGGCAAAGATGTCGATTTCAGGGATCTCTGCCTGAAGTATTTCGTGGGCGACCCGGCAAAACTGAATCTGCTGTTCAGCCGGCTTCAAACTAATTTCGAACAGCTTTTCGGCCGGTACAACCTGATCACACTGTCGATGAAATGGGCCGTGCATATTGATATCGGACAAATGCTCGACGTGGATGAGATCTTTGGGGCCTGGGATCCTGCAGCTCATTTCAACGACGACTTCTTTACCAACAAGATCGCCTTCATCACCTGTATGAACTTTCCTTTTTATTCCCTGGCCCAGAAAGAAGAACTCGGCCCGAAATGGACACGTCAGGAATGGGCCTATGCCCGCCTGGGCGATTTGTTTACCGCCCGTATCCCTGCTGAAGTGAGTCAGAAAGTATCCGACGCTCTGTCATCCGCAGACAACTACATCAGCAATTACAATATCTACATGGGCATGCTGCTCGACGATAAAGGACAGACGCATTTTCCGAAAGACATGAAGCTGATCTCCCACTGGAACCTGCGCGATGAGCTGAAAGCCAACTATAATAAAGGTGACGAGGGCCTGGTGAAACAGCAGATGGTGTATAATGTAATGCTGCATATCATCGACCAGAGTATACCCGATTCGGTGATCAACAACCCGAAATTCCAATGGAACCCCATAGCCAACAAACTATTCCAAGATGGAAAGGAGATTACTGCCACACCCGAGCCTAACAAACGTTACGAGATCTTCCTGAACAATTTCAAGGCGATGAAAGCCATGGACCAGTACACACCTTTATACCCAACATATATCCTCAGGGCGTTCGATCAGGGTATGGAGATCAAGCAGGAGCAGGTAGAGAAACTGTTCACCGACCTGTGTTCTTCACCCGAAGTAAAGAAGGTGGGAGCTCTCATCAGCAAGCGCCTGGGCCGGCCACTTCAGCCTTTCGACATCTGGTACGACGGGTTTAAAGCCAGAAGTACCATGAACCAGGATGAGCTGGATAAGATCACCCGTACAAAGTACCCGGATCCCAAAGCGTATGAAGCCGACATTCCCAACATGCTCATCAAACTGGGCTTCAAACCTGAGATGGCAAAAGAAATTGCGTCACATATCACGGTCGATCCGGCACGCGGCAGCGGTCATGCCTGGGGAGCTCAGATGAAAGGCGACAAAGCCCACCTGCGCACACGCATTGCAAAAGCCGGGATGGATTATAAAGGATATAACATCGCCGTTCATGAAATGGGGCATAACGTGGAACAGACTATTTCACTATACATGGTCGATAATTACATGATGCAGGGTGTTCCCAATACCGCCTTCACCGAAGCCCTTGCATTCATCTTCCAGAAACGCGACCTCTTCCTGCTTGGAAAGAAAGACAACGACCCGGATAAAGAAGCTCTCGCGGCTATCGACCAGTTCTGGATGAGCTATGAGATCATGGGTGTTTCGCTGGTCGATATGACGGTATGGAAATGGCTTTACGAAAACCCGAATGCCACTGCCGAACAACTGAAAGAGAAAGTCATCAGCACGGCCAAAGATGTCTGGAACACATACTATGCTGATGTGTTTGGTGTAAAAGACTGTCCGTTGCTTGCTATTTATTCGCATATGATCGATAATCCGCTTTATCTGCCGAATTACCCTGTTGGTCATCTTATCGATTTCCAGATCGACGAATACCTGAAAGGAAAGAATTTTGCGGATGAGATCGTCCGAATTTATTCAACCGGCCGTATGATCCCTCAGTTATGGATGAAAAACGCCGTAGGCAGTGGGATCTCGATAAAACCTATGCTGGATGCGACAGATAAGGCGCTGGGGAAAATCAAATAGCGAAATGGTGAAATAGTGAAATGGTGAAATCGCTTACGCAAAACGCTCCCTTCGCTCTCAGCAATTTCACGATTTCACCATTTCACCATTTCACCATTTCACGATTTCACCATTTCACCATTTAAAATAGCCGTCTCCACCTTATTGCTACCATATGCGTATGGCATAAACTCGTAGGAAGGGATAGGTTTTGTAATGAACATGTTGGCTTTTTTACCCACCGCGATGCTGCCGTAGTCTTCGCTCAGCCCCATGGCATAGGCTGAGTTAATTGTGACCGCGTTGATGGCTTCCTCGGGCAGCATACGGTATTTGATACAGGCCATCGAAAGGATGAACTGCATATTTCCTGAAGGCGATGAACCCGGATTGAAATCGCTGGCCATTGCTACAGCCAAACCAGCACCAATCATTTTACGCACCGGGGCGTAATCCATCCCAAGAAAGAATGCAGCCCCGGGCAAAATCGTAGGCATAGTCTCAGAATCCAGCAGGCATTCTATCTCGGCATCACCTGTATATTCAAGATGATCGACCGAAAGCGCATTGTACTTTACCCCCACCTGAACACCCCCCGAACAATACATCTCGTTTGCATGGATCTTAGGCCTCAGCCCGTATTTCATCCCCGCTATAAGGATACGCTCAGTATCTTCAACGGTAAAAAAACCTCTTTCACAAAACACATCGATGTAAGCGGCCAGTTTTTCTGCGGCAACGCGTGGTATCATTTCGTTAATCACAAGGTCGACAAACTCCGATTGGCGACTCCTGTATTCAAGGGGAACCGCATGTGCTCCAAGAAAAGTAGGAACCAGTTTCAACGGGGTCATATATTGAAGCCTGCCAATAACCCTGAGCATTTTAAGTTCATCTTCAACCGTAAGCCCGTAGCCGCTCTTAATTTCAACAGCTCCTGTTCCCTGCATCATGATCTCCCTTAGACGAGGCAGGGCATTCTCAACCAGTTCCTCTTCTGTGGCCTTATGCAGCCTTTGCGCTGAATTCAGTATGCCTCCTCCCCTTGCGGCAATTTCTTCATAGGAAAGCCCCTTAATCTTGTCGATGTATTCAATTTCCCTGCTTCCGGCATATACCAGATGCGTGTGCGAATCACAGAACGATGGAAAAACCATACGGTCCGTCGCATCTATCACATTCATCTTCATTCCCCACGATTTACTGTAATCGGGAATATCTTTCATCTTTCCGAAATCGTTGATCCTGTCGCCTTCGATATAAACCCAGGCATCCTTAATCGTTTTCAGTTTTGCCATATCTTTTCCGGCAACTTTCAGCTTAGGCTTATTCTCAACCTGAACAAGTTCCTTGATATTTTTAATCAACAGCGCCATACAGAAGGTGTTATATTGTGCATTAAACACAAAGATAAAGTTTTTTCCGTACCTTTGAATCTGCAGTTTACAGGAAATTTCCAGCCATGAAAAGAAGTATCATTTCCCTGATAATTATCTTGTTGACAGGCTACACCGGGTTTACATCCAACGTGGGTGTTCAATTGGCACAACAGCTTGCCTCCCGTTTTTTCTCGGCCCATTACGCGAGCTTCAATTCCGCATATTCCGGTCCTTCAACAATCACTGAAACCATTGTCGTTAGCAGAGAAAGCCAATCATTATATTATATTTTTAATATGTCACCCTGCGGATGGATTGCCGTTTCAGGTAATAATACTATGTGGCCTGTGCTGGCATACTCGTTTGAAGGGCGTTATACCGGCGAAAATCCTGCCCCCCAGTACGTCGCCTGGATGAAGCAATACGAAGATGCCTTGCTTTACCTTGCAAACCATCCGGCTGATGCTTCAGCAAAGATCTCATCAGCATGGAATGAAATTCTTGGCGAGGGATATGTTCAGAATTACAAAGCCAGGCTATTAAGCCAGGTTAAACCTATGTTATTTTCAAACTGGGACCAGGTAATATATTATAACGGGAAATGCCCGGCCGACGCTGGTGGACCCGGGGGTCATACGCCTGCAGGCTGCGTTCCTACAGCCATGGGACAGATCATGAATTATTACCGGTGGCCGGTTACAGGTAGCGGCTCCTACACCGATAACGATCCTTCTTACGGGGCCTTGTTTGCAGATTTCGGAGCAACAACCTACAACTGGGACAATATGCCGAACAGCATCAACCGCCCGAACGACGCGATTGCAACGCTTTTATACCACCTCGGTATTTCATGCGACCTGGTGTACGGCCCCTCCGGATCAGGTATGTACAATCATAAAGCAGCCTATGCTTTCCGCACTTTTTTTAAATATTCACCCCAGACGCAGTATCTCTTCCGCGACAGCACCAGCCTGAGGTGGGACAGTGTGATGGTAGCCCACCTGAACCGGGGCATGCCGCTGTATTACGCCGGATGGAGCGTACCTGATATCAACGGACACGCCTGGGTATGCGACGGATACCAGGATACAGGCTATTTTCATTTTAACTTCGGATGGAGCGGATCTTCAAACGGGTATTTCCATACTGCGAACCCATCTCCCGCAGGTTACAACTTCAAACTGGCACAGGAACTCATCATCAATATTTTTCCTGATACGGTTAATTATACTTATCCTGTTGGCTGCCAGGGAAACAATACACTGCTCTCTTTCGACGGAAGCCTCAACGATGGAAACGGGCCGCTTAAGCCGTATTCTACTACTGCTGATTGCTCCTGGCTTATCTCACCCCAGACTATTCAGGATTCGGTTACCAGGTTGACTATTGGATTCAATTATATAAGTACAAATCCCTCAGATTATTTAAATATCTATGACGGCCCTACCACTTCGTCAACTCTGCTCGGCAGTTTTTCGGGCGATACGGTGCCTGCTGTTATCAATTCAACAGACAACAAAATTCTTGTGAAATTCAAAGCTAACGGGGGAACGCCTGGGCAGGGTTTTTCTTTAACATATTCTTCCTCCCTTCCCACCTGGTGCACAGGAACCCAGATTATACAGGGCGACACAGCCGATATCACCAATGGCAGCAATGGATTCGATTACTCCAACAAGACCAACTGCAGGTGGAGACTGATGAGAAATGACACCCTTCCGCTGACTGTTTATTTCAGCCGCTTCGATACTGAACCCATTTATGATAACCTTACCATTTTTGACCTGGGGAGCGGTCTTGCACTGGACACCATTTCGGGTCATTACGACCCGTCGAGCCCGCCCGATTCGGTGACAGCCCCGAGTGGTAAAATGTTTCTGATCTTTTCGACTAACAGCAGCATCACCGGTAAGGGCTGGGAAATCTACTATCCAAGAAAAAATACAGGAATAGAAGAGAGTAGCCGGAAAAACAGGCTGAAAGTTTTTCCTAATCCATGTTCTGACCTGGCGAACCTGCATTTCACTTCATCTTTGGCAACCATAGCTGAACTTATACTGTCGTCTGTTGACGGACGGCAGGTAATGAGCAAAAGGATTGAAGCAACTGCCGGAGAGAATACGATTCAACTGAGTACCACGGCCCTTTCATCTGGGGTCTATATAATCAGTATAAAAACCATAAACTGTATACAAACAGGCCAATTAATCATCAACAAATAATGAACTTTCATCTATGAGAAAGGAAATTACCATAATTATCTTATTGCTTTTATCAGTTTTTATGGGATTTGCAAAACAACCTGAGCAGTCGGTGATCCGTAAAGTCGCTCTTGGGTTTTATCTTGAGCACTCGGGGCTCACCGAAGGATTGACATACAATTCAATCGCGATCAGGGAAATTACTCCGACTATGTTCAACAACCGGGTGGTATATTATACTCTTACCATAAATCCACGGGGATGGATCGTAATATCTGCCGATGATGTCGTGGCCCCTGTTCTCGCGTATTCATTCGAAGACAATATGAATACTGCATCTCTTCCTCCACAGTTTATATCATGGATGGATAAATACAAGAAACAAATTAACGATGCAATTAGCAGAGACCTCCCTGCATCAGAGAAAATAAAATCAGACTGGGCCAGGTATACAAACTACACGCGGGAGCAACCGCTTACACCCCAGCTTCTCACCGGGGTTTCCCCTCTGATCATACACAACTGGGATCAGGGTTTCCCATATAATATTTATTGTCCGCAAGACCCGGCAGGGCCCGGAAATCATCCTTATGCAGGTTGTGTTGCCACGGCTATGTGTCAGCTGATGTACTATTACCGTTTTCCATTGACTGGCAATGGCCAGCATTGCTACACTCCCGGCGGCTATCCTCAGCAATGCGCCGATTACGGCGCTACTTCCTATGACTGGAATGCCATGGTCAACTCGCTTACCGGCGCCAGGCTGGATAATGACAGTGCAGTAGCGCTTCTGCTTTGGCATGCAGGTGTTTCGGTGAATATGATGTATAGCTCCAGTGGTTCCGGAGCCTATTCCAATGATGCCAGAAATGCCATGGTTAATAATTTCAGATTCAGTCCCGCTGCATCGTATATCCACCGTAACGATTTCCAGGTGCCGGCATGGGGCAGCATTCTGAGATCAAACCTGGACAAAAAAATGCCAGTCTACTATGACGGCTATGGTCCTCAGGGAGGTCATGCTTTTAATTGCGATGGCTACCAGGGATCAGACCATTTTCATTTCAACTGGGGTTGGAGCGGTACCGCTAACGGTTACTTTTACCTCGATAACCTGAACCCTGCAGGGGATAATTTTTCGCAGGATGAAGGCGCTATTGTAAACCTGTTTCCTGATACTGTGGCTAATACATATCCGTACCCATGTCAAACACAAACACTGCTTCATTCCATCTCCGGCACTTTTGACGATGGCAGCGGTCCAGCCCTGAACTACCATGGCAACAGCCAGTGTTCCTGGCTTCTGAAACCTCAGAACACCCAGGATTCTGTTCAGAGCATTACCATAGCGTTCAACACTTTCAGCACACTTCCCGGTAGCGGCATTGTACGTATATATAAAGGTGAATATACTTCCGACTCGCTCGCTGGCGAGTATTCAGGTGATGCCCTGCCAGCCTCTCTATCTGTAAATGGTCCCAAAGCCCTGGTCACATTCACTTCGGGCTCAGGGGGGGCAGGTCCAGGCTGGCTGATCACCTATACCGGCAAGGCCATGGACTGGTGCAAGGATATTCAGACCCTGACTGATACAACCGGCATGTTCTCTGACGGCAGTTTACATTTCAACTATCATAATTCCACTACCTGTAGATGGAAGATCCTTCCAACAGGGAACTCTGGCCCTCTGAATTTATCTTTCAACTCATTCCGCACTCAGCAGAATCATGATTATATTCAGATCTTTGATTATGGAACCGGCGAGCCCCTGGCAGAATACTCTGGTCTGTATACCGGAACAAACGTTCCGGGCCCGGTTACGGCGAACAGCGGACAGATGTTCATCATCTTTTCAACCGACCAGGCAGGCTCCGAAGCAGGCTGGGAAGCCGTGTATTCCACCGCTCTCGGATGCAAGGACAATACAGCAGTTCCTGAGGTTCAGATATATCCAAACCCCGTCAGGGATTATCTGTATATCAGCCACCTGAATGATAATTCCGGTGAACTTCAAGTTGTGATGAACGACCTCAACGGACTTCAGGTTATTTCCGGAAAATTTTCTGCTGAAAGAAACCAGGTAAGGATTGACGTCTCGTCACTAAAAAGCGGAATGTATTTTTTACGCATCACTTCCGCCAACGGAAGCGTGGTAAAGAAGGTGGTGAAGGAATGAATTACGGATGATAATTTTTCACCATTTCACCATTTCACTACTTCGCTACTTATAAAGGATATCTATCTCCCCTCGCTTCTCTATGCACTCCATGAGCTTGGACTTCAGTTTCCAGCATGTCATCTGGCGTTTTTCCAATTGACGCGATAACTCATACGATGAAATTTCGGGGTCCTTGCAAACCATATATACCATTCGCAGCGCCTCGCTGATAGGTATGTGGCAGCGATGGAAAATAGTATGGGCCGTTGCTGATTCTTCCGATTTGCAACGTGTGCATCTTCGGGAAAACAGTGTTTTTCCTTTGCAAAAATTGGTATGGCCGCATTTCTTACATGCAAATCCTTCAGGCCATTTCTGTTCAGAGATAAATTTAAGACAGCCCTCCTCGGTCGAGAACAGATCATCAAATTGACTGACATTCAGCTTTTTTATTTCAAACATTGTTTTTCTGGTCCAAATGAATCATCACATCTATTCTGCAAAAATAAAAAATTTAGTGATACTTATGCGATTTATGATAAATAATTTGTAATTTTGCAGCCGAAACATCATCCACTTATAATAAAAACATGAAAAAGATCAGTTTACTTTTCAGCCTGCTTGTTTTATACAGTCTGAATGCATGCAGCGGCAATCCTGCCGGCGCAGGGGCCAATGCCATATCTAAAAAAGCAGCTATCGACCAGAGCTCAGAAGGTAAGGTCGTTCACCTGGGCCAGGATATTTTTCGGGAGCTTGTGTGGGATTATAAGAAAAATTCCGCATCATGGATTTTTGAAGGAGACATTCCAGTGATTGTCGACTTCTATGCCGACTGGTGTCGGCCGTGCAGGGCGCTTGGCCCGACCATGGATGAACTGGCATTGGAGTACAAGGGTAAAATCCGGATCTATAAAATCAATACTGATGAGAACCGTGAATTATCAGGCCTAATGGGAATCAGCTCTATTCCCGCTCTATTGTTTGTCCCAAAAACCGGAAAGCCGAGCTTTTCACTCGGCGCTCTTCCCAAGGACAAGCTTAAGAGCATGATTGATGAGTCATTATTAAATCAGAAAAAGCAATAACAAATTAAAAATTACAAATATGGCAACTGAACATTTAACAAAAACAACCTTCGCCGAGAAGGTATTCAATTTCGAACTGAACAAGGAATGGAAATTTGAAGGCGAACTTCCATGTATTATTGACTTTTATGCCGACTGGTGTGGGCCCTGTAAGATGGTAGCTCCCATACTGGAAGAACTTTCCATGGAATATGCCGGCAAGATCAATGTCTATAAAATTGATACGGAAGCCGAGCAGGAACTAGCCAGTGTTTTCGGGATCAGGAGCATTCCTTCAATGCTGTTTTGCCCGGTCGACGGTCAGCCGCAGATGTCGGTGGGAGCCCTTCCTAAAGACTCTCTGATTCATGCTATCGACGACGTTCTGCTGAAAAAGAGTGCGAACTGACCCTTGGAAAGAATGGCCGGTGAACGAATCATCGTCTCTACATCCTATCTTCCTCCCATAGGGTATGTTTCAGCCCTGCTGAAAGCCAGGGAAATACTTATTGAGCTGGATGAGACTTACCCGAAACAGACCTGCCGTAATCATGCGAATATCTACAGTCCGAACGGGAAACAAACCTTAAGCATACATGTAAACAAACCAGGCGGGAACCATACGAAAACCAGAGATATCAGGATTTCGTATGCGCTCCCCTGGAATAAAACCCACTGGCGGGCTATAGAGGCCGCCTACAACAATTCACCTTTTTTTCTTTACTACCAGGATTATTTCAGACCTTTTTTTGAAAAGGAATATGAATTTCTTGTGGATTTCAATTCTGAAATACTTGAAACAGTATTCCGGCTATTGAAAGTCTCAGTGGTACTCAATTACAATGAAATTTATTTTAAGCAGCCGGCAGGCATTTACGACCTCCGCCGGGAGCTTACTGCCAAGCATGCTACAGCCACCTGTCTGCCCTACACTCAAACATTTGCCGAGAAGCACGGCTTCATTCCCAACCTCAGTATTATCGACCTGGTATTTAATGTAGGACCGGAAGCATCCAGATATCTGACATCAGATATCTGATATCTGATATTTGATATCTGATATCTGATATTTGATATCTGATATTTTTTGTATCTTTGCGTTAATTTAATCTAAATTAATTGTCGACACTTTTTGACCTCAGGGAAGGGGAGCACGGAATCATAACGAAAGTACGTGGCCGGGGCGCATTCCGTAAACGGATCACAGAGATGGGATTTGTGCGCGGGAAAGATGTGTGCGTTGTCAAATCCGCACCATTGCTCGATCCTCTGGAATACAAAATTCTTGGATACAACGTTTCCCTGCGCCAGACCGAGGCTCGTTTAATCGAGATCATCCCTCCTGGAAACGAAGCCGCTCCCCCATCCGCAGATACACAAAATAAAATTTTTAACGGTACTATTCAGGAAGAGACTCTGAGAGACCTTGAGCCTGACCGTGGAAGAATCATCGACATTGCCCTGGTTGGCAACCCGAACTGCGGTAAAACAACTCTGTTCAATATAACATCAGGTTCACATGAGAGGGTCGGTAATTTCGGTGGCGTGACTGTCGACAGTAAAACCGCGACATTCAGGCAAAACGGATATTCTTTCAACATCACCGACCTTCCGGGGACATACTCCCTTACGGCCTATTCTCCTGAAGAGCTTTATGTGAGGAAACATATCACCGAGAAAGTTCCAGATATCGTTGTAAACATCATCGATGCATCGAACCTCGAGCGGAACCTGTATCTGACCACACAGCTTATCGACATGGACATCAGGGTGGTTATTGCATTAAACATGTACGATGAGTTTGAAAAGAAAGGACATGTGCTGGATTACGCGGCTCTTGGAGAGCTGCTTGGCATTCCTGTAATTCCTACTATAAGTTCCAGGGGAGAAGGCATCAAAGAACTGTTCGACAGAGTGATCGATGTGTTTGAGGACAGGGATCCCGTGATGCGCCATGTTCATATCAATTACGGGGAGGAGCTGGAACGTTCTATCCGCAGGATACAAGAGATAATCAGGAAGGATGAGGCTCTGGCAGCGCGGATTTCAACGCGATACTTCAGCATAAAACTTCTTGAAAACGACGACGATGTCACTAAAGGTCTGGCTCATTCTCAATATTTTAAAGCCATTACCGCTACGGTTGCAAAAGAGGTCAAACGCCTCGAGGACAATTTCTACGAAGATTGTGGAACTTTGATTACCGATGCCCGCTACGGCTTTATTTCCGGGGCCCTGCGAGAGACCCTCGATGCCAACGAACAGGCTCTGACCGGTAAGACTTTCAGCGACCGGATCGACCATATTCTCACCCATAGGTATCTTGGGTTTCCTTTTTTCCTGTTTTTTTTATGGGTCATGTTTCAGTCAACTTTTTCGTTGGGCGAATACCCGAAACACTGGATAGACCTGATGGTGATCTGGTTCGGTAATTTTTCAGGCAATATTCTTCCTCCGGGTCCAGTAAGAGATCTGCTGGTCGACGGCATTATCAGTGGAGTAGGAAGTGTGATCGTTTTCCTTCCCAACATCCTTATCCTGTTCTTTTTTATTTCTCTGATGGAGGATTCGGGATATATGGCCAGAGCGGCATTCATCATGGATAAGCTGATGCACAAGATGGGTCTTCATGGCCAGTCGTTCATCCCTTTGATCATGGGTTTTGGCTGCAACGTTCCCGCCATCATGGTCACCCGTACGCTGAAAGACCGTAACGACCGCCTTTTAACCATGCTCATCAACCCCTTTATGAGTTGCAGCGCCCGCCTGCCGGTGTACCTGCTAATCACCGGCGCCATCTTCCAGAAACATGCCGGAACAGTAATCTTCGTGGTATACATGACAGGAATCATACTGGCAGTAATCATCTCTATGATTTTCAAAAAATTCTTATTTAAAAACAAAGAAGCACCATTTGTCATGGAACTCCCCCCCTACCGTATGCCTACCGTCAGGGTTATCGCAAGACATATGTGGGAGAAAGCCCGCCAATACCTCAAAAAAATGGGCGGTGTAATCCTTATCGCGGTGATCATCATCTGGGCGCTTGAATATTTCCCGGGTGGCAGCGGTATGGGCCGTGCCGAACGCCTTCAGCAATCATACATCGGAAAAATCGGCAAAGTAATTGAACCGGTAATAGAACCTCTTGGTTTCGACTGGAGGATGGGTGTGAGCCTGATCACCGGCGCGGCTGCGAAGGAAGTAGTTGTAAGCACCATGGGTGTGCTTTATAGCACGCCTTCGGCGGATGACTTTAACCCCAAGGCTGATCTTACTGCCCGATTGCAGTCTGCAACTTATGAAAGCGGAAACCGGAAAGGACAAAAAGTATTTACCCCACTTGCAGGGTTTTCATACATCATATTTATCCTGATCTATATGCCTTGTATTGCTGTGATCGCAACCGTGAGGCGGGAGTCGGGCCAGTGGAAATGGGCCTTGTTCCTGATGCTTTATACTACCGCCCTGGCCTGGTCGCTTTCGTTCATCGTATACCAGCTTGGATCTTTAATACTCTGAAACATGACTATTCAATATATTATCATCTCTCTTGTAATAGCCTCCGCAATCGGAAGAGCTGCCTACAGTCTCATCCGCTCTATGATCAAACCCGAGAGCAAATGTAACGGCTGCAATTCCGGTTGCGGAGGTTGCGCGATTCTGGAAATCAAAAAGACGAAAAAGCCGGCTTGATTATTTTATCAGCGGAATGAAAATCTTTTCAGTCCTTGAGTAAAATGTTCCTTTTCCGCAAGTATAGGAAGCTTCAACAATGATCATGACTTCCGTACACGTTGAACTATAGACCCAGGAAGCAAGGTAAATATTCTTCAGCTGCCCGCTTATCATCGAGAAAAGACTCTGCAAAGTCGACATATCGGGTGTGTAATAATATCTCCCCCCGGTTTGGTTGGCAATAGATGACAATGAAACAGAATCAGCGCCTCCGAAACCCAACATGTAAACAGGGATTTGTTTTGCGATAGCGTTGTCGATTACATCCTGACTGGTACTGCTTGATGCATTGTTGATACCGTCGGTAAATCCGATGATGGCAGGCAGGTAGGTCGATGATTGCTGACCAGAAAAAACATCCGCATCGTCAATACCCATCATCATGGCATCATACAGGGCCGTGGACCCTCCCGACCCTGGCCAGGAAGCCTTCAGTGCTGTTAATAATTGTGTAGTGTCTTTTGTAAACGGCTGAACGTTCTCAATCGAACTGCTGAATTTTATCAGTTCGGCCTGATCGTTCTTGTTTTTTATAGTGATGAATTTCGCCGCGGCTTGCTCCAGATCAGCTAAATAAGAACTCATACTGCCCGAATAATCAAGTACGAGCGGAGTGGCTATGTTCTGGCCACTCTGATTCATTTTCTGGAAACCAAGAGAAGTGACGACAGCAGTGTCTGTTCTCCCGATGCATACCTGTTTGATCACAAAATTATACTGGTTGAAATTGGGAAAAGGATGACCTTTCTGGTCTGTGACCGAAAGGTACAGAGTAACACCCGTACTCTTAACCTTCGAAAGTTCTATCCTTGGAATACTTGCAATGATGCGGGTTGTAGAATCATCACCTGTATTTGAAAATGGTTGTGAAGTTGGTGTGGGATCCGTTGAATCCTTCTTTGAACATCCTATAAAGACTGACGATACCAGTAAACTGATCAGAATCATGATCAATGTACTTTTTGAAATGAATAAATTTCTTGTTTTCATACCTGTTGTTTTTTAGTTTGACATGAAATAATACTTTTAACTCTATATGTAATCTATGATAAATGTTTGGTATATGTTGTGCTTTTCACAGATCAGAGTATAAATATAACATGGATTAAATGATCACATCGTAAATATAGACGAAAACCATAATTATATAAACAAAAGGCAGTTGGAAGTAAATGAATACTAATATCAGATTCAGGCGAAATGAGCTAAAAACTTCTTCTTAAATGTATCCCCTACCTGGGCGGTAAGGTTTTCGATAAGTTTAATCTCTCCCTGCTTTGAATATGATATTACATGATCAAGATTGATAAAGAAAGATTTGTGCACCCGCATAAAATTTGGATGAGCCTCCAGCAATTTAACAAACTCTTTCAGAATTCTGCAATAAGTATGCTTGCGCATTCCTGTAAGATATACGTCGGTATAATTTCCGCTGGCTTCAAGTTTTATTATCTCGGAGGTCTCTATTATCGTGAAGCCCGACACTTCACGCAATATTAACCTCGATGGATTTTCAAACTGAAGCCGGGCGCCTTCAGGCCTTTCCTGGTATGCCTCGGTGAGTTCTTTCTGTGAAACTCTTTTTACAGCCTCGATCAGATCAGGAGCTGTTACAGGCTTGAACAAAAAATCAACGGCATTGAATTTGATCGCCTGATAAGCATAATCAAGATGTCCGGTAACAAAAATTACCTTGAATGGTAATGGCTGGAAATATGTGAGTACATCAAACCCGCTGCCATCGCTTAATTCCACATCCAGAAAAACCAGGTCAGGCGATAGATCGCTGATATTCTGAATCGCATCTTTTACAGTTGCCACAACCCCGATAACATGAACCGAAGGACAGTGTTTCCCAAGTAAATACGACAAGAACAGCTGATTCTCAGGGTTGTCTTCAACAATAAGAGCCTCTATGGTTTTCATTTTTCAGACAAAATCTAATCGATCAGAAACTAAAAATACGAAATATCCCGTATCTGCTTCCATTTCTTTAATCTTTTATTTTTCTCAGCCATCCGCCATCCTAACCCCCAATCCCCAATCCCCAATCCCTATATTTCTTACCTTTGCATAAAACCTGCATCATATGTCATACGGAATCTGTCTCCTTAGCATCGTCCCGGTACGCCCGGAACCCTCGCATAAAGCTGAAATGTGCACTCAGCTTCTTTTTGGTGAATTATACACTGTTTTGAAAACCGAAGAAAACTGGCTGAATATAAGGCTTGCTTTTGATGATTATACAGGCTGGATCAATGTTTCGGGACATACCTCACTTGACGGGGAAGAGTTTCAGCGCCTCTATGAAGCCGATACCCGTTGTTCGATGGACCTGGTGCAGCTGGTGACTAATGAAACAAAGAAATCACAGTACCCTATACTGATAGGAAGTTCGCTCCCCGACATAGAAGAACTTAATATGCAGCTTGCACAGCAGACTTTCGTTTATGACGGGCAGGTTTCGATGATCTCCGATTTTGAAGATGACGAAGATGGCCCTGAGAACATGGTCGAATTAAAGCATGAGCTTGTTCATGATGCCTTACAGTTTCTGGGAGCTCCTTATCTCTGGGGTGGGCGATCACTTTTCGGCATTGACTGTTCAGGGCTTGTTCAGATGGCGTACAAATTAAAAAACATCCGCCTTAAACGGGATGCTTCCCAGCAGGCTGAGCAGGGTGAACAAGTAAACAGCCTTGACGAAGCCGAACCCGGCGATCTGGCATTTTTTTCAAATGAAGAAGGTAAAATAATCCATGTCGGCATTCTCGTCGACCGACAGAAGATCCTGCATTGTTCAGGCAGGGTACGCGTTGACATTATTGACAAGGATGGCATCTTTCACAACGACCTTCATGAGTATACACATAAGCTGTGTATGATACGGAGAGTCATATAAGTGGCTCATTAAGCGGGTTTGTTTTTTATCACTACTTATTCACAGTTGCGTGTTAACTGCCTTTCTGTAAATATCTTTGTACCTCGTCAAAAATAAATCTGATTAAATCGAAGGATAGAGATTATGCGAACATTGTTTTTGTTAATTCTTTTTAGTCTGTATACACTAATCGGAATTGGTCAAAATCTCACTCTTACATTTAGTGGCAAGGATGTGTACACCAGCGCCATTGTACCTCTGGAAGTGGTCTATGTTCAGAACACTACCCGGGGATGTGATACTATCCTTAGCGGGAGTGCTCCATCACTGGTCATTTCTGTCTCCTCCGGAATAGGAAATCAGACATCACAAATCCCCGAATCATTTTCAGTACTTCCTGCTGTCCCTAACCCTTTCAGCGGAAAAACAAATGTGCAGGTAATAATGAATCATGGAGGGACTCTGGGTTTAAGTGTCTTTGATACTCGCGGAAAAGCGATAGCTGAATATAAAAACACATTTCCCACAGGGAAGCACAACTTTGAAGTCAGGTCTTCAACCAGTAGTCTTTTGCTCCTCAAAATATCTGATGGCCAAATTACTAAAACAATAAAACTGTTAAATAGCAATAACGGAAGTATAGAAAACAGAATTACGTTCACCGGTACGGAACCTGCAGGTATCAAATCAACTTTTACTGATCCGTTCTTTTCCTTTCACCTGGGCGACGAATTGCTTTTTAAATCATATAAATCCAACTATTATGATAAGGTAATCACAGACAGTCCGGGAAGCAATTCTTCATATGTCTTTGAACTGACCCCACTCACGGCTATTCCCGCGGTAATCACACTTCCTGTTTCCAACGTTGGAATAACTACGGCTACGGGTAGCGGAGATGTCACATCCGACAGGGGTTCGGGGGTTACAGCAAAGGGGATCTGCTGGAGCCTGCTTCCCAATCCGTCCAGGAGCAGCAGTCACACAACAAATGGAGCTGATACCGGGCTCTTTATAAGCAACATCGAAGGCTTGATCCCTGATACTGTGTATTACCTGAGGGCCTATGCAATAAATTCACTGGGAACAGCTTACGGTGAGTTAGCGACATTTTCGACCATTAACTATCCACAAATAACAACAGATTCAATAACTGCCATAACCGACAACTCCGCCATCAGCGGAGGAAATGTAATCTCAGACGGCGGAGCTCCTGTCACTGCGAGGGGAGTATGCTGGAGCACCTTGCATAATCCGACAACTACCGATAGTATTACCATTGACAGCTCCGGCACAGGCACTTTTACGAGTAATATCACCGGACTGACGCTGGGCACAGTCTATTACGTCAGGGCTTATGCTTCAAACAAGGGCGGAAGCGGTTACGGTTTGGAACGATCATTTAAAACCATTGATTTACCGACAGTCACGACAGTTCTCGTGTACCATATTACACGGACTACTGCAAGTTGTGACGGCAATCTCATAGCATATGGCGGAGACACCTCAACATTTCGCGGGGTTTGCTGGAGTAATTTACCCCATCCCACAAATACAGGAGCTCATACTGTTAATGGCAGCGGGCTTGGTTCTTATACCGGCGAGGTCACCGGATTGACTGAAAATACAAAGTATTACATAAGAGCTTATGCAACCAATAGTGCCGGAACGAGGTACGGCAATGAACTGGATTTCACCACACCGACTTACGCGGCAGTAGAAACAGCAGTGGTCACTAATATTAATCAGAATTCTGCAACAGGAGGGGGACAGGTAACGTTTGACGGGGGGATTCCGGTGACTGCCCGGGGTGTTTGCTGGAGCACTTCCCAAAGCCCTACAACGGCCGATAATCATACGGCAGATGGCGCAGGAACGGGTCCTTTTACAAGTAACATGACCAGCCTGACATGGGGTACTTTGTATCACATCAGGGCCTATGCCATTAACAACGTCGGAACATCATACGGGAATGAACGGACATTTACAACGCTAAGTACACCCTCAGTCACTACCGCTGCTGTAACCAATATTACTCTTACAACTGCAACCAGCGGTGGTAATGTTACTTCGGAAGGCGGAGCCCCTGTTACGGCACGGGGTGTTTGCTGGAGTACTTCTCCCAATCCCACGACAGCCGACAGCCTTACTGCAAACGGTACTGGCATTGGTATGTTCCTAAGCAGTATCACTGGCCTAACCGGTGGCACTCTATATCACCTTAGGGCCTATGCCATCAACAGTTTCGGAACAGAGTACGGGGGAGAACTCACGTTCACTACTACTAATCTACCCACTTTAACTACATCGGCTGTTACAAATATCACCCAGACTACAGCAGTAAGCGGGGGCAATATCACTTCGACGGGGGGATCACCCGTAATTGCAAGAGGGGTGTGCTGGAGCACATTGACAGACCCGGCAATTACCGACAGTCTTACAGCAGATGGCAGCGGGGCCGGTTCGTTTGTAAGCAATATTACCGGATTAACCACAGGCGTGGAATATTATGTCAGGGCTTATGCGACAAGCAGTATAGGGACGGCTTATGGGAACCAACATGTTTTCACGACACTATCTGTTCCCACTTTAGTGACCACGGTCCCATCCGGTATTACCCGGACTTCTGCAATCAGCGGAGGTGACATTACCTCAGACGGAGGGTCTCCGGTGACCGTAAGAGGTGTATGCTGGAGTATAACGCCAGTACCGACAACCGCGGGCAGTCATACCACTGACGGCAGCGACACGGGTACTTTTGTAAGCAACATTACCGGATTGACTTCCGGATTAACTTATTATTTAAGAGCCTATGGCACGAACTCCACAGGCACAGCTTATGGTAACGAGCTTTCTTTTACAACACCTGATGTGCCAACAGTTACAACATCGCCGGTAACAATTGTTACTCAGACTACAGCAACTTTAGGAGGTAACGTGCAATCAGACGGAGGCTCAACCGTAACTGCAAGGGGGGTCTGCTGGAGCACTGCTCCTGGTCCAACAATAGCGAACAATCACACCCTTGACGGAACAGGCATCGGTCAATACGTGAGCAACATAACAGGGCTCACCGGGGGTACATTGTATTATGTGAGAGCCTATGCCACCAACAGCACAGGAACATCGTACGGCCTTGTCATCACTTTTACAACCTTTAATCTAGCGACACTAACCACCACCACGGTAACCGGAATAACCCAGACTACTGCAACAAGCGGGGGTACTATAGCATCAGATGGAGGAGTCGATGTAAGTGCCAGAGGTGTTTGCTGGAGCACATCTCCAAATCCGACAACATCAAACAATTTCACATCCGACGGAAGCGGAACCGGTTCCTTTGTCAGTAATATTACAGGACTCGTTGCAAACACTATATATTATTTACGTGCTTATGCCACAAATGCGATAGGCACAGCATATGGCAACGAGATAAATTTTTCGACCTTATGGCCTTCATGCCCAGGTATCCCCACTGTTGTATATGAAGGAAAAACATACAATACAGTACAGATTGGCATACAATGCTGGTTCAGAGACAACCTGAATGTTGGAAATAGGATCAATGGCCCGGTGGAACAAATCAACAACGGCATCAAAGAAAAATATTGTTTCAATGATCTGGAATCCAACTGCACTATATACGGAGGGCTCTATCAATGGGGTGAAGTGATGCAGTATGTTTCCACAGTCGGGGCACAGGGGCTGTGTCCGGCAGGCTGGCATTTACCTTCAGATGCTGAATACAACTTGCTGACTGCCTTTTTAGGAGGAGCAGGTGTTGCAGGCGGACCTCTGAAGGAAGCAGGAACAACGCATTGGGCTTCTCCCAACACAGGTGCAACAAACGCCAGCGGATTTTCAGGACTTCCGGGAGGAGTCCGTAACTTTTCTACCGGCACATTCTCATTTCTTTCTACCTCCGGAACATTCTGGACTTCATCCTCTTATGTAGCAGGGGGTTATGATTTCATGAAAATGTTCAGGGCATGGAATTATGACGCAACGTTCCAGGAGGTCAGCACTAACCTCGGCTATGGTGTTTCGGTTAAATGTTTGAAAAATTAATTTCGGGGTATTTCACTGTTCAATCCCCTTGTTATTCCTCTTCTCCTTTGGGCTTTTTGGGTTTTCCCGGAAGTTCCTGTTTGAATATATAAGTAAGGCGAAGACTGATAACATTGTTATACTGGTTGCGTTGCCAGGTATCATTGGCGATGTTGGGATTTTTAAACGTCACCGTGCGCAGGTTCAGCAGTGAATACTGGTATCTTACATTGATCCAGAACCTGTTCCATACTCTGAGTGACACTTCTCCCAGAACAGAAAAATCATAGGGTAAAAAATCAGTGTTTGGCGTCACCACGAATAGCTGTGACTCCGATTTGCCTATCAATTGTCCGTAACAAAATCCGAGTCCTGCCGAAATGATCTTTTTATCGGTAAAATGAACCATTACCGGTATATCTATGTAATCAAGATTCAGCCTGTAGTAGGTTGAATCGGTACTTCCCCTGTGAAAGCTCCCTTTTTGCGAATACAGCAGCTCCATACTTACCGACCAGTTCCTGTTCTTTCCGAACGGGACTATGACCATGGGACCGAAATTCAGTCCGACCTTGCGAAAGCCATAGAACTGATCTCCGTCGACCTGGCAGAAATTAGCCCCAACAGAGAGACCCCCAAGAACCCTTTGGGCCTGGGCAGGTTTTATGGCAATTATAAGGAGCAGGAGCAGAACAGGGAGCAGAATATGCTTTTTCATCGTGGGCTGGCAGTCTTCATTTAGGAAACAAAGGTACAGAATTTAAAACGCTCAGGGCTTCGATTTATTTTGAGACTTCATAGAGAGCTGTATACGTTTCCTCGGAATATCTATGTCAACAACTTCAACCATCACTTTCTGATTCAGCTTCACAACTTCATTCGGATCTTTTACAAACCGGTCGGCAAGCTGACTTACATGCACTAATCCGTCCTGGTGAACACCGATATCAACAAACGCTCCGAAATTAGTGATGTTTGTGACGATTCCCGGAAGTTTCATTCCCGTTCTGAGATCATTCATGGTATGCACCTCCTTTGAGAATTCGAACATTTCGAATTTTTGCCGGGGGTCACGGCCTGGTTTGGCAAGTTCCTGCTGGATATCCATCAGAGTCGGTAAACCTGTCTTCTCATCCACGAACTCATCAAGCTTTATCTTCGACCTGCATCCCGCATCCTGCATCAGATCCCTTACAGAACAGTCCAGGCTTTTCGCCATCCTGTCAACCACATGATAGCTTTCGGGATGAACAGCGCTCGAATCCAGGGGATTTGCTGCATCTCTGATACGCAGAAAGCCGGCAGCCTGTTCAAAGGCTTTTTCACCGAAACGCGTGACTTTGCGAAACTGATCCCTTGACTTGAAAGGGCCTTTCTCATTCCGGTAAGTGATGATATTTTTTGCAAGCCCCTGCCCTACTCCAGAGACGTAAGTAAGCAGTTCTTCACTGGCGGTATTCACTTCAACGCCCACCATATTCACACAGCTTACCACCGTATCTTCAAGGCTTTTCTGAAGAGCAGGCTGATCCACATCATGCTGATATTGTCCTACGCCAATAGCTTTCGGATCTATCTTTACCAGTTCTGCAAGAGGATCCATCAGGCGGCGGCCGATGGAAACAGCCCCTCTTACCGTGACATCGTAATCGGGAAATTCTTTGCGTGCAATGGCTGAAGCTGAGTAAACCGATGCTCCGCTCTCGTTCACCACCAGCGCCAGTATCTCTTTGTCGAAAGGAATGGCACGGATAAGCCTTTCAGTTTCACGGCCTGCAGTGCCGTTGCCTATTGCAATAGCTTCAATTTTGTATGCGTTCACGAGACTTTTTATCTTATGGATAGACTCCTTGACTTCGTTTTGGGGAGGATGAGGATAAATGGTCTCGTTATGCAGGAGATCACCCTGGGGGCCCAGGCATACCAGTTTACAACCGGATCTGAAACCCGGGTCCAATGCAAGTACATTTTTTTGCCCGAGTGGAGGAGCAAGAAGCAGCTGCCGGAGATTTTCTGTAAAAACCCGGATGGCTTCCGAATCAGATTTCTCCTTGGCCCAGCCGCGAGCTTCGGTTTCCATTGATGGCAGCAAAAGGCGTTTGCAGCTGTCTTTGATGGCTTCCCGCACCAGTTCAGCCGAAGCATTTTCAGATTTAATAAATATCCTGTCGAGAATCTCCTCTGCCTTGTCGTTCGGGACCTCAACAGAAACTCGCAGGAAACCCTCATTTTCAGCTCTCAGCATGGCAAGCACCCGGTGTGAAGGAGCTTTGGAAAGCAGTTCGCGGTAGTCGTAATAGATCTGGTAATTAACTCCTTCTTCTTCCTTTCCCTTAACTATTTTCGAAATGATCAGGGCTTCCTTCTCAAACAACTGACGGATACGCTTACGGCTATAAGCGTGTTCATTGACCCATTCGGCAATGATATCTTCTGCTCCGCTGATGGCATCTTCGGCGGATTTCACGCCCTTTTCCTCATCGATGAACCGTTCGGCCTGAATTTCAGGGTCGTTATATTTCTGAGAGATGATGATCCTTGCGAGAGGTTCCAGTCCTTTCTCCCGAGCTATGCTTGCCCTTGTTTTACGCTTTGGTTTGAATGGCAGGTAAATATCCTCCAGCTCAGCCATGGTGGCTGCCTTCATAACAGCCTCCTCCAGTTCGGGAGTCAGTTTTTCCTGCTCCCTCATGCTTTTCAGAATAGCCTCCCTGCGGGAATCAAGATCCTTAAGCTGGATGAGCCTGTCCCTGACCTTCGCTATCATCACCTCATCCATACTTCCCGTCATTTCCTTGCGATAGCGGGCTATGAAGGGTATAGTAGCCCCGCTTTCCAACAGAGTCACGGTATTAAACACTGAAGCTTTGGTAAGCCCTAATTCCGACGAAATGATCGTTGTATATTTTTCGAAGTCCATGAAAACAAGATGAAGCGTTTATATCCTTAAACCATCCTGTCACCAACCCGAGGCAAGCACATCAACGATATGGATAGTCTTAATGGGAAGATTATGTTTATCAATAAAAGCCTGCTGATGCATCAGGCAGGATGAATCGGTTGAAACAATGTATTCGGCTCCTGTTTCAAGGGCATTGGTAACTTTCTGTTCAGCCATAGCTGTTGAGATGGGTTCAAACTTGGCCGAAAAGGTTCCGCCAAATCCGCAGCATACCTCATTCTCCTTCATCTCTATCAATTCGAGGCCTTTTACATTTGCAAGCAACTTCCTGGGTTCGTCTTTTAAACCATACTCCCTCAGGGCAGCGCATGAATCATGATATGTGACCAAATGATTGAAGGTAGCTCCAACATCTTCCACCTTTAAAACATTAACAAGAAAATCGGTAATCTCGTGAAAATTTTTCTTCAGCCCCTTATATTCGTAATGAAGGCCTGTATTGTGAAAAAGCCAGGGATAATAGTTGCGCACAAACCCGATGCAGGAAGCCGATGCACCCACAATTGGCCTGTCGTTTGAGAAATCTTTCATAAACTTCTCTCCCAACTTTTTGCTCTCATCCCAGGCGCCGCTGTTAAACGTCATCTGGCCACAACAAGTCTGGTTTGGATTATAAAACACATCAACACCGAGTTTCTCGAGTATTTTTACCATGTTCATACCCGTTTCGGGGTAAACCTGGTCAATGAAGCAGGGAATAAAAATGTCGACTAACATGGATGTGTGTTAAATGCCCGATGCCAAAAATAAACATTTCTGCTCAAGATTGATGCCTGATGTTCAAAATTTCACCATTTCACCATTTCACCATTTCACCATTTCACCATTTCACCATTTCACCATTTCACCATTTCACCATTTAATTTGAAACCCCACGCTTTCGAGATCCTCCCAAAACTCCGGATACGATTTGGCGACCACATCGGGATCGGCAATGCGGATGCTACCGGTTTTCAGTACAAGCATCGCAAAGGTCATTGCCATTCGGTGGTCCCGGTAGGTATCGATGATGGTTTCAGGTTTGAAAATAAGTTTTGATGGATGAATTTCGATGACAGGATTATCTCCTGTAGTGACCGTGAGTTTGCATCCCAGTTTTGTGAGTTCGGAAGTAAGTGCGTAAACCCTGTCGCTTTCCTTAATAGCAAGGCTTTTCAATCCTTCAAAATGCCCCCTGAGTCCGAGTGCAGCACAAGTGGCGATCATAGGCAGGGCAAGGTCGGGGTGATGGGTGAAGTCGTATGTAAAGTCTACTGGTTGTGAGTAATTTCCGGACAAGTGGAGGCAGGATGCGGGATGCGGGATGCGGGATGCGGGATGCGGGATGCAGGATGCGGGATGCGGGATGCGGGATGCGGGATGCGGGATGCAGGATGCGGGATGCGGGATGCGGGATGCGGGATGCGGGATGCGGGATGCGGGATGCGGGATGCAGGATGCGGGATGCGGGATGCGGGATGCGGGATGCGGGATGCAAGATGCAGGATATCTGATATCTGAATGCACTCCGAACAAGGTATATACCCTGGCCAGCACTGAATCGCCCTGCAGGCTGTGAGCGGAAAGGCCGGGAAGTTCAAGATCCGCCTCATCGGCAAGAGCTGCAGCCTGGTACCAGAATGAAGCTGCCGACCAGTCGGACTCCACTGTGAATTGACTACAGGAATATGTGCCTGGTTCAATCCGGATCTTATGTTTCCACTTTCTCACCCTGGCACCACATTCTTTCATCAGACTAACCGTCATGTCAATATAGGGCTCCGAGACTATATCGCCTTTAATATTCAGGGTGAGGCCCTCTGGAAGACATGGTGCTATCATCATCAGAGCCGAGATAAACTGGCTGCTTAGCCCGGCATTGATCTGCAAGTCGGTTGAGAAAAGTTTTCTTCCCTTAACAAGTAGTGGAGGAAATCCAATAGTCCCGAGGTATTCAATGGAGGCGCCCAGTTTTTTCAGATTTTCAACAAGCTCTCCTATAGGTCTCTGTTTCATCCGATCTGTGCCTGTAAGTACCCAGCGGCCGGGCTTGGTGGCAAGAAAAGCAGTAAGAAACCTCAAATCAGTACCGGCATTGGAGCAATCGAGCTCGACTGCATCCCGCTGACCTGCATTCAAATTAATCTGTGTTAAGAGTTTCTGAAGGATCAGCGTATCGTCGGCAGTCGAAAGATTAGTTATCCCAAAGTCTGTTCCCGACAAAGCCTGCATGATCAGCAGTCGGTTGCTGATGCTTTTCGAAGAAGGGAGATGTAATGTCCCCTTAAGAGGCGCATCAGGTTTAATAATCTTTATGGTTTTCATCATGACTCTCTCCCCAGGAAACAAACGGGATCATTCAAAAAGTGTATTCAGAGCGGAACGTATTTCATCCCGGCCGGCCGTGATATTGATCTTAGGCTTTCCTGCCGAGCGGATCAGGGTGAAACGAATTTCACCGTTCTTATTCTTTTTATCGTGTAAAAGAAGATTACAGAGCTCGTCTAAAATCCTGGTGGTATCTGTAACGGAAGATTTCAGCAAACCGCACTGCTTATGATACAAGGTTTTAAGGAAAGTGATTATCTCGAGAGTTTCCGTATCGCTCAATCCTGCTTTTATATTCGAGAGCCAGGTTTCGGCTATCATTCCGAGGGCTACTGCATCACCATGAAGGAGTGTCTTTTTATCGTTGCCGAGATGCAACGACTCCACTGCATGACCAATGGTGTGGCCGAAGTTCAGTATCTTCCGTGTTTTCAGTTCTCTGAAATCCTGGCATACAATGCGGTTTTTAAAGGTCACTGTTTTCATAATCATCTCCTGCCAGATTCTATCAGCAGTATTCATTGCAAATATGTTCCCTGCACCCTGCCTCAGAATCCTGCGCCAGAGTATAGCGTCTCCGATCAGCGCTGACTTTACGATCTCGGCAAAGCCCGATCGTAAATGGGTTTCAGGAAGGGTTTTGAGAAAACGGGTATCGATAAAAACTGCAGCAGGGGAATAAAAAAAACCTAGCTGGTTTTTCAGGTTATGAAGGTTGACTCCCGTCTTCCCTCCCACGGCAGCATCAGCCATTCCCATCAGGCTGGTTGGTATATTGATGTATGGGATTCCCCGTTTAAAGGCCGATGCAACAAATCCGCCCATATCTGTAACAACGCCTCCGCCAAGATTAATAAGCAGGCTGTGACGGTCGGCTTTTGCAGCCAGAAGTTCATCCCATATTTTTTGTGCGGTGAGCATTGATTTTGATTCTTCTCCTCCCTCTATCTCAAATACAGAGGCTGCTCCCAGTTCGGGGCATGCTTCAGCCAGAAGCGGGAGGCAATGTTTTCCGGTGTTGGGGTCGACGAGGACGAAAATTCTGCTATTTCGGTACTCCTGCATCAGGAGCATAGTATGCAGTTCCTGTATCGCGCTGGGACCGCAGTGTATGCGGGTTCTTGATATCGTGACCACCCTGCCTGAAAGGATCATATTATTGTGGTCTTAGTGAAAAGCAGCCATAAGAAGGTCGAGATCCTGGAAGGGCAGGTTGAAAAGGCGGCTGATATGAAGGCTGGTAAGCAGCCCATTGTAAATATACACGCCCTGCCTGACCCCGTAATCACGTTTCAGCAGATTGTCGACCCCGCCGGCATTTCCCATATCGAGTATAATGGGAACCATAATATTGTTTAAGGCCTGGGAAGCAGTATGGGGAACTTTTGAAGGGATATTGGGAACGCAATAATGAGTTACTCCATGTACCTTATATACGGGGTTCCTTAAAGTGGTTGGCCTGGAAGTCTCGAAGCATCCCCCCTGATCAATACTAACATCGATGATCACAGATCCTTCTTTCATCTCCCTGATCATTTCTTCAGAGATAAGGCATGGTGACTTGCCATCGGTTGAATGCACGGCTCCGATCATGACATCCGCGGTACGCATAGCTTCCAGAACTGCCTTGGGATGCAAAAGTGAAGTAAAGATCCTGCGGCCGAGATTGTCCTGGATGCGTCGCAAACGGTAAACCGAATTATCAAATACCTTTACAAACGCACCGATGCCGATGGCTGAGCGGGCGGCAAACTCGCCAACAGTACCTGCCCCGATGATAACAACTTCCGATGGGGCTATGCCGGTAAACCCTCCGAACATCTTGCCCCTTCCAAATTCAGGATCAGATAAATATTCTGCTGCAATAAATACGGCTGTGCTCCCGGCAATCTCACTCATGGTCCTGATCACCGCCATCTGATTCGATTTGTCGCGGATAAACTCAAAGGCCAGTGCTGTAATTTTTTTCTGACTCAGCGAACGAAAATACCCTTCGCTTTGCATGGCGATCTGAAGAGTGGAAATAAGAGTCTGTTTATGATGAAGCAGGCTAATTTCATCTTGTGTAACAGGGCCTACCTTAAGGATAATATCGGCTTTATACACTTCGTTGGAAGAGTAAACAATCTGAGCGCCGGCTTCGCTGTATTCATGATCGGAAAAATGGGCGGTGAGTCCCGCTCCGGCTTCAACCATAACATGATGGCCATTCCTCACGAGAAGCCCAACCCCGTCGGGGATAAGCGAAACCCTGTTTTCCATGTTCGAGGCTTCCCTGGGCACGCCAATAGTGAGCTCGCTTTTTTTGCTGGCTACTTCCAGCATCTCCTCCTGGGGCATAAGCCGCTCGACAGGAGTATGTTTGCTAAAATCAGGACGGGATTCTTCCATGATTCAAATTTTACACGAAGTTACGAAAGAAAAAAGAAATATCAGCCTGCCGGCATGAAAAATCAATAGTCCTGTCATCGGATTTTCAGGCTTTAGCCAACAGAACAGGGCAATCACCGAAAATCCTTTTATATCAGAAAAAAAAAACGTAATCTTGCATTAAATCAAACTTTTCCGTTATGCAATTTATAAATTTAACCCTGAAAAGGTTTTTATACACAACGATAAACCTTTTTTCACTCGTATTATTAATGACGATTCTTATGAGTTCAACCCCAGATGCAACCTATCCAGGCTACAAACTGATAGAAAAAAGGTTTGTAAAAGAGCTGAATGCCGATGTTTTCTTCCTGGAACATATTAAAAGCGGCGCAAAAGTGATAAAGTTCGCCTGCGATGATGCCAATAAAACATTTACTATCGCATTCAAAACTTTCCCCGAGAATGACTGCGGTGCACCGCATATCATGGAACATTCGGTTCTTAACGGAAGTAAGAATTACCCGGTAAAGAGCCCCTTCGACGTTCTTCAGAAAGGTTCCCTGAACACGTTTATGAATGCCTTCACATCGAAAGATTTCACGGCATATCCAGTGGCCAGCATGAACGACAAAGATTACTTCAACCTTATGCATGTTTATCTGGATGCAGTTTTCAATCCAATGATCTTTACCGATTCGAGGATTTTTAAACAGGAAGGCTGGCATCACGAGCTGCTTAATAAAGACAGTGCGGTAACATACAAAGGCGTTGTTTTCAACGAAATGAAAGGCGCATTCTCAGACCCCAAGGAAGAAATGAGCTATCAGGTATTCAAAATTCTGTTCCCCGACAATGCCTATGGCAAAGAATCAGGAGGATATCCTTATGCCATCCCCCAGCTCAGCTATGAACAGTTTCTGAACTTCCACAAGAAATTTTATCATCCTGAAAACTCCTACATTTTTCTTTACGGTAACGCACCCCTGGCGAAGGAACTTGCTTTCATCGACAAAGAATATCTTTCCAAATATCAAAAGGCCAATAACAAAGCGAGTATCGACGACCAAAAGCCGTTCGACAAAATGAAGGATATCACTGCTGAGTATGCCGTGATGCCGGGCGACGATACCAACAACCAGTCATACCTCTCTCTGAATTACGTGATTGGTCATAATACCGACCAGTCTCTGGTGATGGCCCTTGATATACTGAGCGAAGTCCTGGTAAATCAGGAATCTGCTCCAATCCGCCTGGCCCTTCAGGAAGCCGGAATCGGACAGGATGTGAGCGCTTCGGCGAGCAATTACAAGCAGAATGTGTTTCAGATCAACGTTCAGAATGCCAACCCGGGCGACAAGGACAAATTCAATGCGATCGTGAGAAAGTGTATGCAGGATGCTGTTGACAAGGGCCTCGACAAACAGGTGATCGAAGGGGTTATCAACAGGATGGAGTTTCAGCTGCGCGAAGGCAATGATGCACAGAAAGGACTCTACTGCGTTTTCCGTTCACTCCCCAGCAGTTTCTTTGCCGATGATCCTTTTATCGGACAGGAATATGAGAAACCCCTTGCTGTAGTCAAAAAGGCCCTCACTACAAACTATCTGGAGAATATTATAAAAACTGATTTTCTTGACAATCCGCATACTCTTCTTTTCACTATGGCGCCTAAAGTCGGTGCAGATAATGATAAAAATGCCAAAGTGGCTGATGAGCTTAAAGCTTTCAAAGCCGGTCTGAGCCCCGAACAGACCGCGGCCCTTGTAAATGACAACAAGGCGCTGCTGGAATACCAGAAGTCGGAAGACAGCCCGGCTGCACTTGCAACGATCCCTCTGCTGGAGATCAGCGACATCAATCCCAAAGCCGTGTTTTATACGGTCGAAGAGAGTAAGGTTGGCCACACTCACATGCTGTACCACAACGAATTCACAAACGGGGTAGTGTATATGAACCTCTTTTTCGATATGAGGGTACTGCCCCAGGAACTTCTTCCCTACGCATCTATCCTCTCGAATGTTCTGGCGATGATGAATACCGAAAACTATACTTTCGGAGATCTGAACAAAGCACTTAATATCAATACTGGCGGATTTTATACGTCCATTAAAACATATCAGGAGAGACTTGACGACAACATTCTGGTCCCCAAATTCACAGTCACCTCAAAGGCCATGGCAGGCAAGGTTGACAAGATGACTGAACTAACTGCCGAGATCCTGTTAAGAACCAGATATGATGACCCTGAAAGGCTGAAGACCATTCTTACCAGGCTTCTTTCACAGCTTGAAGCCAACACCAAAGAGAATGGGTATTCTGTTGCCAGCAACCGCTTTTCTTCCTATCTCAGCAAGACCGGTGTATTCAGCGAGATGACCAGCGGCCTTGATTATTACTGGTTCCTGGCCGATCTGATGAAGCAGTACGATCAGAAATCAGGCGAAATCATCAGCAACCTGAAAAAAATCGCCGGCATGCTGTTTATCAATAGCAATCTTACCCTGGGTGTAACAACCAATCCTGAGTCGCTGCCTGCTTTCACCTCGGCTGCTGAAAAATTACTCAACGCTATGCCCGCCGGGGGGACTGTTTTTCAAACATGGGATTTCAACCCTCAGCCTAAAAATGAAGGCTTCCCCACACCTTCCAAGGTGCAGTATGTGATTGCCGGTTTCGATTATAAAAAACTCGGGTATCAGTGGGATGGCAAAATGAGGGTTGTAAACCAGATTCTTTCGACCGACTACCTGCAAACCAGGGTGAGGGTTATGGGTGGCGCCTACGGCGGATGGAGCAGCATCTCCCCCCTGGGCAGTCTCACATTCAATTCGTACCGGGATCCAAATCTCGAACAAACCCTTGAAAATTATAAAGGGGTGCCTGAATATCTGAAAACGTTTGAAGCAGATAAAAAAGCCATGACCCGCTACATCATAGGCACCGTTTCGGCTCTGGACCGTCCGCTTACAGTTTCTCAGAAGGGAGAACAGGCATTTTCGCTGTTTTTCAACAAAAGAACCGAGCAGGACATGCAGAATGACCGTACTGCGGTGATCAGCACAAAAGCGGCCGATATAAAAACCTACGTCAAAATGATGCAGGATGTGCTCGATAAGAATGCCTTCTGCGTTTACGGAAATGCCGATAAAATCAATGCCAATAAGGCCCTGTTCAAAGAAGTGGTGAACATCCAGAAATAAGCCGGCACTCCCCGTGAGTATCGTTCCGGAGAAAAAGAAAGGGTGATCAGAATCTGATCACCCTTTCTTTTTCTCCGGATATCTCGAGCCTTACAGTACCTTCTGGCAGGAGATCTCCTGCCAGCTCAGGCCATTCAATAAAGCAGTATGAGCCTGAATACATATATTCTTCATACCCTATATCAAACAACTCTTCGATCTTATTGATCCGGTATAAATCAAAGTGAAACACCGAATCATCTGATAAGGTTTTATATTCATTGATGATCGAAAACGTGGGGCTCTGCACTTCTCCCGTCACTCCCAGAGTGCGGCAAAGTTCCCGTATCAATGTAGTCTTTCCCGCTCCCATCCTCCCATATAAAGCAAACACCCGGGAGTCGGGAAAAGCGTCGAGGAGCTGCCTGGATACTTCGGGAAGGGATTCAATAGTAGAAATCAGAAACATATTAACTGAATATCGAATAACTAATATTGAACATTGAACGTTGAATGTTGAACGGAATAAAAAATTCGACATTCGGGATTCGTTGTTCAATATTCGTTATTCATTTTCTCTTAAGATATACGCACGGTATCAGCATCTCCTCCATCGAAATACCTCCATGCTGGAAGGTATCCCGGTAATAGTTCACGTAGTAGTTATAGTTATTCGGATATGCAAAGAAATCGTAATTGCGGCAAAATACAAAAGAAGAACTTACATTGCCTTTTGGCAGAAATGCGTCGGCGGGGTTCCTGATCTCAAAGGCTTCATTCTTTTCAAACTTCAACGCCCTCCCGGTCTTGTAACGAAGGTTGGTATTCGTGTTGCGGTCGCCCAGCACCTTTACCGGGCTGTTCACCCTGATGGAACCATGATCGGTCGTGATGACCAGGTTCACATCCTTTTCGCCCAGCCATCTGATAATTTCATACAGAGGCGAATGCTGGAACCAGCTTAGCGTGATGGAACGATACGCTTTTTCGTCGTCGGCAAGCTCCCTTATGATCTCCATCTCGGTGCGGGCATGCGAAAGCATATCAACAAAATTATACACGATGAAGTTCAACTTGTTCACCATCAGGTTTGGAAGCAGTTCAACAAGCTTGCGTCCGTATGTCTGGTTCAGCACCTTGTAATAAGAATACTTCACATCCCTGCCATAGCGTTTCAGAAGCTCGCCCAGCAGTTCCGATTCAAAATTATTCTTGGTTCCTTCCTCATCCTCACTGACCCAGTATTTGGGATACTTGCGCTCGATCTCTGTTGGCAGAAGTCCCGCGAACAAAGCATTCCGGGCATATTGAGTCACGGTAGGCAGTATACTGTAATAAATTTCCTCCTTCTCTACCCTGAAATACTCCTCAAAAAACGGTTGTAATATCTTCCACTGATCATACCGTAGGTTATCGACAAGAATTACAAATACCGGCTTATTCTCGTCCATCAAGGGGAATACCTTTTCCTTGATAACATTGTGGGACTGTACCGGCCTTGAGCTCACTTTTCCGTGAAGCCAGTCAACGTAATTCCGTTCAACGAAGCGGCTGAATACCTGGTTGGCTTCATTTTTCTGAAGCTGGAGTACCTGCTGCATGCCTTCATCCATCGACTTCTCAAGTTTCAGCTCCCAGAAGATGATCTTTTTATACACCTCCACCCATTCCTCGAAATTTAAACGGTTGCTGATCTCCATTCCGATATTCCGGAACTCTTGCTGGTACTGAAAATTGGTCTTCTCACTGACAATTTTTTTATTTTCCAGGTTCTTCTTCAGGCAGAGTAGTATCTGGTTTGGTTTCACAGGTTTGATCAGATAATCGGCAATGTTTGAGCCGATGGCATCCTCCATGATCGCCTCTTCTTCACTTTTTGTAATCATCACCACCGGGAGGCCGGGCTGCAGGGCCTTCACTTTCATTAGTGTTTCAATCCCCGATAAACCTGGCATCTGCTCATCCAGAAACAAAATACTAAACGATTTGGTCTTTAAGATGTCGAGGGCATCGTGGCCGCTGTTTACCGTCTCTACCTCGTACCCCTTATCGCGAAGAAAAATAATATGCGGTTTTAAAAGGTCAATTTCATCATCAACCCACAATATACTAACTTTATCCATGTTTTCTTTTTATTGATTCCTGATCACATTCTACAAAGCCGATGCGTCAGGGAATTTGATATTCTCTATTAAGTATAAATGTAGTAAATTTGCTTTTATTGTGGCCCTGCCGCATTTTAGCATTCTTTTAACAAATTTAAATGAATTTCCGGGCAATCAATAAGATAAAAACCATCAATGACCCTGTTTACGGGTTTATTACCATTCCTTCAGAGCTGGTGTACGATATCATGGAACACCCCTGGTTCCAGCGCCTGCGCAGAATCAAACAGCTGGGCCTGACCAACTATGTTTACCCCTCGGCCCACCATACCCGTTTTCAGCATGCCCTGGGCGCCATGCATCTGATGAGGCAGGCCGTTGGAGTACTGAGGTCCAAGGGAATACATATCAGCCATGAAGAAGCCGAAGGACTCAGTCTCGCCATTCTGCTGCACGACATCGGCCACGGTCCTTTTTCCCATACACTGGAACAGTCGATCGTGAAAGGGCTTTCGCACGAAGACATCTCCGATATGTTCATCGCGGAGCTCAACCACCTTTTTAACGGACAGCTCGAGCTTGCAAGAAAGATCTTCAGGGGGACTTACGAAAAAAAATATTTGCACCAGCTGGTCTCAAGCCAGCTTGACATGGATCGCCTCGACTATCTCTCCCGCGACAGCTTCTTTACCGGGGTAGCCGAAGGAACTATCAACACCGACCGCATCATCAATATGCTTACTGTATGTGACGACGAACTGGTAGTTGAGGCCAAAGGCATCTATTCAATCGAAAAATTTATTATCGCCCGTAGGCTGATGTACTGGCAGGTCTACCTTCACAAGGCTGTACTGGCTGCTGATCAGATGCTTGTCAGCCTCTTGAGAAGGGCAAAAATGCTGGGGGAAACTGAAAAAGACATCCCTGCCACTCCCGCCCTGAGATATTTCCTCACTCATGATATCGGAAAGCAGGATTTTCTGAACGACCTTCGCTGCCTGGAACGCTTTGCTTTGCTGGATGATTTTGATGTTGTCACGGCCATCAAACTTTGGATGGATCATCCCGACAAGGTACTTTCAACGCTCTGCCGCAGCCTGATTCACCGGAAACTATTCCGGATGGAGATCAGGAATGAAGTTTTTGACGAGGACTACATCGGCAGGATCAACGAAGCCACAGCCATTAAATATGAACTCAGTCCTGAGGAGACTTCTTATTTTGTGTGTACCGATGTGGTCACGAATCACGCGTACAACCCACGGCATCACAAAATCCTCATCCGTTCAGCTGATGGAAAGCTTACCGATGTTGCCACAGCATCAGAGCAGCTCGACATTGCTGTTCTTTCGACCACCGTGAGCAAACACCTTCTGAGTTATCCGAAGGATATAAAGATCTGAACTGCTGTGCAATGCAAAATTCAGCAGGACTGTCTCAAAAAAAATGATAAATTTGCACCCCATTAATGCACCCCAATGGAGTTCAGCGCTCAACAGATAGCCGGATTCCTCAACGGTATCGTTGAGGGCAATCCGGAAACCAGGGTATCGAACCTTTCGAAAATTGAAGATGGCAAGGCCGGTACCATGACCTTTCTGGCCAATCCCAGGTATATCCCATACCTCTATGCTACCGAGGCTTCGATTGTGGTTGTGAGTAAAGATTTTACTCCTTCCCAACCTGTGGCAGCAACCCTTATTCGGGTTGATGATCCATATAGCAGCTTTGCTACCCTGCTCGAGATGTTCAACAGCATGACCGCGGCAAAAAGGGAGATCTCTTCGCTGGCATTTATCTCATCATCAGCAAAAACAGGCCAAAACCTGTCGATAGGGGCATTCAGCTTCATCGGCGATAACGTTATTCTTGGGAACAACGCTAGCATTTATCCTCAGGTATACATTGGCAACAACGTGACCATAGGGAATGACTGCACTTTTTATCCCGGGGTTAAAATTTACCACGACTGTGTGATAGGCGATGGCTGCACTCTGCATTCGGGAGTGATCATTGGCAGCGATGGTTTTGGATTCGCACCCCACACCGACAATAATTACCAGAAGATTCCCCAGTTGGGAAACGTGATCCTGGAAGATCTCGTAGAGATAGGCTCTAACACGACCGTGGATCGCGCAACCCTGGGTTCAACCATTATCCGCAGGGGAGTCAAGCTCGATAATCTGATCCAGGTGGCCCACAACGTGGAAATTGGCGAAAACACCGTTATTGCGGCACAAACAGGTATTTCCGGTTCAACCAGGATCGGGAAGAATTGCATGATTGCCGGTCAGGTAGGGATCATAGGTCATATCACTATTGCCGATGGAGTAAAGATCGGCGCCCAGTCGGGGATTGGCGGCTCTATCAAAGAAGAAAACGCAATTGTGATGGGATCTCCTGCCATTGACGCAAAAAAAACCAGAAGAAATTACATTCACCTTTCAAACCTTGATGAGATTGTAAAAAGGATCAATCATATTGAGAAGATCTTGAAAGATCACAAAGAGTAAAACCGAATAAGAATAAATGAGCGATAAGCAAAAAACCATAAAATCTGCCGTCAGTGTTTCCGGTGTTGGGTTACATACAGGCCTTGATGTTACACTTACTTTTAATCCGGCCCCGCCAAACCACGGCATTAAATTCAGGCGTACCGACCTGAGCAACAACGTTCTTGTTGAAGCCGATGTGGACCTTGTGGTCGACACTTCGCGGGGGACCAGCATTGAGTATGAGGGATCGAGAATAGACACTGTTGAGCATGTGATGGCAGCCCTTACCGGACTGGAGATTGACAATGTGCTGATTGAGATGAACCAGTCGGAAACTCCCATTCTTGACGGCAGTTCCCGTTTCTATGTTGAGGCCCTGAGCGGTGTGGGCACCGTGGAGCAGAATGCCCCGAGAAAATATTTCGAACTGAACCAGATCATCACCTATACCAACCCTGAAAAGAAGGTAGAGATGATCGCGATGCCTTCGAAGGAGTACAGGCTGAGCGTGATGATCGACTATGAATCGAACGTGCTGCATTCTCAGAATGCAACCCTGAACGACATCCGCAGATTTAAAGATGAGATTGCTACCTGCAGGACCTTTGTTTTCCTGCACGAGATGGAATACCTCCTCAACAACAACCTTATCAAGGGGGGCGACCTCAGCAATGCGATCGTGTTTGTGAACCGGGCTGTCTCGAAGGAAGAGCTGGACCACCTTGCCAGGATATTCAACAAACCCAAAGTGGAGGTTCTTCCGAGCGAAGGCATTCTGAATAACCTCGACCTGCAATTCCCCAATGAGCCCGCGAGGCATAAACTTCTTGATGTCATCGGCGACCTCACCCTGGTTGGTATGCCCATCAAAGCCCATATCATTGCCACCAGACCGGGTCATTATTCGAATGTTCAGTTTGCAAAGCTGATCAAGAAACAGATCAGAAAAGAGAAAAAACATCACGAGGTACATAAATTCGACCTTTCGAAGACGCTTTACGACATTAACCAGATCCAGAAGATTCTCCCTCACCGGCCGCCATTCCTTTTCATCGACCGGATTATTGAGATGGGTAGCGACTACGTGGTAGGAATCAAGAATGTGACCATGAACGAACCTTATTTCGTGGGGCATTTCCCCCAGGAACCGGTTATGCCCGGAGTTCTTCAGATTGAAGCAATGGCCCAGACAGGCGGTATCCTCGCGCTGAGTACAGTGGAGGATCCGCATAATTATACGACTTTATTTGTAAAGATCGAAAGCGTAAAATTCAGAAGCAAAGTTGTACCCGGCGATACCATCGTTTTTTACAACCAGCTGTCGGCCCCCATCCGCCGTGGCCTGGTATCTATGAAAGGCGTGGCTTACGTGGGTAGTAAACTGGTGATGGAAGCTGAGATGATGGCACAGGTAATAAGAAAATAACTATATATGAATCAACCGCTTGCATATGTAAACCCCCAGGCGAAGGTCGCTCCCACCGTGGTGATTGAGCCCTTTGTAACGATCGACAAGAACGTGATTATTGAAGATGGCACATGGATTGGGCCAAATGTGACCATTATGGAAGGAGCCAGGATTGGCAAGAACTGCAGGATCTTTCCGGGCGCGGTCATTTCGGCTATTCCGCAGGATCTGAAGTTCGGCGGGGAAGATACCATCGTGAGGATAGGCAACAACGTGACTATACGCGAATACGTCACCGTGAACCGGGGCACCAAAGCCAGTTACGAGACCGTGATTGGCGACAATTGCCTGCTGATGGGCTATGTTCACATAGCGCATGACTGCGTGGTTGGCAACAACGTTATCATGGGAGGTTATTCGGCCCTGGCCGGTCATATCAACATTGATGACTGGGCGATACTCGGGGGCGTGGTTGCTGTTCACCAGTTTGTGCACATCGGAGCCCACGCTTTTATTGGCGGCGGTTCGGGAGTGAGCAAAGACGTTCCTCCTTATACCAAAGCTGCAAGAGATCCGCTGTCGTACGTGGGAGTTAACTCCATCGGACTGCGACGCCGGGGTTTCAGTTCCGAACTGATCAACCATATTCAGGACATCTACCGTACTATCTTTGTAAAGGGGTACAATGTTTCAAATGCAGTGCGAATCATTGAAGCCGAAATGCCCGCTACTCCCGAACGCGACGAGATCCTTTCATTTATTGCCAACTCCTCGAGGGGTATTATGAAAGGCCTTAGCAGACGCAAATCCGACTGATCACCTGAATCCTTTTCATGAATATATATCTGGATGGCATAGGAAAAAAATTCATTAATGAATGGATATTCCGTTCTCTTTTTCTGGAACTCCATTCGGGTGAAACCTGTGCGATACTGGGCCGTAACGGCTCTGGCAAATCAACCCTGCTTCAGGTCATAGCGGGAAGCATTCATGCCACATCAGGAAAAATAATATATGAATACTGCGGAAAGGAGGTTCCCGATAATCTCATCTTCCGTCATCTGGCAATGGTCGCACCCTACCTTGAGATCATCGAGGACTTTACTCTTGATGAAATGATGGATTTTCATTTTTCATTCAAGCCCTACCTCCCGGGAATGGATGCAAACAAAGTGAAGGAAATTCTGGACCTGAAAGTCAGGAAATCAAAACCTATCAGGCAGTACTCTTCGGGCATGAAACAAAGAGTGAAGCTGGCCCTGGCCTTTTTTAGTGATGTCCCCTTGCTGCTTCTTGATGAGCCGGTAATGAACCTCGACAAAGCCGGCATTGACTGGTATCTTCAGCTCGTGAAGGAATATGCAGGGAAGCGTACGCTTGTGATTTGCTCCAACCAGCACGCGCAGGAATCGGCCTTCGCTGTTAAAACGCTGCAGATTGAAGACTATAAATCCTGATTACACTCGCTTATTTTATTTATTTCAATTTCACTATTTCACCATTTCACCATTTCACCATTTATTCTTACCTTTGCAGCCCTTTTAACTGATCTATCAATCTACTACATTTATGGCAACAACCGCAGATATCAGGAATGGCCTGGTCATCAATTTTAACAATGATTTGTATACTATTGTAGAATTTCAGCATGTCAAGCCTGGCAAAGGCCCGGCATTTATCCGCACAAAACTTAAAAGCCTTAAAAGCGGACGGGTAATTTCCAACACTTTCGATTCAGGAGTAAGGATTGACATTGCCCGTGTTGAGCGCAGGAAATACCAATACCTTTTCAAAGATCAGTCGGGCTATAATTTCATGCATACCGAGACCTTCGAACAGATTTTTATCACTGAAGAACTGATTAACGCTCCCCAGTATCTCAAAGAAGGACAAGAAGTTGAAATTGTTTTCCATGCCGACACCGAGACACCGCTTTCCTGCGAGCTGCCTCCATTTGTCATCCTGAAAGTAACTTACACCGAACCCGGTCTCCGCGGCAATACAGCCACCAACACATTGAAGGATGCTATTGTTGAGACCGGCGCCAAAGTACGCATTCCACTATTTATCGACACCGATGAGATCATCAAGGTTGATACGAGGATTGGGGAGTATGCCGAGAGGGTGAAGGGATTTTAGTTTGAATGTCGAATATTGAATGACGAATAGTGAATATTGAATATTGAATGAAATTTCCAACTCCATTAAACCTTTCCGAAGTCGCTGAGCTGATCGGTGCCCGCATGATCGGCAACCCTGATTTCGTCGTTAGCGGCATCAACGAGATCCACATGGTCGAAGCCGGGGACCTGACCTTCGTTGACCATCCCAAATATTACAGCAAGGCACTGAATTCTGCGGCCACCACCATTCTCATCAACAAAGAAGTGGAATGTCCTGAAGGCAAAGTTTTACTGATCCACGATAAACCTTTCGACGCTTACGTGTCACTGGCAACCCGTTTCCGCCCTTTCGAAAAAGCCCAGACTATGGTAAGCCCTTCAGCTCTTATCGGTGAAGGAACAGTAATTCAGCCGGGGGCATTTATAGGGAACCATGTGAAGATTGGGAAAAACTGCATCATTCATGCCAATGCAAGTATTTACGACTATACCGAGATTGGTGATGATGTGATCATTCATTCCGGGGCTGTACTTGGAGCCGACGCGTATTATTTCCAGCGCAGGCCCGAAGGCTGGAAGAAACTTGAGTCCTGCGGCAAGGTTGTTATAGAAGATAAAGTCGAGATCGGGGCTGCCACGGCGATCGACAAAGGCGTTTCGGGCAATACTACGATTTCATACGGAACCAAGCTCGACAATCACATCCAGATCGGACACGACACTTTTGTAGGCCGGAACTGCCTGATCGGAGCTCATTGTGCGATTGCAGGAGTGACCCGTATCGAAGACGACGTGATCCTCTGGGCAAGAGTATCGGTAAACAAAGACCTGGTGATCGGAAAAAAAGCCATTGTCCTGGCCCTGACGGGTGTAGACAAATCACTTGAAGGCGGAAAAACCTATTGGGGTATTCCGGCTGATGACCCGCGAAAAAAATGGAAAGAGATTGCCGCTGTTAGAATGCTTCCCGATCTGCTGAAAAAACTCAGATAAAAAAATTAAAATTATTCCTCCTGCTTTTCCCTGGAGGGGATGTGATACAGGTCACAGGCGACCAGGATTGCAATAAACCCCCAAACAGGCACCGATGCTTTGTCGGAGTCCAGAAAGTTGTTCATCAGCCCGTGGAAATAATACGTGATGAGGCCGAGCATGGCAGCAAGAGTAAGCATCCGTACTTCTTTGTTTGCCGACCTTCGGTAAACCCTCATGGCAAGTACAATTGAATAGATAAAAACAGCAATTACAAGCAGAGTCCCTGGCAGCCCCTCTTCCGCCAGGGGGCCAATATATTCGCTGTGTGAATTACCTCTGTCGCCGGCGTTGGTACTTATAAGCGTTTTCTCTTCAGAGCTCTGGTAAGGAGCATATTCGAACTGGTAGGTTCCTGGTCCGAATCCGAAGACTGGTCTGTCCCTGAACATCCGGATAGCCGAAGACCATCGGTTCAGCCGTTCAAGATTACTTGCATCGGTACTGATATTCGACATGGACTGTACATGTTTCATAAAATTACCGGAAGTCCCCTGCTTATTTTTTGAGAGCGAATCCAGAATTTCAAATTGAAAAATATAAAAAATGAGTCCCCCTATCAACAGAGAGAATACAATAAACTTGAACTTGATCCTGAAAAGAATCACTAAATAGAATGAGAGCGCTATAACAAGGCTGATCCATGCCGCACGGCAATACGAAAGGTACAAGGCCATCAGCAGAAACAAAAGCACTCCTAGAGCACAGAACCGGACCAGTCGCGAGTATGACTGGGTAAAAGTAAAGCCAACGAAAACAGGTACGAAAAGAGCCAGGATTGCACCATATGCAGTATGGTCGTTATAGAATGGTGTCATTACCCAATGCCCCGCGTTCTCATCAAAAGCCCACAGGGAGTGCTGGTAGGTTGTATTAATGATCACGATCACCAGGGGAATTGCATAAAGCCAGACAAACAGCCTGATATTTTGTTTTTTTCTGAAAAGATGGATGGCAAAGATGTAAAACGGAATTACAAACCATAGTCTCGCCAATAAAAATTTAAAAGAAACCAGGGGGTACTGGCTTGTTATGCTGGTTATAAAGATCCAGAGGAACTGAAGTCCAATGATGATAGTCATAGGATGCTTCCAAACCTTTGCTTCAAAATTATTCTGGTACAGTAATTTCAGGACAAACAGCAGCAGTACTCCGAACATCAGAGGCTCAGTTGGCATAGAAATCCCCACGTTGAATTCGAACTGCGTCATGTTCACCGCAAGGGGTGTAAAGAATGTTATCAGGAGCAGAATATAATCGACGCGGTAAAAGAACAGGTAAAGAATTACCAGGGCCAGAGGCAGAAGAAGTGTGTAATAAACATTGCGGTATACCATGTATGCATTCAGCAGTATAAATAAGCCGCTGATGACATAAAACAGGGTAAATCTCACATTCTCCCCGGCCAGATAACTTCTGATTTCCTGTATCTTATCCTTGCTGAGCTGCATTCAGGGAATTTTGTTTCCTGTTTTCGATAATACCGGCAACAATCAGTGCAAGAAATAAAGCTGCTACGGTCGACATCAGCATGATAAGCCAGCGTACAGGAAAAGATTTTTTGTCGGCCGGAAAGGGCTTGCTCAGAACGTTGGCATGTGTATACCTTCTGTTGAAATCCATAAGGGCCCTGTCGGCATCCAGTTTCATAGCTGCAAGAGCACCAGATTCGGTATTCATTAATTGCACAAGTTTAAGATAGTCTCCCCCATGTTCTTCCAGATTGCGCTTGTATTTCTGAACCTCGCCGCTGTTCTTGTTTTCAAAATAAGCACGCATCACTTCACGGGTCTGGCTGCCATAATCCATCATACCGTACTTTGTTCCAAGATCAACGATCAGCTTGCTCAGGGAATCTACGTAATGCTGTTTGACCGCCATAATAAAGTTGTAATTTTCGACCACTTCGCCAAATTTCTCTTTATGAAGCTCCCTCACCTTTAGATTATAGTAATCGATGATGGCTGTTGTCATATCGCAGGCGATCTGCGGATCCGGATCAAGGACTTCAATCTCCACCGCTTCATTCGGGGTCTTCCCGATCCTCACCCTCTGATCCCAGTAAAATACCATGGTGCTCATAAAATACTGATATGTAGAATCAATTTCCCAGTGTTTGGCAAGATTGAACCTGTGGATCACGCTGTCGCGGATGTCTCTCGACTGTAACATCTGCATCATTTGCTCAGTTTCGTTCTCGGTCGAATACGGCGATATATTTGAGGGATATACCAGCGCATAGGATTTGTACAAGGGTTTAATGAAGAGGGCACTTGAGAACAATACTGATAACAGCATTGCAGCAACAACAACAGCAAGCAGATGATACTTCCATTTGACAATGATATCCAGCAGCTTTACATTATTGAAGAAATTATCCATAAATCTGAGATTTTTCTATTGATCTGAATTTTTATGACTGTCCTAACTGAAAATTTTTCTGGGTGTTATACTCGTTGATCTTTTCCATGATCATAATCACGATTACCGCGAGGAATAAAGCTGAGATAGCCGACACCAGCATGATCAGCCAGCGGATGGGATAAGAATTTCGCTCGGCTTTATATGCGTCACTTACGACAAATTTTACCGGCAGGCTCTCTTCCGCGTCGACTTTAGCCTGCTTGTATTTGGCCTGAAGGAGAGTAAGCTGCTCGGTTTTGAATTCCAATGCGTTCTTAAGCGAAGTATACACTCCGCCGTATTTCCCCAGCACATCCAGTTTTTTCTGGAGCAAGGCTTGTGCTGATTTGTTTCCCGTGGTAATAGTTACTGCAAGCTGCTGGTTGAGTACCTGCGACTGGTATTCCACCTCGTTTACGCCAAGTGAACCCAGCTTTACCAATGAATCAACGATGTTGTTCAGTTCCTTTTGCAGGTCGTTATATTCCTGTTCAACAATATGAAGACCCTTTACAGAACGCTGTCTCTGCATTTCATTCTTAACAGTATCGAGAAGGCAGGATATGCCGTTTGCTATATCGGTAGCAAGCTGGGGATCTTCATCATAAACAGTGATCTGTACCGCCATGAATTCAGTACGGCGGAAACTGATGTTATCCTCATATTCCTTGTAAAGCTTTGAATATTTATAATGGGCGGATGTGTCGATCCCGTAATGCTCCATCAGGTGAAACTTGTTAATGATACGTTCCCTGATACGGCTTGAATTAAGGATTTGTAAAAGCTGTTCGGCCTGCTCCTGTTCGCCGATCTCGACAAGGTCCTGCCCTTTGGAATACTGTGAACTCAACAGGGCCTTCGAAATAGAACTGGTACTGGCAGGGAACATAATAACCGTGGATTTGTACTTTGGAGTGATAAACCAGGGCAGGGAGAAAAACCAGGAGCCAAACAGGGCGCTAAGTACAACAATGAGTAGTGGTTTTCTCCACTTATAGAGAAAGATCACCAGATTGGAAGAATTGAATTCTTCGGTCTTCTTTTCGTTACCGTCCATAGAGATGGGGGATGAAATTTGCTTCAAAGGTAGGGAATATTACCAAATGAAAAAAGGAAAGAGGCAATCAGCAATACATCATCGTTCGCCGCGCAGTATCCTGATCAGAGAACCTACATTCCAAAGTTTCAGCACCACCGACAGCAGGATTGATGCAATGATCATCAGCATGAATCCTCCCATCCAGTTAAGGTGGCCAGGGATAAAAGGAAGCGTTACAGGGTATACCCGCGAAAGCATATTAAACAGCACAACACCCATGATGTATAAAAACAAAGTGAAGAGAAAGCGGTAGTTGGGCTTTAGTTTAAAGACCTTTACTGCAAGGATCACCTGTACGATGGCCGTGGAGAACTGGGTGATGAGGCTTGCATAAGCCGAACCGATAGCCAGGTATTTCGGGATGAGAAAAAAGTTAAAAAAGAAACTGATCAGCAATCCGAAGAAAGCTATAATATTGAGTTCTTTCAGATTTCCGTTGGCGGTAAGAAGGGTGCCGAAGATATAAGTGGTTGAAACCGCCACGAACCCTCCCATGAGTATCTGAAATACATGAGCCGAATCGTGAAGATGCGCATTATATAATAAGGCCATCAGCTCGTTGCTATAGAAATAAGAACCCAGTGCAACCAGAATGGCTGGTGTGATGATCATGGTAAACGCGAGTTTTACCATATGCTCGATATTTTCCTTGTGCTTGATCATTTTTGAAAAAACAGGGATCAGCAATACCGAAAAAAGGTAGGCAATCATATTCACTGCATCGAAAAGACGGAAACCTGAAGCATAAATCCCTGCCTGCTCATTGCCCTTTGACTTGTCGAGAAGAGCCCCGAGCATCACCGGGTCGAGCCTGTTGTAAAAAGTCATAAATAATACGAGCAGTGCAAACGGTGCGCTTTGTTTTATGATCATCAGAAAAAACGGCCAGTTCCAGTTCAGGCGCTTGAATTTTGCCTTCTTGCTTACAATCAGCAAGGCGGTAATCGCTGTAAAGACATAAGCTGCCGTTTGTGAATACACAAACCACTCTATCCTGAATGGTGTTGATGTAACATGCCCCCAAAGAAGGATACTGCAGAATATGATCATCAGCATGCGGTCAAGGACCGAAAGAAAACTGTCGGTTTTGAACATCAGCAAGCCCGAAATATTGGATCTCAGGTATAGTATGAACGAGATTAAAAACTGGTTAAAAGCTAAAACCCCAAGCAGCTTCAGCTGGTCGGGATTGTATTTCCAGATTGCAATAAAGAAAGTCACTCCCAGGTATAGAAACGCAAGCAGCAATTTCATTAACAAAATCCCGGAAAAATGCTTGCTGAGCAAGTGATGGTTCTGGGCAATATTCCTGTTATTGAAATTCGTGATCCCCAGGTCAAGTAAAATGTTGAAAAGAAATGAAAAATTGAAAACAACAAAATAAAACCCGAAAGCCTCTACTCCCACAAGGTTTTGTACGGTACGGTCAATACCAAATACCCAGAAAGGCTTGATTAGCAGATTCAGGAACAGAAGCAAACCAAGGTTAGTAAGGAATTTCCGTTGCATCATTTTTCATTTTTTTTAATTGCATGGGAAAAATTTTCCCGACAATCATCAAAAAATTAAGATATTTGTGACAAAGTTAAAAAAATCAATGAATATTGCTGTCAATACCCGCCTGTTGATCAGAAACCGTCTCGAAGGAATTGGCTGGTTCACCTACGAATCTCTTAAAAGGATCACCAGCCAGCATCCCGAGCACCGCTTCTATTTTATTTTTGACCGCGATTATGATGAGAATTTTTTATTTTCAGATAATGTCACCCCTGTCATTCAATATCCGCACGCACGCCATCCTTTCCTTTATTATTATTGGTTCGAACTCACCTTGCCCGGTTTGTTCAAGAAGCTTAAACCCGATCTTTTCCTTTCTCCCGACGGGTATCTCTCGTTAAAGACTGATGTTAAGTCGATGGCGGTGTTCCATGACCTGAACTTTGAACATTACCCTCATGACCTGCCTTTCTGGACAAGACGGCATTACCGTTATTTTTTTCCGAAATATGCCGCCCGGGCGGTGAGAATAGCCACTGTCTCTGAATACTCCAAGCAAGATATCGTATCGCAGTACCATGTAGACCCCTCAAAAATCGATGTGGTATATGATGGTTATAATGAAGCCTACCGGCCCTTAACCGAGGAAGAGAAGAAAAAAACCAGGGCGGAGTATTCCGATGGCTGTCCTTACTTCGTGTTTATCGGTTCCCTTCATCCAAGGAAAAACCTGGCGAACCTGTTCAGAGCTTTTGATCTTTTCAAAAAATCCAATCCTTCGTTTGTTAAACTTCTGATTGTGGGAGCCAAGAAATGGTGGACAAGCGACATTGACCTGGCTTTTCAGGAGATGGTTTTTTCGGATGACGTGGTATTTATCGGGAGGCTTGAAATAAATGAACTTGTGAATGTTCTGGGCTCTGCCCTTGCCCTTACTTACGTCTCCTACTTCGAAGGCTTCGGCATACCTATTGTTGAAGCTTTTCGTTGCGACGTTCCTGTGATCACTTCACAGGTTACCTCCATGCCCGAGATTGCAGGAGATGCAGCCCTTTTCGTGGATCCTTTCAGCCCAGAAAGCATATCAGATGCGCTTTATAAGATTGCGAACTACGATAGCATCCGCCACGATCTGATCATACGTGGCAGGAGAAGAAAGGACCTGTTTAACTGGCAAAAGACAGCCGACCGCCTCTGGGATTCCATTGAGAAGGCTCTTAAATCCTGATTGCATATGCAAATTTTACTACTTGGCTCAGGCGGCAGGGAACATGCCCTGGCCTGGAAAATAGCTCAGAGTCCGCTGCTTGAGAAACTATTTATTGCTCCAGGAAATGCAGGCACTTCCCGCTGCGGCGAGAATGTTCAGCTTTCGGTGACTGATTTTTTCGCAATCCGGCAGTTTGTTCTTGAAAAACATATCGACATGCTGGTTGTGGGCCCTGAAGACCCCCTGGTGAAAGGCATTCACGACTTCTTCCTTGCCGATCCCGGACTTTGCAAGATACCTGTAATCGGTCCTGTGGCCGCTGCTGCACAACTCGAAGGCAGCAAAGATTTTGCGAAGCAGTTCATGGTAAGGCATGGAATTCCTACCGCGGCTTATCAAACCTTTGATGCAGCGAGTCTGGAAAAAGGTTTTGCATTTATCCGCTCGCTTGAACCTCCTTATGTTCTGAAGGCCGACGGACTGGCCGCCGGGAAGGGGGTAGTGATCTGCCAGACTGAAGAAGAAGCCCTTCAGGAACTAACCGCTATGCTGAGGGATGCAAGGTTCGGACAAGCATCGGCCAGGGTTGTGATTGAGGAATTTCTATCGGGCATTGAATGTTCTTCGTTCGTGATCACCGATGGCAATTCTTACCTGATTCTTCCGGAGGCCAAGGATTACAAAAAGATAGGCGAAGGCGATACCGGGCCAAACACCGGCGGTATGGGCTCGGTTTCTCCGGTTCCCTTTGCCGATGCTGAGTTTCTAAGGAAAGTCGAAGAACGCATTATCAGGCCAACTGTTGAAGGGCTTATGAATGACGGACTGGAGTATATCGGCTTTATTTTTTTCGGACTGATAAACGTGAAGGGAGATCCTTTTGTGATCGAATACAACTGCCGTTTGGGCGACCCCGAGACCGAGTCGGTAGTACCAAGGATCAAAAACGATTTTGTGGAACTATTACGCGCTGTTGCCGAACGCAAGCTGGCAGAGCATAGCATTCAGATCGACCCAAGGTTTTGCACTACGGTCATGATGGTCTCGGGTGGCTATCCCGATACCTATGAAAAAGGAAAAGTAATTACCGGTGAAAACAAAGTTGAAGGCTCACTGATTTTTCATGCAGGTACTACCATGAAAGAGAGTGAACTTGTAAGCAACGGTGGCCGGGTGATCGCTGTGACATCTCTGGGAAACAATATGAAAGAAGCGCTAACTGCCACTTACCGTAACGCTGATTTGATAGAGTTTGACGGAATGTATTTCAGAAGAGATATTGGGGGGGATCTTTAAATGGTGAAATGGTGAAATGGTGAAATGGTGAAATGGTGAAATGGTGAAATTCATTCAAATTTCGTAATTCGAGTATTCGATTATTCGATATTCCTTTTGTAAGATGTTTATACGGTTCTTCCGCTCCAGCTTCGCGATACAGTACCTGGTTATAGGGTTCATCGGTCTGATACTCTGGGGAAAAGCATTCATTTACCCTCCTGTTGTTCCCTCTCCCGAAGGCCCTGTACCATTATATACTCTTTTATATTCCTTGCTTGGAAGCCTTCCTCATTTTGCAGTCATAACGGGTTTTGTCCTGGTATTGATCGAAACCTGGTTACTGAATGAGTTGTTTAACAAGCATGAGCTGGTACTCAAAAACTCCTCTCTTTCGGCCCTGGTCTTTATTATCATCATGAGCTCTTCGCCGGTTTACCTGACCATTCACCCCTTAAACATATGCACTCTTTTATCGATTATCCTTCTTGGCAACCTGATGAAATCATACAGCAAAGCCAGCAACCTTGACCTGGTATTCAGCGCCGGGTTCCTTGCTGCCGTGGGTTCCTTCTTTTATTTTCCTTACGTGCTGATGCTGGCGATATTACCTGTAAGTTTTATACTGTTCCGCTCCGGTAAATGGAGAGAGTGGGTTACAGCTGCAATCGGTTTCTTTACTCCATTCATGTTTCTTTCAGTGTATTATTTTCTCACCGATCAGTTGGCAAACCAGGTAGTTGTATATAAAAAAATGATTGCCTCCTTTCTTTTCTACCCTATCCATCTTCATTCCGATGACTGGATCATAGGAATAGCTTCACTTGTACTTGCAGCATGGGGCTTATATTATCTGCTGAAAGGCCCGATGGAAAAAACCGCGGAGATACGCGCAAAAACCTACCTTGTAGTCTGGCTTGTAGTAATATCCATACTTTCGGTAATCTACTCAACAACCCTGGTTGCCTACCATCTGATCTTGCTGTTTCCCAGCCTGTCACTCTTGCTCACGTCAACTTTTCTGGGGATGAAGAAAAAAAAATGGGCCGAGATCATTTTTTTCTTCTATTTTCTGCTGATCCTTTTCAATTCGTATTTTTACAACCCTGAGTAATAGAGGCCTATGCTACGGATCTCGTATGACAGGGGTTTGATTGAAGCCGGGCTTGATGAAGCCGGGAGAGGATGCCTGGCAGGCCCTGTTTTTGCGGCCGCCGTGATTCTGCCAAAAGATTATAAGAATGAGGAACTGAATGATTCGAAACAGCTGTCGGCACTGAAACGGGAACGTCTAAGAAGATGTATTGAAGCAGACGCCCTTAGCTGGGCTGTGGCAAGCATCTCACCTGAGATTATCGATGAGATAAACATTCTCAATGCATCTATCCTGGCCATGCATCATGCAGTTGAAAAACTGAACCTGAAGCCGGAGTTATTGCTTGTTGACGGGAATCGTTTCAAACCGATCGAAAACATCCGCCATCATTGCATAATTAAAGGAGATGCGAAATTTATGTCCATCGCCGCCGCGTCAATAATGGCAAAGACATACCGCGATGAGTACATGCGCGGTATCGCCAAAGAGTTTCCGCATTACGACTGGGAGCACAACAAAGGTTATCCCTGCCGCAAGCACAGGGATGCGATATATGACCGCGGAACCTGTGTTTATCACCGTATGAGTTTCAGGTTATACGAACAGCTAAAGCTTGCCTTATGAAGAACCCTAAGCTTTGGTTCATGGCAATATGTGCAGCGGCTTTGACTGCTGCCATCATCTGGGGTATATACAGCCTGGCCGGGTATTCCCTGCAAGCCGATGAATCTCCGCTTAATGCAGTTCCCGACAACACCGCCATGATCATAAAGATCAACAAACCAGGAAACCTCTGGGAAGAACTTAACCGGTCAAATCTGGTTTGGAAATCTCTGAGCCGTTATCCCGTGATCAGATCTGTTCGGAATGAACTTTACCTCTTTGATTCCATCAGCCGAAAAAACGAGAAAATCAGTGCTATCCTTCAGAAGCACAACCTTGTACTGGCAATAACATTAAGTGGCCGCACAAAATTTGGGGTAATTTTTCTCACTTCGGTTCCTGGCCGCGACCCTGGCAAGGCAGCCGATGAATTTGCCCGGGAACTCTTCGGCGATTCGGTGAGGATTGACCAGACACCTTATGCATCAACAAACATCCATCGTCTTCAGATTAGTGAAAAATCACCACCGTTTTATTATTCAATTGAAAAAGGCGTATTCATCGGCAGTTTTCTGGCCGACCTGGTTAAAAAATCCATCGACCGACTCACGTTTAACAAACCGGCTTTTCAGTCCCCGGGTTTTCGTAAGGTGGAAGCACCTTCCGACAACAAAGCCGATGCGAACATCTATGTAAATTACCGTATGCTGGCCCTGGCCCTGTCGAAGATCTCAAGGACCGAAAACCATACATCCCTCATTCAGCTTGCCCGCCTTGCCTCCTGGAGCGGACTGGATATGATCATTAAAAAAGACGAGCTTTTCCTCAATGGCTATACCCTGGCAGACGATACTACCTTCCATTACCTGAACCTCTTTAACGGGCAGGAGCCCCAGCCAAATGAACTGGCTTCTCTTGTACCTCAGCATATCGCCTGGTATGCTTTCTTCGGATGGGGTGATCTTACCGCTTACTTTGAGCGTCTCGAAACGCGTAACCGCCAGGATGAACTGGTTGCAGGTAACCTGAATGCTCTAAGCCTGATAAACCAGAGATATCGTATTAACCTTTCCGATTTCTTCCTTCCATGGATGGCCAGGCAAGCCATGGTTTTTTCAATAGAATCTGATTCATCGAACGGAAGCGACAGGGTTTACGCTGCTTTTCAGGTAAGGGATTCAGTACTTGCCGTATCCCTGCTCGACAGCCTCAGAATAAGGATGGGTATAAAAAAAGATTCATTGAGGTATAAAGGATTCAGTATCATCGGCCTGCATTATAATAACGTGCTTCAGAATCTCTTCGGTACACTTTTTGAACCAGCGGGGCAGGCGTACATCACTTTTATCAATCACCACCTTGTTTTCGCACAGGATATTCCTTCCATGAAGCTGCTGATCGGCGAATACCTGCAGGGAAATACCCTTGGTCTGAACAAGGATTATGTTGATTTCGCGGGAAAAATGTCAACCAAATCAAACATTTTCATATACTTCAAAACACCAGAGGCCTCTAAAATGCTGGTCCGGATGATGGATGACCCCTTGCTTGCCACCCTGAACCCCTGGCTCGACAGCCTGAAAAAATTCCAGCCAGTAGGAATACAGTTTTCGTCGCACCAGGACCTGTTCTATACCAGCCTCTTTATCGGTTATACGCCAAACCTGCAGAAAGAAGGTCCTTTGTGCTGGAAAGCCAGGCTCGACACAACAATAGCCGGCAGCCCGCAGATCCTGAATACTATGGCCAAAGGCGAACCTGCAGTGCTCGTAAGGGATACGCTGAACAATCTCTACCTCTACGGGGCCGATGGCCTTCTCAGATGGAGGATACATTTTATGGGAAAGATACTCTCTGAGATCAAACCCTTGCTCTTTCCCGACCGCGACACGATGTTCTACTTCTTCAATACCGATTCTCACCTGTATCTTATCAGGTCTGACGGGCAACCTGCACGCGATTATCCCATGCGCTTTCCAATACCGGCTACAAACCCCCTGACGATAGTAAATTTCGATGGTAAATCCGACTACAGAATATTTATTGCTTTTAAGGATAAGAGGATATACCAGTTCGATCTGGGAGGCCACTCCATAACCAGCTGGGAAAGACCTCTGATGAAAGAAACCATCGAAAAACCGGTTGAATACATTGTTTCCAATCACAAGGATTTCTTCTTTATCCGCGACCGCGATAACAACCTGATGATTACCGATCGGCAGGGAAGGCAAAGGATCAGAGTCGGACCCATGTTCAGGCCGGCTGATCATTCCGGTTTCTATCCTGTAAATATGGCCCGTAAGGGAATTTTTGTAACGACCGGCCCAACGGGTAAACTGATCTTTATACAGGAGAACGGCAGGACCATTGAAATCACCCTGGGTCAGTTTTCCGACAGCCACTGGTTTTTCAATGAGAATTTGATGGGAAATGTAGTCCCCGAGTATGTCTTCGTCGATAAAAACAGGATCTGCTACTACAGCCGCTCCAACAAACTGATTTACTCTTATGTGTTCAGAAGAGAGATCACCCGGGCCCCTTTCGTGCTCCACGACCGCCTGAAAAACAGTTCAATGATAGGAGTTACCATCCCTGAAACAGGCGAACTTTTTCTTTTCGACTCGAAAGGCTATTATCCTATGGAGCCGGGTATCTTTGGGACAACACCCTTCCAGACAGGTCATCTTGATGCGAACACTTCCTTAAACCTTGTCGTCGGCTCGGGATCATACATCCGGAATTACCGAATCCTTTCAAGATAACAAAGGCTTGCCCACACACGCTGGTTTAGCGCAGAGGTATAACCTGACCCGGAAAAGGATTCATCCCTTCGGCCATTCCACTTCTCCTGAGCAGCATTTTCATTTCTATCCCGTAGCGCTGGGAAATCTCATACAGCGACTCTTTAGCATCAGCCACATGAGTCTTAACTGCAGCCCTTCTCCTCTTTGGTTCCAGATAAACAACCTGCCCTGCTTCCAACGAACCAGGATACTTCAGGTCATTGTATTTCATTAGCCTTTTCTCAGGAATATCGAGCAAAACAGATAAGGTCGCAAGATTATCTGATTTTTTCGCTACAATGCATTCCAGTTTGTTGTTTACATATTTCCTCCGGCCGTCACCCGCATAACCGCTGGCACGGAAGGCCGCAACCCAGGCATACCGGGCAAAGTCCGGATCATTTGCTGCGATTGTAGTTTCCCCAATATACCCAGTCCTGTCATACAAGTATAGCTGATAATTTTCTATAGTGCGGATGAGCATCTCCGCGTACTGATCATTGGTGGCATAACCTGCCGATTCAAGCCCTTCGGCCCATCCCCTGTAGTTGGTTGCCTGCAGCCTGAACAATCCCTTATAACGATCTCTCTGCGTAAGGAAAAATGAGTGATCCCTGAAAGATTCCTCCGCGTGATCGTACTTCCGGAAACATTCATTCCGGGTTTCATCATCCTGGTGAAAAGTCTTCCCTGCCCAGTCTTTATGGCACTTGATACCGAAATGATTGTTAGCCTCCCTGGCCAGCCTGCTTTGCCCGACTCCCGATTCAATGATGCCCTGTGCCAGCGTTATACTTGCCGGAACATGATACTGATTCATCTCCTCCACAGCTATCGTACTGTATGCCTTGATATACAGCCCAACCTGCACATCGTAGGAAGAACTCTGGGCCCGGGCCCCCACCGCCAGCATCCAGAAACCCGCAACCAGTAACCTCCATCCGAGATCCGAGAGCCGGGATCTGATATCTGATATCTGATATCTGATATCTGATATCTGATATCCCGCATCCCGCATCCCGCATCCTTTACTACTCATACCCTTACAATCTCCCTGAACCGTTTGCCTCTTTCCTCGAAATTCGCGAATTCATCATAACTGGCCGCCGCTGGTGAAAGAAGGCAGGAATAGCCCGGCCTGGTTTCACTGAATACAATCTCTTTCAATGAATCAAAGCGGTTAATATAAATAATTTTCTGCGGATGAGGTTTCAGTGTCTCCATGCATTCCCCTATCCGCATGCCGGCTGCACCCAGCAATACGAGGGTTCTCACCCCTGAAGTCACCAGAAAGCAGGCAAGAGCGCGGTAATCTATGCCGCGGTCGAAACCTCCGAGAATCAGTGTGCCGACATTCGGCAGTGACTTCACCGCTTCAATCGTGGCTTCGGGAATGGTTGCAATACTGTCGTTATAAAAATGGATCTGCCGGTATTCGCCTACATATTCAAGGCGATGCTCCAGCCCTTTGAATGTAAGTATCCCTTCGCGCATGGCTTCATCGGGTATAGCTGAAACAACACAGGCTCCGATCGCCGCCATAATGTTCTTCAGGTTGTGTTCGCCTTTGAGATAACGCTTCTGTTCCAGTTTCCATATTACCCTCTCAACCCGGCCGTCGCTGAAACAAACCGAACTCTCATTCCTGAAAACCCCTGGCCGGTGTTGTTCCGAAAGTGAAAAAGGGAAAAGATGCGCCTTGCTATCCGCGGCACTTATATGGGCCGCCAAAAGCTCATCCGAAGCATGATAAATAAGAAAATCGCCCTGGCCCTGGAAACGGGCAATATTCATTTTGGCCCGCTGGTAAGCCTCATAAGAAGGATATGCGTCGAGATGCTCCTGAAAAAGATTCAGCAATACAGATACGTGAGGGGAAATCCCGGTATATTCTAGCTGGTGCGACGAAAGTTCAAAAACAATCATCGTTTCGGTATGTATCCTCGAGATAAAATTAAAGGCCGGAGAACCAATGTTGCCCACCAGACAGGAGTCTTTGCCCGCCAGCTGTAGAATATGGTGTATGAGGCTCGAAGTCGTGCTTTTGCCTTTGGTTCCTGTAACGCCAATCACCTGACGACCATATCGTTCAAGAAAGAGCGAAGTCTGTGAAATAATTCTCGAAGAAGGTATCGGAGGTTGAAGATGATTTATGCGAACTCCGGGGCTCTTCATCACATAATCGCAACACCGCGCTGAATCCAAATAATTGTTACCCGTGTAGAATTCAAGATTCTTATCGCCCTTAAGTAAGGGATGATCACCTGCTTCGCCGTTGCTGTCGGCAATGAGCAGATGCTTTTCGGGGAATACCTCCCTGATGAGAGTGTACGACGACTGTCCTTCCCTCCCGAACCCCAGAATGACTATAGATTTACCTTCAAGCTTCTGCTTCAGAAATTCAAGCATGCAGCGCAGTCTTTAAAATATTTCCGAATGGTTCCGGCAGATTGTTTGGCATATAAGATTTCAGCGGGATCATAAAATCACAGCCCCTGAACTTTTCGTATTCCTTTGAATTCATGTAATTCTGTAATAAAAACGGAAGTTCCTTTCCCTGCTGCAGCCTGATGCTCTCGCACAAGGCCATGTTCACCTCGTCAATGGTACCTATGCAGTCGAACGGTTTCTCATCGGCAGCACCTGTGAACTGCCAGAATATGTGAGATAACTCTGCATCCTCAAGCAGATTCTTCCCGAAAAGTTCTGTGAGACGCTCAATCCCCATGAATGGTGCAAGAATGATAAAAGTAAACAAACATTTAGGACAGCGCCCGCACCAGGAATTGGTTTTACTGCCGGCGTTGCAGGACCTGAAAACCTTATGGTATGCAGTAAAACCTGAAAAAAGAGATGCGATCTGAAGTTCGTTCAGGGGCCGCAGAAAACTGAAATATTCAATGTTACGAGTAATATATTTACTCACATAAAAACGAAAATCATTCTCGAATTCAAGCGACTTTGAATACTGGTGATTGATATTGGTTCCGGGGATAGTAGGTTCATTGGCGCTAAACTCGTTGGAAAGCACGACGTATTTCCTGCCTGTGAGAAGGGCCGCTGCAAGAGAAATAAAAGCCAGCAAAGCCGAAAAGGGAGTATGTCCGTTAAGAAAACCCCGGGCATTGAGTTCGATCAGCAGAGGGTCAATTGTGCGGGTCATCAGCAAAGCCCTGTCCTGATCAATTCCTGCAGCTTCAATTACTGCGGATGTGGCGCCGCGTGAATTCAGAACGAAAGGCATGACGTCAAACGATCCCTTAAGCATTTCAAGTGTCACAGCCGAGTCCTTGCCCCCTCCAACCGGTATGATCACCGATGCGTTCAAATCCGGCGTAGCCAGAGAAGAAAAAATCTCATCCCCGGATTCGATATTCATAAATGAATGTTCGTCGGTAACGATAGAGTTCAGGTAAAAGAACTCTCCCAGCCCCAGAAAATACAGTTTCTTCCACCAGAGGATCTGTTCCCGGCTGAGTCCCGAAGGTTTAATGATGACTTTAGGCGGACAGGCGCATTTCCAGTAGCTGATCAGTTCAATCATCCCGATATGAAACGCCAGGGAAGGCAGCAGCGGCTGTAGAATATGGTCAGGAAACGCCCAGTTTTTTCTGGGGACGAAAAGTTTGGGACGAAAATGATAGCAGCCTCCAAGGTTGAAATGAAAACTAATGTTCAGCCCTTTGGGTTCAAGTAAACAGGTGTATTCCTCGTAGATAAAAAAGGGGAACCGGGCCGACAATTTCGTTAGTTTATCCTGATTGCTGGACTTTGGCATTAAATGATAGTATCTTTACCCTGTAATTATTTCAGCAGAGTTACGTTATAGAGTGAAAGTTTTTTTACTACTTGCAAAAGTAATCAAATTCGTGTACGTTTGCCACCAAAACTGATCCGCACAGGATGGATAAAAAGATCATAAAGCCGAAGCAGGGGATTATTCTTATTTCCGAGCCTTCGCTGCAGGATTATTACTTCAGGCAATCGGTTGTTTTGCTTGCCGAGCACAGCAAGGAAGGGACTTTCGGGGTCATCATCAACAAGCCCATTGAAATGAGGCTGCCCGAACTTTTTGAGGACATGCTGGAGTTTGACTTCCCGGTTTACATGGGGGGGCCGGTAAAGACCGACAGTGTGTTTTTCGTGCATACCCTCGACGATATTGATGGCAGCCTGAAAATCATGCAGGGATTGTATTGGGGTGGAAACATTAACACGGTAAAGTCGTACATCAGGAAAGGGCTTATCAACGAAACCCATATCCGTTTTTTTGTCGGCTACGCCGGATGGGAACCAAGTCAGCTCAACCGTGAAATCAATGAAAATTCATGGGTCTTATCCCATACTACACCTGAGGAAGTGATCAGCACAAAGCCGGGAACTCTCTGGAGCAATTATCTGAAACATATGGGTCATGATTATGCCATCTGGGCAAATTATCCTGCCGACCCGACATTAAACTGAAATTATTATGGAAAGCTCATCCGAATCAATCAATTATTACGGGAACAAACCTGCACAGCAGGTTGAGGACCGGGAGAAAAAACTTAAACCGACAGAAAGGGCAAATACGGCACGTGAACTGTATTTCGGTGCCAAATCATCGGCTTCAATGGAATTTCCATACTGGTACACCCGCCGCTGGGATGAGCTTGACGGGGAAATCCCGATCATCCGCCGGGCCGAAAGTCTGAAAGCCGGTTTTGAACATTTAACCCCGGTGATATACCCTGGCGAGCTTCTTGCCATGGGCAAAGCTTCTTTTTTACGCGGTTCATATCCCATGCCCTGGCTGTCGGAAGCATTTTTTATGGCAGCCGAGGACAGACTTTACCAGGAAGCCCTCGAATCGGGCAAACTTACGGCCGATACATTTACCACCGTTGGCAAAGGCGGGGGTAACGTCACCAAATCAATAGGCAAAGTGATTTCCATTGCCGGAAAATTCGGTTTACGCGTAGAGGAGATGCCGGTGATGCTTGAGGTGGCTAAGCGATGGAAAGACCGTTCGGTGGATGACGTGGGCCATAAATACGAACAGATGGTTCCGGGGTACAAGGAAAAGGAAGCCATCATGCGTTCGGTCATCTGCATGTTCGACTCAGGCTATACCCTTCCCCAGGGCCGTGAGGTGATGAATTATTATTACCCTCTTCAATACGGCATCGACGGGGTAATACATATCTGCGAAGAAGGCATGAACGAAGTAGCAGGCTATCCTGAGATGGATCGTCTGTATTTCTATAAAGCCGTGATCACTATGCTGCAGGGTCTGAAGGCCTGGATCAGGAACTATGCTGAAGAAGCCCGATTCCTTGCCAATCTGGAAAAAGAAGAAAAACAAAAAGCAGAGTACTCTGACCTGGCTGAGCGGCTTGATCACATTTCTGCTTCTCCCCCCAGGGACTTTCACGACGCATTGCAGATGATCTGGACTTTTCATGTTGCCGTGCTGAACGAAGACGCCATTTCCGGGCTCTCTCCGGGTCGGGTCGGACAGGTGCTTTATCCCTACTGGAAAAGAGATATGGACAGGGGTATTCTGAACCGTGAGAAAACTATCGAACTGCTCGAATGCATGCGTATCAAGTTCACCGAGATCGACTGCTTTGCTTCAATGGGCGTGGTCGGCGGGGTACTGTCGGGCAACACGTTTAATAACCTTTGTATCGGCGGACTGAAGAAAGACGGCACATCGGCAGCCAATGAACTGGAGATGCTGATCCTCGAAACCGGTATCAGCTGCGAAACACCTCAACCCACGCTTTCATTGTTATACGATGAAAAGCTGCCCGAAGAATTTCTGCTGAAAGGCATAGAATGTACCAAGGCAGGCGCGGGATATCCTGCCTGGGTGAGTAATACCGTGGCCATGGAATTCCTTTTGAACAATTACGGCCATGAAGGGATGCAGATGGAAGAAGCCCGTGCATGGGCTATCGGCGGCTGCCTTGAAACCAGTCCGGGAAGCTGGATGCCGCTTAACCTCGACGGGGAGATTCACTGGATACCCGGTGGTTCGGCTCCTGCGACCAGCGTGGGAGTGCATTTCCTTTCACTGCCCAAGATACTTGAAACAGTGATCTTCGACGGGATGGACATGCGTACGGGAGAGAGGATTTTCCCGGCTCACGGCCTTAAACTTGAATCATATGATGAGCTTTGGCAGGCTTTTCAGAACTATTTCAGCCGGGCGGTGCATGTGCTTACACTGACCAACAACATACAGCATGATGCCTGGAGAAAGATTAGCCCGTCGCTGGTGAATTCAATGCTTAAGCCCGACTGCCTTGAAAAAGGGCGGGACCTTGGCCAGATGGGCGCCCGGTTTAATACTACTTTCAACGTGGAATCCTGCGGTAACACAACGCTTGTGAATGCGCTCGCATCCCTGAAGAAGAATGTGTATGATGAAAAGAATTTCGACCTGGCGACATACCGCAAAGCCATTCTCGATAATTTTGGCTACCATACAGCCCAGGAAACCGGCTCATGGTCCCTGATCGATCAGAAACCGAACGAACAGTACAGTGAATACCAGAGGATCCATCGCATGAGTCTGGACGCCCCCAAGTTCGGAAACGACGACCCCTATGTTGATTCCCTTTTCAAGCAGTGGGAAGACTGGTTCTGCGAGATGACACATAACTACCGTTCACTGTATGACCAGCCCATGTATGCCTGCCAGATCAGTGTTTCAACACATGCCCCGATGGGAGCAGTAACCCTGGCCTCACCCGACGGGCGTCTTTCCGGGACAACTTTCTCGGATGGCTCTGTCTCGGCCTATCCCGGCACCGACCGTCACGGACCCTATGCCCTTTTCAGCTCGGCTACCTGCTGGAACCATTCGCAGTCTCAGAACTCACAGCTTAACATGAAAATCCATCCTTCGGTTGTGAGAGGACGGGAAGGTTCCCGGAAATTTCTCGAACTGATCAGGGCTTACATGAGAAAAGGCGGCTTCCATGTGCAGTTCAACATTGTCGATTCCAGGATGCTGAAACAGGCCCAGGCAGATCCCGATAAATTCCGCAGCCTGCTAGTGCGTGTTGCCGGTTTTACCCAGTACTGGGTCGAACTCGGCAAACAGATACAGGATGAAGTCATTGCGAGAACGGAGTATGAAGAATTGTAATAAATTAAAATGAATGTCGAAAATCGTAAATATGAACTGCACCGACTGCAAATACTACCTTCCCGTGGATGTTTTCAAGGGAATGTGCAAACTTTCGAAACAAGATATTCTGCCCGATGATGCGTTTTGTGACAAAGCCGAACGGATTGCCAAATGCAAATTTTGCGGCAAATACACGGCCGGGAAGGAATTCCTGGGAAAATGTATGGCTACTACCCTGGCCTACCCTGATATGATCGCGGCCAAATGTGCCGATTTCGAATGGAGCAGTCAGAATTAACCGGCGGTTACATCTTCGATATACAGGGCTTTTCAGTTCACGACGGCCCCGGCTGCCGTACCCTGATATTTTTTAAAGGCTGCCCCCTGAGATGCCTTTGGTGTTCAAATCCGGAAGGTATCAGGCCCTATCCGGAACCTTTGTACAAAGAATCAAAATGTCTTTTTGACCTGTATTGTCTTCAGGCCTGTCATCATCAGGCTATCTCGGTACATGTTGGGCAGGATAATCCCAGAATCGATTTTGAAAGAGAGAAATGCAGAAAATGCAACACGTACGACTGTGTAAAAGCCTGCCTTACCGGCGCCCTGGGCCAGGGAGGGTATTTTATAAGCCTCACTGATCTGTATGCCAGAATCGAACGCGACAGGCTGTACTGGGGTCAACAGGGAGGAATCACCTTGACAGGAGGAGAGCCTTTCGCTCAACCGGAATTTGCTGCAAACCTGCTGAAAAGATGCTATAATGCACTCATCCATACTGCCGTTGAAACCTGCGGAGAGGTCCCCTGGGAAAATATTGAACCCTCACTGAAATGGCTCGACTGGATCTTTTTCGACCTGAAGCATATGGATGAGGCTGCTCATAAGCATCTTACATCATCATCCGGTCACAGGATCCTGGAGAATGCCAGGCGCCTTGCCGATTCCTTTGAGGGACGGATGGTTTTCAGATTTCCCCTTGTCCCTGGACTGAATGACTCCGACGAAAATATCCGTGCAACAGCCGGGTTCATCCTGTCGACCGGCCGCACTGAACTGAATATTCTTCCCGTACATCATCTGGGGAGGGAAAAGTACCTGCTCTCAGGCCAGTCCTACAAACTCCCCGGTCTTGAAATGACAGCCAGAGATCAGCTCATCACTATTCAAAACCGCTTCACAGAACTCGGCGTAAAATGCTATCTTGGAAGCGAAACTCCATTCTGAAACTGTTGATAACTTATTAAAAATCTTATTTTTCGCTGATTAATATCAATGGTTGATTGAAAATATTTTATGATTTTTGCTGACACTACTATTGTTACACGTCAACACTTGCAGGGAAGATGAAAGATACACCTATAAACGCTGAAGTCGTCAGCCGCCATATTCAGGAAAGTAAGATCCGTAATATCGGTATTGCCTCCATCCGTGAAATTAAACGGCTGATCAATGGCATCGAAAAGGAAACCGGAGAGAAATTTATACGCATGGAAATGGGAGTGCCTGGCTTACCTCCGGCCCAGATCGGAGTACAGGCCGAGATCGAAGCCCTCCAAAGAGGAGTTGCCGCAGTCTATCCCGATATCGAAGGTCATCCTCTTTTAAAAAAAGAGGCCTCAAGGTTTGCCAAACTCTTTCTCGATATCGAGGTAGATGAAGCAAACTGCGTTCCCACAGTAGGTTCAATGCAGGGGGGATTTGCGGCCTTCCTAACCATTTCAAAACTTGCAAAAGAACGTGACGTTACCCTGTTCATCGACCCCGGATTCCCCGTGCATCGCCAGCAGCATATCGTTTTAGGCCTGAAATACAAGAGTTTCGATGTGTATGATTACCGTGGAGAGAAACTGAGGGACAAGCTGGAATCCTACTTTGCCGAAGGAAATATTAATTCTGTCCTCTATTCAAACCCGAATAACCCTTCATGGATCTGTTTTACCGATAAAGAGCTCAGAATCATTGGAGAACTGGCTACTAAATATAACGTCATCATCATCGAAGACCTGGCTTATTTCGGGATGGATTTCAGGAAAGATTACAGCCATCCCGGACAGCCACCTTACCAGCCAACCGTTGCAAAGTACACCGATAATTATATTCTCCTGGTCTCCAGCTCAAAAGCTTTCAGCTATGCAGGGCAGCGAATCGGGCTGATGCTTGTTTCAAACCACCTCTTCAACCAGGTGTCGGAAAACCTGCTTTGGTCATATTCCTCTAATATTTTTGGCAGAGCGCTGATTTACGGCACACTATATGCTTTAAGCGCCGGAACCGCACATTCTGCCCAGTTTGCCCTGGCAGCCCTTTTGAAAGCTGCAAATGACAACACATACAACTTTGTGGAAGTTGTTAAGGAATATGGAGAGAAAGCAAAGATCATGAAAAAACTTTTTCTCGATAACGGGTTTAACATCGTGTATGATAAAGATGAGGATGAACCTATTGCCGATGGATTTTATTTCACGGTTTCATATCCCGGTTTCAGCGGCGAGCAACTGCTTGAAGAGCTGATTTATTATGGTATCAGCGCGATCTCTTTAACAATCACCGGCAGCGAACGGCACGAAGGCCTCCGGGCCTGCGTTTCTCTGGTAAAAAGAGAACAGTTCCCCATGCTGGAAGAACGTTTGAGGAAGTTTCATTTAAACCACCCCCCATCTGCCATCTGATATCTGTTATCTGATATCTGATAAGTACCTGAGCAACAAACTTATCAACAGAATTTAGCAAGTTATCAACAATGCGGGGTTGATATTTTCCCGGTTTTTACCTCCCACCTGAACCCTGCCATCCTTTCCTTTGTACGTTGACAACCAGGAAAATGGCTTTTTCTCCAGGATTTTTGATTTGGATTCCCTTTATTTTTTGCCTCTTTTCAAAACTTGAGGCACAGAGCTACTACGATCAAAACAGCGGAGTGGAGGTCATCTTTCCTTCAAAAGTGAGTGTTCTTCCCCGCGAATGGTCAGGAAAGAAAGTCAATCCTGAAATAAAACCAGTAACCTCAGAAGAGTTCGGCAGGATTGAAGATCTGCTTACGAAGGCATTTGCAAAATACCCGCCGGGTTTAATCCATAAAAACCTTGACAGGGTTTTTGTGTTCAAGTCGATGAAATTTTATGGACTTCCTTACGGCGGAACCAATTATCATCATTCAGTATACCTTAGCGATGACAATGATAACCCCAGGTTCACCGATGAATATATAGAGCAGGTATTCCACCACGAATTTTCAAGTATACTGGTCCGGAATTTCCCTGGCTATTTTGACAAAACAAAATGGCTTTTGCTTAACCCACCCGCATTCAGGTATGGGAAAGGAGGCGCTGATGCGATTTCACAAGGCACAGCCAGCATGGACCTGGATCCCGCCCTTATCAAGAAAGGCTTCCTGTCTGAATATTCAACGGCTTCTCTTGAAGAAGACATCAATGTATTTGTTCAAAACATGTTTACCGGCGACCGCGAATTCTGGAGGCTTGTTGACCTTGACGATAACATCCGCGAAAAAACCAGAATCCTCATCAGCTTTTACCATAAAATCAATCCAGCCTTCACCGAATCCTACTTCCGCAGCTTCTATTACAACTCAACGGCTCAAAGGTAACGTAACAGATAGCGGATGGCAGATGGCGGATATCCGGACTTCCCCAACCCCCAATTAACTATACTTGTTCTAAATTTAACAACAACCCCTTTTTGTTCGGAGAAATTTTCCTAATTTCGCCCTGGTAATAAATACCAGACCATTAATTTTCCTCATTATGGCTAAGATCAAAGGTGATATCCTTGTAAACGTGGAACGCTGCAAGGGCTGCGAGGTATGCATAGCCGCTTGTCCTTCTGCAACTATTGCAATGTCGAAAGAAGTAAACGGCAAAGGTTACCATTTTGCCATGAAAATCAATAATGACTGTACCGGCTGCATGAACTGTGCCATTGTATGTCCTGATGGTGTGATCACTGTTTTCCGCGGAAAAGTTTCTGAATAACAATCTTAAAATACATATCTCATGGGTGAATTACGATTGATGAAGGGGAACGAAGCTATTGCCGAGGCTGCCATCAGGGCAGGCTGCGACGGCTATTTCGGGTACCCTATAACCCCTCAGTCTGAAGTGATGGAGTACCTTATGGCAGAAAGACCGTTTGAGCGTACCGGGATGGTTGTCCTTCAGGCCGAAAGTGAAACAGCTTCTATAAACATGGTTTACGGGGCTGCAGCATCGGGTAAAATGGCGATGACCTCATCTTCAAGTCCGGGTGTGAGCCTGATGCAGGAAGGTCTTTCCTACCTTGCGGGAGCTGAACTGCCGGCTCTCATAGTGAATATCGTTCGCGGAGGCCCGGGTCTTGGTACGATTCAGCCATCCCAGGCCGATTATTTTCAGGCAGTAAAGGGAGGTGGTCATGGCGACTACAAGCTGATCGTTCTTGCCCCGGCATCTGTTCAGGAAATGTGCGACCACGTGAAACTCGCCTTTGAGCTGGCCTTCAAATACCGCAACCCGGCCATGATATTATCAGACGGCGCTATCGGACAGATGATGGAAAAAGTCGTACTGTTTGACGCTATCCCCCGGCGCACCGAAGAAGAACTTGTATCACAGAACCCCTGGGCTGCAACTGGTAAACCTAAAAACCGCGAACATATAATTATCACTTCCCTTGACCTTGACCCGGCCGGACAAGAGAGAGTAAACCTCAAACTCCAGGCCAAGTACAGGGAAATGGAAAAGAATGAGGTACTTTATGAAACACTGGGTTGCGAAGATGCTGAATACGTTTTCGTTGCTTTCGGTCTTTCGGCCCGGATCTGCCAGAAATCGATGGACCTGGCTCGTGCCAAAGGCATTAAAGTCGGCTTGTTCAGGCCAATCACCCTCTTCCCCTTCCCCGTCATCCCCATACACGAACTTGGCAAAAAAGTCAAGGGAATGCTGGTCGTTGAGATGAATGCAGGGCAAATGATAGAAGACGTGAAACTCAGTGTTGGCTGCAGTATTAAAATCGAACATTACGGGCGCTTCGGCGGAATCATACCCACACCCGATGAAGTTGTACACGCGCTTGAAAACCAAATTATCGGAGGCTGATTATGCAGGAACCTTTTGTAAAAACAGAAATACGCAAGGATGAGAACATCGTGTACAAACGTACCGACCTCCTTGTCGACAGACCCCTGAGCTATTGTCCCGGCTGCGGCCATGGTGTTGTACACCGCATGCTCATGGAGACTCTTGAAGAAATGAACATTCAGGATAAAACCATTGGAGTATCGCCAGTTGGCTGTTCTGTTTTGGCCTATGACTTCATGAATATCGATATGGTAGGTGCTGCCCACGGACGGGCCCCTGCCCTTGCAACGGCCATCAAACGTTTATGGCCCAATCGTTTTGTATTCACTTACCAGGGTGATGGCGATCTCGCAGCCATTGGTACTGCCGAAACTATTCATGCCTGCAACCGTGGCGAAAATTTCACTATCATCTTCATTAATAATGGTATTTATGGTATGACCGGCGGACAAATGGCTCCGACTACACTTCCCGGGATGAGGTCTTCAACCTCGCCTTACGGCCGTGACGTCCCTACAATGGGCCATCCCCTGAGGATCACCGAGCTGATTGCGAACCTGCCTGGAGTTTATTATGTAACCCGACAGGCGGTCCATACTCCCAGCCACGTGCGCAAAACAAAAAAAGCCATCCGCAAAGCCATGGAGCAACAGAAAGAAAATAAAGGCATTGCCTTCGTGGAAGTGGTTTCAAACTGCAATTCCGGATGGAAGATGACACCCGTACAATCTAACATATGGATGGAAGAAAACATGTTCCCGTTTTATCCACTGGGCGACATCAAAGTAGACGGAAAACTAATTCAAAGTAGCGAAATAGCGAAGTAGCGAAACTTCGTAATTCAATATTCGTTGTTCAATATTCGATATTTGTAGCCTTATGACTGAAGAAATTATCATTGCCGGTTTTGGCGGACAGGGAGTCCTCTCGATGGGTAAGATCCTCGCTTATTCGGGGGTTATGCAAAACAAAGAAGTAAGCTGGATGCCGTCGTACGGACCGGAAATGCGCGGAGGTACGGCTAACGTTACCGTTATCATAAGCGATGAGCGGATCAGCTCCCCCATTCTGAATTCTTTTGACACCGCAATCATACTTAACCAGCAATCTCTCGATAAATTCGAGAAGGCCGTGAAACCAGGCGGTTTGCTGATTTATGACCCCAATGGCATAACCAGACTGCCCCTGCGTAAGGATATAAATATTTATTCCATTGCCGCTGCTGATGAAGCAGGGAAACTCGGTTTTTCGAAGATCTTCAACATGATCGTGCTTGGAGGTTTCCTTAAATTAAAACCCCTGGTCGCACCCGAGTACATTCATAAAGGACTTGAAAAATCCTTACCGGCCCGTCACCATAAGCTGATCCCTGAAAATGAAAAAGCCATCGAGATCGGGAAAACTCTGATACAGGGGGTGCAGGTACTTAACTGAAGGACTGAAGGATTGAATGACGGAATGACTGAATGAAAAAATACTTAATTCAATCAATCAGTCAATCAATCAATCAGTCAGAACTCCGGGGTTTCCTGGAAGAAAAATACCTCCAGTACAGCACTCCTGCTTTCATCGAAACCGACCCGGTTTCAATTCCACATCTGTTTTCTTTAAGGGAGGATATCGAGATATCGGCCTTTCTTACTGCCACTATTTCGTGGGGGTTCCGTAAGAGTATCCTTCGGAATGCCCGGCATCTTATGGAAATGATGGATATGATGCCCCACCAATTTATCAGGTCCTTCACCTCCTCCGACCTCAAACCATTCAGAAACTTTGTACATCGGACTTTCAACGGCGAAGACTGTGTCTTTTTCCTGAAGTCGCTTCAATATATATATATTAATGAAGGCGGACTAGAGAGTTGTTTTGATCGCCAGCCGGTGACGGATGTCAAGTCGCGCATAGATGCTTTCCGCAGGATATTCCTGCAGCTCCCACATCCGCAGAGACATGAAAAACATCTTGCAAATCCTGAAAAAGGAGCCTCATGTAAAAGGATAAACATGTTTCTTCGCTGGATGGTAAGGGATGACAGCAAGGGTGTTGACTTCGGATTATGGAAATCAATTCTTAAGTCTGAACTTATTTGTCCGCTCGATGTTCATTCGGGAAATGTTGCCAGAAAACTCGGGCTGCTTAAAAGAAAATCAAACGATTGGCAGGCAGCGGAAGAACTTACGGTTGCCTTGCGGAAAATTGATCCAGCCGATCCGGTGAAATACGACTTTGCCCTTTTCGGACTGGGTGTTTTCGAAAGGTTTTAACTTACTTCAGGGTCCTGATCATTCCTATCGCTTCATCAATATGCTTTTCAAAGCTGAACTGCGAAGAAAAAATCTTTCTGATTACTCCGGCTTTGTCAATTACATATGTCGCCCGGCCCGGAATGAGGCCCAGTGTTTTTCCTACATTGTATAGCCCCGCTACCTTGCGATCTTTGTCTGATAGAAGCAGGAAAGGCAGCTTATGATTGGAAGCAAATGACTGGTGAGAGGCCTGGTCGTCGGCACTGATCCCTATAACCTCAGCACCGGCATCCCTGAACACTTCGTAATTATCCCTGAAGCTACAGGCTTCCTTGGTACAACCGTAGGATTCATCCTTGGGATAAAAGAAAAGAACTACAACCTTGCTTCCTGCAAACTGTGAAAGACTCACTGTGCTTCCATCCTGCGAAGGAAGGGTAAAATCAGGGGCCTTTGCCCCTTCTTTAATAACTTTGTTTCCCATCGATACTGATTTTGAATGCCATATGACCGTGATAATAGTGATTGTTATTATGAAGGTGATGATAGTGATAAAGTAATGTTTCCTGATCTTACCTGATAATTTCATGTGGCAAAGTTAGGCATTTAATTTAGAATTATTATAAATAGAAATAATATTTATACCTTTGCGCAATTAATTAATCCTAAAAAAAATGAAATTATTAATTTTGGTTTTTACATTTATCCTTATGACAGGTATAGCTAATTCACAATCAGGTAAATCATTTTATGATTTCAAGGCGACCACCCTTGAAGGCCAGCCTTTTGACATGGCATCATTAAAAGGAAAAAAAGTGCTGGTGGTCAACACGGCTTCGAAATGCGGTCACACTCCGCAATATGCTCAGCTGGAAGAACTTTATAAAAAGTATGCCGACAAAAATTTCGTGATCATCGGTTTCCCTGCAAACAATTTTTTGAGGCAGGAACCCGGCGACAACAAGCAAATCAGGGAATTCTGCACAATACGGTATGGAGTTACCTTCCCTATGATGTCGAAGATTTCTGTTAAAGGCAAGGACATGGATCCCCTCTACCAATGGCTGACGAGCAAGGAAGAGAACGGAGTAATGGATGCTCCTGTAAAATGGAATTTTCAGAAATTTATGATCGATGAAAACGGGAAGCTTGCCGGCATGGTTCCTCCGGGTGACCTTCCCACATGCGATAAAATTATTAACTGGATAGAAAACAAACCATGAAAAAGTACAAATGCACAGTTTGCGGTCATGTTTATGACCCCGGCGAAGGAAACCCTGATTCCGGTATTGCACCCGGAACAGCTTTTGATGACATCCCGTCAGACTGGCTATGCCCGATATGCGGAGTAGGGAAGGAAGACTATGAATTGATGGAATGACTGATTGATTGATTGATGGATTGAACGGAAATTCATAGCAGCCGTCTGCCATCTGCCATCTGCCTAATTAGCTTACCTTTGTATTAAAATTCCTGATTATGGAGAAATCGATCAAAGGAACTCTTACCGAAAAGAACCTTCTGAAATCATTCGCGGGCGAATCTCAGGCAAAGAACCGTTATACCTTCTTCGCAAAGCAGGCCAAAAAAGAAGGATACGAGCAAATTTCCGCCTTCTTCCTTGAAACTGCCCTTAATGAAGAGTCTCATGCGAAAACATTTTTTCGTTTTTTGGAAGGAGGCCCGGTTGAAATAACTGCTACTTATCCTTCTGGCGTTATTGGAAGTACTGCCGAAAACCTGAAATCTGCCGCTGATGGTGAAAAAGAAGAATGGACAGAGCTTTACCCCGAATTCGCAAAAGTTGCTGCCGGGGAAGGGTTTCCGAAAATTGCCACGGCATACAAACTGATCACTCAGGTTGAGGCGCATCATGAAAAACGATACAGGAAACTCCTGAACAACATGGAAAAGAACCGGGTATTCGAAAAAGAAGAAAAAGTTTACTGGGTCTGCCGGAAATGCGGCTATGTGCATTTTGGCACGAAAGCCTTGCAGAACTGCCCTGCCTGTGAGCATCCGCAGGCATATTTTGAGGTGCTGGGCGAGAATTATTAATATCAGATATCTGAGATAGACAACTAACTATCAAGAGTAATGACCAAACAAAGGAAATTAATTAAAGAAGAAGTCCTGGCCGACTACCGTCTGGCCTGCGAATCAAGACAAATCAGTTTACTCGGTCGCCGTGAAGCTCTTGGCGGAAGAGCCAACTTCGGTATTTTCGGAGATGGAAAAGAAGTTCCGCAAATTGCCATGGCGAAATTTTTCAGGCCCGGCGACTGGCGCTCGGGGTATTACAGGGAGCAAACCTTTATGATGGCTGCAGGGCTGTCGGATAAGGAACGGTTCTTCGCCCATATATACGGAGATACTGACCTAACCCGCAACCCGGATAATGCGGGCAGGCTGATGAATAATCATTTTGCGACGCGGAGCCTTAATGAAAAAGGGGAATGGAAAGACCTTACAAAACAAAAAAATTCTTCGGGCGACATCTCTCCTACCGCTGCACAGATGCCGCGTTTGATTGGCCTGGCCCTTGCGTCAAAGACATTCAGGGCAAGTAAGGAAATGCAGGAGGCGGGAAAAAAATTCACGGTAAACGGCGATGAAGTTGCGTTCGGTATGATTGGTGATGCCTCAACATCGGAAGGCCATTTCTGGGAAACCATCAATGCAGCAGGAGTACAGCAGGTTCCTATGGCTCTTGCCATATGGGATGACGGTTACGGGATCAGCGTTCCAAAAAAATATCAGACTACAAAGGAAAGCATCTCGGATGTCCTGAAAGGCTTTGTCAAAGAGGAAGGTAAGTCCGGAGGAATCCTGCTTTATACCTGCAAAGGATGGGATTATCCCTCCTTGATCGATATGTTTGAAGAAGGGATATCGATATGCAGAAAAGATCATGTACCTGTCGTATTCCATGTTACCGAGCTTACTCAGCCCCAGGGACATTCCACCTCGGGTTCCCATGAGCGTTACAAATCAACTGAACGGCTTGCGTGGGAAAAAGACTTCGATTGCAACCGTAAAATGCGTGAATGGATCCTGGAATCAGAACTTGCTACAGCAGCTGAAGTTGAACAGATCGAAGCAGAATCGGTAAAATCAGCTAAAGCCGCCCGTGACACCGCATGGAAAGCTTTCCAGGCACCTATCAAGGCAGAGCGGGAACAACTGATCAAAGTCGTATCTACGACCAATTGTCCGTGCAAAAAGCAGGACCGTATCGACAAAATTGTGGCTGACCTTAAGCTGGTGGCCGAACCTATACGTAAAGATGTTATCTCATCGGCAAAAAAAATCCTCAGGGATGTATGTACGACCTGCAGCATGAAAAAACCCATGAAGGCCGATCTTGAAGTATGGATGGATGAACAGAAAAGACTGAATTATGACCGTTACAGCTCTCATCTCTACAGTGAGTCTGCACAGGCTGCAATCAAGGTAGAAGCCGTTGAGCCGGTCTTTAATGAAGATTCCCCTGTTGTTACAGGGCGTGAAGTTCTTCTTGCCAACAACGACTACCTGCTTAATAATAATCCCCTGATGGTGTATTTCGGGGAAGACGTGGGTAAGATCGGCGGGGTGAATCAAACCCTCGATGGTATGCAGGAAAAGTACGGCGAAAACAGGGTGTTCGACACAGGTATCCGGGAACTTACTATTCTCGGTCAGGGACTTGGGCTTGCCTTAAGAGGCTTCAGACCGGTTACCGAGATACAGTATTTCGATTATCTGCTTTACGGCTTGCAGGTGCTGAGCGATGATATTGCAACCACGCAGTACCGCACCAAGGGAGGGCAGAAAGTACCCATGATCATTTCTACACGAGGTCACCGTCTGGTCGGGATCTGGCATTCAGGATCCCCCCTGAGTATGGTGATAAACTCAATAAGAGGAGTATATGTTCTGGTGCCTCGAAACATGACCCAGGCTGCAGGCTTCTACAATACCATGATAGCCTCCGACGATCCCGCGCTTATCATTGAGCCCCTGAATGGATACAGACTCAAGGAAAGAATGCCGGCTAATATCGGTCGCTTCCGCGTTCCTCTCGGCGTTCCCGAGATCCTCAATGAAGGCAGCGATGTAACCCTGGTAACCTATGGTTCCTGCGTTCGAATTGCTCAGGAAGCCGTTGCACAGCTCAAAGACTTCAACATTTCGGTAGAACTCATCGATGTTCAGACCCTCGTTCCTTTCGACATTTCAGAAACAATTGTCAACTCCCTGAAGAAAACCAATAAAATCGTGTTCTTCGACGAAGACGTCCCCGGCGGAGCCACTGCATATATGATGCAGAAAGTACTCGAAGGCCAGAAAGGCTATCGTTACCTCGACATTGAGCCGCGTACCTTAACCTCAACTGACCATCGCCCGGCATACAGCAACGACGGCGACTATTTCTCAAACCCCAATGCCGAAAACGTGTTTGAAACTATTTACGGAATCATGCACGAGTACAACCCGAACAAGTATGTGAGGCTGTGGTAAAAGCCGGGATGCGGGATGCAGGATGCAGGATGCAGGATGCAGGATGCGGGATGCAGGATGCAGGATGCGGGATGCGGGATTTTTTTTCAATCATTCGTTGCTTTACTTGCGAAGCCCGCTCACCTGTTCTTCTATGTCATATTTAATCAGTTCCCAGTACTTGCCTTTTAAACATCTGGGATCATAATCGTCATCTGCATTCTTAAAGTCAACTAATTTGTTGAGCAGAATTTGAACCAACTGCTTATCAAAATTGTTTTACAACATCTCCATCTTGAGTATATTTGACAGATGGAATTAAAACTTATTTCAACGGACGACGGGTCCCATACACTATTCCACCCGGAATTGAATGAATCCTATCATTCATCTCACGGGGCAATCCAGGAATCAAGGCATATTTTTATTGAATCCGGTTTCCGGCATATTTCCCCGGGGCTGGACCAGGTCAATGTTCTGGAAGTCGGTTTTGGTACCGGCCTGAATGCGCTGCTTACCCTGATTGATACAGAAACTCAGAGCCGGCAGGTGATCTACACTGCCATCGAAGCCTTTCCTCTTGAAGCCGGAACATGGTCGAAGCTTAACTACCCGGGTATGCTCGGCCCAATCGATCGTGCCGCAATCTTTTCCATCCTGCATCTTGCATCCTGGATCCAAACTGAGATTATCACCAACAATTTCACTCTTCGTAAGCTGCAGCTGAAACTTCAGGATTATCAACCGCCTCAGAACTTTTTTGACCTCGTGTTTTTTGATGCTTTTTCTCCGGCTGTTCAGCCTGAACTATGGACCGCTGACATCTTCAGCAAGATTTATGCTTCCATGAAACCCGGGGCAGTTCTTACTACCTATTCGGTCAAAGGAGATGTGGTCCGGGCACTGAAAACCGCCGGGTTCAGCATTGAGAAAATCCCGGGTCCGCCAGGGAAAAGGCAAATCACCAGGGCAACAAAATAATTTTCAGCATGAATGAGAAACATTTTAATATTCGTATCTACGGCCTGTTCACTGCGGATGGCAGTATCCTGGTCACCGACGAATTCCGGCTTGGCATATTTATGACCAAATTCCCGGGCGGTGCTTTGGAACATGGCGAAGGGACCATCGAATGTCTGAAACGTGAATTCAGAGAAGAACTGAACTCCGAAATCAGCGATATTACTCATTTCTATACAACTGATTTTTACCAGCCCACGACTCTGTTGCCAACAAATATGCAGCTTTTCAACGTGTATTACCTGGTAACTATTCATCCGCCATTTAACTTTAAAACAACCTTGAAAAAATTCGATATCCCGGCTGTCGACGGGGCTCAAAGTTTTCGGTGGATGAAGATCTCTGAACTAAAAGAGGAGGATTTTACGTTTCCCATAGACAAGTTTATCGTTCACAAGATAAAAAATGAGTTGAAATGAACAGGTCAGCTCTTATTTGCCTGATGATTCTGATGTTACTCGGTTCATGCAGCCGTCAAAAAACGGGCAATACCGTTATAAAAGGCAGGATGCAGGATGCGGGATGCAGGATGCAGGATGCGGGATGCAGGATGCAGGATGCGGGATGCAGGATGATTTTGCTGCAGGAACTCTTACTGGAGGGTAGCGCAAACCTTGATTCAGTAGTACCTGACGCTAAGGGAGATTTTCTTTTCAGGCTGAAACCGGCCGAAACCGGACTTTATATTCTGAGGCTTCCTAAACTTGCTCCTCTGGTTCTCGAGCTGCATCCGGGTGATTCAGTATTCGTTTCGGGCTCCTTTTTATCATTTCCTGCGGATGTCATTATCACCGGATCTCAGGCCAGCAAAGACCTTCAAGCATTTTTCAAGGCTTCGGCTGTGAATAAATCAGGCTTCGATTCGCTGGAAAACATCCTGATCACCCACCAGGATGACCCCGATTTTGCAGCTCTTACCCTCAAACTGGATGAAAGCCTGAAACCGATCTGGGAAAAACAGAGAGAACTTGAAATAAACTATTTAAACAGTCACCCGGTCTCGCTTACTTCACTGCTGGTTTTGAACCATAGTTTAAGTTTAAGTCCTGTTCTTACGTTTGATTTGGATTCAGTATACTTTCTGAGACTCGACAGTTCTCTTGGCAAAGCGTTTCCCGGTAACCAGCATGCCGGCTTTCATCATAAACGGATCATCCGGGCAAGGCAATTGCAGCAATCAAAAGAGGGTTCAGGATAAAATCACGATATTTGCCGTCATGAATAAAAAAATATATTTCGCATCGGATTTTCACCTGGGCATACCCGATCGTAAGAAAAGCCTGGAACGGGAGAAAAAATTTGTCAACTGGCTTGATATGGCCCGCGAGGATGCTGCTGAGATTTACCTGATGGGCGATCTGTTTGATTTCTGGTTTGAATACAAGCACACTGTACCAAAGGGATATACGAGGCTTTTGGGAAAGTTGGCAGAAATTACAGATGCAGGATGTGGGATGCAGGATACAGGCTCCCGAACCCCCAATTCCAAATCCCCAATCCCTATTCACCTCTTTCGCGGAAACCACGATATGTGGGCATTCTCATACCTGCAGGATGAAATCGGACTGCAACTTCACCGCGAACCGGAATTTAAAACATTTTACGGTAAGAATTTTTACCTGGCTCATGGCGACGGACTCGGACCTGGCGACCATGGGTATAAGTTCATAAAGAAAGTCTTTGCGAGCCGTGTAAACCAATGGCTTTTCAGATTCATACATCCCGACCTGGGGATTAGTCTTGCATTATTCTGGTCGAGGAAGAGCCGGAATGCAGCCTTAAAAAAAGAAAAAAAGGAAGAAGAAAGAAACCTGAGGCTTATCAACGGACGCATCACACTGCACTCACTTGAACTTCTGAAAGAGCATCCCGGGTTGGATTATCTGCTCTATGGGCACTATCACTATCCGGTTGAAACTCATTTATCTGAAAAGGCCACCCAGGTTGTGCTGGGCGACTGGCTCACGCATTTCACCTACGCAGTATTTGACGGGGAAAAATTATCCCTGAAGGAGTTCCGGGAATAATTAAAACGGGCGGCTCAATAAATTGAGCCGCCCGTTTTAATTTTATCTGGCATGTGTTATTCCGGATGAATGGCTTCTACAGGGCATACATCAGCGCATGCTCCGCAGTCGGTGCAGGTTTCAGGGTTAATCTTATAGATATCACCTTCGGAAATAGCTTCAACGGGGCATTCGTCGATACAGGTTCCACAAGCAGTGCAATCTTCATTGATAATGTATGCCATGTTTATTGAATTTACGCCTGCAAGCAGGCCTGGTTAGTAATTACGTTTCCTGCTGCAAAGATAAACATTTTTCTTAAACCCAAAATCTATCACAATGTGAATTTTTTAACAGGGGAGTGACGGGATACAGGATGCGGGATGCGGGATGCGGGATGCGGGATGCGGGATGCGGGATGCGGGATGCGGGATGCGGGATGCGGGATGCAGGATGCGGGATGCAGGATGCGGGATGCAGGATGCGGGATGCAGGATGCGGGATGCGGGATGCGGGATGCAGGATGCAGGATGCAGGATGCGGGATGCGGGATGCAGGATGCAGGATACGTGGCGCGTGACTCGTACATCGTACATCGTACATCGTACATCATACATCGTACATCCTACATCGTACATCGTACATCGTACATCGTACATCGTACATCGTACATCGTACATCGTACATCG
>CAIWXI010000095.1 GCA_903916595.1 uncultured Bacteroidales bacterium | reverse complement strand
CCGATGGACCCGATGCGGTCAAGGTCGGAGCTGGCGATGATCTTGGATGCCCCGGAGATGATCCAGTAGGCAGCACTTGCCGCCATACCTTCTATATAGGCAACAACCGGTGTTGCGGAATTACAAATTGCTTCAGCTAAAAGATCGGTGCCGGTCACCTGGCCACCGGGAGAGTCCACAACCAGGAGAATGCTTTTAATGTTCGGATTTTGATCAGCCGATTTTACATCGGTCAAAATAGACTGCGACCCTCTGGGTCCGCAGGGCTGATCGTATTTGAGGATTTCCGACCGGATCGGGATAATGGCAACAGAACCTTCAGGAATGTTGGTATCGGCAAAACCGAACCGCTGGGGTTGATCCCCCATGGCGCCGATCACATAAGATCGGTTCCGTTCCCTGACAATTGCAGAATCAACATCAGAAAAACTTTCGCCTTTCAGCATCGAGAGCAAAATCGAAGCATAAGCGGTTGACCTCTCTTTAGAGATCAACCATGCGCCGGAAAGAATTTCTGCTAAGATGGGATTCATTGTACCCTTTTTATGAGGGTACAATATTATAATGGTATGGCGGGCAAATAAAGGACTGAAAATTAACGGGGATCAATCCTGGTTCTCGTCGTCAGGGATCCCGTCCGGGGGTGTCAGAAACCCCGCAGGTAGGGAAAACTCTCCTGTAAACAGCAGTTCATAACCATTAAAGGTTTCCATGGCAGCGGGTTTCAGCAGTTTGCTGGTAAGTTTCATTGGAACTTCCATTGTTCCCAAAATACGGATCGTGCCGTTTTTATCGCCGACTTTCAGGATCAGTCTCCGACCGGTCATCCGGAAGAGTTCGGCTTCAACAGTTATCCTGTCTTTGGGAACAAGCACCTTTAGTTTATACACGTATTTCATTCCGCCCGGAGTGTCCTGCTGTTCTGATTCAAGCTGGATCGTCTCCGGGGTGCCGTAAAGTAAGTTCCAGGACTTGCCTGATTTGGGAACTATCAGACAATAAAGGGATGAATCGCTGGAATTGAATATTGCAACGTCTTCAGGATATATCCAGCTTACCGGATTTAATCCCCCCAGGTTGATACCGGGATGTCGGCCAATATTTCCCATGTCAGTTCAGTGAATTAAAAAGCCCGGAATATCCAGGGGACAATTCAGGGACAGAAAGTGGCAAACTTTTTCCTGTTTTTTTTCTTATCCGTTCTCTGTAAAAGTCTTTTTTAAGCATTTCATAGTTTATAAAGGTCATTGTGAAATCATGATCCGCACAGAATTGCAGAATATTCCTTTTAAAGGAATGGGTGTAACGGACCTTATCGTTCATATAGTGATAAAACAGTTGTTTAAAGTGCCATTCCAGGTAACGTTCAAACATCTCCTGGTTAATCGGGGAGATCCACAGATCTCCCCGAATGTTCTTATCTTTAGTAAAAGGAAGCGTAAACTTTATGTATTCCGAGCCTTTGGGAATAAAAGGAGGTACATCCACCGGGCGTTTCTCAAGCAAAGGCAACAGAATTACACCGATAATATTTCGTTTGGAAGCAAGATTACCTCGAAGCTCGCTTTTAAGAAATTCCTGTAAGTAAGGTTTCAGTTTAACCATGACTGTTGGTCGTTCTTGTTCTTTCATGGGGCAAATGTAAGT
>CAIWXI010000094.1 GCA_903916595.1 uncultured Bacteroidales bacterium | reverse complement strand
TCTTTTACACACCTAACCGGGAATGCGTTGGCCCTCGAGGAAGGATATAACGACACGCTGTAGTTGTAATTATTCAAACCCCGGGCAATTGCATGGTATGGACCGCTGGTAGCGGAGGTCCAGAACATGGTTGCGGTGAGGTTCCCGGAAGTGAATGCCCAGGTGTTATTCAGATAAAATATCCCGTCGAGCAGGACATGGAATCCAAACCCTGGATTGGTGTCTTTTAGATAACTTCCCGCAAGGCCGTCGCCGGGGGTCATTGATGCCACGGCATCGATCAGATTCTGCCATTCTGCCTGAGCGGGTACATGCCATTCGGGAGGGCAAAGACCCTGGAGGCTGAGACCCGGGGCCGGAACCTGGTACTGCATGAGTTCGTCCCATTGATAGAGACCACCATAGCTAACACAGGTGGCATCAGAGGCGAGACAGTATTTTTCGGGGGCACAGTTGTTGCTTTGCGGAGTCAGATCGGAAGCCATTTTTGTGCCATAGTTAAGATTAGAGAGCATCCAGCAATGGCTTCCCAGGGTGAAGGCCCTGTAAGAGTGGTTATCCCTGGGGTCAATAAATGTTGCGGGACAGCTTCCGGTCGGGCTTCCGGTAATCACGGTAATGGGGACGGATAATGAGGTGCTTGAACAGGTGTTGAAATCGGTAAAGGAATAGGTGATCAGGTGGGTTGAGGCAGAAAGGGCAGCTGGGTTGAATATGCCACCGCCGGCAAGTATTCCGTCGATGTAATATTGTCCGCCCGGGGGCACACCACCTTTGAGGGTAAAGGGTTTTGAAGTAGTGGTTGTTTTCGGGTCATTGCATAATGAAAGATCAACAAATGGCAGAGGATTCACGGTAACAGTTGCGTTTCCTGACTGCAGTTGTGAACATGCAGTTGAACTTGCATCCTGCACACTCACCAGGGTATAGATAAAAGTGCCCACGCCTGATGTTGATGCCGGAACCGTAACGCTGTTTCCGGCAGAGGTAGTCACGAACTGATTGGCTCCTCCGTTGATTTTATAAGTAAAAGTATAAGGCGCTGTAGCGGATGAGCCGGTGAAAGTGATAGGGGGAGCAACGGAATTCCGGCACACAACGGTTGTTCCTGAAATGGTGGCTGTAGGCAGAGGATTTACAGTAACGATAGCGCTTCCCGATTGGGTTTGAGCACAAGTGGTTGCACTTCCATCCTGAACACTGACCAGGGTATAGGTGAATGTTCCTCCTATTGTTGTAGGGGCAGGAATCGTTACACTGCTTCCAACAGAAGTAGTCACAATCTGGTCAGTTCCTCCGTTAATTTTATACGTAAAAGTATAGGGTGCGGTAGTGGAGGCGCCGGTAAATGTGAGCAGAGGAGCAGATGAATTCTGGCAAACAGCTGTTGTCCCGGTGATTGTAGCTGTTGGCAGGGCATTCACTGTAATGACAGCGCTCCCTGATTGGGATTGTGTACAGGGGGTGGCGCTTCCATCGTGAACGCTGAGAAGGGTATAAGTAAAGGTGCCTGTAACGCCTGTAGGGGCAGGCACCGTAACGCTGTTCCCGCTGATCGTGGTTACCGTGAGATCGCTGCCTCCGTTGATGTCATAGGTAAAAGTATATGGCGCTGTGGTTGAGGCTCCCGTGAAAGTGATCAGGGGGGCAGCGGAATTCTGGCAAACGACCGTTGTGCCTGATATACTGGCTGTTGGCAGTAGATTTACTGAAACCGTGGCAGATCCGGTCTGCGATTGTGAGCAGGCCGTTGAGCTTGACTCCTGCACGCTGACCAGGGAATAAATAAAAGTACCAAGCACATTTGTGGGCGCGGCTACAGTCACACTGTTTCCGATGATGGTGGTCACAGTTTGTGGGGCTCCTCCATTGATATTATATGTAAATGTATAGGGTGCTGTAGCTGACCCTCCGGTAAATGTGATGAGGGGAGAAGCAGAATTCTGGCATGCCGATGCGGTCCCCGTAACAGTGGCTGTTGGCAGGGGATTCACTGTGACGTTCTTAACCGTGGCAGAAGCAGCCAGACACCCGTTAGCATTAGTGTAGTTTACCGAAACGGTCTGGGCCCAGGGCGAATTCCAGCTTACATTAATGGTATTTGTTGTGGAACCTGAGGTGATGGCTCCTCCCGGAGATACGGTCCACGAATAGCCGGTCATGGATGATTCTGTAGAATACAACACCCCGGTAACCCCCGTGCATACAGTAGCAAAACCTGTGATGCCAGGTATTGGAAGAGGATTCACGGTTACTACAGCACTTCCGGTCTGCAATTGTGAACATGTTGTTGAACTTGCATCCTGCACGCTCACCAGGGAATAGGTGAATATGCCCACTGTAGTTGTCGGAACGGAGACCGTTACGCTGTTTCCTGATGTTGTAGTTACGGTTTGATCTGATCCTCCATTGATTTTATATGTAAAAGTGTAAGGTGCGGTTGCCAATGCACCAGTAAAAGTTATATCGGGGGATGCAGAATTCTGGCATACGGCTGTAGTGCCTGCAATTGTTGCAGTTGGCAAAGGATTCACGGTTATGGAAGCGTCGCCAGATTGGGTCTGTGAGCAGGTCGTAAGACTTCCATCCTGCACTTTGACCAGTGAATAAGTGAAGGTTCCCGCTACAGCCGTAGGAGCGGATACTGTCACGCTGTTTCCTGATGTCGTAGTTACGGTTTGATCTGATCCGCCATTGATTTTGTATGTAAAAGTATAAGGGGCCGCAGTGGATGCACCGGTAAAGGTAATGAGAGGAGCAGATGAATTTTGGCAAACTATGGTTGTTCCCGAGATTGTTGCTGTTGGCAGGGGGTTCACGGTAACGGCGGCACTTCCGGTCTGGGCCTGGGAACATGTTGTTGCGCTACCGTCCTGCACGCTCACCAGCGTATAAGTGAACGTTCCCGTTATAGCCGTAGGCACAGCTAATGTTACGCTGTTTCCTGAGATCGTTGTTATAGTCTGATCCGGCCCGCCATCGATAGTATATGTAAAAGTATATGGCGCGGTAGCTGCCCCACCTGTAAAAGTGATATCCGGGGGAGTTGAATTCTGGCATACGGATGTTGTACCCGAAATGGTCGCTGTTGGCAAAGGATTCACGGTTACAATTTTAACTGCAGGATTGACTGCAGCACACCCGTAAGTGTTATGGTAAGTAACGGAAACTGTTTTAATTCCGGGACTCGACCAATAGATAGTCGCTGTAGGATCTGTTGGAGTACCCCCTGAGATAGCGCTTCCATCGGGTATTACAGCCCAGTCATATGTATTATTGCCAGCCTCGGTGAAATAATTATTTGTCATGCTCATATTGCACACTGTGGCAGGGCCAGATATAGTAGGGATAGGGCTGGCATGCAGGGTAACAACCAGGTGAACCGGGGGACTGGGGGCACTGTTGCAATTGGTATTTGTTCCGTACACAACGATGTCGCCTGATGTGGCGGTAATGTCAAAATTTACGGTCACCGTGGGTAAGGTTGTTGTAGCAGACGGCAGGAATGTTACAATACCGGTACCTGTATATGACCAATGGTATTCTTCGGTATTTGGATCTGCAATTACCGAGATGACAACCCCTGTTGCCCCGGCGCACAAAGACGGGGCAAGTACAGAATATACCAGGGTTTGTGGGCTACGCCACTCGCTGATAGCAGGATAAGAGGCACTTGTTGATACTGTATACCACCAGGAGTTAATAGTATTTTGATCTCCCCAGGAAGTTGGCCATTTATGGCAACCTGGAAATCCTCCGGTAGAAGGGCATCCTCCGGTTGTATAATTCTCTTTGACATCAGCTGAGTTTGCGCCGTGTGCCCAGATATTCGAGTCATCCCAGTATACATTCGGAGCAGCGCCGGCAGGAGCGACAAGTGATACAAGTAATCCACTTGAGTTCCCTTCCACATCATAGAGTGGAAGGTTCGTTAGCCCATTGATATATTTAACTGTGAAGGAAATACTCACATTATTCGGAACATTAACATTGTTCCCGTCTTTCCCGTCCCAGTGAACGGAGTTTAATCCGGGTGCCACGACCTTGCTGAGAACCCTTGGGGTATAAGTTGCAGGATTAAAGGTCAAATCAATCTCAACATTACCGCCTTTGTCTACATTTACGTAAAAATCAACCGTGCCGTCACAGTTTCTTTCCCCGTAAGGATCCGGAGGGATAATGTTCCCGAGAGTTGTAGCAATTGGAAAAACGTCCTGATCCGGAGAGTTCAGAAAAACTTTATACTGCGGAAACAAAGCCTGCTGGTGATAAAGTGATTTCCTGTCAGTAACCCAGTTTGAATTGCCGCATCCTGTCTGGTTTGCATATTGTATCCAGGCTCCTCCATCCATATTATTAAACTGCATTGAAGTCACAATCCCGTCATCAGACAATACATAATTAATTCCTGTAAAATTACTGGCTTCCGAGAACTGCCAGCTTTTGGAATAAAGTCTGCCGGCCTTGACCTCGCTGGTGACCGTATTATAAATAGTGATATCAAACAAGTCAATATTGAACTGATTATTGGTGTAAGCTCCGGTTGCGGTAACTTTGAGGGCGAATTCAATGTAAAATGTACCGATCGATGGCGGGTTCCAGCTTATTGCATTGTAGCCTGTATTTGCAGGCGGAGGAAGTGTCTGATTAGGCCCGTTGCATGCCTGGGGAATAAAGGCAATATATCCAGGTGAAGCTGTCGGAAGATCCTGTTCTGAGTAAACAACTGCATCGTTGATATCTTTAATGCGGAAAACGATCTTAGTGCCGTTCGGGGTCGTTCCCTTTTGAAAACCCATTAACACGACTTCATCGGCCGAGTTAGTCACAAAGTATAAACGATTATCGGGAGTGGCACTCTGGGTGGCATTATAAACTGCGAACTGGGATCTGATTCCACCAGTGCCATTGCAATGATTTGTAAAGTCATTGCAAAGGTATAGATTGGTACTCATGGTAATACAAGCAGTATTAAGCTGTTTTGAGCCTTCGCTGTACCCGTTGACAACGAAAGCAAGAAGAAGCAGAGAGATGCCTGTAAAAAGTAAACGGAATTTTCTCATAAAAAACCGTTATGATTAATCGTACAATAACCGGATTATAAAAATACAAAATATTTGCGTTCCTAATCCTTGACACATCTAACCTGTAAAGCGTTGCCCCGTGTTGAGAAATATTTTGATACACTATAATTTATTTCATTCAAACCATGACTGAAAATTCTCGTGTTGTCAGGCGAGTTAAGAGTTGAAGTCCAGAACATAGTTGCTGAAAAGCCCGGTGGCATGAAGGCCCATACTTCATTCTGATAGAGGATTCCCCTGTTTTTTGCATGAAAACCATTTAAGGAGTATGAGTCGGTAAGTGTCCATCCTGCAAGTCCCGGCCCCAGGTAGTAATTTTCAAGCCCGGCCCATTCGGCTTCAGTGGGTACATGCCATTCGGGTGGGCACAATCCCTGTTTGCCTTCAGCGAATGCGTTATCGTTTGGAAGGTAATTCATAAGTTCGTCCCATTGGTAGAATGCGCCTGAGGCAGTGCACTTTGAAACATCATTTCCCTGGCAGTATTTTTCTATGTTGCAGTTGTCGGTCTGTGGTAAATTGCCCTGGATAAAACTGCCGTAATTAAGGTTTGCCGACATCCAGCATTGGGGGATACCTCCGATGATGATTTCAAATGTCGGATAGGTCTTCATATCTCTTATGTCGGTCAGCGTGGTTTTACATAGAAAATTTGAAGCATTTTTAACTTTCAGTGACTGGGTTTTGCTGATGGCACAGTTGAAGCTGTTTGTATAGGTATATGATATAATGTGATCGGGCGGACTGGGGCTAAGGCTGGCCGGATCGAGTATGCCGGATGGTACAGGTATTCCGTCGATACGATAGACTCCGCCTGGTGGAATGCCGCCTTTCAGATGGAATGGTTTTGCCCCTTTTGTTGTAACCTGGTCATTGCATGACTGGAGCCAGACGTCAGGGTTCGGGTTAACAGTTATGTTGGTATACCCTGAGACGTTCCCGTCTCCGCAATTGCTTACCGGCTGGAAGCGGATACTTATATTGCCGGAATAACCTGTATTTAAAGAAACCAGGGGGGATGTCGTGGTTCCGCTGATCGTTCCTGCGAGAGTCGGGCTGATCTCCCAGTTAAAGGATGTTGCAAGCGGGTCCGTTCCGCTCAGTAAGTATGGGATATTCTGTGTTGACTCACAAACAGGGCTTGGTCCGCTCACACTACCAGAGGGCAAAGGCAGAGGGATAACGGTTAGATTGGATGTGGCCAGGCTGCTGCAGGTATTTGCATCGGTATAAGAATAGGTTATCACGTGTACACCCGAACCGGTTGCCGGATCGAACATCGCTGTTGAGGAGTTAACTCCAACACCGGAATATGTGCCTCCCTGGGGTGTTCCTTCGCTTAAGAGAAAAGGCGGAACGGTGATGCAAACGGCGGCCATGGCCGACAGTTGAACCACGGGTAGAGGGTTCACGGTAAGTGTTTTAGAGTCAGTGTTTGTACAGCCGTTGATATCCGTATAACTATAAGTAATCAGATGTGTGCCTGCTCCCGCGGAAGGGTTGAAGAAGCCGGTAACGGAATTGACCCCGGGACCAGAGAAGGTACCGCCCGAGGGTGTTCCTCCGGTCAACTGGAAAGGCGGAGCAGAGATGCAGACGGCAGACCGGGCTGAAAGCTGAACAACGGGCAACGGGTAAACAGTCAATATTTTGGAATCTACATCAGAACAGCCATTCGCATCAGTAAAAGTATATGTAATAGTATGATTTCCTGCCCCGGAAGATGGATCAAAAAATCCGGTCACAGAATTCACTCCTGGCCCGGAGTAAACGCCTCCCGCTCCAGTGGGAGAGCCGCCGGTTAAAGCAAAAGGCGGAACCGAGATGCAGACAGGCGACCGGGCAAGTAGCTGAACCATAGGAAGGAGGTTAACATTGAGTGTTTTGGAATCCGTACTGATGCAGCTGTTGGCATCAGTGTAGGTATAGGTGATGAGATGCGGACCTGCCCCTGAGGAAGGATCGAAATATCCGGTTACGGAATTGACTCCCGGGCCGGAGTAAACACCTCCCGAACCTGTGGGACTACCTCCGGTTAGAGGAAATGCCGGAACCGAGATACATACGTCAGACTGGGCTGCCAGCTCAACCAGGGGGAGAGGGTTGACGGTGAGGGTCTTGGAATCTGTGCTGATACAACCGTTGACATCAGTATAAGTATATGTGATCAGATGCCCGCCCGGTCCTGAGGAAGGATCGAAAAAACCGGTCAGGGAATTCACTCCCGGACCTGAATAAACACCACCCGGGCCTGCCGGGTTGCCTCCGGTAAGCAGAAAAGGTGGAACCGAGATGCAGACTGCAGACTGGGCTGATAGCTGAACCACGGGAAGGGGGTAGACTGTGATTGTTTTGGAAGCTGTACTGCTGCAGCCGTTGGCATCGGTGTAGGTATAGGTTATAATAAAATCGCCAGAGCCTGCCACGGAAGGACTGAACATTCCGGTTAATGAATTCACCCCGGTTCCGGAGTAAATACCTCCTGGTCCTGCCGGGCTTCCACCGCTTAGTATAAAAGGAGGAACGGAGATGCAGATTGCAGCCTGGTCGGAAAGCTGTACCATGGGAAGTGTATTAACGGTAAGTACCTTGAAATCGGAGCTGGTACAGCCGTTGGATGTACTGTAGGTATAAGTAATAGTATGCAGCCCACCACCTGACGACGGATCGAAGATGCCGGTGAGGGAATTCACTCCCCACCCGGAATAGGTTCCTCCCGAAGGGGTTCCCCCGCTTAAGGCATATGGCGGATCTGAGATACAAACAGCAGGCTGGGCCGGCAATATGACCACGGGAAGATTGAAAACGCTTAGTATTTTGGAATCGGAATTCGTGCAACCGTTAGAATTGATGTATGTATAAGTGATGTTGTGCGACCCTATTCCTGAAGAGGGATCAAAAATCCCGGTTGAGGAATTGACACCCCAGCCTGAATAGGTCCCGCCTGAAGGGGATCCTCCGCTTAAGGCATAAGGCGGATCGGTTACACAGGCCCCAGCCTGGGCAGCCAGCTGAACCACGGGAAGCGGGTTTACGGTAAGCGTTTTAACAGCCGTGTTGATGCAGCCATTGACATCAGTATAGGTGTAGGTAATTGAATGGCCTCCCGGACCAGCTAAAGACGGACTGAAAAAACCAGTCCCGGAATTCACTCCCGTACCGGAGTAAATCCCTCCGGCAGGGGTTCCTCCTGTGAGAAGGAAAGGTGATGCCGAGATACAGACTGAAGGCTGGTTTGCGAGCTGAACCAAAGGAAGGGCATTAACCATAAGTGTTTTGGAAGCTGTATTGGTACAAACGTTTGCGTCGGTATAGGTATAAGTTATTGAATGGGCACCCGGACCTGCTGCAGATGGACTGAAAAATCCAGTCCCGGAATTTACCCCGGTCCCGGAGTAAATTCCACCAGCCGGTGTTCCGCCTGTAAGCAGATAAGGAGGTACCGAGATGCACACGGCCGCCTGGGGGGCCAGTTGAACTGTGGGAGGAGAGAAGACCATAATTGTTTTTGAGTCGGCGTCGGTGCATCCGTAAGCATCAGTGTATGTAAATGTTATTAAATGGCCCCCCGGACCTGCTGCTGATGGATTGAAAAAACCAGTCCCGGAATTTACCCCGGTCCCGGAATAAACACCTGGAACAGGGCTGCCCCCGGTAAGAGCATAGGGTGCAGTGTTTAAGCAGGTCGATGCGGGTTGTGTCAGGGTAACGGTAGGAAGAGGATGCACTGTAACAAGAACAGAATTGCTGCCATCACAACCGTTATTATCGGTTACTGCAACCCCATAAGTGCCGCTGGCGCTTACCGTGATAGTTTGGGTGGTCGCTCCGGTAGTCCATAAATAGGAGGGATATGTACCCTGTACGCTAAGCTGCTGGGAATTCCCTTCACAGAAACTTGTGATCCCGGTGATAACAGGGGTAGGCAGGGGATTGGTGCTAAGCTGGGCTTCATCTGATAAAATACATCCGTGATCATCCACCGTCACCGAATACAATCCAGGGGCGTTTACAGTTATGGTCTGAACACCTGTTGCATAAGGGGTTCCGTTATAAAACCACTGATAGCTTTGCCGGTTTGGCCCGGCGTTGAAAGTGACTGAAGAGCCTTGACATACGGCCTGATCCGGTCCAAGGTTCAGACTTGCGAAATCGGTAAAGTAACCATAGGAACATCCTGATTGCCCTCCATCATATGTATGGATAACCCCCATATGGAAAATGTCCTGGGAATTGGCCAGGATATGAGCTCCGGTACCAAGCACTCCAACCGAAAGGTCTTTACGGGCATAAACATAACCTGTGACTCCAGGTACTGTCGAGAAATCTGCGGCCGTGATAATACCTGCATTCCCATCAACGGTAAAAGAGCCCTGGGCGCCTGTCTTGGTGAGAACGATCATTTCAAATGAAAAGGATGTGGTCCTTGTAAAAGCGACCTGGGTTGAACCAGTACAGTCCATTGCAGGTAAGAGCGCTGAGCCTGTTTCACAACCGTAACCGGTAAGATGCAAAAGGTATACCGGATGATCACTTTGAACTGAGGTACATAAATTGCCCGAAGTCATATTAAAACTATAGCTGTCTCCTGCGTTGGGGATGGTATAGACAACAGTTCCGTTAACACTAACCTGGGTGTTAGCGACAGTCGCCGTAACGAAAACCCAGTCGTTCACCGTGGAGTTTGTATACCCTCTTACAACAATGTATTGAGAACCGATAATATTTACAGGAACAATCTGATCCCCTGTCATATCGTAACAGCCTGTTCCCGTATAATGGTCAGAGTCATCTTTCATGGTGATTGCAACGGGTTTATCGGATGTTACCACCGAGCCCATTAAATGATCAACCCCAAGTTGTCCGGTGGCCTGAGCGCTGTATACCTGGCCTTTGTCGAGAGTAACTGTAAATTGAGCTCCTGCTGCATGGCCAACGATGGCCTTTTTTGGTGTAATGATTACGGTTGTATTGTCTTCCGTTGCAACGATGTCAAAGGTATTGTACGCTTTAGGAGTTAAGGAGGGTTCATTATATAAAATGCTTTGAGCAGGAATGAAAAACGATGTGCCAAGTGCATTGTTCCCTTTCAATGTAAAAATTTCCGGGTTCAACGTATTCGCTACTTCGTAATATGCAGTTATAGGAACATCTGAATGAATATGAATTCCAAGATTAAGCGGGGTATTAGGTGGTTTACATTCCACCTGATCCTTGCGGGTTGTAAGGTTGACAGAGTTTGTTGAATTTGCCGGTATCGTAACATTAATAACCGGGAAATTGGCTGCTGTGTTGGCAGGCTCCGAAATCGTTACATTTGCAGTCTGGCCGAATGAAGTCAACCTTAAATAGATGGGTGTGTCGCCGTGGCCGGAAGTTACTTCAGGAGCTGCAAACCAGAAGTCGGTGTTTGTTTGCCCGGCTAACATCACAGGAAACAAAAACAGTAAACAGAGAAAGTGTAGTCGTTTCAAGTTTAAGGCCCAGGATAAATCCCTGTAAAGGTACAATAAATTACGAAACACTGATTATGAAGAAACCTAACGCTGAAATAAGAAAAGAAGTAGATTTTCTGGGAGAAATGGAGATCCCTGCAGAAGCCTTGTATGGTATCAATTCGTGCAGGGCAAGGGAGAATTTCCCTGACCGAACAGCCTTTCACAGAGAGTGGTATGAGGCTATAGGAATTGTAAAAAAAGCCTGTTATCTGACCTGTCGGGATTATTTCATTGCCGCTGCTCAGAAAGTGCCGGAAAAGAATATAAAATCTTTATCTGATGAAGTGCTGGAAGCACTTATAAGGTCGTCTTCGGAAGTGGCTGAGGGCTTGTATTTCCATCATTGGATAGTCCCTGCAGTTTCAGGGGGTGCCGGAACCAGTATAAATATGAATGCCAATGAGATCATTTCGAATGTTTCGCTGATTAAACTGGGAAGGAAGCCAGGCGATTATTCTGTGGTTGATCCGCTTGAACATGCCAACCTGTTTCAGTCGACTAACGATGTCATCCCCACTTCATTAAAAATTTGCATAATAAAACTACTCATTAAGCTGGAGTCTGCCATCAATGAAGCGCGATCTGCTGTTGAAAAGACGGAGAATGCTGGCAGAAACGAACTCAGAATCGGGTATACCCAGATGCAGGAAGCTGTTCCAACGTCTTTTGGAAAGTTATTCAGCACTTATAGTGAGGCGCTTTCGCGCGACTGGTGGAGGGTTTCGAAATGTTCAGAACGTCTCAAGCTGGTCAACCTGGGAGGCGGAGCTATTGGTACAGGTTTGTCTGTTCCTCGTTTTTTTATCATGGAAGTTGTGAAGAATCTTCAAAAACTTACCGGCTTACCCATCGCCAGGAGCGAAAATATGGCCGACGCCACATCAAACCTTGACAGTTTTGTTGAAGTACATGCCACCCTCAAGGCCCATGCAGTGAATCTCGAGAAAATGGTTTCCGATATACGGCTGATGGCTTCCGACATAAATAAACCCATACCCGCGTTGAGCATTCCCCCGCGGCAAACGGGAAGTACGATAATGCCTGGAAAAGTAAACCCTGTCATTCCTGAATTTGTTATAAGCTGTTCACATCAGGTGTATGCCAACGACCAGCTCGTGTCGGGCTTATGCGGCCAGGGTTCCCTTGAGCTTAATGCCTACATTCCATTAATCGGTCACGCCATGATAGGCAGTATTAAGCTGCTTATCGCCGCCAATAATTCATTTAAGCAGAATCTGCTTGATGGTCTGGTTATCCATTCGGATGTAAGCCAGGATCAGCTGATGCGAAGCCCTTCCATTACTACAGCCCTGCTTCCCCTGTTAGGGTATAACAAGGCCTCTGAACTTGCCCGGCTGATGAAATCTGAGAACCTGGCGGTTGCCGAAGCCAATGACCGCCTTAAACTTGTTGATCCAGACAGGCTGAAGGAAGTTCTAAAGCCAGAGAATTTATTGAAACTCGGATATCTGATATCGGATATCTGATATCTGATAAAAAAGTAGCTATATGAAACGAGGACGTGATACAAAACCACATATCGGGATATTCGGAAGGAGGAATGTCGGGAAAAGCTCTCTGATTAACGCTATCGCCGGTCATGAAGTAGCCATTGTTTCTGATATTGCAGGAACTACAACCGACCCCGTTAAAAAGTCGATTGAGATCCCGCTGCTGGGACCTGTAGTGATGATTGATACGGCTGGAATTGATGACAGCGGAGTGTTGGGCGAAAAACGTATCTC
>CAIWXI010000093.1 GCA_903916595.1 uncultured Bacteroidales bacterium | reverse complement strand
TTCACATTAGACAAAAAATTCATCAGGGGATTTGATGTTAAGAGTCGTGATTTTGTTTTGAATTTTGCATCCCTTGGAACCGATATGTGTAAGATATTAATATCCTTCACGGGCATTGAGATTTCTCACTCCTTAATACTGCTGTGACTCTTGCCAATGTTTCTGTTGTTCGTCAAGGGGTTTTTAAAGCTGCTGGATGGCGAGAACCGCCTGGAATCGGAAAAAGGAGAAGGCACTGCATTTTTCTTTTCCCTGCCGCAGGCTAGAAGCAACTCTATTTGGGTATAAACCTTTTCGGAATACTTTTTCCATGAATGACATTTCGCAAGATCTATTCTTGCCTTCTCCTTTTCGGGGCTGTTTTCAAGAAGCGCCTTTTCAATTAATGCGACATATTCCTCTTTTGTTTCTGCCAGATAAACATAGTCCCTGAAATAATTCATAAAGGTTGTTTTTGTCGCAACAACTGGTTTTCCCATGGCAAGGTATTCGTCAATTTTCAGGGGATAATTCACATCGGTTATGGTATTCACAATCTGGGGATTAATTGCAACATCAAAACCTTTGATATAACCGGGTAGTTGAGACTGATCTTTAATGCCAAGGAAGTATATATTTTTTATTTCATGTAGTTTGCATTTTCTGAACTTCTCATCTTCCGGCCCAACAAGAACAATATTCAAATCAGGCCTTTTCATGGCAATGTAGATCAATAGGTCAATATCTAATCTGATCGTTGTCAAAAAACCAACATAACCGATTCGCGGATGTTCAATCCTGTCAAGGTCAGCGGGCACAGGAAGTTGTGAGTCGGGATCACAATAAATTGACACATCACATCCCTGACCGACCATGTGAGAATTTGGATTAATTTTCCGGGCATAATCCGCAAAAAAATCAGAATTGGTCACTATCAAATCTGATTTTCGGATTAACCTTGGTTCAAACTCCTTACCGTGCCTCGAATGATAATCTGCCATAACAACCGCGTCGCGAATCAGATAGATGTGCAGTTTTGGGTTCAGATATTCCTTAAAGTAAAACCCAATTAACATCGAGGTATCATTGAAGATGATATAATCAGAAAAATTCAACTTTTTGATTACATAACGGAGTTGTTTGGAAAGCCTCCTCTCATTAATCCGGTGCAGATAATTAAATATCAGTTTATTTGAGATCCAGTTAATTGATTCCAAAACTGTTTTAGGAAAAAAAACCTGTAGATTTTTATTAATTTGAATCAGCTCAGGAGATTTTCCCTGAATAATCTTTCTGTATTTCTGAACTTCAGGTAAATGACGATGAAATAATTGTAATTTTCGCTGCAAGGGGGGGCCAATAAAAAGAACCCGGTTCAGCTTAGAGAACTCAATAGCAACGCTCTTAGCCGTAGTTCCCATTGAGTGTTCCCAATGCCGTGGACTTATAATAATAAAATTCATTCCTTTGATCATAAGTGCATGATATTAAAAGGCTTATTTACCATCCTGCAGTCAACAATAAACCAGGTGATGATAACAAACCTCAGGAATAAAAAATACCGGCTGCTCAGGATGAAGCAAAGCCTATTAAAAAACAGGTGATTATATTTTCTTTACGCGAACGGCATTCATGCCTTTAAAGCTGCGTTCGGTCTCAAACATTACCATGTCGCCTTCTTTGATCTCTTCGGTAAGGCTGTTCACATGCACGAAATATTTTTCAACGGTCTCAACATCTTTGATAAAACCAAACCCCTTTGCAGGGTTAAAAAATTCAACTCTGCCTTTACGGATCGCATTCAGCTCTTCTATTTCCTTCTTCTGAGTGCTGATACGGATGTTCTCGGGATTCACCTTAGTCCTGTTTAACGGATTTGGCGGAGTGTCGGTGATTCTTCCGTTTTCATCAACATAGGCCATCATATTGTCAAGCCCGCCTCCAGGCGAATTTGCCTTGCGATCCGCAAGTTTTGCCTGCTTGTCAACTCGTTTTTTTAAACGTTTCTTCTCTTTCTCTCTCTTGCTGAATGTTTCTTGTGAACTGGCCATTAATGTTTTTTAAATGATATACTTCTGTGCAAAGGTAAGATAAAATATCAGAATGTACTGATAATTAGTTGAAGCTGCTATTTTTGCAGGGCGAATTCAAATTTATTTTACATATGTCCAATATCGTTACCCGAACCTTTGGCTTAGATTTTATTATTTTCGACCTGCTCTTCCTTGCTTGCTGGATCACCCTTCTGATCCGAAAAAAATATTATTCCCCGATCCGATGGGGACTTGCCGGTTGGCTGATCTATATCCTTATCGATTACCTGCTTTGGTATCGTATCATGGGTTCCCGGCATTATTCTGGCAAACTTAACACTGAACTGTTCTTCGCATGGTTCTGCTTTTCCCCGGGCTTCGTCCAGTTTTCGTATGTGATCGTGATGTTTGAAAAAAGAAGTACCCGTGAAATCATTTTCTGGACTGTTTTGTTTTACTGCGGATGGACTCTCGTCGGTCTCATGTCGCAATGGATCCCTCTGGAGGATACGGTCATCAGGGTATCGCGCAATATGGGCCAGGGAAACCAAAGGTGGATCATGGGAGGCATGGCTCTGCTTAATCTCCTGCTGGGGATCATCTTGGTGAAATGGCAAAAGATCAGTTGGAAAGACCTTATCTATCTTTTTCTTACCGGAACCCTTGTGGAATTTGCACTGGAGTTTTCCCTGCTGGCCTCAGGTATCAGGCTCGAACAAGGACAATGGAGCTTTAGCATGATGTTTATCAATGCCCTGATTGAATTCAATTGCGGAATCATCCTGATGTATATTATCTGGAGATTTTTGCGAAACTGATCATTTCCAGAGTCTGCTCGTTCCACAAACGGTATGTTGTGGTTTTAAAACCAGGCCAGAACCTTAAAGGCCTGATCTCGCTGAATAAAGCATTCTCACGATGACACCTGGCCAAATTATAGTTTGGAATCAGCGGACTGAGATGGTGAATGTGGTGAAACCCGATATTGCCTGTGAAATACTGAAGAACCTTCGGGAGTTTGTAAAATGAACTGCCTTCCAGCGCTACCTTTTTGTAGTCCCAGTCATTGTTTCTGAACCAGAGTGTTGGATTGAACTGGTGCTGTACATAAAACAGCCAGAAACCAAGGATACCGGCTATATAAATAATGGGAAACTGGATCAGCAAAAAGGCTTTCACCCCGATTAGCAAACTCGTCAAAACGGAAAAAAGCAACAGACCAGTATTTGTCAGATACACACCCATCCTGCCTTTCTGGTCCATTCCTCTCTTGGTGAACCTGTTCCCGATCAGAAAAACGTATAGCGGCCCTATGAGGAACATAGTCACAGGATTTCTGTAGAAACGGTATGTGAGCTTTTTCCAGGATGAACTTTCTTTGTATTCATTCACGGTCATGGTCCAGACATCACCTATACCCCGCTTGTCAAGGTTCCCTACGGTTTCATGATGGATATAATGGTTCCTGGTCCAGCTGTAATATGGAGTAAAAGTGAGGATGCCCAGGAAAATCCCTGACCAGGAGCTAAGTTTTCGCGACCTGAAATAGGATCCGTGTCCAAGGTCATGAAAAATAATAAACAAGCGCACCAGCATGCCTGCTGCCGGAATCGCAAGCGCTAAAGTAATCCAATATGAAATGGAAAGACTTATATACATTAAAAACCAGGCAAGGGAATAAAGAATCAGATTGCTGAATAATTGCACCCAGCTGGTTAGTGGATTGGGGTGATTATATTTCCTTACGATTTGAACCCAGGAAACACCGGGCTCGGGAATAGTATTGTCTAAAGAGCTCATAATAACTGAAATAACGCTACAAAGATATGATAATAAAGGAAGAGTTGGAGTGTCAAATATCTTTATTATATTTACAGGCAATTATTCGGATGGGTTTAATTTCAGAACCTTTTTAGTGATAAGAACCAGAGTTGCGAATGTCTGACAAAGTTGAAGATAATGCAGAAATTCTACGCCGGAAGGCTGAAGAACTGCTGAAAAATAAAAAATCGAAGGAAGGTTCTGACGTTTCTGAAGCCGACGTCAGGAGACTCATTCACGAACTGGAAGTCCACCAGATCGAGCTGGAGATTCAGAATAATGAACTAAGGCATGCCTGGGCACAGGCCGAAGTTGCCACCAATAAATTTTCCACTTTATACGATTTTGCGCCAATAGGGTATTTCACACTTTCAGGCAACGGCAGGATTATTGAGGCTAACCTTACCGGATCACAACTTCTCGGTAAAGAGCGCTTCCATTTGATAAATAATCAGTTTGGTTTTTTTATCACAGACGATACAAAGCCGGTATTTAGTCTTTTTCTTGAAAAAATATTCAGCTCCAAAAACAAAGAAACCTGCGAAGTCACCTTGTCCCTCCATTACAATCTTAAAAAGTTTGTGCAACTTGCCGGAATTCTTGCCGAAAACGGAAAAGAATGCCTGGTTACTTTGAATGATATCGACTCTCTCAAACAAGCCGAGGCAGAGATTGTTCTGAAAAATGAAGCGCTGATGAAGCTCAATGCAGAAAAAGACAAATTCTTCTTAATCCTTGCCCATGACCTTCGCAACCCATTCAATTCATTACTCGGGTTTACACAGCTGATGGTGGGGGAATTTCCTACTCTTACAAAGGCTGAGATTTACAAGATTGCTGTAAGTATGAGAAAATCGGCAACCAATCTTTTTCGCCTTCTTGAAAATCTGCTCGAATGGTCCCGCGTGCAAAGAAACCTTACAACCTTCGATCCCATGGCACTTTTACTGAAACCGGAACTTAAGGATTGTATTATATTTGTCAGGGAATCGGCTGTTGTTAAGAATATTGAAATCATCGATGAGGTCTCTGAAGATATTGAGATCATTGCCGATAAGAATATGCTGGAATCCGTTTTGCGTAATCTGATCAATAATGCGATAAAGTTCACACACCCAGGCGGGAAGATTCATGTCTCAGCAAAGCCAATGACCGATAATTTGGTAGAAATTTCAGTGAAGGATACGGGCATTGGAATGAAACAAAGTCTTTCGGATAAACTTTTTCAGATTGATGAAAAAACAGGACGCAGAGGCACAGAGGGAGAGCCCAGCACAGGACTGGGATTGATTCTCTGCAGGGAATTTGTTGTAAGGAACGGGGGGACAATCGGAGTTGACAGCACGGATGGAAAGGGAAGCAGATTCTATTTCACTTTGCCGGGAAAAGAAAAGAATTAAGGGGAAAGAAAAGTATTAACATGAAACGGAAGTTATTTTTGTTTGGCAGCGCAGGCCTCGTCATGATCCTTCTCCTGATCAGGATACTTCCCGGGAACGTCAGCAAGAAAACTGAAGCAGCAGCCTTTCTGAAACCGGTTATCCCGGTTGAAGTGTATATCGCCCACGACACATCGATGCTATATCAGCTCTCGACCATCGGCTCTCTGCGTGCTAATGAAAGCGTGGATATCGTTAGCGAAATAAACAAAAAGGTAATCACGATCTATTTGAAAGAAGGGTCTTTTGTGAGTAAGGGCCAAATACTCTTTAAACTTGACGACGCCGACATACAGGCAAAGATCAGTAAACTCCGGATCGAGGAACAGCTGGCCTCAACCAACGAAGCCAGGGAAAAGGCCCAGCTTGCGAAAGGAGGGATTAGTCAGGAGCATTACGATGAGACATCGAATCACCTGAAAACGATCAGGTCTGAAATAGATATCCTGATGGTCGACTTTTCAAAAACCGAGATCAGGGCCCCCTTCTCCGGGAAGATCGGCCTTAGGACCGTTAGCGAAGGCGCCCTGGTGAGCCCCGATATGGTGTTAGCCAGCCTGCAGGATGTTAGCCGGATCAAGGTTGATTTCTCTGTACCGGAAATGTATGCCGGGGACCTTCTTCCAGGCTCTGGCATTTCGTTCTTTACCGGTTACTCCCCGAAAGAATACAAGGCTGCAATTGATGCGGTGGAACCTGAAGTGGAAAAGAAAACAAGAACCATACTTCTGCGTGCCTTATGCGACAACCGCGACGGGAGCCTGGTTCCTGGCGCTTCAGTAAGAGTGGAACTCAACCTGAAAGCGATCAATAAAAAACTGTTCGTGCCAACCGCCGCACTGATCCCGACGCTCAGAGGTTATGATGTTTACCTCATGAAATCAGGCAAAGCCGTGCTTCAGCCCGTGCAGACAGGTCTGCGCAACAGCAGTTCAGTACAGGTTATTGAAGGAGTAAGCCTCAACGATACCGTGGTGGTTACCAACCTGCTTAGAATAAAGCCGGATTCTCCTCTGAAGGTGGTGAAATTCGATTGACATGAGCCTTTCGTCAGTAAGTATAAAAAGGCCGGTTCTGGCCATAGTGTTTTCACTTCTGATCGTGATCTTCGGACTGGTAAGCTATACCTATCTCGGCATCCGTGAATACCCCGCCATGGATCCCCCGGTCGTTACAGTCACAACCGATTATTCCGGGGCCAATGCCGAGATCATACAGGCTCAGATCACGGAACCCCTCGAAGATGCCATCAACGGCATCGAAGGGATCAGGGTGCTGTCGTCGGTTTCCAACGACCAGACCAGCCTTATCACCGTCGAATTCAACCTGGGGAACGATATGGAAACGGCTGCGAATGATGTGCGCGACCGGGTATCCAAGACCATCCGTCTGTTGCCTAAGGACGTTGACCCTCCTGTGGTTGAAAAGCTAAGCGCCAATGCCAATGCTATCATCTTCATGGTCATCCGCAGTTACCAGCATAATATAATGGAAGTCAATTCCCTGATGGAAAACGTAATTAAGGAAAGACTGCAGACAATACCTGGTGTAGGCGATATCAAGATCTTCGGCGAAAAGAAATTTTCGATGAGGCTATGGCTCGATCCTTATAAAATGGCCTCATGCGGCATCACTTCACCCGATATTCAGAAAGCCATCGCCCGCGAAAATATCGAACTCCCCTCGGGCCGAGTCGAAGGGAACATGACGGAACTTACTATACGCACGCTGGGCCTGATGCAGACTCCCGAACAGTTCAACAACCTCATCGTAAAACAGGATGGGGGCAACATCATAAGGCTCTCCGATATTGGAACCGCTGAGCTGTATCCCGAAAATGACCGCTCTACCGTGATGATGGATATGCTACCCGTGATCATCATCGGAGTGGTGCCTCAGACAGGCGCAAACAACGTGGCTATCGCCGACGAATTCTACCGGCGCATGGCCCGGATCAAGGATGAGATCCCGGCCGAATATTCCATTAGTATCGGATATGATTTCACTAAATTCGAAAGAAACGCGGTGAAGGAAGTCCGCCAGACTATCCTGCTTTCCCTTATCCTTGTGATCCTGATCATCTTCTTTTTCCTGCGCGACTGGAGGTCGACCATTATACCTGTCATTGCCATCCCCGTTTCCCTTATCGGGGCTTTTATCCTCATGGCTCTGTTCGGCCTTTCAATCAATGTTCTCACACTTCTCGCTGTAGTCCTCGCCATCGGCCTGGTTTGTGACGATGCGATCATCGTCCTCGAAAATATCCATACCAAGGTGAACGAGGGAATGACTCCCGTCGATGCAGCCAACCAGGGGATGAAAGAGATTTTTTTTGCCGTTATCTCAACCACCATCGTCCTTGCTGCCGTGTTTATTCCGGTGATGTTTCTGCAGGGGCTTGTCGGACGGCTCTTCCGTGAATTTGCCATAGTCGTTGCAGGCTCCGTGCTGATCTCCGCCTTCGTGGCACTCACCCTTTCACCCATGATGTGCTCCCGCGTTTTAAAACCCCGTGGCGATAAACCCCCCGGCTGGCTTGTGCGCAAAACAGACCCTTTCTTTGAGTTTCTGAACCTGCACTACAAACAATCTCTCGAAAGTTTTTTGCACCGAAGGTGGATGGCAGTGCCCCTGTTCCTTGGGGTGGTGGGGCTGATCTTCGTTTTTACGAGGTTACTGCATTCGGAACTGGCCCCTTTCGAGGACCGAAACAACATCCGCATCCCAACACTTGCTCCCGAAGGGTCGACTTACGAATTTACGAACAAATACATGCTTGTGCTGGACCAATATATCAGAGACTCCGTACCTGAAGCCTCAACGTTCTTTTATATGATCTCCCCCAGCATGGGCGCTAAAGATAACCCGAACAAAGGGATGGAGATCGTGTATCTGGTCGATGCCGAAAAACGGAAACGATCTCAGCACGAGATATTCCGGAAGCTTTCAAAAGACCTGATGCAGATAACGGGTATACGTTCCTTCCCGTTCGAACCACCAACCATAGGCGACCGTTTCTCGGGCCAGCCCCTGCAATATGTCCTCCAGGCCCCCAACCTCATGATGCTGAAAGATATACTCCCTCACTTCCTCGAAGAGGCAAGAAAAGTCCCCATACTGCAATTCGTCGATGCCGATTTCAAGATCAATAAACCCGAACTGAGGATCACTGTGAACCGCGATAAAGCGGCCCTGCTCGGTGTCTCGACCGAAGAAATAGCGCGTACCCTGCAGTTGAGCTTCAGCGGACAGCGCTATGAATATTTCATCATGGAAGGGAAACAATACGAGATTATCGGCCAGCTGAAACCACGCTTTCGTAACGATCCGGATGCCCTGAAATCGCTGTATGTCAGGAGCAGCGCCGGCGATCTCGTGCCCATTGATAACCTCATCAAAATGGAGGAAAGTATAAACCCCGCGGCTATATACTCCTATAACCGTTATATCTCGGCTACTATTTCGGCCGGACTTGCACAGGGGGCCACCCTGGGTGACGGGATAAAAGAACTTGACCGGATATCGAAAAACATCCTCCCCCCGGCTATAAAAACAAGCCTTGCCGGGCAATCCCGCGATTACCGCGAAAGCTCATCCAGCCTTGTATTCGTTTTTATACTCGGGATCATCCTGATCTATCTCATCCTCTCCGCCCAGTTCGAAAGCTTTATCGACCCGTTCATCATCCTGCTTACCGTCCCGCTGGCTATAGCGGGTGCTCTGTTCTCACTCTGGTATTTTAAACAAACCCTGAATATCTTCAGCGAGATCGGCATCGTGATGCTGATCGGCCTCGTAACAAAAAACGGTATCCTTATCGTTGAATTTGCAAACCAAAGGAAACAGGCCGGACTCGATAAACTCCTTGCTGTACAGAGCGCTGCAGCATCGAGGTTTCGGCCCATTCTGATGACTTCATCGGCCATGGTGCTCGGAATACTGCCCATTGCCCTTAATATCGGGGCTTCATCCGAAAGCCGGCAATCATTAGGGATCGCTGTTGTTGGCGGAATTATCTTTTCCACTTTCCTTACACTTTACTTCATTCCGGCGTTCTATGTTTATCTGTCAAGAAAAAAATGGTGAAATGGTGAAATGGTGAAATGGTGAAAGAGAAGGTTATCATAGGGATTGTTCTGGTTTTCGCGGCATGTTCAGCGGCCGCACAGGATATCCTTACCCTTGATGAAGCGATTAAAATCGGACTGGCTAATAATTACGGGATCAATATTGCAAAGAATTCCATGCAGATCGCCGAAAACAATGCCACCCCCGGCAATGCGGGAATGCTGCCCAGGATCGATGTGAACGCGGGTTACGCACATGGCCTTAGCGCTGCTAAGGTAAAGGTTGTCACAGGCAATGAGCTGGATAATTCCAGCGCCAATACCGACCTCATCACAGCTGGAATCAACCTGAACTGGACCTTGTTCGATGGACTTAAAATGTTCATCACATACGATAAACTTAAAAAACTCGAGGAAATTGGTGATCTGAATTCAAAGATCGCGGTTGAGAATACCCTGGCGCGTATCATCGCCGCATACTATGACATCGTAAGGCAGTCGAAACAAACAGCCATTTTGCAGGACCAGGTCGGGATTTCGAAATTTCGTCTGGACCTCGCCCGGCTGAAATATGAAACCGGGAGCGGTTCGGAACTGGAATTTCTGAAGGCGAAGGTTGAACTGAATTCCGATATGGCAAACCTTTCAAGTCAGGAAACGATTTTTGATAACTCCCTCGCTACGATCAATGATTTGCTGTCGAGGGATGTGAAAACCACTTTCATAGTGAAAGACACCATCTTGCTTCATTACCAGCTGAATTATGATTCACTGAGGATGAGCATGAAGGAAAGTAATCGTCACCTGCTGCTGTATAACAGGAATTCGGAGGTCAGCTCACTGAACGTAAAATCAACCCGGGCTGTGCAATGGCCGACCCTCGGACTAACAACCGGCGTCAATTATCTGAATTCGGAGACTCAGGCCAATTTTATTAACTATAACAGGAACTTTGGCGCTGTGGTCGGAGTTTCGGCTTATATGAATATTTTTAACGGCCTGAACCTTCAGCGTGACTGCCGGAATGCAAAGATCTCCTTTGCTTCTTCCGAACTCGAAGTTAAACAGGTGGAAAACAAACTGGATGCTTATCTGCTTAAGATATTCAACGAATATACCAATGAGCTTGAAATGATCTCCTTTGAAAGCCAGAATATGGTCCTGGCCCGGAAAAATATGGACGTTGCAAGGGAAAGCTTTGCGGTAGGGGCGATCTCATCCCTGCAGTTACGCGAGATCCAAAAAAACCTGCTGGATGCAAATACACGACTCGTCACCGCCGAGTTTAAAACCAAACTTACCGAAACCGAACTTCTCCTGATCAGCGGGAAACTATTACGTTAAAGTACTGCGGATTATTTTATCATGAAGGACCTCACTTCTCCCGTGATGCGGACCATTTCGGCAGCTTTTTGAACCGGGACCGGTTTCCCGGAACCCAGCCCAAAATCGCTGAAGACCGGCCTGAGCTTAGCCAATTCATCGGCAACCGGTTTGATGGTCGAATCCAATCCATATTCACCCAAAATGACGAGCAGCTTGTCGAGGAGCCTCTGCTGCTTCACTATGGCCTGTGCTATCAACTGGTTTTCCGGGGAAAACTGACATAGGGATGAAGCAATGTATAAGCCTTCAGCAAACGATCCTGCAGCTACCAGGATTGCAACCTGATTGCGGTTGTTTCTGCGAAGAAAATTATTGGTTTCTCCGAAAAACCGCTTCACCAGCGCAACCAGGCTGTCACGGTTGGCCTGGTTGAAATTTATTTTTTTTGCCAGATTTTTATCGTAAACACCGGCTATTCCAAGATCACCGGCCAGTTTGCCGGTACAATACATGAATTTTTCCGTTTCACTTGTTCTTTGAAAAGTTGATGAATAAGCCAGGTCAGTACTGTAAACACCCAGGTTTAGCGCTTTGGTCTTCTGAGTAAAATACTTGTCGACATTGGCAGGAGGGTTCGTGAGACTAAAAATGTAAGTGGCTCCTGATTCCTCCAGCATTTTCGTGAGCTCAAACGGAGTGGGAAAGCGGTTCAGGAGGTCCTGGGTCCCGGGTGAAAGAATCACTTCTTTCTTTATAATGTCGGAGTCTGCACCCTCTTCGGCCGACTCATAATCTCGCCGGGCATCACATGCCTGCAGCAACATTAACGAGATGACCACTGCAAATAATCCGGTTCGCATGAATTTGAAAACTTCCACGGTCTAATTATTCTGGTTTTGATGGCTTAAATATCGGTATTTTTTTTTATTGTTCCAGCTTTTTTTGATGCTCATTTTTTGTAACTTGTTATTATGTATTAATCAATGGATTGATTTGAATTCTGCCCCGTGTTTATTTGTACGTGGACTTTGTCTAAATTGCACACAGGATGTTTACAATTACATTATTATATTTAAATTTCGGCCGTTAAAACCTTTAAACCAGTCGATATATGGAGAATCAGAATCTTACATTTTATGAGGAGCTCAGGGGGAAAGGAGTTTCCCGCCGTGATTTCCTTAAATTCTGTACCACCATGGCTGCCTTCCTTGGGTTGGAAGCCTCCGGTGTAAGTCAGATTGCGAAAGCCTTTGAGACGAAGCCACGGCTTCCGGTCATCTGGTTTCATTTCCAGGAATGTACCTGTTGCAGCGAGTCGTTCATCAGGGCATCTCATCCTATTGTTGCAGATATTGTACTGAACAAAATCTCACTCGATTACCAGGAAACGTTAATGGCTGCTTCCGGAACCGCGGCCGAAGATGCTTACAAAGCTGTGATGGCTAAATACCCGGGAGAATATATCGTCATGGTAGAGGGGTCAATCCCGACCGAAAATGAGGCTTATTGCTGCATTGGCGGACGGAGTGCGTTGCAGATCCTGCAGGAAGCTGTAAAAAATTGTAAAGCTGTTGTGGCCTGGGGTAACTGTGCATCCGCCGGATGCGTTCAGGCTGCCCACCCGAACCCCACAGGCGCCAAACCTGTTCATAAAGTCATCAGCGGTAAACCTGTTATCAACGTACAAGGTTGCCCGCCTATTGCCGACGTGATGGCCGGTGTAGTCGTTCACCTGCTTACTTTCGACCGTATACCGCAGCTTGACGGCATGAATCGTCCGAAAGCCTTCTATTCACGCAGGGTTCACGATACTTGTTACCGCCGTGCCAATTTTGATGCCGGACTGTTTGTTGAATCGTTCGACGACGAAGGCGCAAAACGCGGGTACTGCCTGTACAAAATGGGCTGTAAGGGTCCCGTTACCTACAATTCATGTGGTATTATTAAATGGAACGATGGCGTGAGTTATCCTATCCAATCGGGCCACCCCTGCATCGGTTGTTCTGAAGAGGGATTCTGGGATAACGGCCCCTTCTACCAGCACCTCCCGGAAGTGGCCGGTTTCGGTATCGAAACTACTGCCGACAATGTCGGACTGGGTCTGGGTATTGCCACCGTTGCCGGTATGGCCGCCCACGCCATAGTCACTAACGTACGTAAGCATAAAGAGATAGTTAATGAACCCGAAGAAGGTTCCAAAGTTAAAACCCCCAAAGTTTAACAGCCATGGCAGAAAGAATCGTAATAGATCCCATCACCCGTATTGAAGGTCACTTACGGGTTGAGATAGAAGTAAAAGATGGCAAAATCACCGACGCCTACAGTGCCGGCACCATGGTGCGGGGCATCGAGACCATATTAAAGGGACGTGATCCCCGCGATGCATGGGCTTTTGTTGGCCGTGTATGCGGTGTGTGTACCTCCACCCATTCACTCACTTCAGTAAGGACCGTGGAGAATGCTCTCGGCATCGCTGTTCCGCCTAATGCAGAACTCATCCGTAACCTGATGGCCAATGCGTTATATATTCAAGACCACGTTGTTCATTTTTACCAGTTGCATGCCCTCGACTGGGTAGATGTGGTATCGGCTCTCAAAGCTAATCCCGCAGAAGCTTCGAAGATCGCTCAAAGTATTTCTCCCTGGCCGAAAAGTTCAGTAGGATACTTTACCGACATTCAGAAAAAGTTCAAAACTTTCGTCGAAAGCGGGCAGCTCGGAATCTTTGCAAACGGTTACTGGGGGCACAAAGCCTATAAACTTCCTCCCGAAGTAAACCTTATTGCTGTGGCACATTACCTGGAAGCCCTTGAATGGCAGAAAGAACTGGTGAAAGTACATACTATTTTCGGCGGAAAGAACCCCCATCCGAATTATCTCGTGGGCGGTGTTCCCTGCTCTATCAATATTGATGAAGCTAATGCTGTAAATGCTGAACGCCTGGCTTTCGTAGGACAACTTTTCGAAGATGCAAAAACGTTTGTTGATCAGGTATACATTCCCGACCTGTTAGCCGTTGCTTCTTTCTATAAAGATTGGGGAGCTATCGGTGGCGGATTGACAAACTATCTCTCTTTCGGCGATTTTCCTTCCAATGGATACGACAACCCCGATAGCTTTAAGATGCCACGGGGGGCTATCCTTGGACGTGACCTGAGCAAGATCCATGAAGTCAAGCCCGAAGATCCTGAACAGATCCAGGAATACATCAACAATTCATGGTATGAGTATTCGGGTGGTAAAGAAAGCGGACTGCATCCCTGGAATGGAGAAACCAAATTTAATTATACAGGCCCTAAACCGCCATACGATCATCTCGATTTCTCAAAACAGTATAGCTGGGTGAAGACCCCGCGCTGGAAAGGACATCCGATGGAAGTAGGCCCTCTGGCACGTTGCCTCGTTGGCTATGCTTCAGGCCGCGCCGACTATAAAGAAGTGATCGAAGGCGCTCTTAAAGCTCTCGATGTCCCCGTTGCTGCTCTGTTCTCAACCCTCGGCCGCACTGCAGCCAGAGGACTTGAGACCAAACTTACCTGTGGATGGGCACTGGAGTTTTATCAACAGCTGCTGGCCAATATCAAGAACGGAGACTCACGCACTCAGAACAACGTGAAGTGGGATCCTGAAAGCTGGCCAAAACAGGCCAGGGGAATCGGGATGGTAGAAGCGCCACGTGGCGCCCTTTCACATTTCATCGTGATCGAGGACAAGAAGATTGCAAACTATCAGCTGGTTGTTCCTACTACATGGAATGCCTCCCCCCGCGATGCCAAAGGCCAACGCTCGGCTTACGAGGAATCCCTCATAGGAACACCCATCGCCGATACAAAAAATCCGATAGAAGTCCTCCGGACCATTCACTCTTTTGACCCTTGCCTGGCTTGTGCCGTGCATCTGTACGACGAAAATGGAACTACTATTCATGAAGTGAAAACATATTGAGCCATGAGAAACAGATCCGTCCCTTTGCGTGAAGTGCATGTATGGGAAATGCCTGTCCGCATCTATCATTGGATCAATGCACTTTGTATTACAGCGCTTTGTGTCACCGGTTATATCATCGGTGACCCTCCTGCCTTTATGAAAGGCACTGAAGCTTCGTTCAACTATTGGTTCGGAACAGTCCGCTTCATCCACTTCGTGACCGCTTTCCTGTTTTTCTTTAATTTTATTTTCCGCCTTTACTGGGGTTTTACAGGAAATGAATTCTCCCGCTGGTATAACTACATACCATTGAAACGCTGCCAGTGGAAAGAAATGCTCGAAGTGATCAAGGTCGATGTGCTTCAACTTACCAATAAAAAGATCGACTCTATCGGACATAATTCTCTGGCCAGCCTGATCTATTTTATTACTTTCCTGATCTTCCTCCTTCAATGCCTCACCGGTTTTGGAATGTACTCTGCAATGAGCAGCTCATTCCTGCCCAAAATGTTTGCATGGGTGGTTCCTTTTTTAGGGGGAGATATGGAAGTACGTCAGATTCATCACCTTCTGATGTGGGCCTTCATTCTGTTTGCCATCGTGCATATGTACCTCGTATTCTATCATGATTACATTGAACGTCGCGGAGTAACCTCATCGATGATCGGTGGATGGAAATTCATCGAAGAAGACGTGGTAGAACGCCATGAAGCCAACAAAGACAACTGTCCCAGGTAACTTTGAGTATTAAAGACAAGGACCTTTTGACAGACGATCAGCAAAACGATATCCTGGTACTCGGGATCGGTAATTTATTGATGAACGATGAAGGAGTTGGTATCCACGTCGTTCTGAAACTCGAAACGGAAAACCTTCCCGGTGTTGACGTCATGGACGGCGGCACCGGGGGGCTCCATCTCCTCGGAATTATACAATCCTATAAGAAAGTGATCTTTATCGATGCCGCTCTTGATGAGTTCCCGGCCGGTACTGTAAGGGTATTACACCCGAAATTCGCAAAAGATTTCCCGAAACAATTAAGCGCCCATGAAATCGGGTTTAAAGACCTGCTCGATGCAGCCATGCTGCTCGGAAATGTACCCGAACTTCATCTCGTGGCTATCTCAGTAAAGGATTTTCAGGATATGGGCATGCAACTCTCACCCGAAGTCGAAGCCTCAATCCCTAATGCCGTCAGCAGAGTAAAGGAATTGTTAACCATCGCCTAAAGGAATTCTCGAACTCATTCATTCAATCCTTCAATCCTTCAGTCATTCAGTCCTTCAATCCTTCAACCCACTCCACCCACTGCTTCATTCCCTCACCGGTCTTTGCCGACATCAGGAGGAACTCAAGTGTGGGGTTAATCTGGCGTGCATTGGCCATGACCGTCTCCACATTGAAATCGACGTATGGTAACAAGTCGGTCTTATTGATGATGCAGAGATGTGACGACTGAAACATATAAGGATATTTCAAAGGCTTGTCGTCCCCTTCGGTCACACTGATCACTACAACCCGCTTTTCCTCCCCCAGGTCGAACATGGCAGGACAAACCAGGTTGCCCACGTTTTCAATGAATAATACCGAACCCGCCGTGACTTCCATCTTCTTCAGTGCGAGCTGTATCATGTTAGCATCCAGATGGCATCCCGAACCCGTGTTGATCTGAATGGCCGGAGCACCAGATTTTTCAATCCGCTCGGCATCTCTCGCGGTTTGCTGATCACCCTCGATCACAAAAATCTTTCGCCTCGCAATCATACTTGCGATCGTCTTCTCGAGAATAGTAGTCTTTCCCGAACCAGGCGAACTTACCAGGTTTAAACAAACTACCTGCCTCCCTTCAAAATATCCGCGGTTACGCTCAGCCAGGCGGTTGTTCTCCGAAAGAATATCAATATTCAAAGGAATTTCGCCATTTCGCCATTTCACCATTTCACCATTTTCGTGATGATGATGATGGTCATGGTGATGCTCGTGGCCGTGGTGATGCTCATGGCCGGGGTGATGCTCATGCCCATGTTCATTTTCACCATTTCGCCATTTCACCATTTCACCATTTTTTTGGATTGTGAATTCACCGTCTTTACCGCATCCACAGGTTTCGCACATATAATCTGATTTATTGGTTTGTTTTTTATTGTTTTCTTTTTCTTTGTTCCAGGGTATTAGCGCCAACTACATAGGCATACATTGCTGAAGGATAAAAGCTTAGATCTATTCCGGCATGAGATACTAATCCTTCTTTATCAATACTTGTAACCAGGGCGGATGTCAGTTCGTTCTTTTGGCAGAACTGCAGCAGACTTTTAAGTTCCCCCGGTTTTTCATAGTATCGGTTACTCCATTTGATTTCCAGCGCCCATAAAGGCTTCATTTTTTTATCATCCAGGCCAATCATATCCACTTCTCCCTGAAATCTGCCCACACTCCAGCGTGCATACCAGGGCGTAAACCAGTCCCGGTGGAACCATTGGGCAAAAATTGCAGTTTCAACCATATTCCCGACGGCTTCATCAGCGACCTGCAAAGGTGAGAATAATGCGCTCCGTAAACCAGGATTTGTAAGAAAGATCTTGTAAAAGGTCACCCTTTTGAACTTTTTTGCATTGTCATCGATACGATGCACTACTTTAATCAAAAAAGCAGCTTCAAGATATTCCAGGTACTTTTTAAGTAAATTTTTTTCAACCCCGCTGCTTGCCGAAAGTGATTCCAATGATAATTCATTGCCGGTGTAATAGGCCAATGTTGTAAAAAATGAATTCAGCTCCTGCACGTCATGAATGCCATATAAGCTCGGTAAATCTTTCAATAATACTTTATCAATAATGTCACTTTTAATATACCTGCCGGGATTAGCCTGAATCTTTTCAGAAAAGATAACTTCAGGGTAACCTCCGAAATTGATATAATCAATAAAATGCTTATTGATCTCTTTGATATTAATTGTCGTAAAGAATCTGTTCAGATTTCCATTCCAGGTTGTTGTGGCCGGACGAATAAGCTCACCGAAATTTTTCAGATGAATGTATTCGTGAAATGTAAGGGCTGGCAGCCTGAATTCGGTAAAACGCCCGGCTCCGCTCTCATTACTTTTCATCTTGAGCGCAGCTGCTGCCGAACCCGATACAATGAACCGGGTGTGCGGATAACTGTCGACCATTACTTTTAAATGCACCTCCCAGTTTTTGAGATACTGTATCTCATCGAAAAACACAAACCAGCCTTTTGGTTCCGGTTTCCCTGCAGCATGACGTGCAAGTGAAAACAATTCTTCAAGGCCCATATTCATATATATGGGATTGTCGATGCCGGTAAAACAGATGTTGTGTCTGCCTATACCATTATTAAGAAGTTTCTCTATGCTGTGATACATCATTACCGTTTTGCCTACCCTGCGGGGGCCCATCAAAACAATTGCACGGTTGATTTGAGTCTCGGTAACCAAAGGGAAAAACAAATCGAAATACAGCCTGGGCTGCATTTCTTTGTATTCATCTTCAATGCCGCCGGTTACCCACCAGGGGTTCTCGAACTTCATACGGTCGAAGATGAGATCTTTGTTTATTGGTTTTAATGTTGGCTTTGTTGACATAATTATGCAAATATAGTAAAAATAATATCTGTTTATCTATACTATTTTAACTAATTTGTCAATTTAAGAAATAAAATGATTTTTTTATTCGTTATTTTAACTCCTGGTCTTTCCCTTGCTCTTCCAAAAATCCTTGCAAAAAAACTTTTCCTAACCAGCGAGCAGGGACACCACCCTGAACTCCTCACCCCCACTGAACTCCGAAGGGAAACTACCGCATCCCGGACAGGTGGCCATTCGTTGCGACATGTCGAATTCCGAATTACAGCCGCTGCATTTGGCTTTGCCCGGAGTTCGTAAAATCTTTATCTCTGCCCCTTCCAGAATGGATCCTTTTACGATCAGACCCAGTGCCGACTCAAAAGCATCAGCTTCAACCCCGCTCAGGTCGCCGACTTCGATCAGGATCTCCTCAATCACCGTGAGTCCCCGTTTTCCGGCCTCCCGCTGAGCCAGCTCAATCACTTCCGTTGCCAGTGATAATTCATGCATTCTCTGATTCTCTTTAACAGATCCTTGGCAAAGGATCGCCGGTTAATGTGTCGATGATGCGCTTCCCTCCGGTTTCAGCCTTCAGCACAACTTTTCCGGGATGATCATCAACAACCCTGCCAATAATAGCGCCACAGGATCCAAGTGGGTTTTTCTTCATGATTTCAAGGATGCGGCCGGCTTCTTCTTCAGCGGCAACTATAAGGACTTTTCCTTCGTTGGCTATATGAAGCGGGTCGAAGCCAAGCAATTCGCACATTGCGGTAACCCCTTTGCTCATTGGCAATGCAGTCTCATCAATCTCGATGCCAAGCTTTGTCTTACCCGCGAGCTCATTAAGTACCGTAGCAACTCCACCCCGGGTAGGGTCGCGCATGAATTTCACCCCCTGCGACTGATCCAGAATTTCCTTTATAAGATGGTTCAGGGAGGCGCAGTCAGATACTACCGGGCTCCTGAAATTGAAGGACTCTCTCACGCTCATCACGGCCATTCCATGATCGCCTATGCTGCCATTGATGAGGATCAGGTCGCCGGGTTGTATCCCCTTAGCCTTGCTTACATAACGGTTTCCCGGACGTACACTTCCAACACCGGCAGTGTTGATGAACAGCTTATCGCATTTGCCTTTGTTAACCACCTTGGTGTCGCCGGTCACTATGCTTACTCCCGCTTTCCTCGCTTCTTCGGCTAAAGAAACTACGATCACCTCCAGATCCTTCATCGGAAATCCTTCTTCAATAATAAAGGAAACACTGAGATACATGGGGTCGGCTCCTGAAACTGCCAGGTCGTTTACGGTTCCGCAAACAGCCAGCTTACCTATGTTACCTCCCGGAAAGAACAAAGGATCGATCACAAAAGAATCGGTAGTAAAGGCAATCTCCTGAGTAACTGCAGCAAGAATTGCAGCATCGGTCTGCTCGCTCAATGCCTCGCTGGCAAAATGCTTAAGAAATAAATTCCCGATGAGCTGGTGCATCATCTTCCCGCCATTTCCATGGCTCAGCAATATCTTCTCTTCAGCGGATCTCATGATCGGTATTTATAATACGTGGCACATGTTCCTTCCCCGGAAACCATACAGGCTCCCACCGGATCGGCCGGGGTGCAGGCGCCCGCAAACAATTTACAGTCGGCAGGAGTCTTCATCCCCCTCAGTATAAGTCCGCAAATACAACCTTTGGGATCAGAAGGCTCTGGTACATTCACATCAAAATGCTTCTCTGCATCAAACGCTTCAAACTCCCTGCCTATCTTTAGTCCACTTCCAGGTATAACCCCCAGCCCCCGCCAGCGGTCGTCTTTCAGCTCAAAAACCCGGTTCAGCAAATCCTGCGCAATCCTGTTCCCTTCCTGATGAACCACCCGCTGATACTGTATCTCTACCTTTGGGGTACCCGATTCAAACTGCTTAACCAGCATCAGTACCGACAGCATCAGGTCAAGGGGCTCAAAGCCCGCGATCACCACTCCCAGGCGGCAAACCGAAGCAAGATCATTATAAATGGATGTGCCAGTGATAGCGCTTACATGACCCGGAGCAATGAACCCGTCGAGTCTAACCCCGTCCTCCACGAGTGCTTTCATCACCGGGGGCATGACTTTATGTGCACTCAGCACGAAAAAGTTAGGAAGATCTGCTTTCTTCGCCTCAACAATAGCCGCTGCAGTAGCAGGAGCAGTAGTCTCAAAACCTATCCCCAAAAAGACCACTTTACGGCCCGGGTTGACTTTCGCCATCTCTACTGCATCCAATACCGAATATACAATGCGGATGTCGTGACCGTTGGCTTTTTCTTTCTCCAGAGAACTCACTGAACCGGGCACACGGATCAGGTCGCCGTAAGTCGTGATGATCACTCCCTGGATTTTCGCGTAAGCGATAGCGGTATCAAGGAAATGCTGGCTCGATACGCAAACCGGACAGCCCGGACCCGAAAGCAGGCGCACGGTAGGCGGCAGCAGGGCATGTAGCCCAAAGCGGTGGATAGCCATCGTATGGCCCCCGCATACCTCCATCAAAGTGATATCCTTAGTGGAAACTCTTTTCAGCTCTTCCGCAACCGCAAGGATCAAATCCTTTTTCCGGTATTCATCAATATACTTCATCGTGGATCAGTAGGTGCTGTTATCGGCAACTTCATTCAGAAGCCTCAGGGTTTCTGCAGCCTCTTCGGCATCTACCTTCTCGATGGCAAAACCGGCATGAAGCATCACATAATCACCAGGCTGAACATCATCGAGCAGCAACAGGCTTGCCTTGTATTCCACATCCTCAATGCTTACCAGGGCGCTCGCCCCTTCAACACTCAATACTTTTGCAGGTATAGCTAAACACATTTGAGTTCCCTCCTTTTTGATGCAACGGCTAACTGTCCCAAAGCAATCCCCCCGTCGTTGGTGGGGATAGCAGCATGGGCATAAACCTCAAAATCATTTTCCTTTAACAGGCTTAAAGCACCTTCCAAAAGATATTTGTTCTGGAACACTCCCCCCGATAATACTACTTTGTTTATTTTTTTCTGACTGCGGATGGCATTTGCCGTTTCAAAAATAACGGAAATTATGGTATTGTGGAACTTTGTTGCAATAATCTTTGGGTCGGTGCCCGTAGTGATGTCAGCCACCATAGCCATGAAGGTAGTGTCAAAACAGATCACATCGGACGGCTCATACGAGTACGCCTCCTTAAAGCCGTTGATTACCATAGCTTCCAGCCGCATGGGACCCTCGGCCTGGAAAGTGGCTGTCTGGCATATCCCCAGCAGGGAAGCCACGGCATCGAAAAGCCGGCCGGCACCGGAGGTCAGCGGACAGTTTACTTTCTGAATAATCATCTGCAGG
>CAIWXI010000092.1 GCA_903916595.1 uncultured Bacteroidales bacterium | reverse complement strand
ATGATGGTAGTAGGCGAGAACCAGAAATTTGCAGGGGCTCTTATCGTACCTGATTTTGCCTTCCTGAAGGAATATTGCATCCGCAAGGAAATTGAATTCACCACGAATACCGATGTGATAGCGAATCCAAAGATCAGGAAGCGTTTCCAGGCCGAGGTCAAAAAGTACAATAAACTTTTTGGCGAGACTGAGCAGGTGAAATCCTGGGATCTTCTCGATCATGAATGGAACCAGGAATCGGGGGAGATCACGCCCACTCTGAAACTGAAGCGGAAATTCCTCCATGCAAAATACAAGGAGCAGATCGACCGTTTGTTTAAATAGGCAACCCTCCCGAATATGAACACGCAAGCGGTGACAAGACTTTTCGACCTGCTGGATGTGTATGCCGGGAGCTATGCATCCAAGAGCGAAGCCTTGCTGAAGAAGAAGGCCGGGAAATGGTACGCATACTCATCCGCAGATTATATTAATTATTCAAGGACCATCAGCCTGGGCCTGCTTGCGCTTGGCGTTGGCAAAGGCGTGAAGATCGCGACGGTTCTGGTGAACAGTCCCGAAGTGAATTTTTTCGATATGGGGATCATGCAGATCGGGGCGGTGCAGGTTCCTATTTATCCTACGGTAAGTGATGAGAATTATTGTTACATCCTGAATGATTCCCAGGCCGAGTATCTCGTTGTTGCAAATAATGAGATCTGGCAGAGGATCAGGAATATATGCCAGGCAGCATCCGGACTGAAGGGCATTTTCAGCATTGAAAAAATCAAGGGACTGAGGCATTGGAAGGAACTGCTGGAGATGGGGTTGAATTATCATTCTCCTGCTGAACTTGACCGCATCAAAGACGACATTCTTCCCGATGACCTGGCTACTATTATTTATACTTCAGGTACAACCGGCCGTCCGAAGGGCGTAATGCTCTCCCACAGGAATTTCATCAGTAATTTCGCTGCCTGCGGAAGGATTCCTGATTTTACATCTGCGGATAAGGCGCTGAGTTTTCTTCCATTGTGTCATGTGTATGAGCGGATGCTCAATTACCTCTACCAGAGCAAGGGGATGAGTATTTATTATTGCGAAAACATTGAGAGGGTAGGGGAGTATATCAGGGATGTAAAACCCGATACCTTTGCCGCGGTGCCGCGGGTTCTGGAGAAAATGTATAATCGTGCCGTTCTGAGGGGAAGAAATTTTAAGGGTTTCAGGAAGACCCTCTTTTTCTGGGCCCTGAGGCAGGGGCATAAGTTCGAACTGGACCACAGCCGGGGTTTTTACTACGATATTAAACTTACCATCGCGAGGTTGCTGGTGTTTAATAAGTGGAGGAAGGCTTTGGGAGGAAAGGTGAGGCTTATTGTTTCGGGAGGCGCTGCCTTGCATCCCAGGCTTTCGAGGGTTTTCTGGGCTGCGGGTATTCCTGTGATGGAAGGGTACGGACTTACAGAGACCTCGCCTGTGATTGCTGTGTCGACCTTTGAAAAAGGGGGGATGAAGTTCGGGACCGTTGGGCCTGTGCTCCCGGGAGTGGAAGTCAGGATCGCCGAAGATCATGAGGTTTTATGCAGGGGGCCCAACGTGATGCTGGGTTATTACAACCGCCCCGAGCGCACTGCCGAAGTGATCGACAGCGATGGATGGTTCCATACCGGCGACCTGGGTGTTCTCGAAGACGGGAAGTTCCTGAGGATCACCGACCGGAAAAAGGAGATTTTCAAGACCTCCACCGGCAAGTATGTAGCACCGCAGGTCCTGGAGCAGAAATTCAGGGAATCGCCGTTTATTGAGCACATCATGGTTATTGGAGAGAACCGCAAGTACACGGCTGCGCTCATCGTGCCGAATATGGATCATCTCAGGGGCTGGTGCAGGGTAAAGGAGATCTCTTTCTCAAGCCCCGAAAAGGCGGTCAGGAATTCGAAGATCATGAAACGCTTCCGCGAAGAAGTTGAAAAGATCAACAGCGAGCTTGGGAAAACAGAGAAGATCAAGAAGTTCAGGCTCCTCCATACCGAATGGAGTATTGAAAGCGGTGAGCTTTCACCAACCCTGAAACTCCGCCGAAAATTCATCCTTGAAAAATACGCGAAGATCATCGAGGATACTTACAGGTCGAGGGAGTTTAATTACAGGATGGAGGAGGAGTGATGCGGGATGCAGGATGCGGGATGCGGGATGCAGGATGCAGGATGCAGGATGCAGGATGCAGGATGCAGGATGCGGGATGCAGGATGCGGGATGCGGAATGCAGGATGCGGGATGCAGGATGCGGGATGCAGGATGTCAGAAGGGAGCATTTTGCGTAAGCGGCCTCAGGTGGAGCGCAGCGACACCGTAGCCGCGACGCAAAGATGCGAGCGAAAGCCGCGACGCAAAGATGCGAGCGAAAGCCGCGACGCATCATCCCTCGTT
>CAIWXI010000091.1 GCA_903916595.1 uncultured Bacteroidales bacterium | reverse complement strand
GTTGGAATTTTTGCATCAATCCAACAAAAACTATGTTTTCTTCGGAAAAACCTTTTGTCTCAGTTTGTCTCAAAACAAACTGGCAAGAGTTGGAAACCCTTGCCAGTATTGAGATTCTTAATTTTTGTTGCGGGGATAGGATTCGAACCTATGACCTTTGGGTTATGAGCCCAACGAGCTACCTCTGCTCCACCCCGCGATATATTTTCGTACCTTTGTGGTTTGTATCGTGGCGAATTTGAATTTCGTGGTACAAAGATATGGTTATTTTGCCGCATCTCAAAACATATAAAAATTTTTATGGCTCATAAAGCCGGTTATATCTCAATTCTGGGGTATCCTAACGTTGGGAAGTCAACATTGATGAATGCCCTTATCGGGGAGAAACTATCAGGCATTACTCCTAAGGCCCAGACTACAAGGCACCGTATTCTTGGTATACTCAACGGGGAAGACTATCAGATGGTGTTTTCAGATACCCCGGGTATTCTTACTCCAAAATATAAACTGCACCAGGCCATGGTTGCAGCCATCGGCTCATCATTGGCCGACGCCGATATTATACTGCTTGTTACTGAACCTGGTTTGAAATTCACTCATGATGAAATCCTGCAGAGAATAATAAAAACGGAGCGCCCAGTAATAGTCCTGATCAATAAAATCGATACGATCAACCAGACCAAACTGGAAAAGGAAGTAGAGCTATGGGCTAAACTCCTGCCTAATGCAGAGATTCTGCCTGTTTCCGCACTCCACGAATCGAATCTCAACTTGCTTAAAATCAGGTTAATCAAATTGTTACCACAACATCCGCCGTATTATGATACTGATGAACTAACCGATCGGAATGAACGTTTTTTTGTGGCGGAAATCATCCGTGAAAAAATACTGATGAATTATTCGCAGGAAGTCCCATACTCTGTTGAAGTGGCTATTGATTCATTCAAAGAGGAGGATTCATTACTACGTATCAGGGCGATCATTTATATTGCCAGGGAATCACAAAAGGCGATTATTCTTGGTCACCAGGGCAAGGCCATTAAAAAACTGGGTACCGATGCCCGCAAATCAATTGAAGAATTTCTTGATCGCCATATTTTCCTTGAACTGCATGTAAAAGTATCGAAAGACTGGAGGGAAGATGAGCTGCAACTCAGGAGGTTTGGGTATAATCTCGGGGAAGAAGCAGACGGATGAAAGGACTGAATATCAAATATCGCATGATTTTCACCATTTATTCACGAATTGTCTATTTTATTTGTGTTCATTACGGCTTCGCCGAACACGATTTCACCATTTCACCATTTCACCATTTAATATAGATTTATGTCAAAAATCATCGCTATTGTTGGTCGCCCGAATGTAGGCAAAAGCACACTTTTTAACCGTCTCGTAGGGCAGCGTGAAGCTATCGTGGACCCTACCAGCGGTGTTACCCGCGACCGGCATTATGGCTTGTCTGATTGGAACGGGCATCAGTTCTCGGTGATCGACACGGGTGGGTATGTCGACAATTCTGAGGATATCTACGAATCGGAGATCAAAAAGCAGGTTAACCTTGCAATCGATGAAGCCGATGTAATTATTTTTATGGTGGATGTGAGGGAAGGCCTTACTCCCATGGATGAAGATGTGGCTATCATGTTGAGGCGTTCAGGAAAGAAGGTGTTGCTTGTGTCGAATAAAGTTGATAGTATTAAGCAGGTCGACATGGTGAATGAATTTTATTCGCTCGGCATAGACGAAATATTCGGGATCTCGGCAATCAGCGGCAGCGGAACAGGCGAACTTCTCGACGCGGTTACTGCAACGTTTCCGCCCCTCGATGAATCCTCACCCGAAAATAATGAGGAACTACCAGATCTTCCTAAGATTTCTATTGTAGGCCGTCCAAATGCCGGAAAATCTTCTCTGGTCAATCTTCTTCTGGGTATCGAGCGCACCATTGTGACCCCACTGGCTGGAACTACACGCGATTCCATACATTCTGCATACAATTCATTCGGACTGAATTTCCTGCTGGTCGATACGGCCGGGATACGTAAAAAAGGAAAGGTCAAGGAGGATATTGAATTCTATTCGGTCATGCGGGCAATACGCTCCATTGAACACAGCGACGTGTGTATCCTGATGGTAGATGCTGAAAGGGGCTTTGAAGCCCAGGATCTGAATATATTCCATATCATTGATCGCAATCACAAGGGAGTAGTTATTCTTGTCAATAAATGGGACCTTGTTGAGAAGCAGACCAACACGCATAAGGAATTCGAAGACTTCATAAGAGAACAGACTGCTCCTTTTCGCGATGTGCCTATAATTTTCGCATCTGTAATTCAGAAGCAACGCATCCTGAAAACCATGGAGACTGCCGTGGAAGTTTATAAAAACAGAATGCGGAAAATACCTACCAGGGAACTTAACGACTATATTCTTCCAATTATTGAACAAACACCTCCTCCGGCGGTTAAAGGAAAATATGTACGCATCAAATTTGCAACACAACTTCCCACAGCCTTTCCTTCGTTTGTTTTTTTCTGTAACCATCCGCAATACTTAAAAGACCCATATCGTCGTTTTATTGAAAATAAACTCAGGGAACACTTTGATTTTACGGGAGCTCCCATGGAGATATTTTTCCGTCAAAAATGAGTAAAGGGGTCAGGATCGATAAATGGTTATGGGCGGTTCGGCTTTTCAAAACCCGCAGCCAGGCAACCGAAGCATGCAAATCGGCGAAAGTCAGGGTTGGCGGACATATTGTAAAACCATCCCATGAAGTGAAACCCGGCGAAGAGATAAGTATTTCTCAACATTCCATCACCAAAACCGTGAAAGTGCTGCAGCTTCCTGAAAACAGGGTAGGAGCTCCTCTGGTGCCGGAATACCTGCAGGACCTTACTCCTGAAAGTGAATACAGCAGGATTAAAACGATGCGTGAAATGAATTATGAGTATCGTGACCCCGGTACCGGAAGACCCACCAAACGCCACCGAAGGGAAATTGAACTGCTTAAGAAATACCTGGAAGAATGAAAGCAAACCGTCCGCCTGATCTGTTCGATATAGTTTTCTCTGGCAGAAACCAGGCTTATGGCGGTTTTATTCTTCGAAAACGCTACCCCGGGAACCTGCTTATTGCAACGATTCTGTCTGTTTTTCTTTCTGTTGCAGCAGTTCTCTCACCCTTTATTTACTATTATTTTGAGCCGATTCCGCTTTTTGATGATGACATGATCACCAACGTGGAATATTACAGTGTTCTCCCTCCGCCCGACGACAATCTCAATAAACTCGCCGGATCCCTGCCCAGGGAACCGGAATTTCAGAAAGCCCCGGTAGTAAGCGACTCGGTGATAGAAGAAAAGCTCAAGCCGGTGGAGGAGCCGCCTCCCGTTGAAGAGGAGGAAAAGCCAGCTGATTCGGCAGGAAAAAATCAGGGAAATGCCTTAAGCGACCAAGGTAAGGGTGATGCAGGGGGCATTGTCACGATGATCGACATTTATCCAAAATATCCAGGAGGTGATGATGCGAGGCTGTGGTTCCTGAGGAAAAACGTGAAGTATCCCGAGACGGCCATGAAGTCAAATACTCAGGGCGTGATTGTTGTGGTATTTGTTATTGAAGTTGATGGCTCAATTTCGAATATTGAAGTAACAAAAGCAATTGGAGGAGGCTGCGATGAGGAAGCCGTGCGGGTCGTAAAACTTATGCCCAGGTGGGAAGCCGCACGCCGGAATGGAAAAGCCGTGAGGGTAGTGGTAAGAATGCCCATTGTTTTTAAAATTCCCGGAAAATAAAAAAGGCTGTAAACTAAGAACGGCTTATTTAAGCTAAAACCTGATTCATCACTTCCAATATACTGGCCTGGTCGAAAGGTTTCGCCAGATAGTGCGTGCAGCCCTGCTCAAGCAGCATATCTTTATCGCCGCTCATTGTATATCCGGTGATTGCAATTACCGGTGTGTCCTTGTACTCCGGTATCTTCCTGATTTCTTTGGTTGTTTCAATTCCATTGATGCCGTAACCAAGGTTGATGTCCATCAGGATGGCATTGTACTGTTTTTCTCTCACCATTCTGATTGCCGTTGCACCGTCGTGTGTATAGTCGATCTGACAAACTTTTCTGAGAAAAAATTCAGTCAGTTCCTTATTTACCAGATTGTCTTCAACAAGTAATACCCAGGGGAGGGCAGCTTTTTTAACCTGCTTCAGTTCGGGCGGGGCATCAACAGCAGCAACATTGGCGACGGTTTTTTCTGCTTTGGGAATCACGGCATCAGGATGGTAGGGAAGCCATATATGAAATGATGAACCTTTGCCGGGAGTGCTTTCAAGAGTCATTCTGCCTTCCATAAGGTCAATCATTTTCTTGCATATGGAAAGGCCAACACCGGAACCCTGGAACTGCCTGGAAAATCCTTCACTTATCTGCCGGAATTCCTGGAAAATAAGGTCGTGATTCTCTTTGTCGATACCAATCCCGGTATCAATGATTGAAATGATAAGGAAACCCTCAGTTTTGGCCTTTTCAACAGAGACATTAATCGTTATACCTCCTTTTTCGGTGAATTTGATGGCATTGTCGAGAATCTGACGGAAAAGCTGCTTCAGGAGCTGTTCATCGGTGTTTAAATGGATGGATGGATCGGCATTTAAAGTAATGGGGAGATGCTTTTCATTGGCATAGGACTCCAGCGATTTAATTACAGCGCTGATACATTCTTTTACCAACACGGGCCTGATCGAAAGAGGCACCTTACCTGCCACCAGCTGAGATAAAATGATCAGTGAATTAAGGGTGGCCATAAGCCTTCTTCCAGAGGAGTGGATGTTTTCGGCCATCATCTCATGCTCAGTATTCTTCATCTCAGCTTTCAAGATCTCGGCAAACCCTAAAATACCATTCAAGGGAGTTCGCAGCTCATGACTGACGTTTGCAAGAATAGACGATTTCAAACGATCAGAGTCTTCGGCCCTTTCCTTGGCAATGACAAGCTGGTTTTCAAAAGACTTTCTGAGAGTAATATCCCTGTCGGCCCCTCTGTAGCCGGAATATTTTCCTTTGGTGTCGAAAATAGGAATGCCTGAAGATTCCACGTAAACAATATGCCCGTCACGGTGAATCACACGGTTTGAAAGCATGTTAATTGGCTTGTAAGAATGAACAAAACCCCTGAGCAGCTCTTTCACCTGGTCAACATCCTCGGAATGCATAAACGAAAATGGCGACTTTCCAATGAGTTCTTCCGGTCGGTAGCCTGTAATGTCATATGCCTTGGAGCTGATATAGGTGTATTCCCAATGGGGATTGATCTCCCAGATATAATCGTTTGTAAGGTCAACAATCGCACTAAGTCTCTCCTCGCTTTCCTTAATTCGGGCATCAGCAAGTTTGTTACTTGTAATATCGCGGAATACTCCGAATGTGCCGGAGAATTTACCGTTGGCATCGTATTGGGGAGTGGCAGTAACAGTAATCCACCTCCGCTGTCCGTCTAACCTCAGAACTTCAACTTCGTAAATGTTTTTCTTACCCAGCATGCGGTTCTGGGTCTGCCGAAAGATCTCTGTATGTGACGAAGGATGAATAAAGTTAAGCAGTTTCTGCCCGACAAGCTGGTTGGAAGAAAGACCAAATATTTCACAAGCGAATGGATTTACATATGTAAAGCGCTCATTGAGATCAACAACCCCTACTCCTTCTCCTATGTTTTCGACCAGTTCCCTGTAACGATCTTCCCATAATTGTTTAGGTTTTCTCAGACGGTCGGATTTTTCCAGCCTGGCCTTGATGGCTTTAAGCAATTCGGCAGGAACCGCCGGCTTACTGATGTAATCATCGGCTCCCATCTGCATGCCTTCACGCATATTCTTGGTATCGCCGAGTGAAGTGAGAAAGATAAAAGGAGTGTCGGCCGTGGCTACATCTTTCTGCAACAGCCTGTATACCTCATGCCCGTTAATACCTGGCATAAGTATGTCGCATAAAATCAGGTCAGGCAACTCGGCTTTTGCAAGCGACAACCCTGCATCTCCTCCAGTGGCTTTCAATACATCAAAACCTGATTTCTGAAGTAAATCAGAAGTAGTTTCGAGGATCAGCCGGTCATCTTCTATGAGGAGAATTTTCTTCACCTTACAAAGATATACAACCGCTTTACATTAACCAAACTTTTACGTAACTTATTCAGAGATATTATTCTTTATTCTTTGAATCGATCAAAATTGTTACAGGGCCGTTGTTCACAAGCGATACTTGCATCATGGCTCCAAAAACTCCAGTTTTGACTTCGGTAAGGGTTTCTTCAGCCATGCATTTGACGAATGACTCATACAGAGGTATGGCATTTTCCGGCCGGGCTGCACGGATATATGATGGCCTGCTGCCCTTTTTAGTGGATGCATGCAGGGTAAACTGGCTTATTACGAGAATTTCACCCTTGCTATCTGTAACAGAAAGATTCATTACGCCTTCATGATCGTCGAAGATCCTGAGTTTTGCTGTTTTGCGGCAAAGCCAGAGTATATCATCCTGTAAATCTTCCTCTTCAATACCCAGCAGGATCATAAGTCCGGGTCCGATCCGGGCCGTTACCCTTCCCTCAATTTCTACCGAAGCTGATGATACTCTTTGGATTACAATACGCATGACAAACAAATTCAAAACCGTTAACAAAGTTAGTATTAACTTTGCAGAAATTTTCAGGATGACCAGATTAAGTGTTAATATCAACAAGATAGCCACTCTGCGAAATGCCCGCGGAGGAAACATGCCCGACTTACTCAGGGTGGCCCTGGATTGTGAACGTTTCGGGGCTGAAGGTATAACCGTGCACCCCAGGCCTGATGAGCGGCATGTCAGGTACAGGGATATTTTTGACCTGAAACCTATACTGAGCGCGGAGTTTAACATTGAAGGCTATCCTTCCGAAGATTTTATCAAGCTTGTAAATGAGATTAAACCAGCCCAGGTCACTCTGGTTCCGGACCCCCCTGGTGTTCTTACTTCGAATGCGGGATGGGATACCATAAAACATGAACAGTTTCTAACTGATGTGATTGAAAGGTTTAAATCGAATGGGATCAGAACCTCTATTTTTATTGAAACAGATGAAAAGATGATACGGCATGCCGCGAAAACCGGCGCCGACCGGGTTGAGCTTTATACTGAGGCCTTTGCGCGTGAATTCCCTTCCAATCCGGTAAAAGCAGTGAAACCCTTCAGCAGGGCAGCAGAAATAGCTGATGAGTCGGGCCTGGGGATTAATGCCGGCCACGACCTGAACCTAACAAACCTTAACTTCTTTTATCGGAATATTCCCTGTCTTCTGGAAGTTTCAATTGGCCATGCTCTGATATGCGATGCCTTGTATTTTGGTCTCGAAAATACCATCCAGATGTATCTCCGCCAGCTCAAATAAGAATAAATAATGAAGAAAACAGCCAAGCCTGTAAACTCAGTTTCATTAAAAACAGCACTGGAGGAAGGCCGCCTGAAAGCCATCCGCAGTATACCAAAATCAGATCTGCATAACCATTGTATGCTTGGAGGCAAAGCCTCTGTGATCAACAGGTTTTATGGGGAAAAGCTAAAGCCGTTCCGTACCGATACGATGGGGATTGAGCCTCTCAACCGGTGGATCTACGAGGTTTACAGGCCTTTCATGGAAAGGCCCGGTGCCTTTGAAAAAGCTATCGAAGCCGCGTTCATACAAGCTAAGCAGGACGGGATAAGGGTTCTTGAAATGAGTATGGATGGCTTTTTCGGAAGTCTTTTTAATGTGTCGGCTGAACGGGCCGTCAGTACCCTGAAACACTACCATGCCATGATAGCCCCGGAGATAGAGTTTCGGCCCGAACTGGGTTTTCCGAAGACATTGTCGCTGCGCTCTGTTCTGAAACACCTTGAGCCCTTTCTTGCTTATGATTATTTCAGGAGTATCGACCTGTATGATGATGAGAACGCACAGCCCCTCGAAAATTTTCGTGAACTCTACCGTTTTGCCCGTACGCAAGGCCTGAAGTTAAAAGCGCATACCGGGGAATTTGGTGATGCCGAATCGGTAAGGCAAGCGGTTGAGATACTTGAGCTTCAGGAAGTACAGCATGGCATAGGAGCAGCGGCTTCACCGGAAGTGATGCGCTGGCTTGCTTCAAACGGCATTCGCCTCAATGTTTGTCCCGAAAGCAACATCAGGTTGAAACGCGTGAAGTCATATAAAACACATCCAATAAGAATTCTGTTCGATCATGGCGTTAAGGTAACGGTAAACTCAGATGATGTGCTGCTTTTCGGGACCGGCGTCTCGGAGCAATTCCTCAGGCTATACAGAAACGGTTTGTTCAGTGCGGCCGAGCTTGAAACGATCAGACTTAACGGCCTGTTTTAATTGCAGTAAGCACATTCTATGGCTTGCGGGTTCTCCTGATCTGCCCGAAATACTCAAGGGTCTTACGTAAGGTGTTTTGCTGAAGCGCAAGATATAAAAACAGCGACATCAGCCATAATGCACCAATATTGAACCAGAACGTATCGATGGCAAGGGGGCCTATAAATTTTACCGGGGCATAGAAGTGTGCCCTGCCCGTCCTTGACAATGGGGCCATAAACACAGGATCTTTCTTCCTGAGTAAGCTGTTTTTCCCCTGAATGACCTTATCTGTTGAGGCAGAATTCAGAACCAGATCGGCAAGATTCTCATTATAATGATCTTGCTTCAGGGTATATACTGCATCCTGCCCGGCTTCGTTTACCAGCTTCTTGTATATGTTGTCATGCCAGGCGCTTGCTTTACTGAGCCGTGCCGAGAATACAACACTTAGAGAATCGAGGTATGACCTGAGCTCCAGGTTCAACTGATCGGTAAGGCCTTCAGGGCTGATCTTTGAAACAAAGTCTGCAGGTTTGAACCCGGCCTCCTTTTCCAGCTCCCCGATCTCATTCTTCGCAATCCGGAGGTTCTGCAAAGTCCTTTCCTGGTCTTTCCGTTTTACGATATTCATCCTCGAATCATCCAGAATACCCTGCAGGGCCGGGATGAGGTAAGCAGTTATATGGGAGTACTTTGACATTTCCTTATCGGCCTGAAAAAACTGCTTTTCATACTTGTTGTTGCTGAACTGCTCTACGGCCATCGCTTCAAAGCTCCATCGCGAAGCCATTATGTCGCCAACCAATGGAACATGGTCATGTGAGCTTATAGCAGGGTTTAAGTTGTCAAATGAAACTATGGTCCCGCTTAGCAGCAGCTGTGGTACCAGGATAAATGGAATGACGATATAAATGGCAACAATAGAGTCGAGGCCCGAAGAAATGTTCAGCCCGGCCATATTTGCAAAACAGGAAGCGCTGAAAAGAATAAGCCAGTAAGCGAGGGTCATTCCTCTGACATCCAGTATCCAGTTGCCTACCAGTACATAAAGCAAGGTCTGGATGGCAGAAAGAACAAACAGCAGTATAATCTTTGAATTAAGGTAACTGCTGCGGCTAAGATGCAGAAAGGCCTCCCGTTTAAGTATCCTCCGGTCTCTGAAGATCTCTTCGGCACTTACCATCATTCCGAGAAAAAGCGCCACAACCACGCTCATAAACATATAGGCAACGAGGTTTTTGTTACCGCCAAACGAATACTTTTCACCACCGGAATACCGAGTGAGAAAAGCAAGAAGGGCGGCCAG
>CAIWXI010000090.1 GCA_903916595.1 uncultured Bacteroidales bacterium | reverse complement strand
TACCATAAGCGGGAACACGATCTATAATTTATCGAATACCAATGCAAGCTTTGCCGGAAACGTGATCGGGCTCTATTACCACGGCTCAACCACTGCCAGTATGGTTTCGAATAACTTTATACATAGTTTGTCGATGACTTTCCCCACCACTGCCGCGAATATTTACGGGATAAAAATACATAATGGTAAAACCACCTGGTCAAACAACATCATCAGCGTGGGAAGCAATTTATTCACAAACGTCTACGGAATCTATGAAAGGGGAGATGCCGGTAATGACAACAACCTCTATTACAACACGGTTTACATAAGCGGGGATGTGGGGTCAGGAACACCCAAATCCTATGCTTTATTCAGTGCCACATCAACAAATACAAGAAATTTTAGGAATAATATTTTTGACAATCAGCGTTTCATTGGTGCTAAAAGTCCGGCCGCCATATACTCAAATTATGCAGCCTGGTTCGATTATGCCGTGAGCACTAATCTTACCCTCGATAACAATGATTATAATGTATCGTTCATGGGCAGCGGTGCTCTGGGATATTTCAACGCTGCGGATGTGACATCACTTCCCTTAATCAGCGGTCAGGATGTAAGCAGCAAGTCGGTCAGTCCGGGCTTTTCCAGCGCCGGCGGTACCTTGGCAGCCAATTACCTACCATCCAATAACACCTTGATTGCCGCAACCGGCACCGGGATTACAACCGATTATTCGGGAACTGCAAGAAGCGCGGCATTCCCGTCAATGGGGGCATGGGAATATAATGTTAGTCCGGCAATCAGTGTAACTGCAACATCAGGTATTCTCACCGGAGGGTATACTACCCTGAAATCCGCTTTCGATGCCATCAATGCAGGAACCCACCAGGGGGCAATTACCATATACGTAAATGCCAGCACTACCGAAACTGCCTCTGCAGCGCTCAATGCCAGCAGTTCGCCTTCAAACTATACTTCGGTGAATATCCATCCCACAGTCACCGGACTTTCGATCAGCGGGAACCTTGCAACACCTTTGATCGACCTGAACGGGGCCGACAATGTGACCATCGATGGCAGGGTGAATGCCACGGGAAGCACAAAAAGCCTGGTTATCACAAATACCAGCACATTAACAACAGCAGGAACCTCGACGATCCGTTTTATAAACGATGCCAGCACAAATACCGTCAAATATTGCACGCTTAAAGGTTCAGAGATGGTTGCAAACAGCGCAACAACAGGTAGTGGAATCGTTTTTTTCAGCACCGGAACAAGCACAGGAAACGATGGCAACCTGATCGACAATAACAATATCACAAATTCTGCCGATGCCAACCGTCCCTTGAATGCAATCTTTTCGCTTGGAACATCCGCCATGGAAAACAGCGGCATTACGATAAGCAATAATAATATCTATGATTTTCTTAATAAAGCAAACTCTTCATACGGCATTTATCTTGGAAATTATACCACCGCATGCACAATTTCGGACAACAGTTTTTATGAAACGGCATCCTTTGCAGCGACAGGATCAACTGCAAATTATTACATCATCAGAATATCATCGGGAGACGGATATACGATCTCATCAAACGACATCGGGGGAAGTAGCGTAGACCATTCGGGTACCTGGACGAAAACCGGAGGTTTTCCTAATAATTTTACCGGTATCTATATCAGCTCAAGCTCTGCAGGCACCGCCTGCGAAATACAGGACAATACCATAAAAAATATCAGTTGGGCCAATAGTGACGGTACCTGGGCCGGCATACAGGTTGCCGGATCCATTGCAGCGAACATCGGAACAACTACAGGAAATTTGATTGGCGCCGATACGGGAAATGAATCTATTTCCTTCAATATTAATACTACTAATACTTCTGTGACGTTGTACGGGATAGCCACAACCTCATCCGGAACAGTTGTGTTACAAAACAATAGTGTTGGAGCCATCAAAACGAACAATACAAACACAGGCTATCCTGCCAACTTTTACGGAATTTATAAAAGCGGAGGCGGAACCACAACCATCATCGCCAACACCATCGGAAGTACGGATGCAGGCACCAGCAATAGCATTAACGCTGCTTCCCCTTCCACAGCTGCTTCACAAACTGTATACGGAATATACAATACCGGAACCGGGACCGTTTCAATTATCGGCAATACCATCTCGAAACTTACCAATGGAACGACCAATGCATCGGCAGGAACCGCAGGACTGATCAATGGAATTACCGCAGCAAACGGTACCAATACCATATCAGGCAATACCGTGAGGGACCTGACTATAGCCAATGCAAATACGGCAGCTATTAACACCGCCTCTGTCACCGGGATTGCACTGAACTACACAACGGCTGCAGTCCAGAGCATTACCGGCAACACCATTTACAATTTATCAAATACATTTGCTTCATTTGCGGGCAATGTCATCGGATTGTATTATAACGGATCCACAACGATCAGCGCGGTTTCTGGGAATTTCATAAATAGTTTGTCGGCAACCTCAGCAAACGCGGTAATATATGGTATCAACATAAATGGCGGAACTGCCACTTATTCAAATAATATTATTGGTCTGGGAACAGGCATTACAAATGGAAATGTTATCTACGGTATTAAACTGAACCCATCCGGAAGCAATACAATCAATCTCTATTTTAATACTGTGGATATCGAAGGTACAGTGTCTGGTGTAACAGGCAATACCTATGCGTTGTCAAATACCGGATACAATACAAGAAATTACAGAAACAATATTTTTAATAATTCGCGGTCCGGCGGAAGCGCCGGTAAGCATTATGCCGTGTCGGTAAGTTCTACTAGTCTGTTAACCATTGATTACAACGATTACTATGCTCCGAATGGCATATTGGGTAATTTGAATACCGATATAGCCACATTGGCAGACTGGAAAGCTGCAACCGGACAGGACATCCACAGCTTCAATATCAATCCGGTCTTTGCCACCCCGGGAGGCACTCTGGCGGCCAATTATCTTCCCTCTGCAATAGGACTGATCGCTGCAACAGGGACCGGGATCACGACCGATTACGCAGGTACTTACAGGAGCGAAACAACACCTTCAATCGGGGCCTTTGAATACAATGCAAATCCGCCGGTAACGGTAACATGTACATCAGGAACCTCTCCGGCATTTTATTCAACGCTCAAAGCCGCGTTTGACGCCATCAATGCCGGGGCCCACCAGGGAGCTGTTACTGTGATGATCAACAGCAGCACAACAGAAGCAGCCTCTGCATTACTCTATGCCAGCAGTTCTCCCTCAAACTATACTTCGGTGAATATTTACCCGACGGCAAGCGGATTAAGCATCAGCGGCAATCTGTCTGCCCCTCTCATCGACCTGAATGGAGCCAATAATGTGACCATCGACGGCAGATTGAATGCCACAGGCAGCACAAAAGACCTGGTTATCACGAACACCAGCATCGCCACATCAATATCGGCCGGTATCTCAGCAATTCGCTTCATTAACGATGCCTGCAGCGATACGGTAAAATACTGTACGATCAAAGCTTCATCGGCCAGCTTGACTTCCGGCATCCTGTTTTTCAGTACAACCACAGGCAGTGCGGGGAACGACAATAATATCATTGAAAATAACAACATAACCAGCGCCGCCGATGCCAACCGGCCCATCAATGCAATATATTCGATAGGAACCGTTGGCAAGGAAAACAGCGGGAATACCATCATCAGTAACAACATTTATAATTTCCTGAACCGTGGATTGGATTCACAAGGCATCAATCTTTCTTCCAATACTACTTCCTGGACTATTTCGGGAAACAGTTTTTACGAAACTGCGGCATTTGTTCCCACTGCAAAGGCTGATTACAAATCAATAATGATCTCCAATGAAGGCGTTAATTTCACTCTATCCGGTAATTATATTGGCGGCAGTTTACCGGTTTGCAGCGGTACCTGGACAAAAACCAATGCATTTGACAATGACTTTTATGCAATATATATGATTGTGGGAAATGCTGCTGCAAGCAATATCCAGGGCAATACCATTAAGAATTATTTATGGTCAAACACGGGTAGTAAATATAGTTGGTATGGAATAGCCGGACTGGCAGGTACTCTGAATGTCGGAACTACTTTAGGCAACACCATTGGCGATGCAACTGGAACCACTTCCATTACCTACAATGCCGGGACAGACGAAGGATATTTCTGTGGAATTGCACTGGCAGGAGACGGAACCAAGGAAGTCCTGTTTAACCAGATCGGGTCCATCACTATGGCCGGTTCAGACCCCGCACAAGGGCATAGATTTTATGGAATAATGAACTTGTGTACCGGAACGACAAACATCCGTTTCAATACGATAGGCAGCGAAACAACAGCGGGCAGCATTAATCTGAGTTCACCGTCTGCCACATGGGCTCAAGCTGTCATTGGAATACTTAATATGGGAACAGGAAGTGTGACCATTGCGTTCAATACCATTGCCAATATGACAAACGGGATTACGAGTTCTGATCCAAATAACCGTGGTTTGATTCATGGTATTTTAACCATTGACGGATCAAATACCATTTCAGACAACATAATCCATGATCTTACGATTGCAAATGCAAACACCGCTGCAGACTATATGGCGCCGGTCATAGGGATTGCGCTGAGCCTTACGACAACTGCAGCCCAAACCATCACTGGCAATACTATTTACAATTTATCGAACACCTATGCTTCCTTCGCCGGCAATGTCATCGGATTGTACTATGAAGGATCGACGACACCCAGTACGGTTTCGGGGAACTTCATACACAGCTTATCAGTTTCTCCTACCAGCACATCATCCGCCAATATATCCGGAATCAAAATACAGAATGGGGCAACCACCTGGTCCAATAACATCATCAGTGTTGGAAGCGATTATAATGCAAACATCTACGGCATCTATGAAAGAGGGGACATAGGGAACGACAACAGCCTGTATTACAACACAATATACATCAGCGGGACCGTAGAGTCAACAATGGCAAAATCGTATGCTTTATACAGCGCGACTTCAGCAAATACCCGAAACTTCAGAAATAACATTTTTGATAATCAGCGGAGCAGTTTCGCTAAAAGTAAAAGCGGCCTGGGTACAAATTATGCAGCTTGGTTTGATTACAATGGAAGCACAAACCTGACCCTCGATAACAACGATTATTATGCTCCGGGCAGCGGAGGTGTGCTGGGATATTATAATGCTGCGAATGTCATTTCCCTGCCCCTGATCAGCGGACAGGATGCAAACAGCAAGTCATTGGATCCGGTATTTGCCAGCCCCGGAGGTGTCATAGCGGCCAATTATCTGCCATCCAATAACACTTTAATTGCAGCAACAGGTACAGGTATTACTACGGATTTTGCAGGCATTGTCGCCAGAAGCTTAACATATCCCGCCATGGGCGCCTGGGAATATCCGGTTACGCCACCGTGCGCAAATCCAACCAACGGTGGTACGATCGCAGATGACCAGACCGGTTGCTCACCTTTCGATCCGGCTCTATTGACAAACACAACCTCTCCATCCGGTCAAACCGGCACTTTAGAGTATAAGTGGCAGAAATCGACCACAAGCAGCAG
>CAIWXI010000089.1 GCA_903916595.1 uncultured Bacteroidales bacterium | reverse complement strand
GTCCATTGAGCTGATGAACAAAACCAGGCATGCATTTCAAACCTTGCCACCTCCTGGTACAATAAGGATGCTCAGGGCAAAAAATGAAATTATCAGTTCAAGGATAGATACTAACATTTTAAAACCACTCGACCAGAACGATCCTGAAGTCAAAATCTTGTCAATTGCGAACAGGAAAGTTGTGTTAGAGCAGGAACACAAGCAGAATGAGGAGGAGGAGAAGCAGCTAAGCAAGATCATCAGGACCCTTGATGAGATTACAACCTGGCTAAATCAGGAGTCGGTGATCTGGAAAAGGACCAGGGATCAGTTGCTGAAAGATTCCCTTATCAGAACTGTTCCGGCAAACCTCACAACCACCATCGTTTTTATTGATTCCTCTCTGAACTTTCTTGGCAGGAAGTCCAATGTCATCATGGAGATCATGGAAAAGAACATTTTACTGGGAATCAGGATCGACTTTGCTCTTCAGAGGACCATCGTCATGATCAGCCGTAAAGAATTGAATTCTTTCAAAGTCGACCATCCATCCCTCTTCAGCCTTGATTTCAGGAGGAATTATTTTTCGGATATCGCGAATGCCCTTAAAGTCTTCAAAGAACAGATGATAAAGGAACTGGTCAATTACGCTCAAACTCAAAAGGGATCAGCAATTATTTTTTTCCTGCTTTTTTCAGTCCTGTTATGGTTCTTTTACCTGTTAAAAAAAAGGACCCATATAAACCTCGATGGCTATGGAAGGTTTTACAAAGAGAAGCTGCTGATTTTACTTTCACAACCCCTGATGGCTGCTACGATCCTGAGCCTTATTTCTGTTGACTTCATTTTTTTGAACCACCCCTTGGTTTTCAGTGAACTTGTAGCCTATCTGTATGTTTATCCTATAATCAGCTTGCTGAAACGGACACTGGACAGGAAATACCATGTTTACCTTTACTCTTTCGTTATCATCCTTGTTCTTTACGTTTTGCTTATTCTGGTCTCTTCCGATTCATTTCTTGCACGTTTGATGTATTTCCTTATCTCAGTTGCTGAGATCGTCCTTTTGTTCCTTTTATTGATAAATTTCAGGAACATAACAATCAACACCTACCTTAAATTCCTGGTCTATGTCTTCGTTGTTTTTCATCTTGCACTGGCATTGACAGGATTTATCGCCAACCTGACAGGCAGAATGATCCTGACCTCGATAGCTATCAATGCCGTGTTCATCAATATCCTCAGCATCGTGATGCTGGTTGTTGCGGCAATTATGGTAAATGGTGTTATTGCATCAGTTATTGATTCTCGCCGGGGCCGCAAAATTAATTCCATCAGGCTTTACAGCGAGATGTTAAAGCAAAGATTGATCCTGATCCTGAACACCCTGGCAGTTTTTTATTGGATTGCAATTTTTCTGAATGCGTTTCATTTCAGGACCATTGTTTATGACTTCCTCATTTCAGTCATCACATACAAATTCACGCTTGGGGATGCCAGTTTTTCTCTTAACGGCATTTTGCTCTTTTTTACAGTTATTTTTGTTTCATTCTTTTTAGCCAGGTTCCTGCAGGTGCTCCTCGAAAAGGATGTGCTTAACCGCCTATCCTTATCAAAGGGCATGCCCCACACCATTTCGATGGGTTTGAAATACATCCTGGCTATTTCCGGTTTTTTCCTCGCATTCTATGCCACGGGTATACCGATGGACAAAGTAACCATCATCCTTGGGGCATTCAGCGTGGGAATAGGTTTTGGCCTTCAGACCATTTTCAGTAATGTAGTGTCAGGACTGATCCTGCTTTTCGAGAGGCCTATTCAGCTAGGCGATACCGTGCAGGTTGGTCAGCTCATCGGCAATGTAAAGTCAATTGAACTTCGCGCCAGCAACATTCATACCTTCGACGGTGCGGAGGTTATTGTGCCTAATAGCCAGCTGATATCAAAAGAGGTGATCAACTGGACTCTGTCGGATAAGAAACGCAGGATGGAGGTACCTATAGGTGTGGGTTATGATTCCGATCCCCATTTCGTTCAGGGGCTTATCATGGAGATCCTGCAAAATCATCCGATGATTTTACAGCAACCCGAGCCCCTGGTTTTCTTCCTGGGTATAGGGCAATTTTCAATGGATTTTGAAATGCTTTTCTGGATTTCAGACTACAGCCAGGGTCGCAGCATCAAGAGCGAAGTGCTGTTCGGAGTTTTTAAAATAATGAAAGACAATAATATAAAAATACCCATTCCAAGGAGGGATGTTACTATTAATCAATCACAAAACGACAGTATATGATTACGGAACTTATTATTTTATTTTGCCTCTTTCTGATTAACGGACTTTTCGTCATGACCGAGATCGCAATGGTTTCCTCCAGAAGGAGCAGGCTGGAGATGGATGCAAAGGCAGGGCATAAAGGCGCGAAGGCTGTGCTTGACCAATTGAACAAACCCGCCGGTGTGCTTTCGACCGTACAGATTGCAGTGACTCTGATAGGCATCCTGACCGGGATTTTCAGCGGTGCGGAGATTTCGACCGGCATGGCCTCGCTGCTGATCACGGCCGGACTTGCTGCATCCACAGCAAAAACCCTGGCCCTGGTTATCGTGGTGATGGTTGTTACTCTGACGGCAATGCTTATAGGTGAGCTCGTTCCCAAACGCATCGGCCTGATAAATCCTGAAGGTGTTTCCAAAGTGATGGTACCTCCTGCGATTATCCTCTCAAAAGCCCTGATCCCTGTCACCTGGCTGCTGAGTAAACTAAGCGATCTCATCCTCAAGCTTTTAAGAATAAAACCAAAAGCCAAATATAAAGTAACGGAAGAAGAGATCCGGGCCATGGTTCTGGAGGGCACCATGGGAGGCGATGTTCAGAAAATGGAACAGCATATCGTCGACCGGGTTTTTCATTTAGGCGATCAGAAAATCGCATCCCTTATGAGGCATTATTCTGAAGTGACCTGGCTTGATATCAATGAAAGCAATGCAGATATGTGGAAGAAGATCGAGCCCGGACTTCATTCGGTTTACCCTGTATGCAGGGGTAACCTGAACAATGTGATCGGGGTGGTCTTTCTAAAGCAGATTTTAATGGGATTTAACAAAGAGGCTCAGCTGGTTCTTCAGGATTATATTAAACCTGCTCAACATATCCTTGAGTCGCTTACGGCATACGAGACCCTTGAATTGTTCAAGGAGAAGAATGTGCATTACGGGCTGGTGGTTGATGAATACGGTTCTACCGTGGGCATGGTGGTCCTGAACGACATACTGGAAGCCATTGTAGGTGATTTCAACAGAGGGGGCACCACTGAGCCGCAGATGCATCAGAGGGAAGACGGAAGCTGGCTGGTCGATGGACAGATGCCGTTCTCTGAGTTTGCCTACAAGTTCGGGATTCAGGGCTTTAATAAAGAAAAGATGAAATTCAACACGCTTGCCGGCCTGGTCACCAGCACCATGAAACACATCCCCGTGCCCGGCGAGAAACTAGTTTATATGGGATATGAAGTCGAAGTAGTGGACCTTGACGGGAACCGTATCGACAAGCTCATCATAAAAAAAATTATTCCATAGGTAAGCAGGAGTATCCTGATTAACCGGGTGTCGGTTCTTACGCTGTGTTTGTAACGGGTAGTTGCCGGTAAGAGAGTTTTTGTATTTAACAATATTTAACTTTTATTTAGACTCATTTAACATTATATTGTGTATATTTGCCAAGACATCCCATAAAAAATTGATTTTAAAAATTTTGGGAGAGATTAGCAATAGTATTCACAATTAGTTCTAAATGAAATCTTATGAAAAACAAAATAGCGTTAACCACTGCACTTTTTTTCGTGCTTGGACTTTCTTCGGTATTTGCACAGGAATGGTCAGCTGCACAGAAAGAGGTATGGAATAATGTAAATACCTACTGGGGACTTATGGCCAAAGGTGATATTAACGGGTTCCTTGACTATTTCCATTCTGATTATATTGGTTGGGAAAATAGCGACCCTCTGCCATCCACAAAAGAAGAAAGTAAGAAATGGATCACTTATGCTTATCAGGGCGTAAAAATCCCCGTTTATTCAATTAAACCAGTTGCAATAAAAATATATGGAGATGTTGCATTTGTTGATTACTATTATTCAGAGGCAAAGGAAACCCAGGATGGAAAGAAAAGTTCTGAGAGTGGTCGTTGGACCGACATCCTGTTAAAACAAGGGACAAAATGGGTTATGATTGGTGATCATGGCGGAAGCGATAAGAAAGAATAGGGTTAATTGATAAACGTTGGAAAGAGAGAACTCTTTTCAGCAAATAATTCACCGGAATAAAATTTAAAGGGTTTCAGAAGGCAACTTCTGAGCCCTTTTTTTGAATCATTTCTGCACTGGTGACGGCTGAAAACCACCAGCCTGGCTCCGGGTCCGGACAAGAGTTCATTATGACCAGCTTTCCCAAACGATAAAGAATAATACAGCCTTTATTTTACTTTTTCTTAATTTCACCGTATATCAATCATAAGCAACAAATAATATGATGCCGGAGAATCTTCAGAAAACCGTTGAGTGTATCAGGAATGGGGATCATACGGCATTCAGAAAACTCGTGATGACATACCAGCAAACAGCATACCGGCTCGCATTCAGGATCCTAGGCAACGAAGAAGAAGCGAGAGACTCTGTCCAGGAAAGTTTCATCAAAATTTGGCAGAAGATCGGTTCGTTTGATCCCGCAAGGGAATTTATTCCATGGATGTACCGGATCATTGTGAATACCTCTACAGACCGGTTGCGTACAATTCACCGGCACATAATGATCCCGATTGACGTAGTCTCACAAAAACTCGAGGCAATTCAACAGAACGATTCGACAAGATCGGCCAACAACCACGAACTGGCCATTCTGATCAAAGGACTCGCAGAAATGCTTCCTGAAAAACAGAAGCTTGTATTCATCCTCAGGGACATCGAAGGAATGACATCAGGAGAGGTAGAGTTGATTACGGAATTGACTGAAACCTCCGTGAAAAGCAACCTTTACCATGCACGGAAGAGTGTGCGGGAGCGACTTTTAAAAATACTGGAAAAAGAAAGGACAATACAATGAATTGCAATAATGCCATCGAACATCTTGACAGGATGATATTTGAGGAAGTTCCGATAGATGCCGGCTTCAGACAACATATTGATACCTGCTCATCATGCAGTCAGGCTTACAAGGATGCTTTGAAAGCCCGTGAGGTTATGGACCTGGTCCGCCGTTTGGAGCCGGTGCTCAACAACCCTGATGAGATCACCGATAACATTATGGCCGCTATACAGCAGGACCCGCATAAAACAGCATTTGTTCCGCCGTTCCTTAGTGTCTTGCTTGCCGCCGCTTCAGTCGCTCTTTTTCTTCTGTTCGGTTACGAGCAGTACGGTTTGGTCAAAAAGGTCTCAGCACTGGAGCTAAAGTTCTCTGCTGTGAATTCAGATTCCCGTTATTCAAACCCGCAGCGGCTGGCATCGACCTTTGACATCAACTGTGCCGGGATCTCCTTTTGCGAGATCGGGAGACTCATCTCCAAGGTGAATGGAACATCCCCGTTAGCTTTCTCATCTTTTAAGAAACAAATGAATCAAATAAATTTAAAATGAAAACACGACACTTGGTTTTCGGACTGGTCATTTTGATTATGGCCCTCAGCGCATGCAGGGAGATCACTGTAAGGACTACTGTGAACAGTGATGGCAGCTTCACACGGACTATAAGCGTTTCAGGCGATTCGGCGGATGCTTTCAAAAAGGAGCTCCCGTATCCTGTTGACGTGTCTTGGGCGATGACATCGAAAAAAGACACTTCAGGCAAAGGAAAGTTCATCGTCACTTATACGAAACAATACAAAGATTGCGAACAGATGAAAACTGAGACCCAACAGGACACAAGCTGGCTCAGACAACTTGTGCGTCCGATCGAAATCAGGAAAAGGTTCGGTTTCTTCTACTCCTATATCGAATATAAGGAAATTTACTACGCAGCCAATCCGTTTACTGACCTTCCTTACAAAGCTTATGTGACACCGGAAGACTTCCGCTGGCTAATGCGCAAGCATTCTATTCAGAGTCCCTCCGACAGCATTAAAATGAAGGATGCGGAAGAAAAAGTGATGGCTTATCTTGTTGAATCGGCGACCACCGAGGTCGAAAAGATCCTGGCTGGGGGGATCCGTAAACTGAATGATCCTCACCTGGATGCAAAAAGGGTTGGGGAATTCCACAACAAAATCAAATCCGCACTCTCGAAATGGAACTTTAAGGATGCAGGGGTGTTTATAGATTCTTTACAGATTTGGACGGGTAACGGCACCGCTGACAGTCTCAAAAAAATCCAGCCACCATTGCTCCAGGAGTTTAACCTGAAAGCAAAGTTTCTAGAGAACCTGTTAACGATGGAGGATTTCCACGTTGAGACAGATCTGCCCGGCTTGATCACCGGAACGAATTCATCAGCCCTGAGTGGCAACCGGGTCAGCTGGGAAGTCTTTCCGATGGGTTTTCTGCTCGAGGATTATCCGATGGTGGTCGAGTCGAGGGTGATCAATGTGTGGGCATTTGTCCTTTCAGGGATTATTTTGCTGGGACTCCTCAGCCTGCTTGCAGTGAAATCCCTGAAAAGGTAATACATACGTTAGCACCCCTTGGGATACGCGCCGCCACCCAGTCTTTTCCTGTTGGTAGAGTCTGAATTATGACACTACCGCCTGCCGGCAACGAAATGATCCGCATCCTCAACAAGGGCCATAATACGAAAACAACAATACCAACTCGTAAAATTTGAGCCTTGACGTACCAAACAGAAAAGAATGACGTATATTTGTACGATCTCAAACAGGTCTTAATCTATTGATTATTACTAAATACCTGTTTCAAACTTCATCGTTCTTTAACATCGATAAAATATTGCGTTGCTAATATTTCTCATTTAGAATACCGCCAATTTTTCGAATCCAGAGAAATAGTTTCAGTTGACGCACCCTACGGGTGTGTTCTTTGTGCTATTTCAGTTGGATTCAGGTGCTTGGCGGTACCTCTAAATGCTGGAATAAGCGAAGGTTCACGCCCTTTTTCTTCTTTCGCCACATCATACAATCGAACTAATGCCATAGTGCAAACCAGCAGTTCATGAAAAATACCGATAACCAATCAGCAACTCTTCGCCAAAAAGCCGAAGAGTTGCTGAAAAAGAAATCAGAAGCCAAAATACTGGAGCTTATTGAGGAGCTGGCTTTTCAAAACGAGGAGAAGGCAAAGCGAGCCGATGAACTGCTTATTGCCAACAAAGAGCTGGTATTTCAAAACGAAGAGAAAGCAAAGCGGGCCGATGAACTGGGTAATGCAAATGCCAATGCACTGAAACTAACTCACGAGCTTGAGGTTCACCAGATAGAACTGGAAACATTGAACATTGAGCTCATGCAGTCAAAAGAGCAGGCAGAATTTGCTTCTAAAAAATATTCTGAATTATACGATCTTGCACCTACAGGTCATTTAACTCTTTCCAAAGAAGGAAAGATCATCGAGCTGAACCTCACCGGGGCAGCCATGCTTGGCAAAGAACGTTCGCTTCTAAAAAACAGCATGTTTGGCTTTTTCGTTTCCAATGATACAAAAGCAACCTTCAATTCCTTTCTT
>CAIWXI010000088.1 GCA_903916595.1 uncultured Bacteroidales bacterium | reverse complement strand
GTATGATGTATGATGTACGATGTACGATGTACGATGTACGATGTACGATGTACGATGTACGATGTACGATGTACGATGTACGATGTACGATGTGCGATGTACGATGTACGATGTACGATGTACGATGTACGATGTACGATGTACGATGTACGATGTACGATGTACGATGTGCGATGTACGATGTACGATGTGCGATGTACGATGTGCGATGTACGATGTGCGATGTACGATGTACGATGTGCGATGTACGATGTGCGATTCGCTGATTATATAAGTCCCAGCTCCACCTTGGCCTCCTCACTCAGGTTCGCCATATCCCATGGCGGTTCGAAAGTAAGTTCAATACGAACCTTTCCGACACCTTCTACACGGCTCACTTCTTCCTGAACCATGCCCGGCATATCTTCGGCCACCGGACAGTTCGGTGTGGTTAGTGTCATCAGAATTTCCACATTATGATCCGTGTCGATTTTCAGGTCATAAATCAATCCAAGGTCATAAATGTTAATCGGAATCTCAGGGTCGAACACTCTTCTGAGAGCATCGATAACGGCTTGTTTAAAGGGGTTATATGGTATGTTTGATGGATTATGCATAAAGAAATATTAAGCTGCAAAGTTACGGAAATCATGTTGGGATAAAAACAAGAAACGCTGATTACAAAAAAGGCCGCCCCTTTCGGGACAGCCTCTTTTTTTTACCTTGAAGCGACAATTTACTTTTTCTTGCTGGCTGGAGCTGCTGCGGGAGCTGCTGCAGGAGCTGCAGCGGGCTTGTCTGTCGCCTTTGCTGCAGGTTTGGCCTGAGCTGCAGGTTTGGCCTGAGCTGCGGGAGCATCCTTCTTTTCAGCAGGTTTCTGAGTGTTTGTCTGTGCGAAAACGGCAGCGCTGAACATAAAAGCAACCGCGATGATCATGATTTTTTTCATTGGTATCGATTTTAGGTTTGGGTTGAAAAATGAATTAAAGAAATTATTTATTGATTGTTATTTGATTGCCTAATGATAGTTTAATGCAGCAAAATTCAGATATGATTCTGTTTTAATTCTGAAGTTGGAATGTTTTTTTTAAAACCGGATAGAATTATTTCCTTTGCTACTCTTCGAGTGAGATCCTGAAGACATGAAACTCACCGGTGCGGGAATATCCGATCTCCAGTTTGTACAGTGAGGCGATCCTGCTCACGATCGACAGCCCCAGTCCGACCGATTCGGATTTCTGCTCTGACTTGCGGAAACGTTTGAAAAGTTCCTTTGGATCGAAACTGAGAGGGTTTCCCGAGTTCCGGATGATCATGAAAGCGCTGGAGGTTTCTATCCGGATGATCCCGCCCGGGACATTGTGCCTGATCGCATTTGAAACCAGGTTTGTGACCAGTACCTCAGCCAGCACCCTGTTCATATTCACAATAAAATTGCCCGTGTATTCCTTCTTTACAACTATGCTTTTGTGGTCGGTCATCTCCCTGAAATTCTCCAGAGTATTGTCAATCAGGTTTTCAAACCTGATAAGCTCCGGAAGCGAGAACTGGTTGTTCTCTATTTTCGAAATAAGAAGAAGCCCCTGGTTGAGCTTCGACATCCTTGTCGTCGCATCATAAATAGCCGAAAGCTGCTGCATCTGATCTTCAGAAAGGTTTTCCTCCTGAACGAGAAGATCGAGCTTAGACTTGATAACAGCTAAGGGGGTCTGCAATTCATGAGAAGCGTTCTCGTTGAATTCCTTCAGATTAAGAAAGTCTTTGCGGATCTTTCCCGACATCTTTTCAAGAGCCTGATTAAGAAGCGTAAACTCATGAATGCCTGTGGGAGTGAATTCCAGCAGGTTTTCCTGATTGATATCATAGGTTCCCAGTTTCTGGAGGGTGCGGTAAAAAGGCACCCAGACTCTTCTTGAAATGAAATAGTTGAAAAAAACCAGGGCTACGAGAAGGCTCACAAAAACCAGACTTACCGCGATCATGATCTCAGCTATCAGTGCTTCCTTCTCCCTGAGAGGTTTATAAAGGTTCAGAACATATCCCTGGTTTTGCATCGAAGTGCTTCGGACGAGCAGGTGCCGAAAGGATTCGAAATCTCCGTTTTCCTTGTCATACATGACCGTGTCGTTTATCATTTCAGCTTTTTTCTGCGGAGTGGGAACAAGAGTCACGTCGATATGGTGGCCTAAGATCAGGCGGAAATCGGGAACAGTATCGGAATAGTTGATTGTTTCTTCCACCAGCAGCCGCTCTTCATGCAGTGTTTTATCGATCTGGCTGTAAAAAATGTTGCTTAGAAGGTTGTAAAAAACAAGACCTCCGGCGATCATCACGATACCTGCAATGATCAGATAAATAGCTGATGTCCGCGTAAGAAGTTTCATTGCTGTTTATCTGTAAATTTGTAACCCATGCCATAAACGGTCCTTACATAATCCTCCCCGTTTCTTTCAATGATTTTTTTTCTGAGGTTTTTTATGTGAGTGTATATAAAATCGAACGAATCGGCCATGTCCATCTCATCTCCCCAAAGGTGTTCGGCAATAGATTCCTTTGTGAGCACCCGGTCACGGTTTGAAACAAAATAGATCAGCAAGGCAAATTCTTTTTTTGTAAGGACGATCGGCTGGTCATTCACAAACACTTCCATACTGTCGGGTTTGATGCTGATCTCGTTAAACTGTATATCATTCGTTCCACCGAAATTCCTCCTCCTGATAATCGATTTAATGCGGGCATTCAGTTCCGGCAAGTGAAAGGGTTTCGTAAGGTAATCGTCGGCCCCGATCTCAAGACCCGAGATTTTATCGTCGAGGGAATTTCTTGCCGAAATAACGATAATCCCGGTTTCCGATTTATTTTTTTTCAGACTGCGGATGACATCAAGACCTGTACCGTCGGGCAGGTTAATGTCAACGATAACACAATCGTAATCGTAGAGGTTGACCTTTTCGACCGCGGCCTCATAAGTGAAGACCGGCTCACAGATGTAATTCCCGGCCTGCAGGTATTCAGTAATAGAACGCGAAAGTTCCTTCTCGTCCTCAATAAGAAGTATCTTCATTGGCGGAAGTGTGGATCCCTCACCCCTTCATTTTAAACACCATGGCGTAAAGTTTCATCTGCTTAACCATAGAAGCCAGTCCGTTGGAACGGGTGGGAGAAAGATGTTCTTTTAATCCTATACGATCAATAAAATTAAGCTCTGCGGATTGGATCGCATCGGGCGTCTGGCCGGAAAGAACGCTAACAAGCATGCTCACAATGCCTTTGGTAATGATGGCGTCGCTGTCGGCCATGAAATAGACTTTGCCCTCCCGGTATTCGGCAAAAAGCCATACCTTGCTCTGACAGCCCGAAATAATGTATTTGTCTGTCTTGTATTTTGGATCTATCGGCGGAAGAGATTTTCCCATATCGAGAATAAGGTCGTATTTGTCGAGCCAGTCGTCTACCGAAGCGAATTCGCCGACAAGCTGATTTTCGATTTCCTGTATAGTCATAGTTTGATTATTAATGATATAAGATTCGTACATCGTACATCGTACATCGTACATCGTACATCGTACATCGTACATCGTACATCGTACATCGTACATCGTACATCGTACATCGTACATCGTACATCACTTAAACATCGTTTTAACCCTCGCCACCGCCTCGGCTAACCGATCGATCTCATCAGCCGTGTTATAAAAAGCAAAAGAAGCTCTCACTGTTCCCGGTATTCCGAAATGATCTATGAGGGGCTGAGCGCAGTGATGGCCTGTACGCACGGCAATGCCCATCTTGTCGATGATTGTTCCTGCATCAAAAGGATGAATGTCGCCGATAAGGAAGGAAACAAGGCTGGCTTTACCGGGAGCCTCGCCAAAAAAACGAACACCGCCAATAGCCGACAGACTTGAAACGGCTCGTTGCAGCAACTTGTCCTCGTACGCCCTGATCTCATCCATTCCCAGGTCTTTCAGGTACTTCACGGCAGCCCTGAGGCCCATCACGCCTTCCACATTGGGAGTTCCTGCTTCAAACTTGAACGGAAGCTCATTAAACGTGGTCTTTTCAATCGTCACATCTTTCACCATCTCTCCGCCGCTCTGGTAAGGAGGCATCTCTTCCAGCCATTTCTCTTTACCATAAAGAACGCCTATTCCCATCGGGCCGTACATCTTATGCCCCGAAAAACAATAGAAGTCGCAACCCAGATCAGTCACATCAACCTTAAGATGGGAAACTCCCTGGGCGCCATCTACCAGAACAGGAATTCCCTGTTTATGAGCATAAGCAATGATTTCTTTTATCGGATTTACCGTGCCGAGAACATTTGAAACATGGGTCAGAGCAATGATCTTAGTACGTTCGCTGATGAGGGAATACAGGTTTTCCAGGTCCAGTTCACCATCGGGCAGAATAGTTGCGACCCTAAGGACAGCGCCTTTTTCCTCGCAGATAAGCTGCCAGGGCACGAAATTGGAATGGTGTTCCATGATGGTCGTAATGACTTCGTCTCCTGGCAGTAAGAATTTCTTTCCAAACGATGCCGCCACCAGGTTGAGAGATTCGGAAGCGCCTTTGGTAAACACGACCTCGTGAGTTGATGGTGCATTAATAAATTCCCTGATCTCCCTTCGCGCTTCTTCAAAAGCCTCGGTAGCCTTCACGCTCAGGTAATGCACTCCGCGATGTATATTGCAGTTATCATGCTCGTAGTAATCGCTTATTGCCCTGATCACCTGAATTGGCTTCTGGGTGGTTGCCGCATTGTCGAAATAGATCAGAGGCCTCTTATAGATGGTCTGGGAGAGGATGGGGAAGTCGGAGCGGATGTCGGAAATGTTTAAGGACATGAGTCAGATTTTGAAGCTTTAGGAGTTTTCTGAAACTATGTACGATGTACAATGTACAATGTACGATTGCGAAAATTTAAAATTCGTACATCGTAATTCGTACATCGTACATAGTTTATATTTTCGTCATATCTATCGTAAATTCCACAGGATTCTCGGGGGTGTTGCAATGAAGCACACAGGCTTCGCAGATCTGCAGCTCGCCCTGAAGGCGCTTTTTCACCATATCCTCTACACGGCGCCTCAGCGGGTCAATGGCAATTTTCCCGATCACCTCATCTGCATATGCATACATCAGAAGCATACGGGCGCTTTCCTCGCCAATACCGCGCTGCCTGAGGTAATACATGGCATCCTGGTCAAGCTGTCCGGTAGTCGACCCATGCGAACATTTCACATCGTCATTGTAAATCTCGAGAAAAGGTTTGGAGTTTATCTTTGCCGTTTCGGTAAGCAGAATATTCCTGTTACTCTGGTAGGCGTTGGTACGAACGGCATTACGTTCAACCAAAACATGCCCGTTAAACACTGCACTCGAATGTTCATCAAGTATGCCCTTGAATAACTCTCCGCTTGTACAGTCTGGGAAAGCATGATCAACAAACACCTGATTATCGGTATGCTGCTTGCGGTCCATCAGGTAGATGCCGTAAATATTGGCATTCCCGTGTGGGCCGTTGAACCTGAGCCTGAGATTATTCCTGAGTAATCCGCCGTTTAAAGAAATATAATGCGATTCAAGCCCGGCTGCTGCTTCCAACTGGAAATACACCGAACTGATCAGGGTAGAGCTGTTGTTGAGGTTCTGAAGTTTGTAATGATCCATAAAGGCATGTTCACCCAGATGTATCTCGGTAACCACATTCGAGAAAGAAGGCTGGTGGTTGTATGAATCATCACAGTGGACCAGCGAAAGCCGGCTGTTTTTCCCTAAAACAATGAGGTTGCGGGACTGAAGGAAAAGATTTTCGTCATGGTGGATGACGTTGATGATCTGCACCGGCTTAGGGCTTTTCACATTGTCGGGCACATAAATAAACACTCCGTCACGCGAAAAGGCCGTGTTCAGAGCCGTGAAGGAGTCCGTAACGGAATCTGCATATTTCCCAAGATGAGCTTCGATCAAAGCCGGATATTTCTTCATGGCTTCCGCCAGGCTTCCCATAATGATGCCGTTCCCCAAAGTCATCAGGGGTACATCCTTCGAAACATACTCGCCATTCAGCTGACCCATGATGGCCGTATCGAGATGAGGGATATTGCAGCGGAAAACCTTCTGAACATCCACTGCATCATCAGCTTTCAGAACAACGTCATATTCTTTTGCAAAACTTTCCTTCAGATCAGTGTGTTTCCAGGCCTCAAGTTTTGTAGTCGGAAATCCCAATTCCTGAAATCTGCGGATAGCATCGTCCCGCAAAGCCGTCAGTCCGGGGTAGTCATTGGCCGAAATCACGGCCCGCCTATCCCCGTAAAGGGTCAACATCAATTCTTTTGTAATACATTGTTTCACAGCACCCTGCATCTTGTATCCTTTTTATCAGATATCAGATATCCGATATCTGATATCTGTCATCTGTTGTCTGCTCCTTCCTGATCCAGTCATAGCCTTTCTCCTCAAGTTCCAGCGCAAGTTCTTTCGTGCCAGATTTCACGATCCTGCCTTCAAACAGAACATGAACGAAATCAGGCACTATGTAATCGAGAAGCCTCTGATAATGAGTAATCACCATAAAGGCATTTCCTTTTGTCCGGAGCTTGTTCACCCCGTTGGCGACAACGCGCAGAGCGTCAATGTCCAAACCTGAATCGGTTTCATCCAGGATTGCCAGGGTTGGTTCCAGCATGGCCATCTGAAAAATCTCATTCTTCTTTTTCTCCCCTCCCGAAAACCCTTCGTTCACTGAACGGTTGGCGAGATTGGACGTAAGTTCCACCAGCTTTTTCTTCTCCTCCATGAGTCTCAGAAAAGCACCTCCACCCAAAGGATCCAGACCTTTATATTTCCTTATCTCGTTAACGGCAGTACGCATGAAATTAGTTATACTCACCCCGGGGATCTCAACAGGATACTGGAAGCCCAGGAAAATGCCTTCCCTGGCGCGCTCTTCCACAGCCAGTTTCAGCAAATTCTTTCCTTTATAGATGATCTCGCCTGCAGTAACTTCAAATACGTCACGGCCTGCGATCACCGAAGCAAGGGTGCTTTTTCCAGTCCCGTTCGGGCCCATGATGGCATGAACTTCCCCCTCGTTCACATCCAGGTCGATCCCCTTTAAGATTTCCTTCCCGTTGATTGATGCGTGAAGGTTTTTGATACTTAGTAACATGCTTTGTTAGTTTATTTCATATTGACTTCTGATAACTGGATTGCCGGGCCAGCAGCTGCGCTGCGGTTACTGGCTACCCAGTTACCTAGCCACCCAGTCACCCGGCTATCCTACGCTCCCCTCCAGACTGATCGAAAGTAGCTTCTGCGCTTCCACGGCGAACTCCATCGGCAGCTGCTTCAGGACTTCCTTCGCGTATCCGTTTACAATCAAGCCAATAGCGCTTTCGGCATTCATACCTCTCTGCTGGCAGTAAAAAAGCTGGTCTTCGCTGATCTTCGAAGTAGTAGCCTCATGTTCAACAATACTCGATTTATTCTCAACCTGTATGTAAGGCCATGTATGTGCCCCGCAGCCTGAACCCAGCAAAAGTGAATCGCACTGGCTGTAATTCCTCGAGTTGGTGGCGTTTTTAGAAATACGTACCAGCCCCCGGTAAGAATTATTGCTTTTCCCTGCGGATATCCCTTTGGAAATAATCGTGCTTTTGGTGTTTTTGCCAAGATGCATCATCTTGGTTCCGGTGTCAGCCTGCTGATGATTATTTGTTACGGCTACCGAATAAAACTCGCCCACACTGTTGTCGCCAAGTAGTATGCAAGAAGGATATTTCCATGTAACGGCCGACCCGGTCTCAACCTGGGTCCAGGATATTTTCGAATTATTTCCCTTGCAGATCCCGCGTTTAGTCACAAAATTGTAAATTCCGCCCTTCCCGTTTTTATCGCCGGGATACCAGTTCTGGACGGTTGAATATTTTACACTGGCGTCTTTCATGGCCACGATCTCAACGACCGCTGCATGAAGCTGGTTCTCGTCGCGCTGGGGAGCGGTACATCCTTCCATATAACTCACGTAAGCTCCTTCGTCGGCAACGATCAGGGTTCGCTCAAACTGACCGGTATTGGCTGCATTGATCCTGAAATAGGTCGACAATTCAACCGGACAACGCACTCCTTTGGGTATGTAACAGAATGAACCGTCGCTGAAAACCGCCGAATTCAGGGCTGCGTAGTAATTGTCGGTATACGGGACCACGGAACCCAGGTACTGTTTTACGAGTTCAGGATGATGCTGCACGGCTTCACTCATTGAACAAAAGAGAATACCGTACTTTGAAAGGGTATCAGAAAAAGTAGTTTTAACCGAAACACTGTCGATGACCGCATCGACGGCCACACCCGAAAGTTTTTTCTGCTCTTCAAGCGAAATACCAAGCTTGTTGAAAGTTGCCAGCAATTCAGGATCCACCTGGTCAAGGCTTTCGTATTCCTTTTTCTTTTTTGGAGCAGCGTAAAAAAAAATGTCCTGAAAATCAATAGGCGGAATTTCAAGGTGAGCCCACTTAGGCTCTTTCATTGTAAGCCAATGCCTGAACGCCTTCAGCCGGTATTCAAGCATAAATGCGGGTTCATTCTTTTTCCCGGAAATATAGCGAACCGTGTCCTCACTCAATCCTTTAGGGGCATATTCCGTCTCAATATCAGTCACAAAGCCGTATTTATAGTCGCTCTGCGTGACCTCGCCTATGATTTTATTCGGATCGGATTCCATGGTGGCTGATTGCAGACGCAAAGGTATGAAAAAACGGGATGCAGGATGCAGGATACAGGATGCAGGATATAGGATAAATTAGTAATTTCGCAATTTCACCATTTCACCATTTCACCATTTCACCATCTCACCATTTAAACTCCCCCATGCCAGAAACACACTCAAACGACATCCCCTCCCGCCTCACGCCCTTGTCGGCCCTGGGTGAATTCGGCCTTATCGACCATCTTACTGCCGGTATTACTCTGTATCATAAGGAAACGATCAAAGGAGTGGGTGATGATGCAGCGGTAATTGATGCCGGCGATAAAGTAATTCTGCTTTCTACCGACCTTCTGGTCGAAGGGGTGCACTTCGACATGGTGTATACTCCGTTAAAACATCTCGGATATAAATCGACTGTTGTCAATATCTCCGACATTGCTGCCATGAACGGGATACCCAAACAGCTCACGGTTTCTGTTGCAGTCTCCAGTAAATTTCCGGTAGAGGCGCTGGATGAGCTGTACGAGGGCATCAGGATGGCTTGCGACCGCTACAAGGTCGATCTCGTGGGAGGTGACACATCATCCAGCAACAAAGGACTTTTCATTTCTGTTACCATACTGGGGGAAGCGAAAAAAGACGAGGTCATTTACCGAAGCGGCGCCAGGCCAAACGACCTGATCTGTGTTACCGGCGACCTTGGCAGCGCTTACCTGGGGCTACTTCTGCTTGAAAGAGAAAAGGCTGTCTTCCATGCCAATCCAGATATGCAGCCTGAACTGGATGGATTTGACTACCAGGTTGGCCGGCAGCTGAAGCCTGAAGCCCGCACCGATATCCGCGATATGCTGGCCAGGCTTGACATCAGGCCCACTTCCATGATCGATATTTCAGACGGGCTTGCCTCTGAAACCCTGCATCTCTGCAAGCAGTCGGGCACAGGCTGCAGACTGTTTGAAGAAAAGATCCCCATCAACCCTCAGACCCGCGAACTGGCCATGGATTTCAAGATCATCCCTTCGGTAGCAGCGCTTTCGGGCGGCGAGGATTACGAACTGCTCTTTACCATCGACCAGAAGGACTATGACAAGATAAAAGATGCTGGAGATATCAGCATTATCGGGCATATGACCGATGCCCGGGAAGGCAGGGCCATGGTGACCTCCGACAATAAACAGATTGAACTTACCGCGCAGGGATGGGACGGGTTTACGGCTTAGATTCTCTTAGGGCGATAGCAGCGCTTACCGTCCTTATCGGGCATATCGAACTGATCAAGGCAGAGCTCGCCCTTCCGAATATTTCTTCTGTCCCTTTTTTTGACCAGGCCGGCCATAATGGTGTTCTGCTTTTCTTTGTCATCAGCGGTTATATCATCACCCGCCTGCTTCTCAATGAACAGCAAAACACAGGCAAAATAAGCATCCGCGGCTTTTATATGCGCCGTATACTAAGGATCTGGCCCCTGTATTTTTTCGTTCTGCTGAGCACTATGCTTATCTATAGCTACAACCCAGGCTGGATTACAGGGATCCTCTGCTTTACCATACTTGCCAACGTGGCCCATGCCCTGGGACATGGATGGCTGGTAAGCCCGCAGATCTGGTCGATAGGCGCCGAAGAACAGTTTTACCTTTTCTGGCCTTCACTCGTGAAATATTTCAGATCCCACCTTGGCTGGGTACTTGTAATCATTGTCGTTGGCTATACAGCCCTGCCGCATTTCCTGCGTTTTTTTCTTGGTGTCGGCGGATGGGCAAGTCCCGGAAACCTGAAATTCATCGATGTGTTCTTTTACGGCACCAAGTTCAACCTGCTGGCTATGGGCGGACTCCTTGCATGGTGCCAGAAAAAGGATTACAGCTTTCTCAGTTGGTTCTGCAAAGGCCGCCTGTCGCTCATCTTCGTGATCCTCCCCTTTCTGTTATGGTTCAGCGGATGGCATCCCCCTTATTTTGCCGATGTAATTCTTGGAACTCTGTTCACTCTGATGCTCGCCAATGTAACTGTAAATTATTACCCTGCTTTAAACAATAAGATCCTGAATTACCTTGGAAAAATTTCCTACGGCATCTATATGTTTCACTGGGCCGTCATCATGCTACTGGTCACCACGCTATCCGCCAGGTTAAAAACAAATTACATACCCTGGAACCTGGTTCTGTATTTGCTGTCAGTTATTCTTACCATCGTCATCTCTGCAGTTTCATACCATACCATAGAAAGTTATTTCCTGAGACTTAAAAATAAATTTCCTGCACCAGCTGATCCAATTTGACTAATTTTGGTCTCAGCGGATGACGTTCTGCAATATTTGAGACAATCCCCGTTTATAAAGAAAATCAGACTGCCATGAACCGAAAACAGTTTTTTAAAACTTCAGCAATAGCGCTTGCCGGAATTGCAGCCGGAGGAAGCTTTCTCGAAAGCTGTAAAAAAAGCACAACGGGACCACAGGGACCTGATGTGAATTTTACTATTGATCTCAACGACTCAAAATATTCCGGCTTGAGCACCTCGGGAGGCTTTGTTTATGTTCAGGGGGTTATAATTTGCCGTATCAGTGATTTTACAGACGGGTTTATTGCCGTAGCCCAGACCTGTACCCACCAGGGATGTACAGTTACATTTTCCAGGGGATCCCAGACTTTCGTATGCCCTTGCCATGGAGGCTCATACGATCTCAACGGAAACGTGATTGCTGGTCCTCCGCCTTATCCTATCAAGCGTTACAGCGTGTCGAGGAGCGGAAATAACCTGACTGTTTCGGGCTGACATTAATACCGGTATAGAATGTACAAGAAATCATTTGGCAAATCCTCAGCAGCCGACAGGCCCCGTATCAGACCGGAAAAAGAACCTGTTGATATAATACTTGAAATTGCAGGCTTGATCGGGATCGTGGCAATGATCGTACTTACGGCCAGTAAATATGCAGGTCTTCCGCAGGTGATCCCGACTCATTTTAATGGGGCGGGCATTCCCGATGACTACGGCGGAAAAGGCATGATCTGGCTGCTGCCTGCAATTGGCCTGGTCATATTCACAGGCATCAGTATTCTCAACCACTTCCCCTTCATTTTCAATTTTCCTGTCAATATCACTCCTGAAAATGCCGAACGGCTATACAGGCATGCCACGAGGAGCATGAGATTAATGAACCTGGTCCTGGTTGTCCTGTTTTTTTACCTCACCTGGGAAACCATTTCTCTGGCTATGGGTAAATCGGCCGGGCTTGGTATGCTGTTCCTCCCTGTAACCCTGGGAGCTGTTTTTTTTGTCTCCATATATATGGTGATCAGGATGTACCAGCTCAAATAAGGTGAGTGCGCTAAATACATACTTTTCACATCTCCAACCCATTATCAGGACCTTGCCTGATAAGCCAGGCGTTTACCAGTATTTTGATGATAAGAACCGCATCATCTATATCGGGAAAGCAAAGAACCTGAAGAAACGGGTCAGCTCCTACTTCGTCAAGATCAATTCTATCAGCGGCAAGGTTCAGATGCTGGTAAGGAAAATCGCCGACATCAAATATATCGTGGTAGAAACCGAGCAGGACGCCCTGCTGCTCGAAAACAACCTCATCAAAAAATACCGCCCTCATTATAATGTAAGCCTTAAGGATGACAAGACCTTTCCGTGGATATGCATCAAAAATGAGCCGTTCTCAAGAGTATTCAGCACACGTACAGTGATCCGCGACGGCTCACAGTATTTCGGGCCTTACGCGAATGTGAGGCTCATGCATACCCTGCTTGACCTTACACGACAACTGTATCCCGTCAGAAACTGCAATCTCAAACTTACCGAAAAGAATATTGCTGCCGGAAAATTCAAAGTCTGCCTGGAATTCCATATCGGCAACTGTAAGGGCCCATGTGAGACCCGCCAGACTGCAGAAGATTACGATCAAAGCATTGTGGCGATCAAGGATATCATAAAGGGAAATATTTCCTCCGTTGCCCGGCAGCTAAGGGAGCTCATGATGAAATATGCGGAGTCGCTTGAGTTTGAGAAAGCACATATTGTAAAGGAAAAACTTGAGCTGCTCGATAAATACCAGAGCAGATCCACGATTGTAAGCCCCTCGATCAATGATGTGGATGTATTTTCAATTATTTCCGACGGACTTACGGCCTATGTGAATTACCTGAAAGTTATGAACGGGGCTATAATTCAGGTACATACTATTGAATTACTGAAAAAGCTTGATGAAACACCCGAAGAACTGCTTTCATTCGCCATTACCGATATTCGTCAGAGGTTCGAAAGCAATTCTCCGGAGATCATTTTGCCGTTTATGCCTGAATTTGAGATGCCCGGGGTTTCTTATGTGATCCCGAAAATCGGCGACAAACGCAAGCTGCTTGACCTGTCGGAAAGGAATGTGAAATACTACCAGCTTGAGAAAGAAAAACAAAAAGATCTGATTGATCCGGAACATAAGAGCAAGAGGATACTCGATACGATGATGAAAGATCTCAGGATGCTTGAACCTCCTGTGCATATTGAGTGTTTCGACAATTCCAACATACAGGGCAGTTTTCCTGTCGCAGCCATGGTATGCTTTAAAAATGCAAAGCCCGACAAAAGCGAGTACCGGCATTTCAATATTAACACTGTGGAAGGCCCTGATGACTTCGCATCGATGGAGGAGATCATTTTCAGAAGATACAAAAGGCTGCTTGATGAAGAAAAGCCATTGCCTCAGCTCATTGTGGTTGACGGGGGCAAGGGACAACTGAGTTCAGCCCTGGGCAGCCTCGAAAAGCTTGGCCTTAAAGGCAAAATCACAATTATTGGAATTGCAAAAAAGCTGGAAGAAATATACTATCCAAACGATCCTTTTCCCATGTACCTCGACAAAAAATCGGAGTCCCTGCGTGTGATCCAGCAGATGCGGGATGAAGCCCATCGCTTCGGAATCACCCACCACCGCCGCCGTCGCGAAAAATCACTCATGGCTCCCCAGCTTATAGAGATCGATGGTATTGGCTATTCGCTGAACCAGAAACTACTGTGGAAATTTAAATCGGTAAAAAACATCCGCGCAGCATCCCTGTCCGATCTGCAGGAAACAATTGGAAAAGCAAAGGGAAAAATTGTTTGGGAGCATTTTCAGAAGAACTTCTAACCATCTGCTATCCAGTTCCCCAGGTCCCCAGACACCCAGTCACCCAGTCACCCAGTCACCCAGCTATCATTCTTCGCTCAGAAAAGCATGTGACCTCAAAGCGACAACCACCATCAAAGTGCCAAAGCCGTCGGCATAAAAATCTTGCCAGTCGGCCGTGCGCATTGGAATCAGCCATCCCTGAAGAAGCTCTGTTGTTCCTCCCACAAAAAGACTAATAGCAATCGCCCAGAGCATGGCGAAATTCCTGAAGACTTCCGGGCTTTCCTGTTTGCGAAAACCACTTATCAGCAAAAAAGTAAAAACAGTAAAAATGAATAAGTGAACCAGCTTATCAGGATATAATTTGTCGAACCACATCGGAATCCTGGGTATAGCCTCTCCCGGCATCAGGGTCAGAATAAGAATAACGATACCCCAGAGAATACTCCAGCGGTTATTTCGCAGAAAGGCGTTCACTAATATGGGCCGAATGAATTATCCCTGAATCTGGGACAGATATTGTTCAGGGCTAAGCAATTCGCCAAGCTGATCAGCATTTGCGATCTTGATCTTTACTACCCAGCCTTGTTCGTAAGGATCTTTATTGATTATCTCTGGAGTAGTAGTCAGAATCTCGTTGAATTCAAGAACTTCCCCGCCAACCGGCATAAAAATGTCAGATACGGTTTTAACTGCCTCAATGGTTCCAAAAGACTCATGCTTCTCAAGGATCTCACCAACAGTCTCCACTTCGATAAAAACGATATCACCAAGTTCATGCTGTGCAAAATCGGTAATTCCGACGAAAGCATGTTCTCCGTCAATTTTCAGCCATTCATGGTCCTTTGTGTACATTAAATTAGCAGGAACGTTCATAGTAAAGAGATTTTAAGTTTTTTCAAAATTACAATTTTTCTTCCAATCAATATCTTTGCAGCAATATATTATTGTTAATTGTTTAACGGTACCATTTCACCATTTCACCATTTCACCATTTCACCATTTCACCATTTCACCATTTATCACTGCGCCAGCGAGAACCTCAGCGCCAGCCCCCCCTGTGTGTTCGATGTACGGTACTGGTTCGAGACGTATGGAGTGTTGATATCCTTCTTAAAATAGAACTGTACGTTAAACTTCTGACTTAGGTTATAATCGGCAGTAAAGTTGATGTTGAGAACCTGCTGGCCGATCGATATCTGGTTGATGTCCTGGTCTACCCTGCGCAGGGTTGTACGGTTCTTTCTGATGCTGAAATCAACTTTCAGGTTAAGATCGCTTGTTGTCTTTGCTTTCTTCCCTCCACCGAGAACACCCGAAAAATTGAGTTTAATGCCTTTGATCCTGTAACCCACGCCAACGATGAATTCACTGGATGCCACTTCGGTAAGCTGATTATTGACAAAACTGAAGCTGAGAGCTCGTGAACGTCTGATTTCAAAGTTTGCAAGCAGGCTGTTTATGAAACCCAGGTCAACCCGTATAAGTGGTGAGAACTGCTCGTTAATGGTCATGATCCCAATCTGACGTCCGGGAATGAAATTCCCCGCATCATCCATAACATTTGGATAACCATTTGCTTCACCATATTGTATATTCGAAACAAAATTGCTAACGGTATAGGTACATATATATGCATGGGTTATGGTGAGGGTTCTCAGGAATGTTTTTATCCACGCAAGTTTTGCGAAGCCATCGTAGGTAAGCCTCCAGTTGGGCAACGGAATGGAAGGGAATGCCGTAAGTTTTACCCTGGCCGGGTCACTGCCTTTATAAGCCGCCAGGAATGCAGTCGTTAGAACGTCTTGGTCAACAGGGCCATATCCCGCGGGGAAGCCTGTCGAATCAATGATACCCACGGAATTAGGATTCCTGGCAGCATATCGTTCTGCAATCTGCAGCCGCATCTGTTTGAACTTTTGGAAAGCAGGTGAAACTCCGAATTTATCCTGTTTATCGAAGGCCGAGGCGATCATGATCGTCGACATTGTAAAGGTTCCCGATTCCATTGGTGAAAATGACCGATAGCCATCATTTAAGGGTGACCATTTGTAGTATTCCTGTTTTATAGTGGATAAATTTCGCATGACGTTTATTTCGATTCGGAGGTCCCTTACGGGTTCAACCGACACGCTTGCGGTAAAGGCTTCGGAAAATTTATTGACATAGGCCGTATTCAGCATAGTGTCTTTAGTAATCCAGCCACGCTCACCGGCTTTTGGCCTGATATCCTTCTGATCACCGAAAACAAATCCAAGTCCTGGTGCATTTTGCGACCAGTTGTTACCCAGTATTTCAGGGCGGGGATAAAAACCGGGAAGCTGTATGCCGTTCGACTGAGTGTACATAAATTTAGCCATGCGGATGGCCATAAGCACACGCAATGTTCCATCAAGTATCATCTTCCCCACTTCTTTCTTGGGCTTAAGTTCTTTCAGGGAATCCTGGCTGGCTGTCTTTGCATTTTTTTCAGGCATTCTTGACGGACCTCTGGCGTTATTTGGGTTTTTCTGCGCTCCTGTATTGATCCTTTTAAGGTAGGGGATTTTGTTATACAGGTTCACGAAATTGAAGGATCCGTTAAGGACTTTGGAGCTGTTATTTTCGGCAATATTTCCGAAGGCAGCCTGAACTGAAAGCGCATTGGCAGTCCATCGATAGCTTCCCTGGTAGCCTGCCGACACGGTGATCCAGTCGAGGATGGGTATCTTTGCGAGTGGAACATCCCAGGTAACACTAAATGCCTGATTATAGTTATTCATGGTTCCAAACGAAAAAACCTGATCCCATACCTGTGAACGGTTTGATCGGTCAATCACCCCGGGTGGTTCATTGATAAATGCCTGAGCGTTGGCAACAAGGCTCAGCTTTAATGATTTTGTGAGGTCCCATTTAAGGTCATACAGCCTGCTCCAATCCCAACGTTTAATATAAAAGGTTTGCATCGGAACAATAGCCTGGGTCTTATTCCTGAACTTACGGGCATCGAATTCCCTGTTCATATCGGTCCTGAAGGAGAATGATTTGGGCAGATAAGAGAAATTGAAATCCCTGATGAGACTAAGGTATTTTGATTTAAGGAAGGTGGCCCTGCTGAACGGTGTGACTATCGGCGGAAGGGCGCTGTAATTATAGCCGAAGCCTCCGGTATATTTCTTTTTCAGATCATATTCTATATCTACATCCCGGTGAAAGATTTCGGAATAAGCGTAACTGATGTTGAAATTTTCGATGTCGTATATTTTCGGTTTTCTTGTAGCATTGGTCCTTTCCTTCCTCACATTCATGAAGTTGAAATTCTTTCTGTAGGTATACCCTTCGGTGAGCTGCCGTATAGAATCCTTCTGTGCCTTGTTGTCATATATATTCAGTACATCCGACAGATACAGATCGGGGTTGAGGGGATCGTACTTGGGTGTGTTTTTCTGCATGGAATAATCAAAATGCATGGGAATTCGTATGCCGGTTTTTGCCGCGAAAAATTTGCCAAGTTCCAGATCTGTGTCAAAACCGAACATGGTTATGGCTTCCATGGCACGTTCAGTCTGCTTTTGCTCCAGAGAACCAAAGCCTGAACTAGAGTAACTTCCGGTGAGCTGAACACGGCCAAAATCGGCCAGATCCACAGCCAGTCTTGCAGTTGCAGCCCAACCTCCCTGTTTATTGAATCCGGTAAGCCGGAGTTCATCAACCCATACTTCGGCACATTTTTCCTGGCCGTCGTCATTTTTATTCTGGCCTCCTTTCTTCGGATTCCTTATCCCGATCATGATTGATTTTACATCGCTGATCGTGGGGGATCCCACAATAGTGATCCTGTTTACCCCGTCCATCTCAGAATAAGGATACGAAAGGCTTATATTCTCCCCATGCTGGGCCATTACCACATACCGGTTGTATTTAACCTGTACCAGCCTGGCCAGGTCTATATTGAAAGCATTTGCATCGGGCCATATGGCATCGGGGTTATTCACGCTTGTCCCCCAGGGAGTGAACTGGAGGGGGATCTCATATTCATAGAAGTTGTTGGTAAAATCGGAACCTATACGGATAAATACAGTAAGGTCACCTGTTTTAAGATCCTGGCTTTCGATCGATTTTTCAGCATGTACGAACATGTTAAGGAACTTGAACTGACGAAAATCGAATTCACATGTTTTATAAGCTCCGCGGGCATCTCCATCTACCAGGTTGCAGGTCTTAAACGACATCGACTGTTCGTTAAGTTTCTGATTATTGGTGGAGCCCCAGTTGGTTTCCCTCTGGATACCCGGAGGCATCACGTAAGGAATAGGTTGCTTACTGCCGTTCTCCTCAATACTTACCGTGGCAATATCGAAGGTAGTCTGATTTTGCTGATTATCGGGAATATATTCCCCGGGTGCCAGCAGCGAATTCGTGTAATTTCTCCATTCTCCCCGGGTCAGTTCAAGAGTGGCGAAACGGCAAACTACACTATCCTGAAAACCCTTAAAGAATAGTCGCATAAAACGGATCGAGTTGAATCCGGAAATGTTACCAACAACTTTATCGGGTGTTCTTACGGGGATTTTGAACTGGTACCACTTTACGCCTCCCTTTTGCCCGTCAGCCAAGGGGATATTACTCGCATAATACACGTTGTTTATGTAATTCATCCCGGGCTGCATCTGGTTGCGACGGAGGTGAACCACGTACTGGTAATACCGTTCAGCTTCGCTAAGAGTGTTATCCTTGTTGATATCCTCAATATTAGGGAGTGTTGTCGCAAGTGTGGGATAACTCTCAGGCGACTGCGACTGTGTGGGGGAGTTACCTTCAGGTCCGTTGAATTTTTTATACCTCTGCAGCACACTGCCGTATACCGGGTCATTGTCATAGTCGGTTCCCCTGAAATAATGATAATCATCGGCCGATGGGTCTGTATTTGCATTTTTATAAGCCTGGGACCCCTGTCCAAATGTGTTTCTTACTTTGCTCAAATATCTGGACTCGAAGAAAGTACGCTCATCGGCATCCATAAGACCGTCATAACCAACGTCCTGGTATGGTCTTGAAGCAGGGTCATTATCAAAGGCATCTACCAATGCCTGCAGGCTCGGGACCCTGCCCCACCTGGTTGTATCCACATTAGTAACAAGAGAAGTTGTGGGTAGTCCGTTTTCATAGCTTTTCCGTCCATCCCTTAAAATATCTTCAGAAACATCCCCGAGGTTGAAATAAAGATCCCCTGCATTAGTAGTGTTGGAGTCAGCAAAGGGATCCATCATCCAGAATTCTATATACTGAACGTTGGCAGCATCAAAATCGGTAGTTTCAATCCTGCGCATAATACCTCCCCACCGGGACTCCGGATCAGCCAGAGTCCCGTTCGGGTCAAGCCCTTTGGAAAAGGCAGTAGGCTGAACATCATAATTATAAGCGCCTTTATCCTTGGGATAATAGGCCAGGTTTAAAACAGCCAGGTTCACAGGAACTCCATTCAGTGGCTGCTTGTTCGGGAAGACTTCAGTTTCCCAAACCTGCCTCACGTAATTACTCGAAAGCTCCTGCTGAGAGACGTTGGGAGGCACAAGGCTTGTGTTTTTATCATAAAACAAAGGGTCGATGATGTACCACGCCAGTTTCGCCCGGTTAAAACCGTAGCCCAGACCTGTGTCGGCTGTTTCCGGGAACATGCCCGGATACGTCTGCAGTTGGGGAGTCGAGGCAAGATACCATGTGCCTATATTTTTCAGGTCGATGGTTGATTTGGCTCCTTCAAAGTCGTCGATATATGTTGTTCCTGTTTTGCCGATAGATCGCGAATGACCCGGGATAAACTGGGCGAATTCAGCATCAATGGCTACGTTGGAAGGAGCTTTGGTAGCAATGAAAGGAAGGGCATCGACGAGTCTGGTGATGAGGCGTGACTGAGTCCGGTACGAAACGTTAAAGCCCCAGATGGTGTTCGACATGGGTTCATCGCCGTAGTTTACTTTTTGCGTGAGAGGGCGCTCATTTAGGTTGAGGACCGTTGCTCCAAGAAATAAATCCTTGTTTAGCTTGTAATCCAGGTGAGCTCCCATCAGGCGTTTGGTCTGGATGTTAAACATCTGATTGCTCTCCATCGTAATATTGATCGGAGTACCTGAATTCAAAAGGCCTTCATTGATGACCCTGACCCGACCAAGTGTATAATCAACAGTGAAATCGACGTTCTCGGTAAGCTGCACACCTCCGGCTGTAACCCTTACCGACCCCTGGGGTACATTAAGCGCATTCAGGGAGATCTCCGAGCCTGTAGTTGACTTGTAAAAGCCGTCAATAACAAATTTATTTTTATCAGGATATTGCCTCGCCTGGGATTTGGTGAGGGTATACAAGGAATCAAAACAGTATTTATCAGCCAGCGCACGGGAAGCTTTCTCGTCGTTGAGGTCAAGGATAGAATCTCGCAGCGCCTGCCCGAAAGGCTCAAGTACAGTAAAAAATATTCTTCCGTTTGATGACTGAATTGTACCTCCCATAGTGGCCGCCTGATCGATAAAGTCGAACATGCCGTCGGGAGGTGGATTCATCTGCATATTCAGGTTGTCAAAATTCAAAACCCTGAGCAGGGGAACACCTTTTATACGGCTTTCACTGATGTAGGCCGTAGGGACACCGTTTGAATTCCCATTGTACAGTACATTCATTGTGAAATCCTGCGACTGTACCTGGTATGCCCCGAGTGAATATACGTTCTTCATCATCAGGTTCCACATGGGAATCTTAGTATTCAGCGCAGTGCTTTTTAACAGCTTAACTACGAGGCTGTTAGGAGAATTGATGCCCTGATCTGAGAACTCTCCAACCTGATATATTTTAGGATCTCCGATAATCTGGTATTGGTAAGCAACGGCAAGGACCTGATCGGAATTCAGATTGGTATTCAGAGAAATAAAACCAAGCTTAGGGTTGAAAGTAAACTCGGTGGGCAAAAGTTTACGGGCACTTTCTATCTTCTCAAAATCTTCACCTGAGACCAAAAAATAGGGGCTGCCTTTAAGATAATTGGTAACTGTATTTATACTTCTGACTTTAGCTGAGTCGGCAGCATTTGACATGAGTCGGGTAAACAGTGTATTCGAATTGTTTGAAGGACGAACATTAGGTGGCTCTGGAAAAAACTGCTGTTTGTTGTAAGGATCATATTCGCCCAGGTCCTGGAAAGCAACAATATTACGGTTCTCTGTAACAGCAGCGCCTATATTGGTCACCCAGACTTCAATTTTAAGAATCTGCACGGAAGAATTAATGATGGGAAGCGATTTTAATGCATCTCGATACTGGCCGCGAAAAACCTGGGAAATAAAGAAATGGCGATTATCTTCGTATTCATCGGCCCTGAGCCTGAACCGGTTGGTCTGGGCGTTTCCCTGAACGGTGATGCTCTTGGTCTCACTTTTCTGCTGCGAATACAGCGCGGTTACAGTAAGGCGGCCAAACCTGAGTTTGGTCTTTATCCCAAACAGACTTTCAGTTCCTTTTATGAGAGTAGTGTTCAACGGCATGCTAACGTTACCGCCTTCGATGAGCTGAATTATATCATCTTCCTTCCCTTCATACTTGAGCTTCAGCGTATTCTCGAAATCAAACGTGGCCTGGGTATTGTAGTTGATCTTGAATTCGATCTTATCTCCAATCTTGGCGACCACATTCATCTGAATCTTTTCATTAAAATCAAAATTGGTCTGCCTCCTCTGACGGGTATTAAGCATAGGGTCATCCCTTCGGTTCGATATAATGCCGAAATTGATCTGGGCTGAGCCCTGAGCCCGAATGTCAACGGTATTATTACCAAAAATGGTTTCAAAGAATTTTCCGGGAATATGGATCTTGGGGATTACTCCTCTCGAATTATCCATCCCTGCCGCCTCAGATCTTTCCTGCCAGTAATTTTGAAGCAGGCTTTGCATATCCTGATCCTGATACTCGCTGAACGACATGGTTGTAGGAACCCTGTATGTTTCGTTTCCAATCTTGTATAGGTTATAGTACTGATGCGTGGTGGGATCGTACTCCACGACGGTTTTAATGTTTGCGGGATTTTTCAGGTACAACGGGCTGGTTTTTCCCTCGCCCGGAAGTGTGGCGTCATAGGAAAAAGGGAATTTCAGAGTAGAATCAGAGATTTTATTTGTATCGGCTGCAACAAAAAGTTCTCCTGTCCATCCAAGGCTCTGCCAAGGCCGCCCGGCAACGGACGTCATCGCAAAACCTTGGAGAACCAGTAATACAAGACAGTTTTTTACAGCAATGTTAAAGTAATTCACCAATACCGTTTTGTTCCATGAGCCAAATAGAGCGAAATCAATTCAAACAAACGCTATAACACTCTCAGCGCCTGTTTGATAAGCTGTTCCACCGATAAGCCGGAGCCTTCTGTTTCTATAATCTTGATTAATGCTTTCTCCGCCAGCGCTTTGGGAAAACCCAAAATACTTAATGCAGATAACGCTTCTTCCCTGTTTGTATTGTGTAAAACCCCTGATTTTTCTGAAGGAATCAGGCTCTTCGAGAGTTTGTTTTTTAAGTCGATAATGATACGCTCTGCAGTTTTACTTCCAATCCCCTTAATTCTCTGGAGCATAGGCGCATTTCCATCGACAATGGCCTGGGTCACTTCCGTTGGGTTTAGCGATGAAAGAATAATCCTTGCTGTGTTTACGCCTACCCCCGACACACTGATCAGATAGCGAAAAAGATCCCTCTCGTAGGTATCTGCAAATCCGAAGAGAAGATGGGCGTCTTCTCTCACTACCAGGTGAGTGAACAACAGACAATTTTCATCATCACCTAATTTTGAATACGTATACACGGAAATGTTAAGGTAATAACCCACCCCATTGCAGTCTATCACCGCATAAGCAGCATTCTTCTCAACCAAACGACCCTTAATATATTCGTACATACTATTTCACCATTTATTCACGAATTGCTTATTTCTTTTGTGTTCATTACGGCTTCGCCGAACACCATTTCACCATTTCGCTACTTCGTTCCTTCGCTATTTAAATTCTGGTTCAACGCCTGCTCAAGTTCTCTCCATGTGATCGGTTTTGCAATAATTTTTTTGTCACGGTCAAGAAGGTACATGGTAGGTGTGGCATAAACATTGTATTCGTCTTCGGCTTTTCCGAAATATCCCTTTAATTCCGAAACATTGATCCAGTTCAGTTTCTCTGTTTTTATAAAAGAAGTCCAGCTGGCCTTGCTGGTGTCGAGAGAAACGGCCATGACTTCCAGTCTCTTCGTTTTCTGCTTATCATAAAAGGCTTTGAGTTTAGGCATCATCTCGGTACAATGGGGGCACTGCGTTGACCAGAAGATGAGAAGAATAAATTCATTGCGTAAAGACAACAATCTCATCTTGTTGCCTTTTGAATCGGGAACCTCAATGTCGGGAGAGGTTTTGCCGACAGCCAGCTTCTTGAAATTATCCAGTTTTTTCTGTAATGCCGATTTACGTGCAGCATCTTCACATGAAAATGGATCCTGGAAGTTGTCGGCAATATAGGTTATCACATCATCAAAATGATATTTGTCAAAACCTCCCACCAGATAATCAAGCATGAACTTATAGATATCAGGGTTCACGGAGGCAGCGCCAAGGGCAATTGTAACTGCTTTGATGAATTCTGTCTCAAGTTGTTTCTGGTTAAACCGGTTGTTCTGATAAATTGCCAGGTAGGATATGATCTTATCTGCAAATACATTACTGTGGAGAAGGGCTGTATCGGTAAAATCCACTTTATCCCAGTAATGCTGTTTCAGGAATTCCATTCGTGTCGCTGCAGGCATAGAGCCGGGAATGTTTGGGGTTTGCAATACCTTTTCCATTCTCACCGCATAAGAATTCGGGTAAAGACGAGTGAGAGAATCAAGGAATGCGAGCTGAACTTTCTGAATTGTTTCAAACTCGGTTGAAACCGAGCTGTAAAACTTATCTTTCACGGGATAGAAATCCACGACCGGCATCAGTAATTCCAGTTTCGTCTGATTAATCCCTGTCATAACTGTAAACGTTCGCAGGATCTGATTTTCAAGTGAAGAGAGGATCTTCAGGGAATCGAGGGGGCTACCGGCCCAGGTCTCGAATTTTACATTTTCCCTGTTCAGTATAAGGTTCACAAAACCTGATTTACTCCAGCCCACCCGGTATAAGCCTGGTATACAGCCCGAAGGAAGGTTAAAATGAAGCCTGCCGAGCGAATCGCTCAGACAGGAATCGGCTACCCTGGTCCGTTCACCGTTGATACTCAGCAGATACACCTTTGACTTCCCGAGACTGTGAATGGTAGCGTCGATGGAGTTCTGTGCGAAACCAAAAAAGGATAAAAAAAGAAATCCTGAGAGAAAAGCCTTTCTCATTATTTTACTTTTTCACTTTCCGGGCAACAACTTTTTTTTCTGCTGCGGGCGGGCCTAAGAGTTCTGCAAGTTTTTTTGTAAGATCCTCACCGCGCAGGTTGCGTGCAACAATCTTCTGGTCTTTGTCGAGCAGCACATTTGCTGGAATAGACATGATACCGTATTCTTTACCGGCGGCATTTGCCCAGCCCTGCAGATCAGATACATGATTCCATGTGAGGTTGTCATCCTTAACAGCCTTAACCCATTTTGTATGATCCTTGTCGAAAGATACCCCGAGAATATCAAAGCCTTTCTGATGATATTCATTAAACGCCTTTACCACATTGGGATTTTCTCCGCGACAAGGGCCGCACCATGATGCCCAAAAATCGACCAGTAATACGTTTCCTTTCAGTGAAGAGAGGGCGACCGGTTTTCCCGTTGTGTCGTTCATTGTAAAATCAGGTGCAGGCTGTCCGATCTCAACAGATTTCAGAACATCAATCCGCTTTTTGATTGTTTCAACATAAGAAGAACTGTTCAGGCTGGTATCAAATGAAACAACTACTCCTTCCAGCTCCGGGAGGTCAAACTGCCAGGCTGAACGCATGATCAGATAAGGACCAACCACTGAAGCCGGGTTTGCTTTTGCAAAAGCAATGACGTTGGCTTTAACCGCTTTATCGAGGGATTCGGAGGCCGAGTCGGCCTTTTTCATTTTTAAAGTATCTTTCGCATCACTGGCAGCCTTGTAGTCTTTATAGCAGACTTCCATCAGTTTATTCAGACTATCGCTTTGTTTCTGGTATTTTTTATACAGCTCATGGGTTGCCGATCCTGAAATATTTGCCTTATCAACACTGTCGGCAAAAACCTCCACGTTGATATTTGCATTCTCGACAAATACAGGTAAAAACACCTGCTTATCCTTAACCGTGAGGAACCACATCTCGGGAAGACCAATCTTTCCCTTGAAAGTAAAGCTTCCTTTCTGAAGTTGAGCCGAATCGATCTTTACCCAATCCGAAACCGCAAACTTTTGAAGATAGATCGTGCCGCTGTCGATGCCGACAATTTTACCGTTGATCGTGTAGCTGTCAGTCTTCCCTTTACAGGAAATCAAAACAGCGCCGATCAGTAGAAATAACCCTATTTTTCTCATAAAATAATCTTCTTTTATTATTGAATGCAAAGGTAAAGATTTCCACAATTAAAATTTTTCTATTTTTACGGGACAAATTAAAAAAAACCTGCCTGGATTTTTCCGGTATTGTTTTTTGCAACGGCTCAAGAGGAAAATACTGCCGTTTTTATAACGAAATTTTTTACATATGAAATATATAACTATTCTCTTTTGTCTTCTGTCCGTTCTCTGTGAAAAGGGGTTGTCGCAACCAGAAGTAAAGAAAGCTGCCCCCAAGTATGACCTCAACACTGAACCTGTGTTGTATACTGTTGCCTATGCGCACCTCGATACAGAATGGAGATGGGATTATGCGGAGACGATCAATAAATACATTAAAGCCACGATGGACGACAACTTCCTGTTATTCGAGAAGTACAAACCCTATGTGTTTACTTTTTCCGGTGCGAGGCGGTACAAAATGATGAAAGAATATTATCCCGAGCGTTACGAAAAAGTTAAAAAATACATCAGTCAGGGCAGGTGGTTCGTAGGCGGATCGTCGGTAGATGAATGTGACGCCAACATCCCTTCTCCTGAATCAATTATTCGTCATGTACTATACGGAAACAATTATTTCCGTTCTGAATTCGGAAAAGAAAGTGTGGATTTCCTTCTCCCTGACTGTTTCGGCTTTCAGGCGCATCTGCCTTCGGCGCTTGCACATGCCGGAGTGAAAGGATTCTCTACCCAGAAGCTGGAATGGGGTTCTGCTATCGGCATTCCTTTTAATATTGGACGTTGGAACGGTCCCGATGGTAAAGGAGTGCTTGCTGCCCTCAATGCGACTGACTATGGCGGAGATGTTGAATTCCGTTGCGACACGGTAAAAAAATGGGTTGACCGGGTTCTCGGTAACGGCGCCAAATATGGTGTTTATGCTGATTACAGATATTACGGAACCGGCGATATTGGCGGGTCTCCCACGTTGGAGGCGGTTAAGAATGCCATCGGTTCACTCAATAATGCCGACAGCAAAATAAAGCTGTATTTATGTTCCTCTGATCAGCTTTTCAGGGACCTCACCGATGCCCAGGTGGCCAAACTTCCTACCTATACAGGAGACCTTCTGCTCACCCAACATTCTGCAGGCTCTCTTACTTCCCAGGCATATATGAAACGCTGGAACCGAAAGAACGAACTCCTGGCCCAGGCAGCAGAGCCTCTTGCCGTGGTTGCCGACCTGGCGGGCGGGATTAAATATCCGCAGTCACAATTTAATAATGCATGGTGGCTTGTCCTTGGCAGCCAGATGCACGACATCCTGCCCGGAACCTGCATCCCGAAAGCATATGAATATGCCTGGAATGACGAAATTCTGGGGCTTAACCTCTTTTCCGGCGCTTTACAAGCTTCAGCAGGTTCAGTGATCCATGGCATGGATACCAGAGGCAAAGGACAGTCCGTAGCGGTATATAACCCGCTTGCAATCTCCCGCAAGTCGCTCGTGGGCGCGGAACTAAGCTATGCGGATTCTCCTCCTGAATTTGTTAAAGTTTTCGGGCCCGACGACAAAGAAGTCCCTGTTCAGATCCAATATCGTACGAAACATTCTGTTCACATCCTTTTCTATGCTACCCTGCCTTCGATGGGCATTTCGGTATTCGATGTACAGCCATCAGCAAAGCCATCCGAAGTAAAAACAGCGCTTAAAGCCACTAAAAACTCATTGGAGAATGAGTTCCTGAAGGTCACCGTGAATGTGAACGGCGATATCAGCAGCATTTTTGATAAACGGCAGAATAAAGAAATGCTATCTGCTCCGGCCCGTCTCGAATTCCTGCATGAATACCCGGAATTCTGGCCGGCATGGAACATGGACTGGCGCGACCGGAAGAATCCCCCCATTGATTACGTGAAAGGCCCGGCAACAATCAGCCTGGTTTATAACAGTAACCTGAGCGATGTAATCAAAGTCGAACGCAAAGGAAGGAATTCGGATTTCACACAGTATATCTCGCTCACCGCCGGACAGGAAATTGTGGTCGTTCGTAATGAAGTCGCATGGCAGTCGAAAGGCGTAAGCCTGAAAGCCTCATTCCCGCTTACTGCTTCGAATTTAAATGCAACTTACAACCTCGGCCTTGGAACCGGGGAACGCTCTACCAACAACGAGAAAAAATATGAAGTCCCTTCCCGCGAATGGTTTGACCTGACCGATAAATCAGGAACCTTCGGGGTTAGTATCTTAGAGGACAGCAAATTCGGTTCCGATAAGCCAGACGATAAAACCCTGCGCCTTACTCTTCTCTACACTCCGCATGCTAATTTCTATCATGAGCAGTCGAGCCAGGATTTTGGCAACCATGATTTCGTGTATGCCATCTATCCGCACAAGGGTGACTGGCGGACTGCTCTCACCGAATGGCAGGGCCGAATGCTGAACCAGCCGGTTGTAGCCTTTGTAGTGCCACAGCATCAGGGCCCGCTTGGTAAGTCGTTTTCAATCATTAAGACCTCCAGCTCCCAGATAGATATCAGAGCTGTAAAAAAAGCCGAAAACAATAATGACATCATTATACGCGTGCAGGAACTTCTCGGTAAAGAAATCCAGAACGTGGAGATCAGTTTTTTCTCAAAAGTGTTGACGGCAGCGGAGGTTGACGGACAGGAACGTACAAAAACCGAAATTCAGCCGGTTAACGGGAAGCTGATCATCAGCATGGACAAATATGCAATTCGCAGTTTCAGGGTTCAGCTCGAAAAACCTACAGAAAAATTGCTGACTCCCACAAGCATCCCTCTTCCCCTGGTTTATGATGAGGATGTAGTGAGCGCTGATAACAATAAAAAGAATGGTAAATTTGACAATAACGGAATCAGCCTTCCCTCCGAACTCTTTCCTTCGGCACTTACAGTGGATGGCATTGAATTTACTCTCGGGCAAAAGGCCGATGGCAAGAAGAACGCCATTAGCTGTGACGGACAAAAAATCCTTTTGCCAAGGAGTGGTAATTACAACAGGCTATATATTCTGGCTTCAGCCGATAGCGATACCAACGGGGTCTTCAAGGCTGGCAGCGTGAAATCAAACTTGCGGGTGCAGGCTTATACAGGGAAAATCGGGCAATACGATAACAGACTGTGGGATAAACTTGGCCGGTTGAAAGGGATTGAAAAAGGGTATATCAAACGGGATGAAGTAGCCTGGTTCTCCACCCATGTTCACAAGGATACGGTCAATATTCCATATCAATATGCCTATCTCTTTAAGTACAGTATGCCGGTGAGCTCTGCTGCAGGATATGTGCAGCTTCCGCAGAATAAAGCAATCAAGATCTTTGCCATGACAGTTTGCGACGATCTCTCCGATCAGATTGTTCCATCAACTTTGCTATATGATGATTTCACATGGAAAAATCCTATTACGTTGAACCTTCCACTATCATACACGAATGAAAACGCCCAGGCCTTAGCCACCTGCAAAATCAGCAGAAACCGCACTCTTAATGAATTACCAGGCAGGGTAACAAGAAAGGATTATGCCGATCTACTCGAGTCGAAAGGGGTAACGGTAAACTATTATTATACTACCTCCGATACCACTGTGAAGAAAAAACCTGAACAGGGGATGAATCTCTCGCCCCTGGTCGACGGGATGTACGACCTGAGGCCTAATGATTCGGTGAACGATGTATGGTTCGATGAAGGCGAAAGCCGCATTTGGATGGACCTGCAAAAGGAAATCGAGATCGACAGCATCCACCTCTTTGCTAACCTTAACCTGCACAGGGGATCGGAGTTTTTCACCCTTTGGGGCTCAAATTCAGCAACGCCTCCCGATGCAAACGGCGATCCGAAGGCCAGTGGCTGGACGCAAATGATTAGTGTCCCTCCAATAGATGTCTGGGGTAATTCAAAAGCGCTGTATACTATTCTACCCGACAAAGGCAGAACCTGGCGCTACCTGATGTGGGTGAGCGAAGATTCAGGTCACGGACCGTATTATTTCAGGGAGATTGATGTGTTCGAAAGACAAAAGTGATGAAAAATATAAACATAACTTTTCTTACAGCTATCCTTTTTATTCTTCCCTTTACCCCTCGGGCTCAGGACACATGGCCAAGGAAATTCAGCACCGATTGGGCAAAGGTGGTCGTGTATAAACCTCAGCCGGATTCAGCCAGGGGAGATCATATATTTACCAGGGCCGCCATCTCCCTCATCACCAAAAAAAGCAAATCGCCTGCCTTCGGGGCGATCTGGATGAATTCGAGGTTCACTACCGATAAGGAAAAAGGGGTATGCACAGCATTTGATGTGAAACTGATCAATGCTCGTTTCCCGCGTATCGACACCCTTAATGCTGCCGAATTGAAACGCTTTGACAGTCTGTTTGAGAAAGAGGCATCAAAATGGAACATGGAATTTTCCCTCGAAGAATTGAAATCAGCATCTGACCAGGCTCATGCCAGTGGAGGAGCCAATCCTAAGCTGAGGAATGACCCGCCTGAGATCATTTTCCTTGACCAGCCATCGTTCCTGGTTCTTTTCGATGGTGATCCTGTCTGGAAGGACAGTGGCAGCGAGGGCTTGCAGATTGCAATTAACTGCCCCTACCTGGTTCTTCACGATACAAAAGAAAACAGCTTTTATCTTAATTGCGAACAGATCTGGTATACATCACAGGATCCTCAAAAGTCGCGGTGGACAAATGTCACAAAACCATCAGCCCAGGTGCAGCGCTATCTTGTTTCACAGCAGAAAGAGGCAGAGAAATCGGGCAAGCCGTCAGAGCAAATCAATAAGAAATCTGCTAAAGGCAAAACAGCCCTTCTTCTGGAAATCGTTGTCAGAAGCAGGCCTGCCGAACTCATACAGTCTGAGGGTGACCCGCAGTTCGCCCCAATAAAAGGGACACAACTCCTTTACATGACCAACACGGCTAACAACATCTTCATGACCATCGACAAGAACCAGTATTATGTGCTGCTTTCGGGAAGATGGTATCGCACCGAAACACTGTCGGGTCCGTGGGCCTATATTGCACCTGATAAACTTCCGGCCGATTTTGCAAAGATTCCCAAGGGTTCCGAGAAAGATGTAGTCCTGGCGAGTGTGGCCGGCACCGATGCGGCAAAAAAGGCGGTGATGGATGCACAGATCCCGAAAACAGCGGCAGTGAACCGCAAGACAGCCAAATGCGAGGTGAAGTGGGACGGCGATCCGAAATTTGAAATGATCAAAGGCACGGAGTTGGCCCGCGGAATGAATACTTCCAGTACGGTGCTGCTGTTAAAAGATACTTACTACGTATGCGACAACGCCATATGGTTTACCGGTAAAGGACCTTCGGGACCCTGGGAAGTTGCCACCTCGGTACCCGGCGAGATCCAGAAAATTCCTCCCGACGATCCAGCTTACAATGTAAGGTATGTTAAAATTTATGACGTCAAACCCGAAGTGGTTTATATTGGCTATACCCCTGGCTATACGGGTTGTTATGCGGCAGGTCCTACCGTGGTTTACGGAACAGGCTATTCGTATGCTCCGTTTTACGGCGCCAATTATTATCCCCGGCCTGCCACATTCGGTTTCGGCATGAATTATAATCCCTGGATCGGATGGAGTATCGGCTTTTCGATGGCCATGGTCACCCTGAGTGTCTTCGATGCAATGTGGTATTCCTCAGGCTGGTGGGGCCCGTCATTCTATAGACCTTACTATGGAGGATATTACGGCAGTTATTACGGGTACAACTCCTATTCGTATTATAGTGAATATACATCCGTCAGCATAGAGGAAACCAATATATATGAAAGCTGGGATCAGGAAGAGATTGAAAATGTAAATGATCTTGAAGACCTGGATGAGATGAATTACGTTGACAATATGGAGGACCTTAGTGACCACGATGCTGATGATCCAAATGTTCAGGATGATCAGAATGCGCTGGAAGATGAGAATGCACAGGAAAATCAGAATGCACTGGAAGATGAGAATACACAGGAGAATTCCGACATCCAGGCGGAACCGGACCAACAGGAAGATCCCGGGGTGACTGATGTCCAGGAGGATTCGGGTAATTTCGATGTTCCAGACATGCCTGATGTTCCTGATGTTCCAGATATGCCTGACCCGCCTGATTCTTTTTATCTTTAAATAAAAATCTATGAAAGCAAGTAAAAAAAGCTGCAGAGTCTCTTTCCTGATACTTCTGCCCGCACTTATCCTTGGTAGTGTATCATTAAAGGCCCAGAATCCTTCAGTTGTTTATCCATCAAAAGTTGGTTTTGGCACCTATTTGGGCGAGAGCCGGCCGCTTCGCGATATCCCTCCCTTAAGCCCGGAAGAACTTTTCAGGCTGAAAAAAGATTTCAAACAGGATTTCCTGAACCCCACCCTGAAGTATCGTTCCTATCCTAACGCCGATGCAGCATTGCTGAAGGGGGAAGATCCGGTTCTTCAGAAGCAGATGGGAAGTCTCAGTTTTGATCAGAGCCAGCAGGTCAGTTTTGAAGGACAAAGCTCCAATTATGTACCTGATGAAAATGGAACGGCAGGCCCCAACCATTACATGCAAACAGTCAATATGACCTATGCAATTTACGATAAATCAGGTGTGCTTAAGGCAGGTCCGACAAATGTCAACCTGATCTTCGGAAATAAGCCAGGGGCGAACCGAAACGACGGTGATGCCATCGTTCTTTATGATGAGCAGGCCGACCGCTACCTGGTGTCGGAATTTTCGATACCCACAGACGGGACCCCGAATTATATCCTTGTTGCGGTTTCGGCCACCAATGATCCTACAGGCAGCTGGCATCAGTACTCATTTGAAGTTGACAAAATGCCCGATTATCCTAAATTCGGTGTGTGGCGCGATGGATATTATGTGGCGGTCAACAATACCAATGGGCTCAATGATATCTTTGTTTTAGAACGCTCAAAAATGCTGCTGGGACAGACTGCTCAGTATGTGGCATTCAAGAATCCCTATCGACCGGGTCCGGCATATGAGTTTAAAATTGCCCCTCCTGTTGATAATGACGGTGCCTTTGCCCCGGAAGGATCACCTGGTCAGTTTATTGCAATCAATGATACCGGATGGGGTGGCAGCTCTCAGCTATGGCTGTATGAACTGGCCGTGAACTGGACAACAACCACGACTTCGACCTTCCAACGTACTCAGCAAATCGACGTGGCAGTCTTTTCCAGTGATTTTGGAAGTGATTGGTCAAACATCAGGCAGAAAGGAACAACCCAAAAAGTTGATGCTGTGCCTACTATCATAATGAATATGCCTCAATACCGGAATTTCGGCTCATACCAGACCCTTGTCTGCTGCCATACGGTAAACGTTGACGGCAAAGGACGCGCGGGTATAAGGTGGTATGAATTACGCAAAACAAATACAACCTGGAGCATACGGCAGCAAGGCACCTATTCTCCCGATACCACAAGCCGCTGGATGGGTAGTATCATGCTTAACGGGCAAAACAAGATCGGTCTGGGCTATTCTGTGTCGAGTTTGGGCGAATACCCGGGGATAAGGTATTGCGGACAGTCCTCCACGTCATATCTCGCCGGAAACTCAACACTTGACATAGCGGAATCCACGATATGGTCCGGGACAACTTCCCAGGAGGGGTCTAACCGCTGGGGAGATTATTCATCAATGGCGGTAGATCCGACAGATGATAAAACATTTTGGTACACAAACCAATACATCAAGCCTGACCTGACCAGAGCTACCAGGATCACATCCTTTGTTTTCGATAGTCCTGTGAGCATCAACCCACAGGAAGGCAGCGATAAACCATGGTTCCGGGTTTTACCGAATCCTTCCGACGGGATTTTTACCATTCTCCCTCAGAATGCAGCGGTTACCAACATGAACGTGCAGGTCGTTGACCTTACCGGGCGAATCATTTTCGAGAAACATTTTGGTCAGCAAAATGAATATATCATTGATCTTTCGCAGGCCGACAGGGGCGTTTATTCCCTCAGACTTCAAAACTGGAAGACCGTACAAACCATTAAACTGATCAAAAATTAATCTCATCCGCAGTAATTCACTGGTGGTTATTTGAAGATTGCAGACCGGCATTCAATTTTTTTACCAGCTTTGGCACTCCGACGCTTGCTTTTTCACGGATTATCTGTAGATTTCTGACATGATAATCGGGTGAAGCCTCAGGATCAATAAGGTATTTTACTGCGGATGAGGGAGCGTATTGAAGCAATCCGGCTGCCGGATAAACTTTCAATGATGTTCCGATAACCATCACGATATCGGCACCACGGATGATTGCCGTGGCCGGCATGATATTCGGCACTGCTTCACCGAACCAGACGATATGGGGTCTTTTCTGGGAACCTTTTTCGCAGAGGTCGCCAAACTTCAGTTCCCAGCCGTTGATATCGTAGATCAGCTCAGGGTTGACCATACTTCTGGCTTTTTTCAGTTCACCATGCAAATGCAGAACATTGGTCGAGCCTGCACGTTCGTGGAGGTCATCCACGTTCTGGGTAATGATTTCGACCTTGTACGTCTTCTCCAGTTCGGCCAATGCGTAATGAGCTGCATTAGGTTCGACCTCCAGGAGTTGCTTCCGGCGCAGATTGTAAAAATTCATTACCAACACAGGATCTTTCTCCCATGCCTCAGGCGTGGCCACATCTTCGATACGATGCTGCTCCCAAAGTCCGTTGGAATCGCGGAAGGTAGAGATTCCGCTTTCGGCGCTCACGCCGGCGCCTGTAAGTACTACGATGGTTTTCATACATTAAATGGTGAAATGGTGAAATGGTGAAATGGTGAAATGGTGAAATGGTGAAATAGTGAAATGGTGAAATGGTGGAATGGTGAAAATCGTACATCGTACATCGTACATCGTACATCGTACATCGTACATCGTACATCGTACATCGTACATCGTACATCGTACATCGTACATCGTACATCGTACATCGTACATCCTTCACCTTTTATCAACAATAATCTCATCCACAAAGATCCATCCTTTCCCGCCGTGTCCGATATGCCATTCGGGACAGGTTTTGATGCCCCTGGCCTGAAACTTCACATACCGGGCCCGGGTCAATCCGATCGTTTTTCCGGCTTCACTGGTAAAGAGTTTCTTTGCAGGATCGACCGTCTGATCGAAAACGGCTGCCTCACTATATTTAATGCCATCCGCCGAAACAAAAATACCAATATGTTCGGGATAAAAGATCCATGAATTCAGGTCTTGCATGAATTCTGCACTTACATAGTTGAATTCAGTGATCTTTCCGAGATCAACCACTGCTTCGAAATCCTCCCCTTCCCATCCCTGCCAGAGCACGTTATAGTTTGTCGATCCCCGTTTTCCGTCGGTAAGCGAGCCGGGGCCTTCGGCGCTGTATTTCGTTGCCGGGAGCGTAGTTGTGGTATATGGTTTACCTAAAGCAAGATGACTGGTATAAGCAACACTGAAGAATCGCCTGACTTCAATCGCATATTCGTCGACACTAAGACCTCCTTCATGAACCGATTTCACACCATACAACTTTGCCTGGTTCACGAAGGTAGCCAGCTGATCCAGCCGGTCGGTCCTCAGAGTATATTTTCCATCTATTAGTTCAAGGAAGCCAGCCGGCCCAAGAATATTCTTTTTTGCTATTTCAATAATGGCATAGCGCAGAGGAAGTCTTGCCTTACAGACTCTGGCTCTCAGAGCCGAATCTCCGCTCACTGCCTGCTCAGCCAGGTCAAAATAACCGTTGTATTTTTTGATCAGTTCCGAAGTAAGGAATGTAGCTGTTTCCTGTTGGGGTGATGAATAGATCCAGAGGGCTTTATCGGCAGATGTTGAGGCACGGCTCATTTCTGCGATGTATTTCCTGATATATTGTCCGGCTTTACCGTAATAACCCCCGGTGAAATCCATAATAAGGGAGTCAACATTACAATCGGGGTTCCATTCGAGTCGGGAAAGGAGGTAGGCGCGTAATTCCTGACTGTCGGAATACGTCCCGTGGCAACCCTGTTCGAAAATCCTGCCTGCTCCGTATTTTCTGAACATCTGAAGGTTGGGCTGAAGTACGGAGAAATTCGGGAAAGGCGCTATCATATTGGTAAACTGTATCACATAATCCCAGATCAGGATGTCGGAAGCAATCTTTGACCAGCCCCGGATGTCATTGAGAAATGAACCCGCTGAGGTATCCTTTTCAATCGGCAGCCGGCGGTCACACTCGATGGTGCAAAGCATGATGTTCACATTCGATGCGGGTTTCACATGCAAAGGTGGTTTCCTGGTAAACTGGTATGCCAGGGTAGAGATCACTTTATCGGGAAAAGCTGCTGCCACTTTATTTACAAATTCAACATAGGATCCGGCGGGGGAGCCTTCCCGTT
>CAIWXI010000087.1 GCA_903916595.1 uncultured Bacteroidales bacterium | reverse complement strand
GCTGAATTCCTGTTCAACAACGAGAACAGCATGGTAAGGATCGACATGAGTGAATACCAGGAACGGCATACCGTTTCGAGGCTGATTGGCGCTCCCCCGGGCTATGTGGGCTATGAAGAAAGCGGTCAGCTTACCGAGGCCGTCCGCCGCAAACCATACAGCGTGGTGCTGCTCGACGAGATCGAGAAAGCGCATCCCGACGTGTTCAACATTCTTCTTCAGGTGCTTGACGACGGCCGCCTGACCGACAACAAAGGCCGCACTGTCGATTTCAGGAACACCATCATCATCATGACGTCAAACATAGGTTCCCACATTATCCAGGAAAACCTTGAAAAGGTCAATGAGCGCAACCGGGAAGAACTGCTGAACCGAACCCGCGATGAAGTGTTCTCGCTTCTGAAGAAAACCATCAGACCCGAATTCCTGAACCGTGTTGATGAAATCATCATGTTCGAACCTCTTACGAAGAGCCAGATCAGCAAAGTGGTTGAATTTCAGCTGAACCAGGTGGAGAAAATGCTTGAGAAGAACGATATCCGCCTGAGCGTGAGCCCTGAAGCAATCAATCTTATCGCTGAACTCGGTTTTGACCCCCAGTACGGCGCACGACCTATCAAACGGGTGATACAGCGCGAAGTGCTGAACGAACTGTCGAAAATGATACTTTCGGGTAAAGTCGACAAGGATGCGGAGATCCTGCTTGATGCCAAGGACGGAAAACTCATCTTCAAAAATACCTGAGATTTCGCATTATCCATCACGATAAAGGCCTTTCATTTTTTGGAGGCCTTTTTTTTTGCGGACGACAATGGGAGCGGGACAAAGCAGCCTCGGGGAAGCAGGAATATTCTTAAATTGCACTCCCGTAAAACAATGATCCAAACAGGCTTTAAGAAAATGAATATAGCGAAAACCAGCAAGAGCAATACTCTGCCACTACTGAAGATCCTTCTCCCTCTGGTCGCATGGGGAATTTATATCACGGGAGAATTTGTCAGCTGGACCCCTTTTTTGATCTTTACTGGTCTTGCATTGATCAACGGGGTACTCAGTGCGGTATATCATGCCGAAGTCATTGCCCGCAAGATTGGCCAGCCTTATGGGGCCATGCTTCTCGCTATCGCTGTAACAGTAATCGAAGTTTCGCTCATTGTCTCGCTGATGTTTACCGGTGGTCATGATGTTTCAGCGCTGGCACGTGACACCGTTTTTGCTACTGTAATGATTATTCTCAACGGAATGATAGGATTGACCCTTCTGATTGGTGGAATTAAATTTAAAGAGCAGGGGTTCATGACCCAGGGAACAAACTCGGCCCTGACCGTGCTGGTGGCGATTTCGGTGCTTACCCTTATCCTGCCCAACTTTACAACGACTGTTGCCGGCCCCTTCTACAGCTCAAAACAGCTGATATTTGTTGCTTTCGTCACCCTCCTTTTATACAGCAGTTTTCTTTTCGTCCAGAATATCCGTCACCGCTCCCATTTCCTTTCGAATGATGAAAAGAATGAAGCTGAAGAAGAAGAAAAACCCACCTTAAAAATAACCATTCTCAGTGCAATACTGCTCCCGGTGAACCTGATCGTGGTGGTACTGCTTGCCGAATCCATTGCGCCGCACTTAACATCGTTCATCCAATCAGTCGGGGCACCCATCTCCCTCTCAGGAGTGATCATTGCTTTTATTATTTTATTACCTGAGGGAATTTCGGCAGTCAGGGCCGCCCTGAAAAACCAGTTACAAAAGAGCCTTAACCTCTCTTTAGGTTCCGCCCTGGCAAGCATCGGATTGACTTTGCCCACGGTTGCCCTGGTGTCGGTCTTCACCGGATTACCACTGGCACTAGGCATCAGCGTCGAATCAACAGTTCTTTTCCTGCTGTCGCTTCTTGTGATTATCCTTACATTCAGCACAGGAAAAACATCGATACTGCAGGGCATTATTTTATTGGTCATCTTTGCAGTTTACCTATTCACCATTTTGATTCCCTGAACCTTTTATTTTCACTTTTTATTGATCCATATGAAAATCATCACCACCGCAATCTTATTAGGAATTACTTTGCTGGCAGTGCCCGTGTTCAGCTACTTCTTCGGTACCGCTTTAGGCCTCATGGAATGGAAGGCAATGCATACGCTGATGATCATAGTGGCCCTTGTCATTGCCTACTCGTTTATAGTCGGAGAGATTACCGGCAACAACAGTCAGGTTGATAAGCTCTGGAGCCTTCTGCCGATTGTCT
>CAIWXI010000086.1 GCA_903916595.1 uncultured Bacteroidales bacterium | reverse complement strand
TTTGGACTGCCAAAGAAGCCGCGGGAAAGGCAATAAGGCTGGGATTCCGGGTTCCGCATGAATGGTATGAAATTGATAATTTAGAGACTCTTACGTTTGAACCCCGCCTGATACACCGGTGCCGGTTTAAACATTTAACCATGTTCACGGCTCTTTCGGTGGCGATCCCGGGCGGGGTAATGTCTATAGCCTTCCCGACAGATAAAGAAACGGAAAAGTTAATTAACGGGTTGCTGCAACAATTTGAGGGGCCGGGAGCTACTATATGACCAGCAAAAAATATGCATAAATGACAGATTGAAATATTATGGAACAAACACAGCAGGCAAATATTGCCCGCATGCGCGGCCTGATCTACGGAAACTGGCAAACATGCATCACCTATGCATTTGCTGAACTGGAACTTGCAGAGATGCTTCACGACGGTTCGAAAAGCCTGGAAAATCTTGCAGAACGAACAGATATTCAACCTGATACTCTTCTGAGGTTTCTGCGTTGTTGCGCTCAACTTCAGTTTATTCATATTGATGCTGGCACTAAAGACGTGACCTTAACTGAATTTGGGACCTGCCTTCTTCGCCTCCATCCTTTCAGTCAGCGTGATGCAGCCCTGTTAAATGGTGCATTTTACCGTTACGAACCCTGGGGTAAAATAACCCAGGCGCTTAAGGCAGGAAGCGGTGATGGATTTTCGGAAACGCACAAACATGGTTCCCTTGAATACCTCAAGGATAAACCGGCATTGCTGGAAGTATTTCAGAGAGCAATGACAAATCTTTCGATCACCGAGAATGAACAGATCACGACCCATTACAACTTCAGCGACTTTAAACATGTCATTGATATAGGCGGAGGACATGGCACTTTCATCAGGGCAATACTAATTGCAAATCCGGAGATGCGCGGCACTATATTCGATCTTGGTGAAACGATCGAAACGGTTAATCTGGCCGCGGAGCCGGTTGCAGACAGGATCAGCTTGCTGGAAGGAGATTTTTTTCAATCCATTCCTGCCGACGGGGATATTTATACCTTAAAGAATATTCTTCATAACTGGCCGGAGGCAAAAGTAATGGAGATAATGAAGAATTTACATACTGCCATCCGCAGTTCAAAAGATCCTTCTCAAAAACGGGTATTGGTGATCGAACATCTGATGAGCGATAATGCTGAGGCTGAAAGTCTCGCTCCATGGATGGATATGAATTTTTTTATTTTGGTGGGGGGCCGGGAAAGGTCGTTACAGGAATATTCAGACTTGTTTACCGCTTGCGGGTTTGTTATTTCAAGAGTAATATCAACAAAGACAGGGAGGAGCATTATTGAACTGGCCATATAAAAGCGAGATTAAGGAGGGGGTATCTCTTATCACCGCGTTAAAGAACCGGAAAGAACCTCTGGAGGAAGCCTTACAAACATGGCTGGCACATGATCAGATTGATGAAATCATCATCCTCGATTGGGGTTCCGACGAATCGCTTATTCCACTTGTACAAAAATATCAGAATGGAAAAATAGTACTTGCTGTTGTTAAAAATCAGCCAGGATGGGTACTTTCCTATGCTTTTAATCTGGCTGCCAGGCTATCATCAAGAACCAGACTTCTGAAGCTTGATTCAGATATCAGACTTCTTCCCGATTTCTTCAGGCATCACCGCCTGAGTCCGGATTTCTTCTTTACCGGAAATTGCGAGATTGCAAGAAATGACAATGAATTGCATCTGAGCGGCACTTTTTATGCATACCGAAACGATTTTTTCAGAGCTAACGGATATAATGAATTTATAACATCCTATGGATGGGATGATACAGATATATATCTTAGAATTGAGTCGCTTGGGATTAAGAGAAAGAACATTAATCCGGATGACATCAGTCATATTGAGCATAAAGACAGAACAACTCATCAGGACCGTACCCGTTTTATCGGCGGGATCAATGACAAGGAGCGCTCGATAATAAATACGCTGATCAACCGTCAGATCTGCTCAGCAATGCCGGCCTGGTCTGTGGCTCTCCCTATGCGTGATTTCAATGTGGAATACGTTGATTCAGGTTTGTATTATTGTGAGGCCGGGTCTGAACCTTGTAATACGGTTTCTTCTGAAATTGCAGTGGAATGTGAGAAACTGGCGCTTATTGAGCGTCTCGACAATCATCAGATCGCTTTTGTTGAAGAGATTCAAAAAGTGTTGACCCGTGATGAGCTCAGGGATATTTATTCAGCTTTTCTTTCAACGGAAACGGATTCCGCAGAGAAAAATCTTCTCGGAGCAATTATGAAACTTAACGGGTTGGTCAATAAGAACAGCAACAACCGTCCTAAATCAGTCCTTATTCAGATCCCTCCCAAGATCCTTAATTTACCTGTGGCAGAATGGAAATCATCGCCTGTTCAGAGGCCTGATGTTGAGTGGGCTGATATCCCTGCGGGAACGTTTATCATGGGAAGCCCCGAAAATGAAGCAGGCAGGTGGGATGATGAAACACAGCACCAGGTAACTCTCAGCGCTTTTAAAATGAGCATGCACGAAATAACAGTGGCACAGTTTAAAACCTTTGTTGATGCTAGCGGCTATATTACAGATGCCGAAAAAGGGACTGGCGGGGCTATAGGAAGTATTGCATGGACCGGTACACGACTGGATCTGATGGCAGGCGTGAACTGGCTCTGTGATATTATTGGAGAGTTGCGGCCGATTGAGGAACACAACCATCCTGTGATACATGTCAGCTGGAATGATGCAAGCGCGTTTGCCGCATGGATGGGCTGCCGCCTGCCAACGGAAGCTGAGTGGGAGTATGCCTGCCGTGCCGGAACAGTATCGCCTTTCAATACAATCGGCAGGCTTACCTCGGCAGAGGCTAATTTTAATGGATCGTTGCCTTATGACGGCGAAGAGATCAGTGAATACAGGCGTAACACCATGCCTGTTGGAAGTTTTTCTCCTAATGCTTGGGGATTGTACGACATGCACGGTAATGTTTTGGAATGGTGCAGCGATTATTACGGGGAGTACCCTGCCGAAAGCAGGCTGAATCCTGCAGGCCCGTCATCAGGGTTCGACAGGGTGTTTCGCGGCGGCAGCTGGTGCAGCGATGCACGCCAGTGCAGGTCGGCCAACCGAAACAGCAATTCACCTGCCCGCCGCAGTTTTAACATGGGATTACGGCTGGTTGCGTCTGAATGATCAGGAGGGCGGTTTTTTCCGAAAAATGCTTATTTGAAAACCGATAAGATGTCTGAAACCGTATGCTCTATTAAACGGTTGGCAATAACATAATTATAAGGGGTTTCAACGTCATATTCACTTTTTCCGAACTCAGATAACATAGTAATAAGTTGGGCTTCCGTGTCGTAAACATGACCGTATTCCTGCATTTCGTGAGCGCCGGCAAGGTCGCGGCCAAACCAGGGAGTTTTATTGATCATGCTTTCCAGAAGAACCAAACCAAATCCTTCCTCAGATGAGTTAAGTATGTATCCGTCGGCTTCAGCAATGGTATCTAACACCAATTCCCTCTCAGCCCCCATGATCGTCATGACTTTATTCGTATCCTGAGGCCTGTCACCATGATCTTCGTATCCGAAACACAGCAGTGTTCCAAGTTCGGAGCTGTTAAATGAAGCTGCCAGAGACTTCATTCCCTTATGAGGCCAGAAACCACCTGCAGTTACGTACATTGAGCCTTTAATTCCCAGTCGCCCGCGCATGGAAATACCTGTAAGTCTCCCGCCAATCGAACGTTCTCTGACAATGCTGTGCCGCACATGAACAGCTTTATGTTCCATGCCGTGTTTTATGATGTGATTCAGATCGAAAGACGTAGACCAGGCCAGATATTTGTGCAGGGCAAGTCCCTTCAGGCATACATCGCTTTCAGATGGTTTTATAATCATGTACATCACCGGCGATTTAATGTGATCGGCATGTGCATGCACGATATCCGGAGAAATCACATCCCCACCATGTACCACGATTAAATCCCACTTCTGTGCAAGGACATACGGATCATCTGTAACTTTTACTCCATTCTGATCTCCTTTGTTAGTGGATGCAAAAACCGTAACATCATGACCTTGTTTTAAGGTCTCCTCGGCAAGATCCCTTACATAGTATTCTGATCCTCCGGGGAAAGGGAAGTAGCGATGAACCACGTACAAAATTTTCATTTGTATTTTTCCTCCAGTATTTTTTTCCATTCCGGAACACGGTCGTACTGATGAACCAGGCAGAAAGGTTTCCCGATACTTGTGCATACCACATCATCAATCATGACAGGAGTCTTTTCAACCAGGAATGGTTTAAAATATTCGATTATTTCCGGATTTGCCGTTGTCCCCAATTGGGCAGCATACCCGTCTTCACTCATCGTAAAATTGGTGATAGCTTTATAGGGCTGAAGATTCAGCAGAACGTTCAGTGCAGCCTGGTCGGGTGTATCACTGCGACCAGGGATATGTACCGGAGAACGACCACAGAACATATATATATTCAGAAACAAATCAATCATGGTTTTACACTCACCTGCAACAGTTCCGGCATTGAAGATTAAATTGTCACAGTTCATATCATAGATTGCCTTACCAAATGATTTTTTCAGGTTCTTTCTTCCCCAGGGTTCATTCCTGTAATGTAATGATTCACTACCTACGTTTATTTTCTTATCCCCGATATTTCTTTCCAACCATTCCGAAGGATTGGTTTGAAAGATGACATCTTTTACATCAGCGGCAATGAGGTAGCGGTAGTCATCTTTCAGGGTATTATTGAAGAAGGCCCAGATATCGTAAAATCTTTGAAGGCAGATATTGAAATCAACGTCATCGTATTCCAGCCTTTTTTGTTCAGGGTTATCAATGAATCCAAGAACTTTGTAATCACGTTTTTTCAACTCTTTAACAACATCATAACCAATGTTATAACAAATCATTACTTTATCACCGTTAAAACCGCAACGGTCTAAAGAATTTACCCAACATTTAATGTCGTCAAAGGTGTATTTGGTGATGCACCCAACCACCACATCTTTCATACTGTGACGGATATATTAGAAGAAATATTGATCGAAAAATTGTTAAATTAGCTGTTCGAAATACGGTCGCAAATTATGGAATAATCCGGAATTTTTAAAAGAATAAAACCATGCAAAATCAGTTTGATGAAAGAATGTCATTGGTACGGGATGATCGGCCAAATCAGGAGTCAAAGTTGGTTGAAAAGGCAGCTACCGGTGAAGATCCGTTTGTAAGAATTCAACCGAAAAAACTGTTTTCAAGCCCAATCAATTTAAAAATTGCAAACATCAGATATCCTGATCTTAAGAAATATGTTCTTACCGATTGCCACAATTTACCTGATCATGTATCGGAGATAGGAAAGATTATCTATTCACTTGATGAAATACCTGTTGATGAGATTCCCGATTCTCTTATTTTTATTTTCTATACTTGCGATACAGATGCCTTGCCTGTTTTGAAAAAAATCAAAGAGCATGGAGGAAAATACATGCCGCATCAGGATTCCACAAAAACAGATTACCGGTTTGTAAACAGATTGGCGTACAACGCGATTAAAAAAACATGGGAAAAATCCGACCGTATTTCTCACATGGTTATGGTTGTACATGAGAATCTGTGCGAAGCCCTTGAACTGACGAAAAATGTTGAAGGTGATGTTGTTGAAATCGGAGTCTTTCTCGGAGGATCATCTTTGACCGCTCTCAATTTTATAAATGAGCAATCGCAGTTAAGCCGGGTTGCGCCGCGGAAGGCATGGCTGATCGATACATTTGACGGATTTAATTACATAGAAGCTAAAAACAGTCTCGACGTTGTATGGCAAGGCACTCATAAGTTAATGGGTGTTGAAGAGACAATGAAATACATCGGTGATACCCTGGCTGATGCCGGAACCCCTTTTGAACTTGTTGAAGGGAATATCTGCTCAGATGAATTACCGGATGCAATAGAAAAAATTTCGCTTGCAAACATTGATGTTGATATGTATGAACCCACTCTTTCGGCTTTATATAAATGCGCTGCAAGGCTGGCTGATGGCGGAATTATTATAGCAGAAGACCCGACTTCGACACCTCAGCTGTATGGCGCTTATCTGGCGATGAATGAATTTTTAGAGAGCCCGGTGGGAAAATCATTTACTCCGATTTTTAAGAAAGGGCAGTATTTCTTATTAAAGAACAACAACAGATTGTAACATAATTTTTAATTAAAGGAGGTCACAATGAAAAAATTTTCAGTATTGCTTATGCTTGTTGCATTTGTCGGTATGCCGGGTTTAATGACCCTGGCCCAGACTGCACCTGATGTAATTTATTACAATGCGAAAATCGTCACCCTTGATGCTGCAGGTACAACAGCTGCCGCTGTTGCGATCAAGGACGGGAAATTCCTGAAGGTCGGAAGTGCAGAAGAAATAAAGAAACTTGCCGGTGC
>CAIWXI010000085.1 GCA_903916595.1 uncultured Bacteroidales bacterium | reverse complement strand
CGTAATCCCTGTCTCTTACAACAGGTGTGATCATCCAGATATCGGTCGTTTCCTTATACATAATATTTGCCTTTCTTTATTTGGTTAGTACTTCTTTCCGGCTAAAGTACTATACACAATAAGGGAAGTCAAAGGAGAATTAGTAAGTGTCGGGATGTGATTAGTATATGGGTATCTGTGGCGGCAGTTTGTGTTGCGGATATCTGATATCAGATTTCAGATGGCGGATGGCCTCCTGAATTCAGCGATCACAATGGCTGCGGCCACTGCGGCATTTAAAGATTCAGCCTTGCCGTAGTCCAGCGATCCGTATGATGGTATGAAAAGCCTGTTTGATACATAGCCGGCCACTGTATATGATATTCCGCGGGTCTCACTGCCAATAATAATGATGCCTTTATTTTTCAGTGTGGATGAATAAATGGATTCGCCCTCCATGAATGTTCCGTAAACCGGAATTCGTCCGGCCAGCTTACTGAGCAGTGCGCCTGTATCGGTATAAAAAACCTTCACCCTGGCCACTGAACCCATGCTAGCCTGCACGACTTTTGGATTATATACCTCCACGCAGTTTTCCGAACAAAATACATTCCTGATCCCGAACCAGTCGGCAATCCTAAGTATAGTCCCGAAATTTCCGGGATCACTGATGCCTTCAAGCATCAGCGACAATTCATTGTAAATACCTGGTACGATTTGTTCAAGTGTATCCGCATCAGTCTCTTCAAGGACTATGCCGGCATCGGAAGGGATTTTTACTATGGCAAGAACAGGTCCCGGACTGGAAAGTGCAGAAATCCGCTGCATTTCGGCCGGACCAGCCTCAAATACCGCGATCTTATTCCGCTCCAGAAGATCTGTGTTTGCAGTGATCCACTGGTTCAGCGCATATACCCCACGAATCTCCAACCTGCTATTGATCAGGTCGGCGACCAGGGTTGAGCCTTCCGCAATAAATTCCTGGAATTCATCCCTGTACTTCTTGAGCTTCAGGGAATTGATGTGTTTTATCTGGCTGTTTGAAAGCATATCTGTTATCTGATATCTGATATCTGATAACAGATATCAGATAACGGATATCAGATATCTGTCATCTGGTAAGCTACTCTGCAAATACTTCGAACGTGATCTCGACGTGAAGATCCTTATGAAGAGTAACTTTTGCCTTGTAAGTACCCAGCTCCTTGATATGCTCATGGTCGACGTGGATGCGGCGACGGTCGACTTCAAAATTAAACTGATCTTTCAGAGCCTGTGCTACCTGGAGGGCATTCACCGATCCGAAGATCTTTCCGCTCTCGGCAGCTTTAGCACCAATTCTAACTATTACATTACCCAATGCCTTTGCAAGGTCTTCGGCGCTTTTGAAGATCTTCTGTTCCTTATGAGCCCTTTGCTTCATGGTCTCGGCGAGGATCTTCTTGTTAGTTTCGGTTGCAATGATTGCAAGCCCTTTAGCAATTAAAAAATTACGGGCGTAACCGGGTTTTACATTTACCTTATCGTTCGCGTATCCCAGATTGAGAACATCCTGTTTTAAAATAACTTCCATCGTTTTTCCCTCCCTATTTTAACATGTCTGCAACGTAAGGTAATAAAGACAGGTGGCGTGCCCTTTTCACGGCCTGTGCCACTTTCCTCTGGTACTTTGTAGAGGTGCCGGTAATACGGCGGGGCAGAATCTTTCCCTGTTCATTGATAAACTTGAGCAGAAAATCTGCATCCTTGTAATCGATATACTTGATACCGCTTTTCTTGAAACGGCAGTATTTCTTCTTTTTGGTATCTACCGCGATCGGGGTAAGATATTTTATTTCGCCTTGTTGTTGTGTAGCCATTTTTACTGATTTTTAAGGTTATTCGTGAACTTCTTTTTCTTTCTTTTTGTCTCTCGATTTCGCACGTTTCTTCTCGCTGTACGCAAGAGAATGCTTGTCAAGAACGACCGTCAGAAATCGAAGGATGCGTTCATCACGTTTAAAGGTTACTTCCCATTCCTTGATCACGGTGGGCTCGGCTTTGAATTCAATCAAATGATAAAAGCCCGTGCTCTTCTTCTGAATAGGATAGGCGAGTTTTTTCAATCCCCAATGTTCCTCGTGAACGATCTCGGCCTTTTTACTGACGAGGAACTTCTGATACTTTTCTACCGCTTCCTTCATCTGTTCTTCAGATAAAACGGGAGTCATAATGAAAACGGTTTCG
>CAIWXI010000084.1 GCA_903916595.1 uncultured Bacteroidales bacterium | reverse complement strand
GGAAGATAATCAACAGCCAATGTTCCGCCTGCGTTTGCAAATGACGGATTGATTGACTTGCTGTTGGCATCCATTCCCTCAACGAGGGGCAGTGAATTCAAATTCATAAAGTTGTAATAGCCCAGTACTCCTCCGGTGCCTGGCGCATAATAATCATTGTAGTCGAGTGTAAGACCTGAGCTCGTTGCGTAATTTAACCAGGTAGCATAATGAAGATCTGATCCTCCTGTCGTCGAACGTGCATTGATTAAGATGTTGTTCGTGAAACTTCTGGTATTTGTAGTGAATGAAGAATAGAGAGCGTAGGATTTATTGGAGCTGCCTGAGGCAAGAGTCCCACCGATATATACAGTATTAAAATACAGATTATTGTTGGTTGAAGCCGAACCCATTTCGAAAATCCCGTAAATCGTGGTTTTTGTATTACCCCCCAGACTGATGATGTTGTTGGCATAGGTAGTAGAGCCGGCCATCATTTTGATACCGTGAATGTATGCAGCCGTGCTGCTTGCCCCGGTAACCGACAGGTTGTGTATGAAGTTCTCTGAAACCATACTGGCCGTAGCGGAACCGTTATAATACAATCCAATGACATAACCTGTGAATGAAACATAGGTATTCGACAAATTGTAAATGGTGTTGCCCGAAATGTTCTGGACGACAGCAGTTAAGTTGTACAGTGCAATTCCCGAAACCGATGCATTGTGAGTTGCGTAAAAATTAGCATTGGCAATAGTCAGGTCGTTAACAGTATTATTTGAAATGGTATTGGTCCCGGCAACTGCAGTAATTCCGTTGACCAGTCCGGCGGCCCCAACATCTGTATTGGTTGTACCATTGGTAAGTTTCGAGATCGTATTCCCGCTGATCGAAACGATTCCGCTTCCGGCGCTGTATATTCCGTTTACATTTTGTATAGCAGCAGTGGAAGCTGAAGCAGCGTTAATGCTGTTGCTGGTACTGGCTTCGGTACTGCCGATCGTGTTGGTGTTGATAAGTCTGCCTCCGGTTCCTGAACTGTGAATCCCGTAAAAATTGACAGGATACCCGGTATTTGAATTGTTTGTGGTGATGGCTCCCACCGTGTTGTTTTGTATAATCACTGTTCCTGTGGAAGTTGTGGTTATCCCATAACACGTCTGATCGCTGTAAGCAGTGTTTAAAGTATACGTAACAGAACCATTGCCTGTAGCTGCACCGATCACATTCGGGGTAGTTGTCCCGATGTTCGCCCCAATGGATCCTGCAACCTTCATCCCGGTAAAGCTGCTGGAACCACTTGTCCAGCTGATATTCCTTATGATATTTCCCTGTATCTCGCAGGCAGTTCCGGTAGAAGGTGAATTGATACAGATGCCCATGAATTCATGCGCAAAGTTCCCGGTTTTTGTCCATGTGCCTGAACAGGCCGGAGCGCTCCCCCCGATATAATTTGATGAGACCGTATGTCCGCTTCCCGATTCCAGGTAAATAATGAAATAATAGGATGTCGCTCCCGTGGCTGCAAAGGATGCCGATTCATAAAAACTGTTTCCCGAAATGGTCCAGTTGGTATTATTATCTCTGACACAAATGCCAGTCG
>CAIWXI010000083.1 GCA_903916595.1 uncultured Bacteroidales bacterium | reverse complement strand
CCAGGTCGTGTGCAACAATACCAGCACCACGACCGTAGTGTTTGGAACCACCAGCACGGGCGGGACTACTACCTATGCATGGACCAACGACACCCCGGGTATTGGGCTCCTGGCATCAGGTACCGGGAACATTGCCTCGTTTACTGCAGTGAATACTGGAACCTCACCGGTTGTTGCCACGATCGTGGTTACACCGACCTTCACTAACGGTTCTGCTGGTTGTGCTGGTCCCACAAAGACCTTCACCATCACGGTGAACCCGACCGGACAAGTGAACCAGCCGGCCGACCAGGTCGTATGTAACACCACAGCTACAGCAGCAGTGACCTTTGGCACAACAAATACCGGCGGAACGACCACCTATGCATGGACCAATACCACTACCAGCATTGGTCTTGCAGCTTCAGGAACAGGCAACATCGCCTCGTTTACTGCAGTGAATACAGGAACCGCCCCCGTGATTGCAACGATTGTTGTTACACCTACCTTTACTAATGGTGCCGTGGGTTGTGCAGGTCCGACAAAGACCTTCACCATCACCGTGAACCCGACAGGACAGGTGGACCAGCCAGCGAGCCAGGTCGTGTGCAACAACACGGCCACGACCGCGGTGACCTTTGGCACAACAAATACCGGGGGCACCACCACCTATGCATGGACCAATACGACCACCAGCATCGGTCTGGCTGCTTCAGGAACTGGCAATATTGCTTCGTTCACGGCAGTGAATACAGGCACAGCGCCGGTGATTGCTACCATTGTTGTAACACCCACGTTTACGAACGGTTCAGTAGGCTGTGCAGGTTCCACGAAGACCTTCACTATCACCGTCAATCCGACCGGGCAGATCAACCAGCCTGCAAACCAGGTGTTATGCAACGCCTCGGCTACGGCAGCGGTGACTTTCGGGACAACCAACACCGGGGGAACCACAACCTACGCCTGGACCAACGACACACCGGGCATCGGCCTGGCAGCCTCGGGAACCGGCAGCATTGCTTCCTTTACGGCAATCAATGCAGGCACAGTGCCTGTGATTGCCACGATTGTCGTTACGCCGACCTTTACTAACGGATCCGTGGGTTGTGCAGGTCCGACAAAGACCTTCACCATCACCGTGAACCCGACGGGACAGGTGAACCAGCCTGCGAACCAGGTCGTCTGCAACGGGGCTGCCACTTCGGTAGTCTTTGGCACGGTCAATACCGGGGGGACAACCACCTATGCATGGACCAACAATAATCCTGGAATCGGACTTCCTCCATCAGGAACGGGTAACATCTCCTTCAATGCCATCAATACTGGAACTTCGCCTGTAACGGTGACCTTTACCGTTACCCCTACCTTTACAAACGGAGCTATTGGATGTGCAGGCCCGACTAAGACCTTCACCATTACCGTCAATCCGACAGGACAGGTAAACCAGCCTTCCAGCCAGGTACTCTGTCATAATACAAGCACCACCACGGTGGTCTTCAGCACGGTCAACAGTGGAGGGACAACAACCTATGCCTGGACAAATTCGGCTCCTTCCATTGGACTGCCTGCTTCAGGAACCGGTAACATCCCGTCCTTCACGGCAATCAATCCCGGGACCGTTCCTGTAGTTGCTACCATTGTCGTTACACCAACCTTCACCAACGGTTCGGCCGCTTGTGCAGGTCCTTCGAAGTCCTTCACCATCACCGTGAACCCCTTGCCTGTTCCGACAATCACCGGCCAGACAAGTAATATTTGTCCTGGTTCGGGGTATATCTCTTATTGGACCCAATATGGCAATGGTAACTATATCTGGACTACTTCCCCCGGGGGAACCATCGCTGCAGGGCAGGGAACGGCCCAGGCCGACGTTTACTGGACCGGTTCCGGGCCTCAGTGGATTGCAGTAAATTACACGAATCCATCAGGATGTACCGCAGCAGCGCCTGCCCAGCTTAACGTCACCGTGATGTATCTTCCTGGCCCTGCTGGCGCCATTACCGGAACAGCCACTGTTTGCGCCGGAACCCAGGATGTCGCTTATTCTGTAGCTCCTGTCACCAATGCCACGGCATATATATGGAATCTGCCAGCTGGCGCCAGTATTGCAAGCGGTGGTGGAACCAACTCTATTATCGTTAACTTCGGATCAGCTTCGGGAAATATCACCGTTGCGGGGTCCAATGCCTGCGGACAGGGAACCTCTTCCCCGGCCCTTGCGGTAACCGTCAATCCAATCCCGCCCACACCTGTGATCACAGCCAACGGGTATGTGCTCACTTCCAGCGCGGCCAACGGCAACCAGTGGTATCATGACGGGGCTGCCGTAAGCGGGGCAACCGGTCGAACCTATACCGTTCCGGCCAGCCAGCCAGGCTGGTACTGGACAATGGTTACACTGCAGGGATGTGCATCCGATACGTCAAACCATCTTTACATCCAGGGTGTGGGCATAGGCGAAAAAAATTATGGCAGCTTCAACATCTACCCAGTGCCTAACAACGGGCGATTTACTGCTGCCATCAGCTGGCCAACCGCGGCTTTTTTCAGCATAGCAATCTATAATGAACTTGGAGCGATGATTTACCAGAAGAACGACATCAGGGTGATTGGCACAGCCACAGAACCGATCGAGCTCATCTCAACTCCCCCGGGTGTCTATACCATCGTATTTACCAGCAGCGACTGCAGAGTCATCCGTAAAATCATCATCAGTAATTAATCATCACTTTTGTTATTTGCCACCCTGATTCGTCCTGAAAAAAAAGTGCTGCCATGAATTATTTTATTCGTACTTTTGATAGTATCAAATGATAGTATCAATGAAGCCTCCCTATAGCATCACCCCATTAATTATAAAACAGATCTCCTCAATATCAGAGAAAGTTGGTGAGATTAAAGCCCATTTTTTCAACAAACCCTCGCCTCAGTTAAGGAAGCAGAATAAAATAAAAACGATTCATTCTTCACTTAAAATTGAAGGGAACACCCTTACTCAGGAACAGGTTACGGCCTTGCTTGAGAAAAAAAGAGTAATCGGGCCAAAAAAGGATATTCTCGAAGTTCGCAATGCCATTGAAGTATATAATAAACTAACGATTTTTGACTCTTGTTCATCAAAATCATTTCTGGCAGCTCACAAACTGTTGATGCATGGATTAATTGACAATCCTGGAAAATACAGAAACCAGGAAGCAGGTATTTTCCAGGGATCAAGAGTGGCTCACCTTGCTCCTCCGGCGAAAAATATTCCAACCCTGATGCAGGATTTGTTCAGCTATTTGAAGATCAAAGATGAATCGGCCCTGATTAAGAGTTGTGTTTTTCATTATGAGACGGAATTCATTCATCCTTTTCTTGATGGGAACGGGAGAATGGGAAGGCTTTGGCAAACTGTTATTTTATTAAAAGAGTATCCTGTTTTTGAATTCTTACCTTTCGAAACCTTGATCAGCCAGTCACAGGAAGACTATTACAATGTATTATCAAGCTGTGATAAAAAGGGTGAATCAACGGAATTTATCGGGTATATGCTTCATGTTATTGAAAGTTCTTTAGCGGAATTACTGGATGTTAATAATAGAATTTTTAACGATACTGACCGTGTTGAATACTTTGCAAGGCAGTGCAATCAAGAATTCAGCAGAAAAGATTACATGAATGTTTTCAAACACATATCATCGGCAACTGCAAGCCGCGACATTAAAAAAGGCGTTGACATGAATTATTTTATCAGGTCGGGTGATAAAAATAAAACAGTCTACAGAATCGTGTAAAGTACCCGGCAAACCAGGCTTACTTTTCAATAACACAATCCATGAAAACAAGAATCTCTTCGATCATGCCCTTTATTGCGACCGCACTGCTGGTCATTGCACTTTCATCCTGCCGCAGCGCCGGCCCGGGCAATATGGTCCGCGACCGTACCGGATATATTAACGCAATTTCCGATTCGTGGAAAAACCAGATGCTGCTTAACATTGTGAAGCTCCGCTATGCCGATGCACCGGTTTTTCTCGACATTGCATCAATCATCAACTCTTACGAGACAAAGGGTGAGTTTAGCGCGGGAGGCATATGGGAGCAGAACGGAATCGGTCTTATGCCTTCTATCGGAGGCGGGGCCAGTTTTTCCGACAAGCCTACCGTAAGCTATTCCCCTCTGCAGGGGAATAAATTTGCCATGAGCCTGATGAATCCCATCGGCCCGTCGACCGTGATGGGCCTGGTTTATGCCGGCTATCCGATAGATATGATCTTCAGGCTTATGATAAGCTCGATAAACGAGATCAATAACAGTTACAGCGGGAGCATGAGAAAACGTGAAGCCTCTCCTGAATTTTATCCGCTGCTTGACTGCCTGAAGAAAATCCAGAACTCCTATGGATTCTGGGTTAGTCAGGATAAGAGCAAAGATGGGGTTATCGAGTTTTTTATGAAGGATATTGCTGATAGCAGCCTGGCCAACGATATTTCCAGGATCAGAAAAAGCCTTGGCATCCCTGATATTGCATCTTCTTACAAGATTGCCTACGGTTCGCACAGAGCCGATAGCTTTGAGATTGTCATGAAAACCCGCTCTTTTCTCGAAATTCTTACCGATGTTGCATCCACAGTGGAAGTCCCCCAGGAACATCTTACTTCAAACCAGGCTTTCCCTGCAAATGAACTTAAGGGACCGGACGGAACCCAGCTTCAGCCGTTTATTAAAATCCACAGCTGCACGGGTATACCAAAGAATGCTTTTTTCTCGATACGGTATAACGGGTATTGGTTTTATATTGACAAAGGAGATTTTACTTCGAAACGGGCATTTTCTTTTCTGCTGTTGTTAAGCTCCCTTAATGATACCGATGACAAGAAAGGCTCACCAATACTAACGATTCCTGTAAATTAAAATGTTATACCAAAGAGAATGAGATCAAACCTGAAAAGATCACTCGTTTTTGCATTCCTCCTGCTTGCCGTTTACTCATGCAAAAAGGATGAAACTCCCTCTACCCCTGCAAGCCAGACTGTTGCCCAGATCGTGTTTACTTCCGACATTCATTACGGACAGGACCGGATGTTCAGGGGGGCAATGGTTCATGCAGATGTCGTGAACCATGAGTTTGTAAAACAGATCAACCGCGTGCCAGCATTCACTTTCCCCAACGACGGTGGCTTGAATGCCGGCAAACTGGTCGGGGCAATCGATGAACTCATCATCACAGGCGACATCACCACCAAACAGGCAGTCGGCCCGCCTTCGGTTCAATCCGCAACACGTTCATGGGGGCAGTTCAATGAAGAATTCATCAATGGCATCACCCTGAAAAACGCAGCCAAGCAGAACACCGGGTTATGGCTTACCCCGGGCAACCATGATGTAACCAATGCCATCGGCAACTGGGACCCGATGAATCCGCTTACCGATCCTGATGCGATGGTGAACATTTACAATATGATGCTTGCTCCGGCAAATCCCTTAACGAATTCAACCTACAATTATACTACGGATAAAATAAACTACTCAAGAGAAATCGTAGGCGTTCACTGCATGTTCATCAACATGTGGCCCGATTCCGTTGCCAGGATCTGGATGGAAAGCGACCTCTCGAAAGTGAGCTCAACCACGCCGGTGCTACTGTTCACCCATGATCAGCCCGATGTTGAAGCAAAACATCTTACAAACCCCAACGGCAACCATGGCATCAATGCAACCGACAAGTTCGAGAATGTGGTGGCCGAAGTATGCAAAGACGGGGCAAACTATAAGGTTCTTTCAACTATAGAACAGCGCAATTTCGTGGCCTTCCTTCAGGCGCACAAAAACATCAAAGCCTACTTTCACGGGAATGAAAATTACAACGAGTTCTACACATATACAGGTCCAGACAATACGATCAGCCTACCCGTTTTTAGGGTTGATTCGCCCACGAAAGGCATGATCTCCGGGTCCGAAGCACCCGACGGCATAGGCGATGAAACCAAGCTGTCGTTCCAGGTCATCGTCATTGACGGCGCTTCAAAAAAAATCACCGTCAGGGAATGCCTGTGGAATACCGCCGGCGCCGCTTCACCCCTGGTATGGGGGACAAACTCAACGATTTCTCTAAATTAAACAGTATATGAACAAAACATGGATCATCCCGGTAATAGCATTGGCCTTTAGTCTAGGCTCCTGCACAAGCATCACTGATAACAAAGCAGATGCGATAGTTGCCGATACAGCCGAGGTAAAACAGGCTGAGCTTGTCCGCACTGCCGAAGACCAGTCAAAATTCACCGCCGAAGATGTGATCAGCCGGTTTAAGCAAGGCAACAAACGCTTTACAAGCAACAAATTGATAACCAGAGATCTGCCCGCAAAAGTCAGAGAGAATTCCGGGGTCCAGTATCCCCTGGCCGTGATCCTTTCCTGCATGGATAGCCGTATCCCGCCTGAGACAGTTTTTGACGAATCCATCGGGGACCTGTTTGTGGTCAGGGTTGCCGGCAACGTTATTAATGACGATATTCTTGGCAGCATGGAATACGCCTGCAAGGTGTCGGGGGCGAAATTGATCCTGGTGCTGGGGCATGGAGACTGCGGGGCGGTAAAGTCGGCCATTAAAAAGGTGAAGTTGGGAAACATCACGGAATTGCTGACAAAAATAAAACCTGCCATCGAAAAATCGGCCAGTTACGCTGGGGACAAGTCATATAAAAACCACGATTTCATCGACCTGGTCTGCCTTAACAACGTGTTTGTGGCCATTAACGAGATCAAAGCCCGAAGCCCTATCCTGAAAGAGATGGCTAACAAGGGCGATATCACGATCGTTGGCGCATTGTATGATATGCATACGGGTGTTGTGAAGTTCCTTGAATAAAGTGGGATCAGGTCAGAGCAAGCCTCCGGTCCCAGAAAGCAAAGCCGAATACACTCACCATCATCGTGGTAAATATTCCGATGATCGCCCACAGAAAGTTGAAGAGCTGGTCGAAGCGGGCATTCATCTCCGAACGGAGTCCGTCAACTTTTGAATCGATTTTTGCATCCAGAGCATTGACTTTTGAATCGATTTTTGCATCCAGAGCTTCCACTTTTTGCTCAGTGCGGATGATCCGGTCCCGGTCGTCAAGTGTAAAAGGGATTTCTTTTAACTCCGCCAGGCCGATCATCGGCATGATCAGCAGAAAAAACAGGAATAACTTTTGAAATGGTTTCATTTTTTTTACGGATTAAGTGTTTCTTATTAATCCGTTAATGTTGCAAAGGTAATACAGAAATCGTGAAAAGTTTTCAACAAACTGGAAAAAACTCAAACTCCGACCTCAAACGGGGCAGATTTTTTATTGTGTTAACAGATATACATTAATTTTACAAATCAGATATAATGAAAACCATGAAAAAAACCACTTTTATCCTGTTGCTTTGTTTGTGCGCAGCATCCTTACTGCAGGCTCAAACCACGAACCCCTTTACCAAAGTTCCCAGCGGCACCGAATACCAGTACCTGGGAACCTACGATTTAAACAAGATGTACAGCATCTTCAACAAAGAGCTGGAAGAGTTTCTGGCCGGAGGTTTGATGACCTTTGCCGACTTCAAAGGACAGTTCAGCACCCCGAAATATCCCGTAAAACTCTACCGGGTATACTATAATTCGGTGATCCCTGAGTTTGATAACAAACGCACGCTTACTTCAGGTCTGGTAGCCATCCCCGATAACGGCAAAGACTCCATGCCTATGGTATCGTACCAGCACGGAACCGTGTTCGGAAAAGATGAGTGCCCTTCAAACCCGGATAAATCGATGGAGACCAGGCTTATGATCGCCCAGTTTGCCTCCCAGGGATATATCGTGATCGGGGCCGATTATTTCGGTTTAGGGGTTTCCGGCATGCCCAACTCCTACCTGGTAAGATACAGTTCAGAGCAAGCCTGCCTTGATATGCTTTATGCCGCAAAGGACGTTCTCGCGGCCCTGAAGATCAAACCAGGCTCATTGTTCCTTCACGGATGGTCGCAGGGAGGATGGACCAACATGACCTTTCTGCGCAAACTCGAAGAAATGAATATTCCTGTAACTGCGGCCTCGACAGCAAGCGCCCCCGTCGATGCCTTCGGTACTACAGACCGCTGGGTCAACAACTACCAGCCCATCGATGCGGTCTATATCCCTGCCTGCTTTTCGAATTATCTTTTTGCGCTGGAATATTACTGCCAGATGCCAGGTTTCGCGGCAACGGCCATCCGCCCTCAATATTACCAGACCGCAAAGGATTTCTATGACTGGAAGATCAGCTGGACCGAATTCAGAAAAATCACCGGCGATAAAGTGCAGAACATGTTACAACCTTCGTTTATGGAAACCGGAAATATCGGAAGTTCCAACTTCTGGCAGATCGTCGAGAAGTCTGATGCTTACCGCTGGCGCTGCCACACTCCCCTGAACAATTATTACGGGGAATCGGATGAAGTGGTTCCGGTGTATGTGGCAAAACTTGCCGAAGGTTTTCATCATCTCATGGGAAGCGGAGATACCCATGCAATCTCTGCCGGGGCAAAAGCCGATCACCGGGCAACTTATGTTTATTCAGTAATCCACGCCAAACCCTGGTTCGATGGGTTTTTGCAGAAGAAATAAAAAACACTGAAAAAAGGCCGATGGGTTTCTTCAGAAACAATGCATCATCAGGCGAATCTTTAAAATTTTGCCTGTTTCTTGCTATTTTTATGGCCTGCGGCCGGATGGCTGTGTCCCAGGCTGTTGAAAATCCGTCGGATCCGCTCAAACCGCGTACCACGGTGTTTTACAAGCGTGAGGACGTTCAGAAGTCACAGGTTTTCTACGACAGCCTGGGCCTGAAACTGAAGCGGAACAGGATAGGGAAATTTCTGTGGGATCTGGGCTTCAAAGCCCCATTGCAGAATTCCCTGCCCGATTCGGTACAGTTCATGAAGAGTGAAAACCCTTACGAGCAATACAAGGGAAAAGTCATCCGCAGTATACGAATTATTTCATTAGACCCTTTCGGGCCTTCTGTCATGGATACCTCAAGAGTTGCAGCCTCGGGTGTGATCAGGGCCCTCGACTGGTTCCATATACAAACAGCGCCCTTTGTACTTAAAAAGATGATGCTGATCAGGGAGGGGCAGGAAATAGACCCTTATGTGCTTGCCGACCAGGCAAGGGTGCTGAAGGACCTGGCCTTTATCAATGACGCCAGGGTTATTGTGGTCCCCGTGGGTGGATCCGACTCGGCGGATGTCGTTGTGATAACCCAGGACGAATGGTCGATTGGCGGAGGCCTGCCCGTGATTACTCTAAGCAGAGCCGTGGTGAATATTTATGATGCCAACTTCCTGGGACTGGGCGACAGGCTTTCAATCAGGGTTTCCAGTGCTTTGAACCGTATGCCTTTTACACGATTCGACGGCTTCTCGTATTCCTATTCAAATATCATGGGAAGCTTCATCAATGCTGAGCTGAGCTATATGCAGGATGACTTCGGGCAGATTTATTTTTCCACTGCTTTCGCCAGACCGTTTTTAACCAACCGCACGAAATTCGCGGGCGGCATCAATTATGGCGTCTCACAAACCATGTACTCCGAAACCACCGCTCAACGGTTCTATTACAAATGCCAGCAGGGATCGGCCTGGCTGGGCAGGGCTTATCTTATTTCGGATTATAAAATCCCAACCCGGTTCGAAGTGAGCGGACTGGTGCAGTATCAGACCTTCGGACAAAGGCCTTCGATTGCCAGGGATACGAACAGGGGGTATTATGACAATGCGCGGATGCTCGGCAGCGTGTCTTTTTCAAGGAACAACTACTACCTCATCGATTACTTCCTGAACTTCGGAAAAACAGAGAACTTCCCCTATGGCTGGCTCGTTACCCTTACCGCCGGTCCGGAATGGACTACCTTCTACCGCCGTATGTATGTAGGATTTTCATACTACAAGGGAGATTTCATAAAAAAATTCGGCTACCTCAAGGGGATGCTCGATGTTGGTATCTATAATAATGCGGGCAGGCTCGAAGATGCGGCCGTGGTAGCCAAACTGAACTTTATGTCGTACCTGTATTCCACCCCCGATAAACGGTTTAAATTCAGAAGTTTTGTACTCACTACATACCGGGTTGGATTTCTGCAGAGAACCAATAACCTCGATGTTTCGTTTCTGAACCGCGATATGAGGATCGACAAGGTGCCCACCGACACACTATACAGGGGAGCACAAAGCCTGAGCGTCTATTTCATTACCACCTGTTATCCCCCCTGGTATTTCTTCGGATTCCGTTTCGGGTTCACAGCATCCATTACGGCAGGGATCAGCGCCGCCCGCAATTCGAACCTGTTCCTCAACCGGGTGTTCACAGGTTTCGGGCTGGGGCTGCTCATCAAGAACGACAACCTCATCTTCCCCACTTTCCTCGTCAGCGCTTACGTCTACCCCTACCCCAACGGAAACGGCTATTTTATGTCGATCTTCGCCGGCGAAACACCCAGCCTGAAGTTCACCGATTATAATCCCGAAGCGCCGTCGATGGTTAGTTTGGGGCAGTAATTACAAAAAGTCGTTTGTAAAAATGTACGAAACCACAGAAAGTCGTTTGACAAAGTGTATATTTGTACGAAAATACAGGCATGAGAAGAACAAAGCTCGACGAACTGATTTCCTGGAAAAATTCAGCCGCCAGTTCCGATTTACTATAACCGCTTTCCTGTAAAAGTTCAATGGCTTCAGGAAGGGTTATTCCGTATTATCTGCCATCAGTTATCTGATATCAGACATCAGATCTTTGTACTCCACTTTCTCGAGAAAAAGCCCGCAAGCCGGTACCGAGTCGCCGGCGTCGGAACGGTTCTTCGCTTCGATCACCAATTTGAGTTCGCGTAACGACATTTTTCCTGAACCCAGGTCAAGCAGCGTTCCTACTATCGCTCTCACCATGTTGCGAAGGAAACGGTTGGCCGATATGGTAAACACAAGCAGGTCGCCGTTTCTCTCCCAATGGGCCGCGGTGATCTTGCATATCTTTGTTTTGGTGTCGGAATCGACTTTCGAAAATGATGTAAAATCAGAATATTTCATGATGAGTTCAGCCCCCCGGTTCATCATCCCGGTATCGAATGAACCGTTATGATAATAAGAGCGGTTGACTGAAAACGGGTCCTTGGTCAGGTTTATATAATATCTGTATGTGCGCTGGATGGCGCTGAAGCGGGCATGTACATCCGCCTTCACACAAAAAATATCATATACCGCAATATCCTTCCCCAGATAGGAATTCAGGTTGAAAACCAGTTTCCCCACCTGCTCCCTGCTGAGCTCTTTCTCCGAATCCATATGCGCAAAATACTCCCGTGCATGTACCCCCGTATCGGTGCGCCCGCAACCTGTAAGGCTCACATCCTCCCTGAGCATCATCGCCAGGGCATCGGTTAATACTTTTTGTATGCTGATGGCATTCTTCTGTGCCTGCCAGCCGTGGTAGGCGGTTCCGTCGTAGGCGAGCTTGATGAAGTAGCGCATGGGGATTGGGGGTTAGGGATTTCAAAGATAGGATTTTGATCAATTTTGATTGGTTAATAAAAAATTATTTTCATTGTTATTTAATTAACAAAAGAATAGTGTACCTTTGTCACGGAAACAGCACGAAAAAGGAATTTTCAAGATAACGTATTAAATTTCAACACAATGACTGCAAACAACAATTACATTACCGAACTGGTCGAGCGTTACGGCAGAGGCCGTACCAGCCTGATGCCTATTCTGCAGGGAGTGGTCGAGCGGAATAATTTCATCTCAGACCTCGACATGACCGAGATCGCCAGGGAACTTGACCTTTCTGCCGCCCAGGTCTACGGAACGGCTACTTTTTATGCATTTCTTGATACCGTGCCCAGGGGCAAATACGTGATCAGGGTGTGCAAAACCATCACCTGCGACATGCATGGCAAGAGGCGGATCATCCAGACCATCGAAGACATGCTCAAAATCAAAACCGGTGAAACTACCCCGAACAAAAAATTCACCCTGCTCGAAACAAACTGCCTTGGCTGGTGTCATGAAGGCCCGGCTATGCTGATCAACGAAAAGCCGTATTCAGGGCTTACCCCGGAAAGGGTTCATGACATTTTACACGAGTACATGAATTTATAATTTAACATAAGGAGATTAACAATGTCTGATACCAAACTAAAACGAGTTGACCTTATTTTTGGTGAATATTCCAATGTTAAATATAAGGTTCTAAGCGAAACCATGAAACGTCCAAATGAGGAGATTCTTGAGGATATTCTTGAATCGGGTCTCCGCGGAAGAGGTGGTGCCGGTTTTCCGACCGCCATGAAATGGAGACTTACCGCCCAGTCGCCCAGTGAAGAAAAATATGTGATCTGCAATGCCGACGAAGGCGAACCCGGCACGTTCAAAGACCGTGAGATTCTGACACGCGTTCCGCGCAAGGTATTTTCGGGTATGGCTATCTGCGGAAAAGTAATCGGTGCCCAAAGGGGATTTATCTACCTCAGGGGTGAATACAAATTCATGCTGCCCGAACTGATGAAAGAACTTGACGGATATAACGAGCATGCCAAAAGTATCGGTCTCGATTTCCCTATCGAGATCAAGCTTGGCAGTGGCGCATATATCTGCGGTGAAGAAAGCGCTTTATTTGAATCGATGGAAGGCATGCGCGGTGAACCCAGGAACAAACCCCCCTATCCTACTACCTCGGGTTACCTTGGCAAACCTACCGTGATCAACAACGTTGAAACTTTTGTAAACGTGATGATGATCATGCGGCTTGGAGCCGTGCAGTTCAAACTCCTCGGAACTACAGACTCCAGGGGTTCGAAAGTATTTTCCGTTTCCGGCGACACCCCTATTCCGGGCATTTACGAACTCGAGCTGGGCATGCCCCTCGACCGCTTCGTTGATGAGTTCGGCGACGGCGACACCAAAGCCGTTCAGGTTGGAGGCGCTTCGGGCTTCTGTGTACCACGTAAAAAATTCAAGGATACCGTGATCGGTTTCGAGGGAGTCCCTACCGGAGGTTCCATGATGCTTTTCAACAGCTCCCGCTCAATGTACCATGTGCTCCATAATTATCTGGATTTCTTTGAAGAAGAATCCTGCGGCCAGTGCACTCCCTGCCGCGTGGGCTGCCAGCAGCTTCGCAAAGGCATACAGGCTGTAAAAAAAGGCGATAAACAATCGCACTATCTCGACCAGCTGATGAAACTCTCGGAAAGCATGAAACTCACGGCAAAATGCGGCCTCGGCCAGTCAGTGGCAAACTCATTCTCATCCATTGTCTATAACTTCAAAGAAGAAATGATTTACTAAAGGAAGATGACCCTATGAAAAACGATCAGACAGACATAAAGAACCAGATCAACCTAACGATCGACGGAATCCAGGTAAGCGTTGACGAAGGAAAGACAATACTCGAAGCCGCCCGTGAGCTGAACATCCACATTCCCACGCTTTGTTATCACGAAGACCTCTGCGTGGCCGGAAACTGCCGCGTTTGCGTGGTGGAACAGGAAAAAGTGAGATCACTTCCTGCCTCATGTGCCACACCTGTGTCGGAAGGCATGGTAATCCATACCAACAGCATGAAGGTAAGGCTTGCACGTAAACATATCGTGGAGCTGCTTCTCTCGGAACATCATGCAGACTGCACCAAATGCTATAAAAACGGGAATTGTGAACTGCAGGGCCTGGCATCTCAGATGCTTACCGGCGACCATATGTTCCTCGACCTGGTGCCTGACCAGAAATACACCATCGACATGTTTAACACGGCCATCATCAAGGACGACAGCCGTTGTATCCGATGCCAGCGTTGTGTGAGGACATGCGAAGAACTCCAGGGCGTAAGCGCGCTTGGCGTTGCTTACCGCGGAAATCGCATGAAAATATCAACTTTCTTTGAACACCCCTTGTTTGAAGTGGTTTGTACTAACTGCGGACAATGTGTGAACCGCTGCCCGACCGGCGCACTCATCGAAAAGAACTACATAGACCAGGTATGGGATGCAATCTATGATCCGAACAAGCATGTGGTGGTGCAGACTGCCCCTGCCGTTCGTATTGCCCTGGGCGAAGCCCTCGGAATGCCCCCGGGAAAAATCGTCACCGGTAAAATGGTTTCTGCCCTGAAACGTCTTGGCTTCAACGCCGTGCTCGATACCGATTTCACCGCCGACCTTACCATTATCGAAGAAGGCCATGAACTGCTGAGCAGGCTCAAGGGAGCCCTGGTTGATAAGGACCCAAAGGTCGTTCTGCCTATGGCTACCTCCTGTTCACCCGGCTGGATCAAATTCATCGAACATACCTTCCCCGAATTACTTGGAAACCTCTCAACCTGCAAATCACCCCAGCAGATGTTCGGAGCCCTGGTCAAGACATACTACTGCCAGAAACGCAAACTGGATGCTAAAAATGTGGTCTCCGTTTCTGTAATGCCCTGCACGGCAAAAAAATTCGAGGCCAACCGCCCCGAAATGCGTTCGAGCGGCTACAAGGATGTTGATTACGTTCTCACCACCCGCGAACTGGGTATCATGATCAAGCAGGCAGGTCTCGACTTCGAATCCCTGCCCGAAGAACATTTCGACAGCCTGATGGGCTCATCAACAGGAGCTGCCGTGATCTTCGGATCCACGGGTGGGGTTATGGAAGCTGCCATCCGCACGGTATACGAAGTAGTGACCGGACGCGAGATCCCGTTCGAAGGACTCAACATCACACCGGTTCGCGGTACCGAAGGCGAAGTGAGGGAAGCTTCCCTGAAAATTGAAAAAGTAAAACCCGAGTGGAAATTCCTTGAAGGCGTGGAGCTGAAATGCGTTGTTGCAAACGGCCTCGCCCATGCCAAGAAGGTAATGCAGGACGTGAAAGACGGTAAAGCAAGTTATCACTTTATCGAGATCATGGCTTGCCCCGGAGGATGCCTTGGAGGCGGCGGACAGCCTATTCCCACAAACTTAGAAATCCGCACAAAACGTAAACAGGCTATTTATGAAGAAGATATGGGGATGGCCCTGCGCAAATCTCACGAGAACCCTGAAGTACAACTAATCTACAAAGATTTCCTTGGACAACCTCTGGGTCATAAATCCCATGAATTACTACATACTCACTACACTCCCAGAAAGAGGTACTAAACAAAACGCGAAAAAAGCCGGGCCTCACAGGTCCGGTTTTTTCATGCCCGGGCATGAAAAAGACCGCCAAATCCCAATGGCAGTCTTTCCACACAACTAACAAAAACTATCTTTGCGGATGGTCCGGAGTCTTTATGCAGATCACATTAGGGTGATCGCTTCCGAGGGGAGCATCCTGAATATCGATGATAATGCGTTTCCCGCCTTTTTTATCAATGACCTTGTATGACTTTACCCTGCTCATCGGAATGTCGCCCAACACATCGTTCAGCGATTCTCCCCTGTTCGGTATGGCAAAACCCTGGGGACCAGGCATGCATTCGTTAAAAATCTCACGATCGAATTCCCGTGGCACGCGCATCTCATGACCATAAACCACTCCTCCCATGCCGGGAATCAAAGTGTCGGACTCTGTGATCTGGCCGTCCTTATCCTGAATGATACGGACTTTGTATTTACCGTCCTTTCCAATTGAATCGGATGTTGCAATCACGGTCATTTTACATTCTTTTTTGACTGCGGATGGGCTTGTCTGGGGTGTCTGTGCCCTGGCGGGTGTAACTATGCCGCAGACTGCAATCGCTCCTGCTGCAAAACTCAGAATGAAGGCCCGGTTGTAAAACTGATTGATTTTCATAGGGTTTTATTTTTGTACAAATGTAGGCCAATCGTAACCGCTGATATGTTAAGGAAGCGTTAAACTTGGTTAATGAAACGTTAATCTTAAGAAAGGCAAGAACTTCTTATATACTTTTGTATCATGAACAAGCGGATGTTGTACACTCTTATCGTTCTGATCTGTCTTTCTATGACGGGTATCATAGTGGTTCAGTTTTTCTGGATACAGAATGCCATTGAGGTCAAAGAAGCCCAGTTCAACCGCGGCGTGAACGATGCCATGGGAGTTGTTGTGAGCAAACTGGAGACCAGGGAAACTGTTCATCTTCTGGCCAGAACCAGTATCAACGACAGCATCAGGGATATCCTGCGCGACGTACCGGACGATAATGCTCCCCCTCCGGAACCTGCACAGAAAAGGATGAGACTCGGGAAGGCATTCGCAAAGATCACCAGCAATAGGCAGAAAGCCGTCGACAGTCTGATGAGGCAGGTTCAGCAGGTCACCGTGAATGTAAATCCGCTGTATACTACCATGCAATTCGAATGGAATGACAGCCAGCTGAACAAGATCGATTCAATCATGACACTCCAGGCCGAGGAGATGCCCGATCCTGTGTTTGCATATGATGTTGATCCCCAAATGAAAGGAAGTCCGGCTATGATTTTTTCGAGTTCAGGCGAGGTTTTAATGCACCGCATGCCTCCCCCGCCCGGAGCTTCTCCTCCCGAAATGTTAGACAGGGTAAAGAAGCTAACCGAAAAGACCAGGAAACTGAAAGAAATACTGCAGAAACTTACCGTGGAATCGGAGATAAAACCAAAACCGATCGCCGAAAGAGTACAGAAGGACACTCTTGAACAGTTAATGCGGAAAGCTTTGTCGGATAAGGAAATCAGAATACCTTTCGAATATGCTGTCTTCTCCCCTTCAGCCGATTCTAACCATCTGCCTGTGAAGTCCCGGAATTTTGAGATCGCGAATCTTAACACCGAACACCGCGTTACTTTGTTTCCCAATGACCTGATCACAAAACCAAACCAGCTATTACTATATTTCCCCGGACAAGAGGGACAAATCATGAGTTCGCTTTCACTGCTGATGATCAGCTCAATTATATTTACCCTCATCGTTGTTCTTTCGTCAGGAGCGAGCATCGTGGTGATGATACGGCAGAAAAAGATATCCGACATCAAAACCGATTTTATCAGCAACATGACTCACGAGTTCAAGACACCTATTGCAACTATCTCTATTGCAGCAGATTCTATTGTGAACCCGAAAGTGATTCAGGAGCCGGAAAAGATACGCAACTTCACAAAGATCATCAAGGAAGAAAATAACAGAATGAACGCCAGAGTGGAACAGGTGCTTCAGATGGCTCTGCTCGACAGCCGCGATTTCAGGCTGAGGCCGGTGGAAACAGATATGCACGGTATGATACAGAAAGCGGTGGACCATTACCGTCTGCAGATCGAAAAGCGTGAAGGCGCTATCTCTACGCGGTTTGAGGCTACCAACGCCTTTGTGTATGCCGATGAAGATCATATGCGTAATGTGCTGATGAACCTGCTCGACAACGCCAACAAATACTCGGGTTCAAGGCCCGACATCAGTGTGTTTACTTTTAACCGGGGTGAAAATTTCTTTTTTGGCGTCGAAGATCACGGGGAAGGGATGAGCTCTGAAACACAGCGACGTGTTTTCGACAAATTTTTCAGGGTCACATCCGGCAACATACATAATATTAAAGGCTTCGGACTTGGCTTAAGCTATGTAAAAGCCATCGTTCTGGCACATCACGGAAATATCAGCCTGCACTCGGAAGTCGGCAAAGGAAGCCGCTTCGAGATCAGTCTGGCCTATCTGAAATCTGACATCTGACATCTGTTATCTGAAAAACATGGACCCAAAAAAAATACTCCTGGTAGAAGATGATCCGAACTTCGGATCGATCATGAAGTCCTATCTTGAAATGCACGATTACCAGGTAACCCTGAAGGTCGACGGCAGGCAGGGTTTGGCGGCTTTCAAAGAGCGGCCTTTCGATATCTGTATCCTCGACGTGATGATGCCCGAAATGGATGGATTTACCCTGGCCCGGGAGATCCGGAAGGCAAATTCAAGAATTCCCTTCATCTTCCTTACCGCCAAATCTTTGAAAAGTGATATGCTTGAAGGGTTTAAAACCGGGGCCGACGACTATATTACCAAACCCTTCGATTCTGAAGTTCTGCTGTATAAAATTGCAGCCATCCTGAAAAGAAATTCAGGCAGTGACCATGATTCAGAAACCACCGAATTCAACATCGGAAAATTTGTGTTTCATTATATATTACGTTCACTCACGATAAATGGAGAAACCCAGCAGCTGTCGCCAAAGGAAGCCAGCCTGCTGCGTATGTTATGCATGGCCCGCGATGGAATTTTAATTCGAAAACAGGCCCTGGAGACAATCTGGGGAACCGATAATTATTTCAATGGCCGAAGCATGGATGTATTCATCGCCAAACTGCGCAAATATTTAAAAGCCGACCCGGGTATCGAGATCGTTAATATTCATGGCAATGGGTTCAGGATGATCGTGAACCAATAAAACCCCTACAATTACTGATTGTGTTCCATGTATTTCTCAACGATATTCAACAGGTCTTTGGGTGAAACCGGTTTGACCATGTAATCGTTACATCCGGCAGTGACAGCCACCTGCCGCGATATTTCATGAGCGTAAGCCGTGATCATTATAATCGGCACGGTTTGATTGAACTTCCGTATTTCCCTGGTGGCATCCAGCCCGTTCATTTCAGGCATATTACAGTCCATGAGCACCAAACCTATTTCGGGGTTAAGCCTCATCTTTTCAATTGCATCCGTCCCGTTGAGCCCCCTTAGAATGGTGTTATAGGAACGAGTCAGCACAACTCTGAAATAGTCGAAATTTGTATCCTGATCATCAACAATTAATACAGTAAGGTCAAGGCTCATGGGTCATCTGTTAAACCATACAAAGGTAATCAGAAAAAGATCTGATTAACGTGTTTCTGTCAGGTATTATTGCACAAGCCACTTTTGAATAGCAGCATAAAGCTCCTCCGGACCTATGGGTTTTGCAAGGTAGTCATTACAGCCGCTCCTTACAGCTTCGCGTATTGAAGTTTGGTCTACGTACGCGGTCAGTATAATGATCGGCAGCTCAGGCCTGAATTTTTTAATTTCAACCGTGGCTTCGTAACCGGTCAACCCGGGCATCATCCCATCCATCAAAATCAGTGAAAATTCAGGATGATCATGGCAAAGCGAAACAGCTTCAAGGCCATTTAGGGCCCGGATTACAGTAATGCCTGTTTTTATAAGAGCATGCCAGATGTAAGCGAAATTATCGTCATTATCCTCGGCAACCAATATGGTCCGGTTGTTAAAAGAAACTTGTTCCATTGTCGTTTTTTTTGATTGGCGCGCTAAGATAATAACAATTTCCTGACGCTCAGATCACTTTTATTTTTTAACCGTAACATCGATAAAAGTTTCCTGGGTCCCGTACATGGGTATCCGCTGAATTGTTTTTGCCGAAAAATCAAGGGTCTTCAGATCGATCCTGCGAATTGTAGGGTTTTCGTATGTTTTAAAGTAAAAAATACGGTTTGTCAGATCACGGAAGGTAACCCATTGTGTGGATTCATTGGATACGATATTTCCTTTGGCGTCTTTATCGACAATTATTCCAAAGGGGATTGAAAAGCTGTTGATCACATGCTGGCAAAGAATGAGGTTTGCAGAGGCATTATCGGGACGGGTAACAAATTTTTCAAACATCGCGAGCCTCAGGTAGCGGCTTGGAGGAGTGTAATCCCCGGGAATACCAATCATCCCGTCTCCATGCCCGGTCGGGTTAATCGTGAACCCGCCGATTTTCACAGGTATTGGATTTGTATTGTCAAGACCGATATACTGTCGCAGGTTGGTAAAGTGCCAGGGTAAGGAAGGTGAATTCGTCATTATACCAAGCGGATTTTCGTATATATTACACTGTCCTTTGTCATATTCAACAACAATACACCCGCCCTGGGCATCATATATTATATAATGAACCGTAAGCGCCATTTTCATTTTAGACGTATCTGAATAGCTGAAAACTCTCATTAACGGAGTTGCTGCCTTAACCTCGGCAACAGTAGAGAAATTTCCAAGCACCCAGTCGGGATATATTGCCTGAGCCAGCGCCCTGCTGCTGTCGGCCGGTGCAACCGTCTGGTACTGCATATCGCTTTCATACCACAGAACACTTATCGCGAGTCCTTTTTCATTGATCCCGTCGCTAACGCCAAAATCCATTCCCATGCTTGCCACACCCATATATCCGTTCTTATTCGCCCATTTTACACCCATTTTACTTACCGGTGAAGGACTGTAAAATGGAAGATTTCTGGGAACCACGATGAGATCGTACTTCAGATCCACCCCGAATTCCATCGAACGGGCAAGGGTAATATTGCCATCTTTGGCTATCATCCGAAAGATGGTACATGAGAAGGCGTCGGAGAAACCGAAAAAGGTGATCAGGCTGATAATTAAAATAATTCTGGTTTTCATAACAAGGGTTTAAATAGTTAATGGTCAGAATGAACTACTGATGATGAAGATCAATGAATCAGCTAATATAAAAATAAATCGGGAAACGCTCTTTTTTATGCGCCCTGCATGAACCGAAAATTGTCATCCGCAGTAAATTTTCACTTATGTATCTGTGATTTTTAGCTTAAATATCACTTTTGTACTTGCAATTCATTATCTTTATGTTCCCAAAATGCCAATGAGAATGTTATTCCGGTCTGGATTTTCGGGATGTTATATTAATCAAAATGAAAAATAAATATATTTTCTTCCGGATTGCAATATTTATGATCTCCATCGCGGGGCTTAGTCTTTCATCCTGTACAAACAAAAAGACTAATGTTGAACCGGTATATCTAAGTGTCGAACTATCCAGGTCGGAACTGCAAAACGGGACCTATTACCCGGTCGATTGTAATGAACGGTCGATTGAGCTTGAATTCAGCCAGCCAATTGACACCTCAACGATCCCGGGCAATATTTCCTTTGCCGATAAAGACGGCCCCCTCGATTCAAAGTATAAAGCGCTATACTTTGACCGGAAAATCATTTTGGAGTTCCTCCCCTGGTTCCAGATGAAACAGGGATGGAAATACTTTATAAGCATTTCCACAGGACTCAGGTCCACAACTTCTGTAACATTCCCGTCGACCGCGGTAGTCGATATCCGGACTTCGGCCCCGGGGCTGTTAATGGGGAATGATACCATTCAAAGGAATGCGATAGTTTGTATCAGTGATATACATATGGGCGAAGCAAGAGCAGCGGCCGGGCATTATTGCTGGTTCAGCGAAAATGCCACAGCTCTTGAAAACATGCTTGATTCCGTTCTTGCCAGTAAAAGTGTAAGGCAGCTTGTGATCCTTGGCGATCTCTTTGATGAATGGGTCATTCCCTATCGGATGATGGCATTCGATACCACTTCAGGGATACATAATTCAAGTGATTATTTTCATTTTGTTGCAAATTCTCCCGTGAATTCTCCCGTCATCAGCAGATTAAAAACCATTGCAGCAAGCGGGACTATCCAGCTGCTCTATGTACCGGGGAATCATGATATGCTGTTAACCCAACAGATACTTGAGGATATCATACCAGGTGTGGCCTGGCAGGGCAATATTCCTGGCCTCGGTAATTATTCACCGGTGGATGAGATCATTATGGAACATGGGCACAGGTTTGATTTTTTTAATTGTCCGCAACCCCTGGTAAATCCCGGTCATATTTTGCCTCCGGGGTATTTCATCTCAAGGTTGCAGGCCGAGGGCTTATGGGAATCCTGCGGACGAAAGGCAAGTAATATCAAATCGGCAAATGGTTCGGTGGAATTCCTGATTGCCTGGATTTCAACAATTGCCTACCTGCAAGCCCACTACTCCATTACCCTAAACCCTGATTCCTCAAATATCGGAATGAGTGGGATTGACGGTTATCAGGGAACTTTGTCTTATTCCGGAGTACAGAATATGTACACCCCTTCAATTGAAACCGTGTGGGATGCAACCCAATCGCAAAACGGGGTGCCTGTACATATTTCCGTTATTGCAGGTTTGCTTGACGGTGGCACCGATCTTTATCCGGTAGCATCGTATGAATACTTGTCAGCCTCTTCCCCAAAGCATTATAGTTTGGCGGTTCTGGGACATACCCATGAACCGGAATTATTGGTTTACCCGGCCGGTAAGAATTACCAGGGCATATACGCGAATTCAGGTTCCTGGGTCAATGCTTCCCTTTGCAGCCACCCGGTAAGGACCTTCCTGGTGATTTGGCCAGGTCAGTGGACCGGATCAGATCTTGATGTCGTGTGCTTATACCAGTACAATCTAAAGAGCGGCAGCGGAAACCCCAACCCGGGTTATGTCCCGGTTCTTCTGGATGAGGAAAGCATTGAAAGGGCAAAATAAAATTAAAGGCCTTGTCCTTTATCCCCTATTTTGAAGTTTGTTACTTTTTTGGGTGAAAAAATCAATGGTTAATAAACCGGGATATTCTGTTAATTTATTAACAATGTGAAAATAATAACATAAAATGCTTGCACAGTATTTGTAAAGGATATAATTTTGCAGCGTGAAAGTAGGAAAACTGGCAGAGTGCCATCCGCCGACACAGACTAAAACATAGATAATCAATAGCTTATATGGCAAAGCTCGATTCAGCAGCATCCCTGTCCCAAATGAGAGACCAACTCAAAGTCAGGAATTCGGAATTGTCCAGTAAGGATAGTCCCCAAAGCACTATCCAGGTAAAGGTGACTATGGCTACCTGCGGAATTGCCTCAGGTTCCAGGCCTGTTTTTGACTATATGAAGGAGGAGCTCGGTAAACGCAATATTCCCGCTCTCGTCACTAAAGTTGGATGCATGGGCTTTTGTTACGCCGAGCCTACCATCGAGATCACCATGCCAGGCAAAGCCCCGGTGATGTTCGGTTTTGTTAATACAAAGAAAGCCGACGAGATCATCGAGCGCTTTATCCGCAAGGGAGAAACTATCGAAGGAGTGATACCAATGAATTACGAAATAGCATAAACAGTGAAACGTGAAACGTGGCACGTGGCACGTGGCACGGATCACCTGTTCCTTATCACGAAAAAATATGGCAAAGCAAATAAGGATAGCCTTACGCAACTGCGGCGTCATTGACCCTGAGCGGATCGAGGATTACATCTCCCGCGACGGTTACATGGCGCTTGCAACCGTGCTAACCGAGCTAACACCCGGGGCGGTTATAGAGATAATGAAAAAATCGGGCCTTCGCGGCCGCGGTGGTGGCGGATTTCCTGCCGGACTCAAATGGGAAATCACCCGCAAAGTCCAGGCCGACCAGAAATATGTGGTCTGCAATGCCGATGAGGGAGACCCGGGTGCATTCATGGATCGCTCAATTCTGGAAGGCGACCCCCATTCAGTTCTGGAAGCGATGGCCATCAACGGTTACTGCACAGGGGCATCCAAAGGACTGGTTTATATCAGAGCCGAATACCCGCTTGCAATCGATAGACTGAAAACAGCCATGAAACAGGCCCGGGAAATGGGCCTGTTGGGCGACAATATTCTCGGAACAGGATTTAACTTTGATATAGATATCCGTTACGGAGCAGGCGCTTTTGTTTGCGGTGAAGAAACCGCCCTGATCCATTCCATGGAAGGCCTCAGGGGCGAACCCACCGTTAAGCCCCCCTTCCCTTCTGTTGAAGGCTACCTTAAAAAACCCACTAACGTTAATAATGTGGAAACTTTTGCCAATGTTCCTGTCATTATTAATAAAGGATGGGAGTGGTTCTCTTCAATAGGTACCGAAAAATCAAAAGGCACCAAAGTATTTGCTTTAGCAGGCAAGATCAATAATGTAGGACTTGTCGAAGTTCCCATGGGAACGACACTGCGTGAAGTCATCTATGAAATCGGTGGAGGAATTCAATACGGAAAAGAATTCAAAGCCGCACAAACAGGTGGACCCTCCGGCGGATGTCTTACAAAAAAACACCTCGACACTCCTATTGATTATGACAACCTGATCGCAGCTGGTTCGATGATGGGATCGGGCGGATTGATCGTCATGGACGAGGACGACTGCATGGTTGCCATTGCCAAATTCTACCTGGAATTCACTGTTGAAGAATCCTGCGGAAAATGTTCCCCCTGCCGCATAGGCAATAAAAGGCTGCATGAAATTCTCGGAAAGATCACCCAGGGTAACGGTACGATGGAAGACATCGACAAACTGCGTAACCTGGGCCAGGTCATAAAAGACACCTCGCTTTGCGGATTAGGCCAGTCCTCCCCCAACCCGGTACTTTCAACCATCGATAACTTCATCGAAGAATATCTCGAGCATGTAAAGGATAAAAAATGCCGTTCGAAAGTCTGCAAATCACTGATGCAATACCTGGTATTACCCGAAAAGTGTATTGGCTGCACATTGTGTGCACGCAACTGTCCGGTGAATGCCATCAGCGGTGAACGCAAACAGGCCCACCTCATCGACCAGGAGAAATGCATCAAATGCGGAGCCTGCCTGGAAAAATGCAAATTCAACGCAATTATTATCAATTAAGAAAAGGAACGTTATGAACACGATAAAACTGATCATCGACGGAAAAACCGCAGAGGTTCCTGAAAATACAACGCTTTTAAAGGCAGCCAAGACCGTTGGCATCGATATACCTACCCTTTGTTACTTCGAACTGAAGGACATGAACATTGAAAACCGTCCGGGCGGATGCCGCGTTTGCGTGGTTGAAGTCAAAGGAAGACGGAATCTCGCACCAGCCTGTAATACCATGGTAGCCGGGGGTATGGAAGTTTACACGCATAACATCAGGGTATTGAACGCACGCAGAACTGTTCTGGAGCTCATATTATCAGACCATCCTGCTGAATGTCTTACCTGTGCCAAATCCGGAAATTGTGAGCTCCAGAGTATGGCACAGCAACTTGGCGTGAGGGAAATACCTTACCAGGGTGAGCAGTCGAAGTACCGTAAGGATACTTCGCCTGCTATCATCCGGGATGTGGATAAATGTATCATGTGCCGGCGGTGTGAAATGATGTGTAACGACGTTCAGACGGTAGGCGCACTGAGCGCAGTCAACAGAGGCTTCATGGCAGTGGTGGCCCCGGCATTCGAAATGAATCTCGAGAAATCTACCTG
>CAIWXI010000082.1 GCA_903916595.1 uncultured Bacteroidales bacterium | reverse complement strand
TTTATTTCGGCTCGATGTTCAAACAAGCAGAAAAGGCACCGAAAGAGAACCAAGCACCGGCCTCGGCCTGATCATCTGCAAGGAATTTATAGAAAAACACGGAGGGATGTTATGGGTGGAAAGCGAAGAAGGCAAAGGCTCAACATTTTATTTCAGCATTCCATACAAAGCTGAGGTACAGACAAAAGAAGTCAAAACAAATAGTGTTCCAGGTGAAGAAAAAAATGTTCATACAAAATCCCTGAAAATATTAATCGCCGAAGACGATGAAATATCAGACTCCCTTATCTCTGATATAGTCGAAAAATACAGCCATGAAGTTCTGCATGTGAAAACCGGAACCGAAGCCATTAAGGTATGTCAAAATAATCCTGATATCGATTTAATTCTAATGGATATTAATTTACCCGAAATGAACGGGTACGAGGCCACACGTCAGATTCGTCAGTTTAACAAAGATATTATCATCATTGCACAAACAGCATTTAAACTTCAATTCGACAGAGCAAAGGCTATTGAGGCGGGATGCAATAACTACATTACAAAACCTATAAGTATTTCTGAGCTCAGGGGGTTAATCCGAAAGTATTTCAATCTATAAGATATTGTAGTCAACCAAAACCAGCGGTTAGCTGTCAGATGCTCTTTTTATCCAAAAGGGAATTGGAGCAACTCTATCTCTTTCTCAAAATCGTTGATGTACCTAATCCGTTACAACAGCCCCTTGCTTTTAATGGCAGTTCAAATTCACAAGTCAATCAAATGCGCTGAACCAATAGTATTTGTTTGTTTCAGCGGAATACCGGCGTCAGCTGCATAATAACTCCAGCGGTCAACGACTGAGCGAACGCGTTCAATGATCTCCTTGTCTTTTTTTACGTTCATTTGTTTTCCGACATTTAACAAATCTTCACGGGTGATTTCCTCCCGCTTTCCATTAATGGTCATTTGGTGCCTTGCCAGCCATTTATTTGCCTGGTTGAAAGCATACGACAGATCATAAGCCGGTGCCAATCTCCAGGTTCCATCACGGCTCATTAAAAAAGCAATATTTTTTGTGTGATCATCCATATTCCTGTAAAGCTATTCCTGCTTCTTTCGAAAGATCGGCAGATAAACCTTCTTTCTGTTCCAGAGCATCTTTCGCTAAGCTCACCAGATCGTCAATTTCAAGGGGTTGGGGGGTGTTTTTTCCCCTCTTGATCATAGGTTCAAATTCCAGGGCGCCCATTCCCCTGTTGCCAACGTAGCATAGTCGTTCAACGGGGTTCATGCTTTCAGGGGTTCTGCCCTGAGTTGCAAGCCAGATGTCAATCAAGCGGTTACCAAATCTGTCTGGAAGGCAATCAGCAAGCAACCCGGGTAATCCATAATAAGTCTTTTTGGGTAATGCTGGGAAATTGAATATCCCTGGTCCCTGATTCAATGCTGAATATGGTATTATCACCGGAGCCACTTCCAACCCTTGTTTCAAAAAAGACGGGTCAAATTCAAAGCTGGCATACCCTTCTTCTTCCTGCCAGGCGACTGCTCCGACCAGTTGCCCCCATAAATTGACAAAAGCAGCAGTTACCATGTGAGTACCTCCGGATGCTGACGATGATCCTGATTGCTATCGGGATCATTTTTCTTGATTGACGCTCTTTTCCGAACCAGTTTCTCTTTTCTGGCCAGTTTCAGTGGACTTATTGCAGGCCCTTCGGATAGGAAATTGAGCATTTCTAATATACGATATTTTATGGATTTGTCAAGGGCGTGAATCCTTTCAACGAATCTGATAGCACCTTCGGGTCGGGCTTTCCAAATAAATCGGCAATAACCCCATGGCAGAACCCTGGACCAGGGTTCCGCCCCAAAGGGGCGGGGAATTTACCGGGAGTGCATAAAGTCAAAGCAGAGGAGAATCTCCGTTGCTCATGTATCGGTGTTCTCTTTTGCAGGATCTGCTAAAGCTTGTAATCGTTTACTTCTTTCGGATGGCAGTTGTTTATGAAACTGACTGCGGATACGTTCTCGGCCCGGGCTTTGCGGATAAAGATATCGGCACTCATGGTATATTCATCGCTGCGGTTACCATCATACAGTAGCAGGTAGCCTATCAGAATGTTTGCTGCCATCTCGACCAGCCTGCGTGCGTGGAACTCGGAATATTCGTTATCTCCGTATTCGTTGACTTTCCCGACAGTCCTGGCGAACTGTTCGGTCATTTTTTCAAGCGAATTCCTGAGGTATTCAAGTTCATGTTTCACTGTGAGTGTGGCTCTTTGGCGCATGACTGTAAGATAACCGCCATTCCCTACATAACGAATGGCGGCCACCACCTGCAACTGCGAGGTGCCTTCATAAATCGTTGTGATACGTGCATCCCGGTAAATCCTTTCGATCGGGAAGTCTTTCATGTAGCCTGTACCGCCGAAAATCTGGATGGCATCGTAGGCGATTTGGTTGCAAGCCTCACTGGTATAAAGTTTCAGGAGAGGCGTGAACATGTCGGCAAGCTTCTGGTAGTATTTGGCTTCCTGACGTTCGTCAGCCTCGGGTTTGCGATCCCTGAAAGCAAAGTTGCAGCATTTGTAAAGATCGACGTAACGAGCCGTTTCATAAAGCAGGGAGCGCATCCCATCGATCTTTACCTTCATGTTGGTTAGCATCTCGTAAACGGCCGGGTACTTGATGATCGCTTTCCCGAACTGTTCACGCTCGGTGGCATATTTGTATGCTTCCCGGTATGCAGCCTCGGCAAGGCCGACCGACTGTGAACCAACGCCAAGGCGGGCTGAATTCATCAGAGACATAACGTACTTGATGAGTCCGAGTTTTGTATCGCCTATGAGTTTAGCAGGTGCATTGCGGAACACCAGTTCACAGGTCGGTGATCCTTTGATCCCAAGCTTGTTTTCGATTCGCCTCACAGTGACTGCCTTATCCTTACGGTCATAAATGAACAGCGAAAGCCCGCGTGCATCGGTGGTTCCTTCTTCAGAGCGTGCAAGAACCAGCGAAATATCGGCGTCACCATTGGTAATAAAACGTTTTACACCATCGAGTAACCATCGGTGCTTTCGCGTGTCATAGGTTGCTTTCAGCTGTACTGCCTGCAGGTCAGAACCTGCATCGGGTTCGGTTAAATCCATGGCGGCAGTGGCACCTTTATTGAAACGAGGCAGAAATTCGTCCTTTAACTCATCGGATGCAAACTCGAGGATGGTTTCTGCACAGTCCTGAAGCCCCCAGATATTAGCAAAACCGGCATCGGCACGTGAAACGATTTCCCCCGACATAACATAAGCAACATTAGGCATATTCAGCCCGTCGTATTCGCGGGGAAGCGTAAATCCTACGAGTCCCGCCTTAACTAACGCATCGTGGTTCTGCTGGGTGCCAGGTGCGTACTTCACTTCGTTGTTTAACAGCTGGGGGCCGTTCTTGTCGACGGATTCGGCATTCGGGCCAATGATCTCACCGCTGATCTCGCCTATGATCTCCATGATTTTGTCGTAGCTGTCGATTGCATCTTCGTAATCGAGAGGGGCGAAATCAAATTTGTCTTTCTGGGTATAATCTGACTCCTTCAGCTTCACGATCCTGGCCATCAGAGGATGGGTAAGGTGAAACCTGAGATGGGGATTGTCGGTATAGAAATTTTCCATGACTTTTTTACTTCGAATTTTTCTTGTAATACTTGATCATCCTGGGAATTACATCGGCCACGTTTCCGTGGATGGTATAATCGGCGATCTGGTTGATCGGGGCGTCGATGTCAGTATTAATCGAAATGATCTGGGCCGACTGGTCCATTCCTGCCCGATGCTGCACAGCTCCTGAAATACCACAGGCAATATAGAGTTTTGGCCGTACGGTAACTCCGGTCTGCCCTACCTGGCGCTCGTGTTCCACGAACCCGGCATCCACGGCAGCACGCGAAGCACCCACCTGTGCACCCAGAATTTCGGCCAGGTCGAAAAGCAGCTGAAAATTTTCCTTCGAACCTACCCCGTACCCTCCGGCTATTACCACCTGTGAGTTCTTGATATCGATCTTGCTTTTTTCGAGGTGCCGCTCTATGATGGTAACGGCGAAGTCCTCATCCTTAAGTATGCTCCTGGCATCTATTTTATTGAGTTTCCCCTTGTATTTCACAGAGTATACTTCCTTCTTCATCACTCCTTCCCGCACTGTGGCCATCTGCGGCCTTGTTTCGGGGTTGATGATCGTGGCAATAATGTTACCACCAAATGCAGGCCTGATCTGGTATAGCAGGTTTTTGTATTCGGTCTGGGTTTTGTTTTCGAAATGATCACCTATTTCCAGGCTGGTGCAGTCGGCCGTGAGCCCGCAGCGAAGTGCCGATGCCACCCTCGGAGCAAGATCCCGGCCAATGCTGGTGGCTCCGAAAAGCACAATCTCCGGCTTTTCTTTTTTAAAAAGTTCAATAATGATGCTTGCGTGCGGAAGTGTTGTGTACGGGAACAACTTTTCATCGTCGGCATAATGGATCACATCTACACCAAACGGATAAAGCAGGGCTTCCGGTTTGGTTACCTTGTGCCCGATTACAACCGCCTCGAGTTTAACTTTCAGATCATCCGCCAGTTTTCTGCCTTTCGAAAGCAGCTCAAGGCTTACATCGGCAACCAACCGTTCTTCGGTTACTTCGCAATAAACAAATATATTGTTCACAGTATCCTTATTTTCTGTTTGAATCTGTTTTACTACCCAATGATGTGGCTTCTTATGAGCGTTTGCATCAGTTTTTCGATATCCTTGTCGGAATTGCTGAGGATTGTCGATTCTTTATGCTGAAATACCACATTTTCGATTTTTTTCACCTTTGTCGGTGAGCCCGACAGTCCAAGGTTTTGGGTTTCGGCTTTCAGGTCATCGGCCGACCATTCCTCGATAAGCAAGTAGGGTCGTTCGTTATAGAGTTCAGTGTAGTCCTTGGTTTCATTCTGCAGCTCGGTAACAGTGCGGGCATGCTTGTATTTCATCAGCAGTTTGCCAATACGCTGCCGGCAGGGAGGTGCTGAACTGTGAACCGTGATGAGAGCCGGGAGGGTCGAGTTCACTACTTCTACTCCCCTTTCAAGCCTGCGCTTGACGATAATTTTCTTGGCATCGAGCGAAAGGATCTCTTCTGCGTAGGTTATCTGGGGGATACCAAGCTTCTCGGCGGTCTGCGGACCAACCTGAGCGGTGTCGCCATCAATGGCCTGACGCCCGGATATAACCAGATGGTAGGGTGCTAATTTCTTCACAGCAAGGGATAAAGCATATGAAGTGGCCAGGGTGTCGGATCCGGCAAACTTGCGGTCGGTGATAAGGAAACCCTGATCGGCTCCACGGTACATCGCCTCGCGAATGATCTCAGCTGCACGGGTGGGGCCCATCGTAAGCAGAATCACTTCAGCATAAGGAATTTTATCTTTGATGCTCAGGGCCTGCTCCAATGCATGAAGATCTTCGGGGTTGAAAATGGCAGACAAGGCGGCCCTGTTAACTGTGCCATCAGCTTTCATGGCATCCTTTCCAACATTCCTTGTGTCAGGCACCTGCTTGGCCAGAACTATTATTCGGAATCGCATAAAAATTAACCAGATTACAATTAGGTAAGCTTATATTCTGTTTCCTGACATAAGATCAGGGGCGCAAAAATACGATTATAGATTATACAAACAAGAAAAATATTCACAACCAACTGATTATCTGTATTTTGAATGTTGGCTATATTTTATTTCGCGGCCTGAGCTGGCACATGCATGATCCGGATAATTTTTCACTTTTATCGATGATCAAAGGCATTTCATCCCGTTCCCATTCCACGAGACCACCGGCCAGGTTGGCTATTCTGCAGCCAAGTCCTTTCTGCATAAGTAATTTTACGGCCTCTTTGCTGTGCAAACCGGCAGCATCGGCAAATATCATCGTTCTATCTTCAGGCAAATGTTTATACCTTTCGTCAAGCATACTGAAAGGACAATAAATCACTTCAGGCACGCCGAACAATTTAAACCGGCTTAGCACCTCTTCGCGAACGTCGATGATTATAGCACCTTTCATACAAATAGCGTATGCCTGTTTAGGTGTGAGGTTATAGACCTCGCCACTTAAAAAACCGGTATTTTGAAATAATGCATCCATGTTATACGAAAAATACAACAATGTAATAGATACCCACGAGAATAAACAAAACTGCGACTACCCTTCGGAACCAAAGTTCAAAAAATTTGATCTGATTGTAAAGTTTCCCTACATTGCCCATGGCATAGGCAAGCAACCATGCAAAAATGATTACCGGCAAACCAGTTGCAATGGCAAACACAATGGGTAAATACAATCCGCTTACACTGGTTATCGTCATAGGTATCAGCATAGCGAAATACAGCACCCCGCTATACGGACAAAAGGCCATTGCAAATATCATTCCCAATACCAGTGTCCCCCAATAGCTTCGCCTGCTGTGTTCCCCCATTTTTTCAGTCAGCCCTGAAACCCCGGGGAATTTTACTTTGATGAAGTCCAGCATTAAAAGGCCTATGATGATCAGCAACGGTCCTAGTATCTTCTCCCCCCATCCCTGGAAAAGCATCGTAACTTTCATTTTGCTGGCCCCCAAAAACAAAACAACCCCCAGTCCGGTATAGGAAATCGCTCGCCCGAGCGTGTAAACCAGGCCTTTTAAAAAGACCCGTCTGCGATCTTCAATGTCGCGGCTAATAAACCCGATTGCCGATATATTGGTAGCTAATGGGCATGGACTGATAGCGGTCATTAAACCCAGGATAAAAGCAGTTAGTGCCGCGTATTGAGAATTTTCGAGAATCGCCTGTAAATACATCATAATTTCACCATTTATTCACGAATTGTCTATTTTATTTGTGTTCATTACGGCTTCGCCGAACACCATTTCACCATTTCACCATTTCACCATCCCCTCCACTGCTTTCTTAATCTCAGCCTTAAGCTTCTGAGGACTGTCATTGGCATACAAAAATCCCTTGTCGGTCAGATTGATACTTTTATCGCCCGAAATCACAATCAAAGTCTGGCCTTCAATTTTATATTTTGCACCAATCGCTTCACCTTCCTTTTCGTCCAGATTAATACTTTTAAATGTAATCTCACCCTTCTTTACCTGATCAGCAAACTGACTCTCAACAGCTTCCTTCGAAACTTTTTCTACATTATTACAAGTCATGCACCGACGCGTAAAATGGAAATAATAAACTTCAATTTTTTGCCCGGTTCCCACTGATGAGGAAGCATTCGGAGTAGAGGGCGAACTTCCTGAACAGGAATAAACGCTGCTCACAATAATCATTGTAAACAAAAAACTTACGAATCTGTCCATGTTGACTGATTTAGCTGGTTAATAATTGTTTTATTTCATCTGATGAAGGAACACGGCCGGATACAACGACCTTCCCATCCACAACTATGGCAGGAGTTGACATAATGCCATATTTAATGATCTCCAGAATATCTTCCACTTTAGTAACTGTAGCGTCAATTCCATACTTTTCGACAACCTCGCGGGTAAGTTTATCCAGGGATTTGCATTTGGGGCAACCCGTCCCTAATATTTTAATTTCCATTTATTTGAATTTAATTGTTGCTGTTATCGTTCAAAAAAGAAATGCAGTAAGCCCTTCGCCTCTTCCCAGTTTTCCTTATTAATACAATATTTTATGTAGGGCGGATTGATCTCCCCCTGGATTAGTCCGGCCTTTTTCAATTCCTTCAAATGTTCCGAAAGGGTGGACCGTGCAATTGGAATATCTTCGGCCATGTCGCCGCTATAGCAGCATTTATCGATGTTGTCGGCAAGAAAGTCAAGGATGAAAACCCTTGCCGGATGCGCGATAGCTTTAGCATACCGGGCCATTTTTTCCTGGGATTCCGTATAATACTTCCTTTCGGCAATCATACTATTTTGTATTTCGTAGAAAAACGAAACAAAGATATAATAAATATTTACACTGTACTCTAAAATGACTTTCCTTTTACTGAAATTTTATCCTCAGTGCGGAAAAACAATATTTAGATCATTATTTTCTTTACTTCCTCGCTAAATTAAAATAACTTTGATGGAAATACCGGTAAGGAAAACATTAAATGGTTTTTAATAAAATAACTTTAGCCTTATCTGAAAAGGATGAAATTCTGTTCAGGAAAAAATATTTTTCCGACTCTATCATTCAGTTCAGGATTGCATTTCTATTGGTTACGGTTCTTTATGCTGCATTTGGTTACCTTGATATAAAAGTTGTTCCTGAGTTTGCAGAACTTTTCCATGTGATCCGTTTTTATTTTGTTGTTCCTCTGCTTTCACTGGTTTTTCTCTTATCCTTTACAGGATTGTTCCGAAAAATATGGCAGTTGTTATTGTTCATATGCTTTATTGTATCGGGAGCCGGGATAAGTGTGATGACGACGCTTGTACCTGAAAATTATTCTTATTATGCGGGGATGATGCTGATTTTTTCGGCAGGTTATTTTTTTATTAAGCTGCGTTTTCTCCTGGCGACAATAGCAGGCTGGACAACACTGATTATTTTCAACATCGGATCTGTGTTTTATGCTCATGCATCCAGTATGATAATCATTAACAACAATTTCTTTTTTATAAGCACTAACCTTATCGGGATGTTTGCTGCTTACAACATTGAATACTATGCCCGTCGTAACTTTGACATGAACCAGGAACTCGACCGGCAAAAAACTGCGGTGGAGGATGTTAATAAAAATCTCGAGAAAACGGTCGTGGAACGCACAAAAGACCTGATGGAGGCTAAAAATAAGGCAGAGCAATCAGACCGATTGAAAACGGCATTCATGAATAACATCTCCCATGAAATTCGTACTCCCCTGAATGGTATCCTTGGATTTAGCGAACTGATGGCTGTTCCCGACATAACTGATGAAGAAAGAGAGCAATATTTTTCCATAGTAAAGTCAAGCAGCAGCCGTCTGATTAATACCGTGACGGATTATATGGATATGTCGCTCATAACTTCCGGGAATCAGGAAGTTCAAAAACTAGAATTTGCCCCCGGCGATTTGCTGGATGAAATTTACACTATTTTCAGGCCAGCCAGTAACATGAAAAATCTGGCCTTATTGCTTCAAATGCCAACAATGGCAGGTAGTTTAAAAATCAGTTCTGACAAAGAATTACTAAGAAAAGTACTATCTCATTTGTTGGATAATGCAATAAAATTTACAAAACAGGGAACGATTTCTTTTGGTTTTAATGTAAAAGGAAATGTTCTGGTTTTTTTTGTCAGAGACACCGGGATTGGGATAAACCAGGCAGCTCAGCCGACTATCTTCGATAAATTCATGCAGGAGAACACCTTAGACACCCGTGATCATGATGGAAGCGGGCTCGGTTTGTCAATTTCACAAGGTATTGTACACCTGCTGGGGGGAGAAATCAAAGTAGAATCAACAAAGGGTATGGGCTCTGTATTTTCATTTACCATCCCTTGTTAAGGGTCTGTTTATTTATCAGGATGTAAAGTATTTTTATCATAATTCTTTGATTTTAAGTTATCTTTACAACATATTCCTTTTTTGCTTTCTTTGAAATCCTTTATACCTTTTCCATGGACACTCGGCAACCAAAATCTTCAAAACCGGTTCAAAAAAGAACACCTGACAGAAATCCTGCAAATCAGTTTCCTATTGTAGGCATAGGAGCCTCTGCAGGCGGGCTGGAAGCATTGGAGCAGTTCTTCTCAAATATGCCCAACGACAGCGGTATGGCTTTCGTGATTATCCAGCACCTCGACCCGAACTACGTGGGCATCATGCCTGAATTGTTGCAGCGGATTACGCACATGAAGGTATTTCAGTCAACTGATGGGCTTATAGTGAAACAAAACTGCGTATATGTGATACCTCCCAACAAGAGCCTGTCTTTGCTCAATGGAGTCTTACATTTATTCGATCCGGTTGAATCTCGCGGACTGCGTTTGCCGGTCGATATATTCTTCCGTTCACTGGCTGCCGACATGCATGAAAAAAGCATTGGCATTATCCTTTCAGGCATGGGTTCCGATGGCAGCCTGGGATTGAAAGCCATCAAAGAAAAAAACGGCATTGTGCTGGTGCAGGAACCAGCTTCGGCCAAATTCGATGGTATGCCCCGCAGCGCTACTGAGGCTGTAATTGCCGATATCGTAGCGCCCGCCGAACAGCTGCCTGCCCGGCTCATCGCTTTCCTTAAGTATATTCCGGCAGCTACAAATGATCCCGAGATAGATAATAAAAACAAAAGCAACCTCGATAAAATCATCATCCTTTTACGGGAACAATCGGGTCACGACTTTTCTCTGTACAAGAAAAACACTCTGTTTCGCCGCATCGAAAGGCGCAAAGGAGTTCACCAGATAGACAAGATAACCAACTATGTGCGCTTTTTACAGGAAAACCCAAAAGAGGTTGAGATCCTCTTCAAAGAGTTACTTATCGGCGTCACCAGCTTTTTTCGCGATGCGGCTGTATGGGACATGATCAAGGAGAATATTCTTCCTGCCATGTTTGATGAATTTCCACACGGATATGTTCTCCGCGCCTGGGTGCCAGGCTGTTCAACCGGTGAAGAAGCCTATTCCCTTGCAATAGTTTTTAAAGAAGCAATGGATAAAATGAAAAATTACAAAAATTTATCTCTTCAGATCTTTGCTACCGATCTTGATGCTGATGCCATTGAGAAAGCACGTAAAGCCGTTTTTCCCTCAAACATCACTACCGATGTTTCGCAGGAGCGCTTAGCTAATTTTTTTGTTCCTGACCCTGAAGGTTACCGCCTGATTACCGCAATCCGCGAAATGGTGGTGTTTGCTCCGCAAAATGTGATTAAGGACCCGCCGTTTACCAAACTTGATATTCTATCGTGCCGCAACATGCTCATCTATATGGAGCCTGAATTACAAAAAAAAGTGATCGCTCTGTTCAACTACAGCCTGAACCCGGGTGGCATGATGATACTTGGCACGGCCGAGACCCTTGGGAACTATAAAGAAGGATTTGAGGAACTCGATGGCAAGCTAAAGATTTTTCAACGCCTGTCAACATTCCAGGCATCTGAGCTCATTGATTTCCCAAGCTCCTTTTATCATAAAAAAGCAGCGGTTTCAGATAAAATAAAACCGGAAGAACCCGCCGAAAACATACAGATTCTTACCGATCAGCTTCTACTTCAGCGTTTTGCCCCGACCAGTGTGCTGATCAATGCTACGGGCGATATCATTTACATGACCGGTCGTATCGGAAAATACCTGGAACCTGTTGCCGGTAAAGCCAACTGGAACATTCATGTGATGGCACGCGAGGGATTGCGCGAGGCGCTGCCGATGGTCTTCCGCAAAGTGATGCAAAATTATGCCCCACAAATCATTCGAAATGTCATGGTAGGCATAGGTGGGGCTCATTATGCCGATGTTGTTATTCAGCGCATTGAAAATCCTGATTCGTTAAGAGGCATGATTTTAATACTATTTACAGACGTACCATCAATTGCAGGGAATAATTCAACAACCATCAAAACAGGAAAACAACTTTCAGCAGGAAAGCAGAAGGAACTGGAGATTGAATTGCAGCGAAGTTATGAAGACGTTCAAAGTACCCGCGAAGAAATGCAAACCTCGCAGGAAGAACTGAAATCGACTAATGAAGAGCTGCAATCAACCAACGAAGAACTGCAATCGACCAACGAAGAGCTTACAACATCAAAAGAAGAGATGCAAAGCCTGAATGAAGAGTTGCAAACGGTAAATATGGAACTGCAAAGCAAGGTAAGCGATTTTGTGAGAGCAAACGACGATATGAAAAACCTGCTCAACAGTACCGAGATCGCAACACTTTTCCTCGACAGGGACTTGAATATCCGCAGGTTTACCGATCAGGTAACCAATATAATCAAAATACGTAATACGGATATCGGCCGGCCATACACCGATTTGGTTACCGATCTGGAATATCCCGAAATTGACATCCATGCCCGGCAGGTTCTCAAATCCCTGATATCAGTTGAAACAGCCATCACCACACATAAAAACAAATGGTATAATGTAAGGATTATGCCCTACCGCACCCTGGAAGACCGTATCGACGGACTCGTTATTACATTTACCGATATAACGATTGCCAGGCAGGCCGGAGAAGCAATGTCAATCTCGGAAACACGCTACCGCCGCCTATTTGAATCATCGAAAGACGGAATTCTTATCCTCGATGCAGAAACGGGAAAAATTAAAGATGTGAACCCATATCTTGTTGAGCTTCTGGGTTACTCAAAAGAACAATTTCTAGAGAAAGCTATCTGGGAAATAGGATTTCTCCAAGATATCGTCGCTAACAAAGATAAATTCTCGGAGTTACAGCAGAAAGAAATTGTGAGGTATGAGAATCTGCCTCTTGAAACAGCCGACGGACGAAAGATCAATGTAGAGTTTATAAGCAACGTGTATTCAGTAAGCGCTCTCAAAGTTGTACAATGCCAGATCAGAGGGAAAATTTTACCCGGTTAAGTGGCATTCAGCTAAATTGAAGCGCACAGCATTATCAAGGGCATCAAGAATTTCACGTACGAATCCCGAAGGAGGACTCAGAGGAAGGTCGGGTGTTTCGTCAGTATCGGCTATTTCGATAGTCGCCAGAATGCGGTCACAGCAATTCCTGAGGTGCTCTTGCTGATGCTCATCAAACTGTACAAAGGTTTTGCCGAACCTGTCGTTAAAATCGATCATGGCCGAGATCACCCCGGAATACAGGCTTTCTTTTTTCTTAAATCGTGAGCGGACCAGGCTGTATGCGAACGTAAAGATCAAAGAAGCCTCTTCCCTGATCTTTTCCGAAACAGGCATTTCGGATGTATCAACCCTTATCTTACCGGCATTGTCACTTTCCCATTTTGCATGTTTGCGGGCTACTCCTGCATCGTATGACGACCGTTTTGAGTCGACCAGGAAACAACTATAGATATAAATGATCTTGGGGAGCAGGTACATCCCCTTTCTTCCTGTAATAAATAAAACAGAGAAAAATGTTTTTCGGTGCTCTTTCCCCATCTCGAACATGAAAAAAGTAAAGATCCTCCAAAGCATTTTCCGCTGGGTCCAGAAAGCAGCGATCCCACCTGTTTTTATCTTTGGCTTATAGGTAATTTCATGGATGAATGACAAGGCTCTCTGCCTGAACTTTTTCAGATCATAGATATCTTCCCAGTAATCGGCCAGCCCTTCGAATAACTCCACCCGGGTCATTTGTTTCGGGATGATATTGGTCACGATATCGAGTTTATCCCTGATCTCTTCGTTCCCCGTAGAGATGATCCTCCCCTTTCGCTTGAGATCATACCACATTTTGGTGCCATATGGCGCTGCAAGCGGATGACAGAGGTGGTGCACGATATTGGCTTCGGCTATGAAAGCAGAGGTCTTCGCAAACACGCTGGTATCGTCCGAATCGGCGCCGATGATCATATGGGCAAGAACCACCAGGCCATAGGATTGAATTTTACGCACCGCTTCGCTCACCGGGATACGAAGATTCTGCTGCTTGTTCATATCCTTCAGCGAGGCTTCGTTGACCGATTCAATACCGATCATCACAGCCTGGAAGTTGCAGTCGGCCAGCAGGGTAAGAAGCTCCTCGTCGGCGGCTATGGTGATGTCGATCTGGGTAAGAAAACCAATGGGGATGGCAAAGGAGTTGTTTAGAACGATAAGCTCCCTGAGCAGAGCTTTGGTGTATTTTTTATCCCCGGCAAAATTGTCATCGGCAATAAAAATCATTGCGACATTAAGAGCGCTCAGCTTTTTTACCTCTTCAAGGACCTGGGGGATGGTCTTACTCCTTGGTTTCCGTCCGTAAGTGTATATCACATCGCAAAAGCTGCAATCGAACGGGCATCCGCGGGTGGTCTGCACAAGAGCCGCTGTATAGGAAGACAGACTCTCCTTCATCAGATCCCATCTCGGAGCCGGCGTTCTGCTCATGTCGGGTTTTGAATGATGCTTATAGATTTTATGCCATTTCCCTGCTTTCAGATCCTCGAGAAACAAAGGCCAGGTCTCTTCTGCCTCCCCGTGAAAAACAACATCGATATCGCCGGCTTGGTTAGATAACAGGTGCTCAACGCCTATACCGCCGACCACGACCAGGGCAGATGGATTACTCTTCTTCGCAACACTGGCAAGGTACAAAGATCGTTTGACCTGATTGGATGTAATCGAGATGCCTAAGACATTATAACCGTTCTTCTGAAGCACTGTATCGGCAGGTCCCCTGGCGTATTCATCATGAATCTCCACATCGTACTCCTGAGGTGTAAGTGCGGCCACGGCTGCAACCGCGTGAGGAGCAAACAAAGTTTTAGCATAAAGGTAAGGGATCTCTCTTGTGATTTGACCGTCGATATCTTCGGTAGTACCCGGACTGATAAGCAGTATTTTCATTCGGTCGGCTGGCTGGCAATTGTGAAAGTGAATACCGAGCCCCTGCCCTCCTGGCTGCTGACCCGGATTTTTCATGCAAAAATATAATATTATTAACATACTGAAATCAGGATCATATCTTACATTGTTAACATTTACGTGTTTTTTAGCTACATCTGCATGTTTATTTACTACTTTTGCATATATTTTGAACATTGAAAAATAAAATGGTTAAAATTTCTGATCATTCTCATCTGAAAGCGCTTCAGGAGAGTGAAAAAAAATACAGGGAACTGTTTGAAACGATGGCACAGGGAGTGGTTTACCAGAGTGCTGATGGTACAATAACTTCTGCAAACCCTGCTGCAGAAAGAATCCTGGGTTTAACTCTTGATCAGATGCAGGGGCATACCTCGATAGATCCACTCTGGAAGGCCATTCACAAGGATGGTTCAGCCTTCCCCGGCGAATCCCATCCTGCTATGGAAACCTTGCGAACCAGGCAAGCTGTGCATAACGCTATAATGGGCATTTTCAACCCCTCCACCGAAAAATACACATGGATTAAAGTCAGCTCTATACCCAAATTCCAGGAGGGAAACGAGAGTTTTATCGAGGTTGTTACAACGTTCGAAGATATTACTGAGCTAAAACTGGCTGAAGATGTCCTGAGAGAAAGAAAAAAACTGTTTAAAGATCTTTCAAATCAATTCGAAGCTATATTAGACCACCTTCCATGTCTGGTATTTTACAAAGACAAAAAAAATAATTTTATCCGTGTAAATCAATATCTGGCCTTGGCTCATAGGAAAAGCAAAGAAGAGCTGGAAGGAAAAAACCTTACTGAATTTTATCCACCTGAAGTTGCGGAACAATATTATCAGGATGATCTATCGGTAATTAATTCAGGTATAGCAAAATTGAATATAGTAGAACCCTGGGAAACCGCAGAAGGTTCCAGATGGGTCAGCACAAGTAAAATTCCATTTGTTGACCTGGCCGGAGAGATTATAGGCGTTATAGGAATTTCAATTGACATTACTGAACATAAGCTGTCTGAGGCAGAGATCAGGATTAAAAACGAAGAACTGCTAAAACTCAATGCAGAAAAAGACAAATTCTTCTCCATTATTGCCCACGATCTTCGCAGTCCCTTCAATTCATTCCTGGGCTTTACACAAATTATGGTTGAAAATTCGCCTAAGCTGAGTATCGATGAAATTCAAAAGATAGCCGTTTTAATGAGAAAATCGGCTGTCAATCTTTACGGCTTACTCGAAAACCTTCTTGAGTGGTCGCAATTGCAAAGAGGTATCTTCACGTTTGCGCCCAAACCGATTGTTCTGAGGCGGAAAATTACGGAGATCATGCAACCTGTTTTGGCATCAGCTCTTAAAAAGGGTATTGATATCAGCTATGATATCCCTGAAAATTTAATAGTTGTTGCTGACGACAATATGCTTGGATCAATCATCAGAAATCTGACCAGCAATGCTATAAAATTCACACCAAAACAAGGAAAAATAAAAATCGCGGCAAAGTACCTGCCCAACGACTATGCCGAGATATCAGTCAGTGACACGGGTATCGGGATGAGCAGTAAAATAATGAAGGCCATTTTCCAGTATAATGAGCAAACAAATCGCAAGGGAACCGAAGGCGAACCCATTACAGGTTTGGGATTGATCATAAGCAAGGAGTTCATCGAAAAACATGGAGGAAAAATTTGGGTAGAAAGCGTGGAAGGTAAAGGCAGTTTGTTTCGGTTTGATTTACCAAACCAGAGTTGATGAAAAGAACGAAAGAGACCAGCGTGTCGGAGATTGTGGAGGATGACAATTATAGCGATTTTTATATGAAAATTATTCTCAAATCAATCGCTTTGATTATTTTTAAGGCCGCTAACAGGAGAGTGAGTTATTATGAGAAATTTCATTTCATTGGTTTTGCTATTCCTTTCGATACCATTTTCTTTTTCACAAAAGCAAGGTTCTGAACTTATCGACTCATTAAAAGGGGAACTAAAAAATTCTGTTGCAGATACAGCTAAAGTCAGGTTGCTTGGGAAATTGTCTTTTCAGTATTTCAATTTTGATACCGATTCGGGAATATTTTACGCTGAACAGGCAATATTGCTTGCCAAAAGGTTAAAATGGGGCCTGGGGATTGCTTTTTCATACAACTATCTTGGTGTGAATTATGGCGTTAAAGGGAATTACCCCAAGGCTTTGGAGTGTTTTAACACATCCTTGTCAAAATATACTGAAATAGATGATAAACAAGGTATTGCCTTCTTGTCGAACAATTTAGGTAATTTTTATCGTATCTTGAAAAAACCTGCTAAAGCAATTGTTTTTTTTACAAAATCAATTGTTATCAACAAGGAACTTAAAAATAAACAAGAGCTGATTAAAACATATAATAACCTGGGATTTGCTTATAGCGATCTTTCCGATTTCTCAACATCTGACAAGTATTATTTTGAAGCCTTGAACCTGGCAAAGGAAATCAGGAACAATCAACTCATTGCTAAAGTACTTGTCAATATTTCCGAAAACAAAACAAGAACTAAAGATTATTGCACAGCGCTTGAATTAAGTATTCAGGCGGTAAAAATAAGCGAAGAGTTAAATATTCCATACGATCGTGCTATGTATAATAGCTATGTTGGTGAAATATATTTGAAAATAACCGGCGACAGTATAAATATCGCTGGAAACTGTCAGTATTTCTCTAAAAACAAGCTTGAAAATCTGCTGAAAGCAAAACAGTATTTATTAAACTCGAATGAACTATTAAACAAAATTCATGATCTGGCCTTATTATCTGACAATTCTTTGCTCCTTTCGCAGGTTTACGAGAAACTCGGCGATACTAAAAACGCTCTTTTATTTTACAAGAAATACTCAACGAATAAAGACTCAGTGTTTTCTGAAGACAACAGCGTAAAAATAGCCAATCTGGAAAAAAAGCGGGAAGTTGAATTAAAAGACAGGCAAATAACCATTCAAAATCTGGAGATTGAGAAAAAGAATGCGCAGATTATTTCTCAGATTGTTCTATTCATCCTGGTATTATTGATTACATCTGCTCTATTGTATTTTTACTTTACTAAACAGCAGAAACAAAAAGCCAGGAAGGCTGAATCAGAACTTATTAAAGCTAAAGAAAAAGCGGAAGAAAGCGATCGTTTAAAGTCGGCATTCCTTGCAAATATGTCGCATGAAATCAGAACTCCAATGAACGGGATTCTGGGTTTTGCCGAACTCCTGAAAGAACCGAATCTGACCGGCGATCAGCAGCAAAGCTACATTCGGGTTATTGAGAAGAGTGGTGCACGCATGCTCAATATCATCAACGACATCATCGATATTTCAAAAATAGAATCCGGCCAGATGGAACTTTCAATTTCTAAAACAGACATCAACAAGCAGATCGGATACGTTTATTCTTTTTTTAAACCTGAAGCTGATGATAAAGGCATAAGGCTTTTAATTACAAACACTCTGCCATCAAAAGAAGCAACAATTGAAACAGACCGTGAGAAGATTTATGCAATCCTTACTAACCTTGTCAAAAATGCCATTAAATATACTAACGCGGGTTTTATTGAATTCGGGTGCCAGAGAATGGGAGACTTCCTTGAATTTTTCGTAAAAGACACTGGCATCGGGATTCCCAAAGACAGGCAGGAAGCTATTTTCGATCGTTTTGTTCAGGCCGATATTGCCGATATTCAAGCGCTTCAGGGCGCCGGACTTGGTTTATCAATTACGAAAGCTTATGTAGAGATGCTGGGAGGAAAAATCCGCGTAAATAGTGCAGAAGGGGAAGGCTCTGTATTTTATTTCACCATCCCTTTCAACACGGATCAGGATAGTGCAGGGATCAATAAAAACGGTTCTTTAGAAACCAAAGACGATAAGCAGATGAAAAGACTGAAAGTACTCATTGCCGAAGACGACGAAACATCGGAAATGTTTATAACCATGGTGATCAGGAAATATAGCCATGAAGTAATGAAAGTAAGAACAGGGGCTGAAGCTGTTGAAGTCTGCCGCAATAATCCAGACATTGATCTGGTGCTTATGGACATCAGAATGCCGGGGGTGAACGGAATTATTGCCACGCATCAAATCAGGGAATTCAACAAAGATGTGATTATCATTGCGCAAACAGCATATGCCCTCTCGGGCGACAAGAAAAAAGCAATCGATGCCGGTTGTAATGAGTATATTACAAAACCTTTAAACCAGGCCTTATTGCTGGAGTTACTCCAGAAACATTTCAGCGCTTAAAGTAAAGAAGAAAATGATGCTGCATGAGTAATAAGCTTTCAGCAATACTTGTTGATGATGAACTTCACGGGAGGGAAAATCTTAAGAAGATTATCGAAACATATTGTCCTGAAATCGGGATCCTGGGCCTCGCCGAATCGGTCGTCAAGGCCAGGAAACTTGTAAACGACCATAATCCTGATGTCGTATTCCTCGACATTAATATGCCCGTGCTCGACGGGTTCGATTTCCTTGAAGAATTTGATGAGCGAAATTTTATGGTCGTTTTTGTAAGCGCACATGAGGAATTTGGCATTAACGCGGTGAAAGCCGGAGCTGTAGATTATCTTCTTAAGCCCATAAATATTAAAGAGCTTAAACAGACTGTTAAAAAACTTTTATCGATAAAGAATAAAGCGATACACCACGAGCCCTCGCATGAAACAGACAAACTTGTTATTCCTGAATCACATGGTTTTAACGTGCTTATTACGGATGAGATTGTACGTATGGAGGCTGATGGGTCTTATACCACTGTATTTCTGATTGACGGAAAGAAGAAGGTGATTTCCCGCACTTTAAAGGATTTTGAGGACAGCCTTCCGAAGGAACTTTTTTTCAGGATCCATAAATCCCACTTAATCAATCTAAAGTATATTAAAGACTATTCGAACCTCAGCGGGAACCTGGTTACCATGACCGACGGCAGCAGGGTTGAACTTTCGCGGCGGAAAGCCCCTGATTTTATTCAAAAGATCAAATCACTGCTGAAGTCAATCTGATTATGCCGGTAAAGAATATACTACTTGCAATCATCCTGTATTTCCCGTTTGCAGCGCTTTATCCTCAAACACCTTCATATAACCATTACACTACCATCGACGGACTGGCTTCTTCAACAGTGTACAACATACTTCAGGACCGGAACGGTTTTATCTGGTTTGCAACCTTAAACGGATTGAGTAAGTTTGACGGGAAACACTTCACCACCTTCAGAACGAATGAGGGTCTTAATTCCAATTCTATTATTTCTCTTGCAGTAGGAAAAAAGAACGAATTGTTTATCGGCAATTACGAAAAAGGGATCAATGTTTTGCGAAACGGCCATATTGAAAACTATTGCAATGAAATTAACGGAATACAATTTTCTTTATCCTTTTTGCTACTTGTTCCTTCAGGCAACAATGAGCAAACATTATATGCTTATCGCAGCAAGGGGGCGATAGGTTCTATTACTGAACAAAAAAACTCCCGCCTGATAACTCATACTATCAATCCAAGTCCAATTGAAATTTACAGATTATCATTATTGCGAAATAACGAAATTCTGGCTATAACGCCATCCGGGTTATATAGCTTCAAAAAGACGAGATTAATAAAAAAACAAATTCAGGGACTGCCCGATACCGCGGTTCTTTGTCTTGCTGAGGCTAGTGACGGGAGCTATTATACAGGTACGAGAGGAATGATATACAGGATCATGAAAGATCGTGTGGTCGGGAGCTATAAGGTAAATATAACAGCCAATAATGACGTTTGCGCAATTTTAGCCGACAAAAACAACAATGTTTGGTTCTCGGTAATGAACAGGGGTTTTTTTTTAATCCCCAGGGGTTCAGACAAAATAATTGATATTGGCAGTAAAATGGGCTTACAGAATACGCTTGTAAATAATTATCTTCAGGACAATGAAGGAAATATATGGGTGAGCACTTACGGCAAGGGAGTTTTTTGCCTCAATAATCTTTACCTGAAAAGCTATAACGAGAACGACGGAATGAGCAGTAATAGTGTTTATTCCATCGCGAGTGAGAAATCGGGCAAATTACTGATCGGAACGTTTAACGGTCTCAATATTTTAGAAAACGGAAAATTCCATCAAATTAAAGGCAATACGAAAAGAACATTAACAGAATACATCTACAGTGTTAAAAAAACAGATAATGAATATTATGTAAGCGGCGCTTTTGGCGAAACCGGGGTTAAAAAAATTTCATACAAAGAACTTGTCCTTCATTTTTTCGACCGGCCATCGTTCTGTAAAACTTCTACCGGGCTTTATCTGTTCGGAGGTTCAGGAAATTATATCGTTATTCAAAGTTCCCTGAAAAATAACCCTTCTGACGCGTCAATGCTTTTTCTTTTTAATGGCAACAGTAAAAGTAACCGGATCAATGAGATCTTTGAAGATACGAAAAAAAACATCTGGACAGGAACGAGTCTGGGCTTGTGCAAAATCGCTATAACGTCTTCCAGCCCCAGGGATTGGAAGAAAACATTTTTCCACACTGATCCCGTGTTGAATTCAAGAATCAATGCAATCTGCCAGGATAACAAACAACATGTATGGTTTGCGGGTGAAAAGGGAATAGCCCGCTACAACCTGGAAGATGAATCGGTCAAATCCTACACAAGTATAAATGGTTATGACTTATCTTCCGCAACTTCTATTGTGGCAGATAACAGGAACAGGATCTGGATTGGCAGTATGAACGGACTTTTTCTGTTCGACGGGAATTCTGTGAAATATCTTAACAGGCAAACAGGATTGCCTTCCGACGAAGTACTTTCACTTTGTTATGACAGCAACATAAATTTCTTATACGTCGGCACGAGTAACGGTATTTCCTTTCTTGATATCAGTTTGTTCGACAACTATGCACCTCATCCGCTGAGTGTAAAAATAATTAATATAAAAGCTGGCGATTCTATATATTCGAGCTTTAATAATCTGGTTTTTAGGCCGGAACAGAATCATATTTACATTGATTACAGAGCCTTATGCTATTCATCGCCGGGTTCTGTAAAATATAAATATAACCTGAATGGAGAGTCGTCGGAAACAGATCGTGATTTCCTGGATTTCAGTTCTCTTCAGAGTGGCATGTATGTCTTGCAGATCATGGCTAAATCTCAGAACAGCGAGTGGGGAGAACCATGCAATCTCATATTTAAAGTAAGACCCCGCTTCTATGAAACTGTCTGGTTTATGCTCGGGATACTGTTAATTATCATACTTGCCTCCTTCTCTGCTGTGACATGGCGACTGAAGCAACACACCAAAAAAGTAAATAAAGAACTGGAACTTACCGAAAGGTTTAACAAACTTGAACACCAGGCATTGTCGGCCATGATGAACCCTCATTTTATTTCCAACTCGTTGAATTCAGTACAATATCTTATAAACAGCGGGAAATATGAAGACGCCAATGATTACATCGCTATGATTGCCAAGCTGATGAGAAAAAACCTGGATACGGCGGGAAGCGGATTCATTTTATTATCGGAGGAGATCAGCCGGCTCAGGCTCTATCTTGATCTTGAGAAACTCAGGTTTCAGGAAAGTTTTACGTACGAAATTATTACCGGAACAGACGTTGATGCAGATAATGTTATGATACCGAATATGATCATCCAGCCATTCGTCGAAAACTCGATATGGCATGGGATCATTAATTCGGGCAGCCAGGGTCTGCTGATTGTTTCGTTCTTCTTTGAAGAGGTGGACATTGATTCCCATACGGGCCGGTCATTGATTATCAGGATTACCGATAACGGAATCGGGATTGACCAGGCAAAGAAAAATAAAAAAGAAGATCATATCTCAAAAGGGATACAGATTATCGAAGAACGCCTCCGCTTGCTAAGCGCCAGACTGGAGCTTCCGCAACCCATCATGTTTGAAGACCTCAGCAGCCTTGACAGCGATTCACACGGAACAGAAGTAATTATCTCCCTCCCTCCCCCACTCTATAAAATCTCTGTCCCGGGATCAGGCTCCCCGGCCTCACCTACCGCTTAATCAGCACCTAAGTCCAGGTATATACGATCTAAAGACCTACCAGGGATTTTTCTGGTCATCATCTCAGAATTATTCAACATCCGCGTGGTTCCGTCGGATGAAAAACAATGCCACGGCTGCGGATCGCCTGGATTATAAAGACTTTCAGTTTTTCGGTACGATGCCTGAGAAACTGAGTGTTTTCGTTAACTCACACGAATACACCGCTTACTCACTCACAAGCTTCCATCACACAGCTGAACCCCGGTATTGCACAGGCGGACTTGGCATATTGCTTGCAATAGGCGCAGCCTATGGCGGGAAAAAACTCCTTAAAGCCCATAAAAAGAAAAAGGAAGATAAAAAAGAGGAAGAGTTACTGCAGAATGAGGCATTTTAAGGCCATCATAAGATCCGTTTTAAACCTGGAAAATGGAATCATGAACAACCCTTACCGTTAAATCCGGTTTTCCTACCGTTCAAAAAACAACAAGTACCGCAGGTTTGTCGGGTATTGCGAGGGCAGCGCTTTGATTGTATGTTAGCCGAAACTTCAGGAATAATCTTGAAATGAAAAAAATAATAATTATCGTGACCATACTCACAGCATTGCTCAATAGTTGTCACATAGGTTTGAATCATAAAGACTATAAGATCAAGTTAAAGGATTTCGAATGGAATAAGAAAATTGAAGGGTGTGGTGAAATCTATGTAAAAGGATCAAACTTCATTTACGGCAGAAACTATGACTCGGCTTTTATTGAAATATCTTCTACCGACGGAGCTATTCTGGACACCTTAAAGCCTTATACTGTTGAAAAGGAAAGAGATTGTTTGATTCTTGACAAGTCAAGCGTATTCGGAAACGGCTACTCTTTGCATTTTGTTCCTGTTGACCCGGAGAAGTATGCAAAAGTTACTTTAAAAGCATTTGACCGGCAATACCGTGGCGACGACGAGACCTATTATCTTATCATTAAAACGCTCACAAATCAGGAGTTTATCATCCTGTTCAATCGCAGCGAATTTTCTTCTATCCATGATATTACGTATTTTAAAGAAGGAAAGTTTATCGTGACTTTCGATGGAGAAGCAGGATACGATCAGCAGAAATATTCAACTCATATTGGATTGTTTGACCTGGAGAAAATAATGAAAAAGTAACTGAAAATAAATATCATAGCATTGTCGATAAACTGGATTGGCGGGATTTTGAGCATGGTCGTGCTGGGTTTGATTTTGTTGACCGGGTTAATTATACAAAATTCGGTTCGCTTGCTTATTACAGGCAACAGGGCGGTTGGTGTGGTCGTTGGAACGGATACCTCTTCCCGTATTCCCGACACTACAGAAAAAGCTCCCTTAAAAGCGCTGATGGTTGAATTTTCCGTCCCCACCGGAGATCGCATCAAGGTTAGCGGCCGCTCCTGGTCCGCCTCACTTTCGGTGCCAGTGGGCGAAGTGGTAACAGTAGCCTACGACCCTTCAAATCCCCGGAATGCCCAGTTGCTCCTTTGGAGTGAGTTCCCGCTTGGACCAGCAGGTTTTATATTGGGCTTTGTTGTAATTATCATATTGATGTGGATTGCGGGGATTGTCATGTCGGGCGACTCTAAAATGGATGATCCCTTTCACCTGCTCCCAAAAGTTATTTCTCACTTTCACGGGAGCCCTAAAAACCTTAAAAAACATGGAGTCCAGGCCGTTGCCACGGTGATTGAGGCGAACCAGGAAGCACATACACTCCATTACCGGATCGACAAGGAGACCACATTACCTGCGGCAAAGTCGCACGATTTTATTTCGCTGGAGATTACGCTTCCCGACTGGAAGCCATCTCAAACCTTCGCGGAAATCAGAAAAGGGGATCAGTTTCGGGTTTATCTCGATCCTCTGAAACCTGATAAGAATTACTATATCGATTTCAATGACAAATTAGGTAACGATCCGTTTGTACAATCGCTGGATGAGGAGGACGATTCCGATGGGATTGAGGAAGAAGAGCTGGTTGGCAAACTCAAAGACCTTATTGCAGTATGCTCCCCTTACATATCAATAGAAAGCATTGATGAAATCGAAGCATTTATAATTAATGATGAGCCTGACCTGGCATTTCAGAAGCTATTGAACGAGATCATGAACCTGCCAAAACCACTTCTAAAACCCCTTCAAAACCTCGATTGGAATGATTGTTCAGAACTTGGAACAAGGCTGGGCCTCGATAAAAAATCAGAAGACGATCCTGAGTTTTGGGAGAAGTTCAAGGAATTCAGAGCCAAATGTTAAAAATTCAAGTCATGAAAAAGTATACTATTGCCATTATCTTAATGCTCTTAATCCTGAAAACACAGGCTCAGGACTTTCTGATCAGCTTTGTGGGCGCAGGCGATACCACTACGATAGAAACCATAAAAGTTAATAATCTGACTAGCGGTGATTCTGTTACCCTGAAGGGTGGAGATGTTTTACACTTGACCGGACCTGTTGGAATTGGCACCCTGATTGAAAACGGCGGGGCTTTGCAAATATATCCGAATCCAATCACTGCCCAATCGACGTTAACATTTACCACGCCTGATAACGGCAGCGCTTTACTAAGTCTGGTTGACCTGTCGGGAAGCGTTGTTTGTCAGCTCAGCACATCGCTCCCGGCCGGCACTCATAACTTCCATATTTCAGGCATTGGCCGGGGCATGTTTTTTCTGAAAGTGACCGGAGCAAACTATGACTACTCCGCAAAACTGATCAGTCAAAACAACCTGCCAAACGCGGCGAAAATTGAATATGTCTCTTCTGTAACGGGCACAAAGCGAAGTCCATTGAATTCCGACACTGCCACGATTGGAATGACATACACAATCGGCGATCAATTAATATACACTGCCAGATCCGGGGGATACGGCACGATATATCCTCATGCTCCAGCCCGAAGTGAAGTAGTACAAATTAAATTTCATTCCTGTGTTGATGCTGCTGGCTATCATTATTACATCGTTTCTATCGGCACAAAAGTATGGATGGCAGAAAACCTGAAATACCAGACAGGAAACACCTGGTGCTACGATAACAACGCGACGAATTGCAACACCTACGGCCGGCTATACGACTGGGAAACAGCAGTTGCAGCCTGTCCTGCGGGCTGGCATCTGCCAAGCGATGGTGAATGGACAACCCTTACCACTTTTCTTGACGAAGCCGTGGCAGGAGGAAAGATGAAGGAGACAGGAACAACTCATTGGCTGTCACCAAACATCGGGGCGACCAACTCCAGCGGATTCACTGCACTTCCGGGCGGAGGCAGAAGCTACCTTGGCGTTTTCGGCTATCTTAATTCCCGGGCCTCCTTCTGGACGGCAACGGCCTACTCGCCTACAGCTGCGTGGTACCGGAGCATCGACAACTATAGCGACTACGTGGTCAGGTTTTACGACAATAAGACAGCCGGGAATTCGGTGCGTTGCGTGAAAAACTGATGAGTAATGGAAAAAATAACCCTCTTTTCTTTAGAAAGATCTGAAATATTAATAGCATGCGGAAAATAAAATTTGTGATAATTGCCCTGATTTTTATCAGTTGCAGTTATGGTTATTCACAGTCTCAAGAAACTGAACAGTCCATGAAAAAGAAAATCAGCAAGGAAGAGCTTATTGCTGCTCTGGAAAAAAGAGTTGCAGATGCCGGCGATGATTATATTTCGCTTACGGCCGCTGAGTATGAACTGCTGCTTTCGCAGCCTGTAGGGGAGATCGAAGGATTTGAACCGCATGCCACTGCAATGGATGGAATTAAGATTGGTTATGGATTTTCGGAAGGACCTAAAATTTATAAAACTGACATACAAATCATTTTTCCGAATATTCCCAACATCAGTGAAGGCGAGGTGTTTGTCATCCTTGATCAGGTGAAAGGCAGCAATGGCCGGGATTACCTGGATCGGGGTAGCAATACGGAAGTAAAGGCGGATGGCAGTTCCCCGGAGAGTGACTTTACGGAACTTAAGCTTTACAGCAGGACGGCAGGATCGAAATCATACTGGTTTGGAAGCCGGTATGTCAATCTGCGGGATCCCTCCGACAACGAAACGGTGCGTGTGCTGGGGGCTCTGGGCGGCGAGGTTGAACTTTCAGAAGTTTCAGGAAAAGTTGTGATGGAACTTCCCGTAAACATCACCGAACTTTCTCTCTCCAAAGAGGATTTAGGCAAGGAGAAATCTTTTGCAGGTGGTTCGATTACCCTGGAAGAGATCACCAGCGACTATATCTCCTTTCGGTTTACAGGCGATCCAGGGAGGCTTTATTCAAATGATCCATATGATAATGCGAATGCGATCTTAGAAATAACAAATGTGCAGATCGGGAACGGACTGCATAAGTTATATGCTGATCATCCGCAGTCAATTAAAATTTATGAAGCAGAAGTTATAAAGAAAGAATACCCCTTCTCTTTTGGCAGCGGGCATAGTGATGCGGAGGAGAAGGTTGCTCCTGCAGTTCAGGAAGAGGTTGCTCCCGCACCGCCCATTGTTTATCTCGACACAAATGATCCGATCGCAATAGCCATTAAAGGCCGTGCAATAAGCGATCTCCGGCAGTCGGTAACCAAATCAGACCCGGAGGGTGCTGAAAGCAAATTACTTTCAGTGCAAATTGAAGCAATGCCAAAGGAAAAACAAATTCAATTGCAGGAATTATTTGTAAAATCCATCCATGATTATTTAGTTCAGACCCATTTCGATGTCAGCGTGTTCAATTATGGAACCTTCCTGATGCTTTTTAATGATCTTGGAAAGATGGATGTGAAAAGTATAAGCAGTGAGTACGATATTCGTGTTCAAAACGTAGGCGGTAATCAATATGCAGCTGAGTTCTGGGAAAATTCAAAAGCACATGCACTGGCTGCTGCAAATAATCCGAACGTGGAAGATATTGAAGTTTTCAAAGAGCTGATCCGATTATCCGGTGGTCAGAAATCTGTTTCGAAGGCAGATGGAGCTACAACCACGCAAATGGTCGCTTTACCGTACACAAAAATGCTTGGTTTGCTCTATTCCCTGGAAAAAAACGGTTCGGTTCTTTTTCATGACCCGTTTCAGCCGATGATGGATTTTATCAAACAACAATGAACTGGTGATGTCTGGAAAATTTCGGGTATTCAGAGCCAGTTG
>CAIWXI010000081.1 GCA_903916595.1 uncultured Bacteroidales bacterium | reverse complement strand
TATGGTCATCTGATTTTAAAAACAAAAACCGATAATATGGAATGCGTCATTTGTAAAGCAGGAAATATGTACGAGGGGAAGGTAACGGTTACCCTCGAAAAGAATGGATCCATCATTCTGATCAAAGAAGTTCCGGCATATATTTGTGATGTGTGTGAGCATTATTATCTGGATGAACAAACCACAGGAGAGGTCCTTAAAAGAGGATCGGAGGGTCTGTTAAAAGGTGCTGAACTTGAAGTGATGAAATTAAAGGTGGCTTGATCCAGATTTTAGTTCTTCCTCAATGAAATCAACCACTTTGTGGTAATCAGGAATGATTCTAAATTTAGATAATTGGTCTGAGTAGTGTACTGTAAAACTTCGATAATAAGCTGTATATTAGCATTTTGTCGAAGTTTTTCTTTTTCATACTGTAACATTACTGAAACTTTTTCCTTATTCCTTCCCGATTATTATATTGGTTTCTTTAGACAGCGACTTTAGAATAACCCTTTATCATTTGTTTGTTTTCATTTTGCAAAACTGCAAAATTTGCAAAGTTTGCAAGGTTACAAAATGTGAATCAAAGAAAAGCTGTGGACTCATTCGTCCAATTTTCATCATTCCATTCTGGCAACAGATGTTTCTCATGCACGCATCATTGCATATATGTATCTATTAACATATATCAGGTGAGCATTCATATCCCCTGTAAAAACGATAATAATATGTAGCTGATTTTACTGGCTTACATTGAAAATTGATGTCAATTGGTGTTATGGTATTCATGACCTTGAACCGGCAGGGAATCCACTTGATTTTATTCTATCCTGGCTTTGGAGCTGTAAATTTCAACATGTATGACAGCAGATAACTTAAATAACGCTCTCAATAATCAAAATAACATGGAATTGAAGAAAGGTTTTTTTGGGGGCTTATTCAAAATAAATGGCAAAGGAAAATAGTAAAATAGTCCTAATTATCCCGAATGCAACGCACAGAAAACCCGTCATTTTTAGTATCTTAATATCTGAAAATACCGCTATACCGATAGCCCAGGTAACGGTACCAGGCAATTCTCCCGCCTGCCAGGAGTTCTCCTCCAAGATATGCAACAAGTATTGTCCACTCGGCATCGGTGGGCACATGCCAGCCTGTTGGAGCAAGTTTACCAGTGTTTACTGCATACCAGTTATACAAAGCGCCATAAGTGTTTTTGTAAGCAGCGGCATTATTATGATACCAGCAATATCCCGGAGTCGTCATATTAATCCAGGCAATGCTATCTGTTACAAGTGGTATAGAAGATCCATCATTATATTTAGTGGTTTTCAGGTTCTCAACCATCCACACCTGGGTCCCAATCGTTACGCTGTGATACAGATTACCATCAACGTCGGTTGTTGTACCCGGAATTGGAGCAGGATTGCCATCAGTATTTTTGGAACAGCTTGACAGTATCAGCAATGCACTGCTAAAGAACATAACTAAGAAAATGCCTGTGCAGAGAAAAGTTTCAGGATGTCATGTCTGTTCTTGAAACTTTGTGGTAATTTGCGGAGTGAATCAACATGTTAATGATTAGAATGATTAGAACATAGTTTCCCTTTTCATTCTTCGCACCTTTTGTAATAACCGTTAAACCCTTATTAATATGACCAAAGCCGACATCATCCAATTTCTCGTCGCCCAAACGGGAATTGAAAAACCGACGGCAACAACCATCGTGGAAGCCATTATGGAAACCATAAAACAGGATATGGTTAAAGGTGAGAACATCTACCTGAGAGGGTTTGGGACGTTGAGTTTGTTGAAGAGGTGTCATCAAAGGTGAAGGTGAAATAAAATACTATCTTTGACTGACAAACATAGTATTTACCTATGGCAACAAAGAATTTAGCACTGCGGATTGCTGGGGTGGCTGTCGTTTAGGAAATCGGGCAATTCACAGAGCTACATTACGAACAATTACAGGTACAAATGAAAACAAAAGAGAACAGGTTATTTTTATTTGACTTGCCGAGCTGGATTCAATCCATTTTATGGGTTATCATATCCACATTGGTTCTATTCGGTCTGGGCGAAGGTGTTGGCAACATCTTCAAGATCAATGAGGACATTGCTGGCGCTATTCCGTATGTCATTTTTGATGTGTTGATAGCCATCGGCTGTTTCTATATCGTCAAACTGAATTTCAAGAGCATTTGGTATGTTCCCCTGATATGCAATGCCATTGGCATCATAGCGGCTCTTATTGAACCCACCTTCTGGAAAACATCCTTGTGGATGCTCATTTGCTCAGGCTGGGTGCTATCAATAATTGCATCATTGCTTGGGGCAAAGGCTGGAAGACGGGCAGATGCTAATATTCCAGGTTAATCAGTATAGACTGTATGAAATTGGAATTTAACTTCTGGCCATCTTGGTTCGTGATAATGCTATCGCTTGGTTCAATGAAGCCCAAAGGAAACTTCTCTGCCACCGAACCTGATGAGAGTTTTGACCTGGAAACTTTAACCTGATGGTTTGATATCGCCATCCTGTTATCCAGGGAATCGCCATTTTTAATATGTCGAATGTTTTTCATGGTACTATCGCATTGATTGCACCGATAAAAGTAATGGGCAATTTGGAGTATGGGATGCGAGAGTGGTATGATTTATGAACAGATGGCGGTGATAAGTATTTCCTGTTTATCACATGATGCTCACACGGTAGACATCGCTTTTGTTCCGCCGGATGTTCCGAATCTCAAACCCGCCTGGTTCAGGAATGTC
>CAIWXI010000080.1 GCA_903916595.1 uncultured Bacteroidales bacterium | reverse complement strand
TTTACCGTCACCCCTACCGTCACCTGTCACAATAAAAAAACCTGTAAGTGATTAATTTACAGGTTCATACAATGAGCTAATCGTACCCCGGGCGGGACTTGAACCCGCACAGCCGTGAAGCCACAGGATTTTAAGTCCTGCGTGTCTACCAGTTCCACCACCGGGGCATCTTTTTAAAGAACTTTTTTCAGCCGCGGCCCGGAGGCCGTCGAAAAAAAAACCCTCTTCAGGGAGGGTGTTTTCTGGAGCAGAAGACGAGACTCGAACTCGCGACCCTGACCTTGGCAAGGTCATGCTCTACCAACTGAGCTACTTCTGCAGGGTTAATTTGAGGGTGCAAAAGTAAAACAACTTGGCTAATCTGCAAAATCTTTATTAATATTTTTTTGTCTGCTGATAACGTTCAGGATTTTTTCAACAGCTTTTTGATCTCGTTGAGCTTCATAAGAGCTTCAACCGGCGTAAGCGTGTTGATCTCGGTGTTGAGAATGTCTTCCTTGATCTGCTGTAACAGGGGGTCGTCGAGCTGGATAAAACTCAGCTGGTAACCGGCTTCGCCCGATCCTGCATCCCGCATCCCGGATCCTGCATCCCGCATCCCGGATCCCGCATCCCGCATCCCGGATCCCGCATCCCGCATCCCGGATCCTGCATCCCGCATCCCGGATCCTGCATCCTTTTTCCCCGTTCTTGACTCCTCCAGCTGCCTGAGCACCTCCCCCGCCCTTTCCAGCACCGACTGCGGCATTCCTGCCATCCTGGCAACATGTATACCGAAACTGTGCTCGCTGCCTCCAGGCTGAAGCTTCCTCAGAAAAATCACGCGGTTCTGTATCTCTTTTATGGAAATATGGAAATTTTTTATCCTGCCTTGTATGGCCGCCATTTCGTTGAGCTCATGATAATGCGTTGCAAACAACACCTTGGGTCTGTATAAAGGATGGCTATGCAGAAATTCGGCAATAGCCCATGCAATGCTGATGCCATCGTAAGTGGAAGTGCCCCTGCCGATTTCATCCAGAATAATCAGGCTTCGGTTCGAGACGTTATTGAGAATGCTGGCCGTTTCATTCATTTCAACCATGAAAGTAGATTCGCCCGACGAAATATTGTCGGAAGCTCCTACCCTTGTAAATATTTTATCGACCATCCCGATAGTAGCCCTTTCTGCCGGCACGAAACTGCCCATCTGGGCCATCAGCACAATAAGTGCGGTTTGCCTGAGAAGAGCCGATTTACCAGACATATTGGGCCCTGTAAGAATAATGATCTGCTGTGTACTGTCGTCCAGATAAATATCATTGGCTATATATTCTTCGCCGGGTTTCATCTGCCTCTCAATTACAGGGTGACGGCCGCTGATGATCTCAAGTTCATAGGAATCGTTAAGCCCCGGCCTAACATACCTGTACTGTGTTGCACTGAGCGCAAAAGAAACAAGCACGTCAAGCCTGGCAACCAGGTTCGCGTTGAGCTGCACTGGTACAATAAAATCGTTGACAAAAAGAACCAGATCGCTATATATCCTGGCTTCCAGAGCTGCTATCCGATCCTCGGCATGCAATATCTTCTCTTCGTATTCCTTCAACTCGGGAGTGATGTAACGTTCCGAGCCGACCAGGGTCTGTTTCCTCTGCCAATCTGCAGGAACTTTATCCTTATGAGTATGAGTTACTTCAAGGTAGTATCCGAATACATTGGTATAACCGACCTTGAGCGACGATATGCCCGTACGCTCTATTTCCCTTTGCTGTATCTTGACCAGGTAATTTTTTCCGGAATAGGCAATATTCCTGAGTTCATCCAGCTCCGCGTCCACGCCTTCGGCAATCATATTACCTTTTGCTGCCAGGGCAGGAGGATCAGGATTGAGATCCCGCGCTATCCTTTCCCTTACCTGAAGACAGGGATTAAGCTGTGCAGCGGTTTTCTGAAGCCCTTCATTTTTCACCGAAGAAGCCTCATTTTTCATGGTCTCTACCGAATCAAGAGCTTTCTTAAGATGCATCATCTCCCTGGGTTGTATCTTACCCACCGCGGCTTTTGAGATAAGCCTCTCCAGGTCGCCGACTATCGTCAGCTCATGCCTGAACTGTCCGGCCATTTCGGGATGTTGTATAAAAAATTCAACAACGTCAAGCCTTTCTTCAATGGGCTGAAGGTTTTTCAAGGGGAGTATCATCCATCGGCGAAGCTGACGGGAACCCATAGGAGAAACCGTCTGGTCGAGGACATCGAGCAGGGTCCGGGCATTTTCATTGTTTGGACTCAGTAACTCCAGGTTCCTGATCGTAAACCGGTCGAGCCATACGTAATGGTCTTCTTCTATCCTTGAAAGTTTCGAAATATGAGCAACCTTTTCATGCTGGGTCTCTGCCAGGTAATGAAGAGCTGCTCCTGCAGCGATCACCGCCATTTCAAGATTCTCTACACCGAATCCCTTCAGGGAAGCAGTGCCGAAATGCTTCAACAGCAGGTCATTCGCGAAATCTGTTGTAAACACCCAGTCATCAAACGTGTTGATATAAAATTTACTTCCGCAAAGCTCAATAAACTTCTGTTTCCTGCTTTTTTGTATGATGACTTCGCTGGGTCTGAAACTCTGGATGAGCTTGTCAATATATTCAAGGCTTCCCTGAGCCAGATAAAACTCTCCGGTGGAGATATCGAGGAAAGAAATACCCGAGGTTATAGATTCAAGATGCACAGATGCAAGAAAGTTGTTTTCTTTCTGTTCAAGTATCTTGTCATGATACGAAACTCCGGGGGTCACTAGCTCCGTTACTCCCCGTTTAACAATAGTCTTGGTAAGTTTTGGATCTTCGAGCTGATCACATATTGCTACCCTTAACCCGGCTTTTACCAGCCTGGGAAGATACAGGTCAAGCGAATGATGAGGAAACCCGGCAAGCTCGATATATGAAGCTGATCCGTTGGCCCTCCTTGTAAGCACAATACCCAGTATGCCCGAAGCTCTGATCGCATCCTCGCCAAAGGTCTCATAGAAATCCCCAACCCTGAACAGCAACAAGGCATCAGGATATTTCGCCTTGATGGCATTGTACTGCTTCATCAGAGGCGTTTCAGCCACTTCTTTGGTGTCCTGTTTCATTATTAATTACTGTCTGCGGATGGGTTTGGCGGGTTACAGCTCCGGACTCCAAAAATACGACGAGGCATCGGAAATTTTAATCATTGTTGATAAGTCAGCATAAATGACGCTTATCTGATATCTGATATCTGCTATCCGTCATTTTCCCTATATTTGCCCCATGTCAACCCGCAAGCTTTCCATGACCGAGTTAGGCCGCCTTAGTACTGAAGAATTCAGGGCTGCCGGGAAATTCCCTATTACTGTGATCCTCGATAACATCAGATCCCAGAACAATACCGGTTCTGTTTTCAGGACATGCGATGCATTCAGGGCAGAGCGGCTTTGCCTTTGTGGCATTACAGCTACTCCTCCACATAGAGAAATTCACAAAACCGCCCTTGGAGCTGAGGAGTCGGTAGAATGGAAATATTATAATTCGGCCGCACAGGCCATCCTGGAACTCAAACATTCAGGCTACCTCATTATTGCCCTTGAACAAACTACTTCAAGCATGCCGATACAGCATTACCAGATCCCTGAAGAAAGAAAAATCGCCCTTGTTTTTGGCAATGAAGTGCATGGGGTAGATGAAAATGTATTAAATCTTGCCGATGTATGCCTTGAAATACCCCAGTTCGGGACCAAACATTCTATCAATGTGTCTGTAGCTGTTGGGATTACATTGTGGGAAATCCTGAGAAAACTAAAAAAAATATAAGCATCGTAACCTTTCCCTAATATGTTACGTAAAATTAAAAAAGAAAGAAAGTTTTTGAAAATCATTCCAATCTTCTTAATTTTGACGACAGAAAGAAAATATTTTGACCTAAACTATTATAAATCAATTATTTGCTTTAATCGAAGAAAAATAAACAGCAAAATGTTAATTTAATAACGGTATAAAGTTGCATTACATAATGATATTTTAATATATTTGTAAAATCAGTAAACATAAAAATAGAAATCTAAAATCAAAGTCGTATGAAAAAGTTCTCACGATTACTCTCAAAGGCCGTAATTTTCCTGCTTGCTGTTCTTATTTCAGCAGCCTCCTTTGCACAGGAGAAAAAGCAGGATAAACCGCAGCCAAAATCCAGGCCAAATGCCGCAAACTCTTTTAGCTACTGGTCTGTCGGACTATTTGGTGGCGCTATGCAGTTCAACGGCGACCTTTCCAAGAACCTCTTTCTAAACCTTGGAAAAAATTCAATCGGATACAATTATGGGTTATTGGTAACCAAACAATTCACACGTGTTATCGGTGTTCGCGCAAGAATCGCCCATGGCAAACTCCAAAGCCAGGTAGAAGGAAAAAGCGCATGGAATTATGACGGAGGTTCAGGCAAGCAGGCCTATATCTCAAAATCTTTTGTCGCCTATCCACTGGAAACCGATCTTCAGCTTACAGTAAACTGGTCTAACTGGGCACTGGGTTATAAACCTGAGAGAATTTTCTCATCCTACCTGATTTTTGGTCTGGGTCTTGATCAGACTATTGGTCATCGTACCGACCTTCTCACGGGTCAGGACGATGCATGGATTGGCAATAAGAATGCCAAAGGCACTGCCGGCTCAGTGGGTAACAACAGCGGTATCGCCAGCCAGAACCTGGTTTGGAAAATGGGTACCGGTATTGGTTTCGATTTCAACATCGACCAGCACTGGTCAGTTCCCATTGAATTTTATTTACGTTGGGTTGATCATGACGTACTCGATATGACTCCTGCCGGTTCCAAACAGGTTGTTTATGATATGTACTCATCAGCCACCATCGGACTTGCCTATAAATTCGGTTATTCCGGCGGCAGCCTGAGGGAAATGGAAAAACGCTACGCTGAAGTTAAATTCGAAACCACACCTCCGGTGCTCAGCGAAAAAGGAGATTCTGTAACAGTTACTATCAAAGGAACCTTCCCCCCGAAATATTTTGCAACCAAAGCAGCCATGCAGTATCAGCCTACTCTGACCTACAACGGTGGAATGACCGAACTTAAGGCCATCACCATGAAGGGCGAAAAAGTTACCGGCGACGGAATTCCTGTCAAGTACAAGGATGGTGGTACATTTACTTATACTACTACTTTCCCGTATAAACCAGAGATGAACACTTCCATGCTCACTGTTGCTCCTGTGATTTATGAAGCAAAAGAAAAGACCTTCCCAAAGAAGGGTGAGATCAAAGAAAAAGTGAAATTTATCGAACTTCCCAGCCGCGATCTCGTTCCGGGTGTTATTTATACTCCTACCCGTATCCTTGCCGACCAGGCTGCTACAATTGCTGACCATGGCTACCAGAAAGAAGTCATCATAAGCAGAACCGGCGTGGTATATTTCAAGAAGAACAAGTTTGATCTGGATCTCAAATATGGTCTCAACAAAACCGAAGCTGCAAAGACCGGTCTTACCGATGTAGCCAACTTTGTACATCAGGGCTGGAAGATCAAGAGCATTGACATGAATGGCTGGGCATCACCCGAAGGTGAAGAAACCTTTAATGCAGGCCTTTCTGAAAACCGTTCAAAGACAGGTCAGAAATGGTTAACCGACCAGTTCCAGTTATGGGCAAAAGAAGCTAACAAAGACAACAAGGATAAGAAAGCTGTAAAAGCTGCTATTGAAGCCGCAGGTAAAGACGTGAATGTTCCTCTTGCACATCACGGTCCGGATTGGAACGGTTTCCTTAAGGAAGTACAGAACAGCGACCTGAAAGACAAGGACAAGATCCTGAATGTTATTAATTCGGTAGGCGATCCTCTGAAAAAAGAACAGGAAATCCGCAATATGATCCTGATCTATCCTGTGATTGAAGAAAAGCTTTTGCCGGAACTGCGCCGCTGTGAAGTTACTGCCAACCTGTATGAGCCTCGTTTCACCGACGATGAACTCAGCAAGTATGCAGTTTCTGATCCTTCCAAACTGAAGGTTGAAGAACTTCTCTATGCTGCTACCCTCACAAGCGACCCCGCTGTAAAAATGACGATCTATGACAATGCTGCCAGGCAGTTCCCCAATAGCTGGAAAGCTCTGAACAATGCAGCTGCTGCCAGTATTGCTCTTGGCAACTTTGCAAAAGCCAGTGATTATCTTACAAAGGCACAGAGCATTGCCCAGAATACAGGCATGATCGAAAATAACATCGGTGTTGTGGCTGCCAGGCAGAACGACAGCAAGAAAGCTGTTGCTCAGTTCACAAAAGCCCAGCAACTTGGTGAAAAGGAAAGCTACAACCTTGGCATCTATGAGATCCCGAAAGGTAACTATACCAAAGCTCTCAGTCTTCTTGGAGATGCAAAGTGCAACTACAACTTAGGTCTTGCTCAGCTGGTAAGCGGAAACAACACTGCTGCTGAAGCTACCCTGAGATGCGCTCCACAGACTCCGGGTACATTCTACCTGCTTGCTATTGTAGGTTCACGCACCAACAACAGCAAAATGCTTTACGAAAACCTGATGAAAGCCTGCCAGGATGCTAACCTGAAAGTACAGGCAGCAGGTGACCGTGAATTCTATAACTTCGCAAAAACTCCTGAATTCCAGAATATAGTGAAGTAATGTTTATTGATAAAAAAAGCCCGGCTAAATGCCGGGCTTTTTTTTTGCCCTCTTCAGAAACTACCTGTCGATCCTGTTCACTACACCTTTATCGGTACAGTGGTTTAGCAGTTTCGTCACGGACTCCCGGAAAATAGGATGAATGAAATCGGGAGCTATTTCGTGTAATGGGATAAGTGTAAACCGCCTTTCATGAAGCCTCGGGTGAGGTATCATCAGTTCCCCGGTAAACAGAATCTTTGAAGCATAAAACAAAATATCTATATCGATCGTTCGCGATGAGTAGGCTTCATTTGAACAGCCACATTCAGTGCCACATGAGGCGGACGCCCTGACCCTGCCTAGATCCTTCTCAATACCGTGTATCACATTCAGCAATTCTGATTCACTCAGCATCGTTTCTACCTCCAGCGCCTGATTATAAAAGGCTGTATTGTCATCAAACCCCCAGGGCTCTGTTTCATATATGGAAGATATGCCGGTAATGTTGCCAATACGTTTTTTAATCGCTGCACAGGCCTGAATAAGATTCTGTTCCCGGTCGCCCCGGTTGCTGCCAAGTAATAAAAATACCGATTGCTGCATATGAATGTCGACAGAATTCTATAAACCGTACATCCGGTTAATCAGTGATGATATCTTCTGCCCATAGTTTGGATCCGTGGCCCATTTGCCTGTAAGTTCCGTAACCAGGCTCACTGAGCCTCTTGTTACATTGCTGAAACGAGGATCGACTAGCGGGCTTCTCACCGGCTCGTGGCTGGCATAGGCTTTTAAATGCTGTATATGCGCCCTCACTCCTTCTTCCATGCTCGAGAACCATTCTCCCCCGCTGAACATATCAACACAACCTAATCCGCAGTAATTATGCTGAAATCTGCTCACGCTGCCTTCAAACCGTAAAAAACCGGTTTCAAGGCACATCTGGCAAAATGCAACTTCATAATTTACCCCTTCACGGTTTGCCTCTATGATATATACCTTAACCAGGCGGCTCGCAATCACCTCATCCACATCGCCGTTATACTTTATTAAAAAGCTCTTCATGGTCTCGGGTGATGCTTTGCCCCTGGCCATGATCTTAAGAGTAGGTCCTTTATTTGATGAAGATTCCTTAGTGGAATACGTTTTTTTTCTGGCGGCCTCCCTTGGATGAAGAGCAACTCCCTGGCCTGAAAGAAAGAAAAGGAGAAAGACAAGTGTAACCAGCCGCAACTTCATTCGTCATATTTTATACTGCAATAATACTTATTTTACTAATGGCAGAAGGGAAATGAAAGATTATTTTTGCACAGGACTTTGTTTACAATTAACCTGGAGGCATCATTGCCTGAATAAATAAAAACCAAATATCATGAAACAATTTTTTAAATTTATGTTTGCCAGCATGCTTGGCACTTTCCTTCTGATCATCGTCTTTTTTCTGATCAGTCTCGGCATCGTTGCAGGTATTGTAGCTGTAGCTTCAAACGATGAAGTTGTAATCGACAAAAAGACGGTCCTGGTTATGAAAATGGACCGGCCAATCCTTGACCGCAGCCCGAAAATGCCTGTACTTTCAATGTTTGGAGCTGAAAAATATGCTGGGCTGAACGACATCCTGAAAAACCTGAAAAAAGCAAAAACAGATAACAATATCTCCGGCATTTACCTTGATTTGTCGTCGGTTCAAACCAGTATGGCCACTACCGAGGAGATCAGAGACGGACTGCTGGATTTTAAACAATCGGGAAAATTCATCTGGGCCTACAGTGAAGGTTACGACCAGAAGGCATATTACCTTGCCTCAACGGCAAACAAGATCTACCTTACTCCCCAGGGGATGGTATTCTTTACAGGCCTCAGCTCAAACGTGATGTTTCTGAAGGGGACTCTTGAAAAGCTCGATATAAAAGTGCAGGTGATACGGCACGGGAAGTTCAAAGCAGCAACCGAACCCCTCTTCCTCGAAAAAATGAGTCCGGAAAACCGTAAACAGATGACTGAACTCCTTAGCGGCCTGTGGGATAAGATGATTGCAGGAATAAGCGAGTCGCGCAAAATCAGCAAAGCTGAACTTAACCTGGTGGCCGACAGCCTGAAACTCGGCAAGGCAACTGAGGCTTTGAAATATAAATTCATCGATCAGATCGCTTATAAGGATGAGTTTCTCAAGGATCTGCGATCAAAACTTGGTCTGGGTGAAAAAGGCAAGATCAAAACTATAAGTATGGACAAGTACACCGATGTGGAGGACCATGAGAAGAAAAGTTCATCCAAAGATAAAATTGCCGTAATCTATGCACAGGGTTCTATCGGAAGCGGTGAAGGAGATGACCAGAGCATCGGCTCAGGGCGTATCTCCAGGGCTATAAGGAAAGCCCGGGAAGATGAAACCGTTAAGGCCATAGTGTTCAGAATCAACTCTGGAGGAGGCGACGGACTTGCTTCGGATGTTATCTGGAGGGAGGTTCTGCTGGCAGCAAAAGCCAAACCTGTTGTTGCTTCCTTTGGTGATGTTGCCGCAAGCGGGGGTTATTATATTGCCTGTCCTGCCACAAAAATCTATGCTGAACCCAATACCATTACGGGATCAATCGGCGTTTTTGGCATCATTCCAAACTTCGAGGGACTGATGAAAAACAAACTTGGAATCACTTTCGATGAAGCCAAAACAAATAAAAACTCAGGATTCATATCAGTTCAAAGGGCGCTTACACCCTTCGAATATGCAACGATTCAAAGGGAAATTGAAACTTTTTACGATACTTTTATTACTAAAGTCGCCGATGGAAGGAAGCTTACCAAAGCGCAGGTCGACAGTATCGGACAGGGAAGGGTGTGGAGTGGAACCGACGCGAAGCGGATAGGGCTAATCGATGATTTCGGCGGACTGGAAAAAGCTATTGCCGGGGCAGCCGATCTGGCCAAACTGAAGTCGTTCAGGCTCATCTCTCTGCCTGAACAGAAAGACCCTTTCGAGCAGATCATTGATGAGGTCTTTGGAAATTCCCCGGAAACCAGGATGCAGTCGGTTATGGGTGAGGATTATAAATACTACAAGACCATAAAGGATCTCCGCGGTATGAAAGGAGTTCAGGCAAGATCACTGTACGATTTCGATATCAACTGATCCAGTTACCAATAAAAAAGAGGGCATCCTTCTCAGGATGCCCTCTTTTTTATTTAATCCAGTAATCTATCTCATCGGATATCTCTTAAAGATATCTTCACTCTTCATCAGAATATCGATGTATTGGGCTCTTTTGTAAACGAAAGGATCTTTTAACTCCTTGCGCGAAAGTTTCCCCCGGAAACTATCGATGGTCTCGAATTTCTTACGACCCATCCAGTCTTCGAGGTCTTTGATCATGCTTGTAATCTGGGCAGGACCATGTTTGTATACGGCGCTTACAACCTGAACGCAATCGGCGCCGGCAAGAAGCATCTTTACTACATCCTTACCACTCAAAATTCCGGTATTGGCACATAATGAGCCCCGGATCTCATGATACAGAATCCCAACATACCTCAGCGCCAGGCGGTTATCCTCCTCATTACTCAGATTGTACGGGAAATGGTGTTCCACTTTCTCGATATCGATGTCGGGCTGGAAAAGGCGGTTAAAAAGAACAAAACCATCAACACCTGCATGGTACATCTGCTGAATCACCCCGAGCACATTGGTATAAAAGGGGCTTAGCTTAACGCTTACGGGTATTTTCACATTCTTCTTTACTTCCGAGATCATTGCAAGCTGCTCATTGATGATTGACTTGCCTTCTTTCTTGAAATCGTAAGGCAGAGTGTAAAGATTCATTTCCAGGGCGTTTACACCTGTTTGTTCCAGAAGCTTGGCATATTCAACCCAGGTATCTTCAAACAGACAGTTGATGCTCGCGATAACAGGTATATTCACGTTATCGACTACCTTGCGCAAATGCGAAAGGTGTTCGCGGGGCCCGGCATGACTGATGTCGGGGAACAGACTGATCATTTCGGCATGCCGTTCATTGTACTGGTTCAGTTCCTCAGAAAGCTGCAAGCGTTCCAGTTCGATCTGTTCTTCAAACAGGGTTTTGTAAACTATCGCGGCAGCACCGGCTTCTTCAATACGTTTAATCGTATCAAGGTCCTTAACCAGATTGCTTGCTCCGACAATTACGGGGTTTCTCAGGTTTAACCCCATGTAGTTCGTGGTGAGGGTAGGCATATTTTTCTTTTTTATATTAAGGCTATTTTACCGTACTTTTTTCAAATTTCATTTCTGCAAGACGTTTGTAATTGTCATACCTCCAGCGAACGTTGTCCTCGGCTGCTTTGAAAAGTTCAAGTGCTTCATCGGGGAACATTGCCTTTAGAGAAGTATATCTGACTTCGCTTGCGAGAAACTCCTGGAATTTTGTCCAGTCAGGCTCTTTGGAGTCGAGAGTAAACGGGTTCTTTCCTTCCATAGCATGCGTGGGGTTATACCTGTAAAGGTTCCAGTAACCTGCTGCGACAGCCTTCTCCATTTCTTCCTGGGCTTTGCCCATCCCCAGCTTGAGACCGTGGTTGATACAGGTTGAATATGCGATGACAAGCGAAGGTCCGTTGTATGACTCGGCTTCCTTCACAGCCCTGAACAGCTGGCCGTTGTTGGCGCCCATGGCAACCTGTGCAGTATACACATAACCATAGGTCATGGCCATTGCTCCAAGGTCTTTCTTGCGCACTTTCTTGCCCGAAGCAGCAAACTTGGCAACCGCACCGGCAGGTGTTGATTTTGACGCCTGTCCGCCGGTATTCGAATAAACTTCGGTGTCGAGCACAAGTATATTGATGTCCTCACCTGAAGCAAGAACGTGATCTAATCCGCCGTAACCAATATCATAAGCCCAGCCGTCGCCACCAATGATCCAGATCGATTTTTTGATAAGATACTGCCTGATATTGGTGATATCCCTGGCCAGCTGACTGGTTTCCTTCTCGAGCAAAGGCAGAAGTTTTACCGTTGCGGCTTTTGAGTTTACCGCATCGTCCTTGCCTTCGATCCATTCCTGAAAAGCAGCAAGCGTATCCACACCCATCATATTTTCTTTGATCGCTTCCTTCATTTTCCTTGAGATCCTGTCGCGAAGCTTCCCAACACCTAAGGCCATGCCATAACCGTATTCGGCATTATCCTCAAACAATGAGTTAGCCCATGCCGGACCCTGACCCTCTGTATTGGCACGGTATGGAGTGAAGGGGGCAGTACCTCCGTATATGGAGGAGCATCCCGTGGCATTGGCTATCATCATCCTCTCGCCATAAAGCTGGGTGAGCAGTTTGATATAGGGTGTTTCTCCGCAGCCTGCACAAGCTCCCGAGAACTCGAACAATGGCTGGGCAAACTGACTGTTCTTGAACGTCTTGAACCGGTCGATCACATTGGTTTTATAACTAACATTTCCGATCAGGTAATCCCAGTTATTTGTTTCAGCAATCTGACTTCCGAGATTGTTCATTTCAAGCGCTTTGATCTTTGAAGGACAAATATCGGAACAATTTCCGCAACCTGTACAGTCAAGCACGCTCACCTGGATCTTGAATTCGTAAGCAGCCAGCTCTTTACCAATCCCTTTAACTGTTGGCATACCCCCGGGTGCATTCTTCTTTTCTTCTTCGTTGAGAAGGAACGGACGGATTGCAGCGTGAGGACAAACATAGGCACACTGGTTGCACTGGATGCAGTTTTCGGGAATCCATTTGGGCACATTCACGGCAATGCCGCGTTTTTCCAGTACCGTCATGCCCGATGGGAACGTGCCGTCTTCCCTTCCAACGAAAGCGCTTACGGGAATATCGTCGCCCCGCATTGCGCTAACCGGATCAAAGACGTCGGTAACAAATTTCGAAAGGCCGGAATCCTCATTGGCTGATTTTAAAACAATCTCTGACCATTCGGCCGGGATATTTACCTTTATCACCTCACCCCCCTTGTCGATGGCAGCGCAGTTCATGTTCACGATCTCATCGCCCTTGCGGCCATAGGTTTTCTGAATAGCCTTCTTCATATCCTTGACGGCAGCTTCATAAGGTATCACGCTGGCTAACTTGAAGAATGCCGACTGCATGATCGAATTGGTGCGGTTGCCAAGGCCGATTTCCTCGGCAAGTTTTGTGGCATCGATCATATAAAATCTGATCTTATGATCGGCCATATATTTTTTCATTGAATCCGGAAGGCGTTTCTTCGTTTCTTCGGCATCCCATATTGAATTTAAAAGGAATGTTCCTCCGTCTTTCAGCCCTTTCAGCAAATCATATTTTTCAAGATATGAAGGAACATGGCATGCAGTAAAATCGGCCATATTTACAAGGTAGGTCGAACGAATGGGGCTGTCGCCGAAACGCAGGTGGGAAACGGTTACACCTCCTGATTTCTTGGAATCATAGGCAAAATAAGCCTGGGCATATTTATCGGTATTGTCGGCTATAATCTTGATACTGTTTTTATTAGCGCCAACCGTACCATCGGAACCTAAGCCCCAGAATTTTGCCGAAAAAGTGCCTGCAGGCTGTATGTCGATTTCGGGCAGAAGCGGAAGCGAAGTAAACGTTACATCGTCGATGATTCCAAGGGTGAAGTGATTCTTGGGTTCTTTCATCTTCAGGTTTTCATACACTGCAACGATCTGCGATGGTGTTGTATCCTTTGAGCTGAGGCCATAGCGACCGGCAATGATCATGGGTCTTTCGGCACGGTCATAAAACATATCCCTCACATCGAGGTATAGAGGATCACCGTTTGCACCTGGCTCTTTGGTACGGTCAAGTACGGCGATGCGCTTTACTGACTGGGGTAGTACATCGAAGAAATATTTTTCGCTGAACGGCCGGTAGAGGTGAACAACCACAAGACCAACCTTTTCACCTTTGGCGCAAAGGTAGTCTATGGTTTCACGTATGGTCTCGGTTACCGAACCCATGGCGATAATGATGTTTTCGGCCTGGGGATCTCCATAATACACGAACGGATGATATTCCCTGCCCGTAATAGCCGTAATCTCTTTCATGTAATCATTCACCACATCGGCCACCGGAAAATAAAAACGGTTCACGGCTTCCTTGGCCTGGAAGAATATGTCGGGATTCTGTGCAGTGCCTCTAGTTACCGGATGCTCGGGGTTCAGCGCCCGGTCGCGAAACTCCTGCAAAGCCTTGGTATCGATGAGCTTTGCCATGTCCTCATTCTCCAATGCCTCGATTTTCTGAATCTCATGCGAAGAACGGAACCCGTCGAAAAAATGAAGAAAAGGTAAACGCAGCTTAATAGCGCCCAGATGGGCTACACCGGCAAGGTCCATAATTTCCTGCACGGAACCTGAAGCCATCATCGCAAAACCGGTCTGCCTGGTGGCATAAACATCACTGTGGTCGCCAAAAATCGAAAGAGCATGTGCAGCTACTGTCCTGGCCGAAACATGAAATACACAGGGAAGTAATTCACCCGCAATTTTGTACATGTTCGGGATCATCAGCAGCAAACCCTGGGAAGCGGTAAAGGTAGTAGTGAGAACGCCCGATTGAAGAGCTCCGTGAACAGCACCGGCAGCGCCTGCCTCACTCTGCAGCTCGGCAACCTTCACCTCATCACCAAAAATATTTTTACGTCCGACTGCGGCCCATTCATCTACATTCTCAGCCATATTTGAAGATGGCGTAATGGGATAAATAGCAGCTACTTCACTGAACATATAGGCCATATGCGATGCAGCCTGATTACCGTCACAAGTTAAAAATTTTTTAATTTTAGTCATATTATGTTGATTTTTAAATATTTAGCTATATCATCTGTGAAACGATTAACAGACTGCAAAGGTACATTTTTTTTAATTTTGCAAAATGTTATATCCAACTTCTTTTGAAAATAAACTGGGTTTTGACCAAATCAGGGAACTTCTCAGGTCTAACTGCCTGTCTTCTATAGGAACACAGCTGGTTTCAAAAATTTCTTTCTCTGCTGACCGCGATGCTATTTATTTAAACCTTCAGCTCACTGCTGAGATGCTTAATGTGTTGAATTTTGAAGAAGGGTTCCCTTCTCAGGACTACTATGATCTGATTCCCGAATTACACAGGATAGTCACACCAGGCTCATATTTTGAAGAGGAAACGCTATCGGAACTCAGGCTTTCGCTTCAGACCGTTGCTGACCTGATCAGGTTTTTCACCGACAGGCAGGAAACATACCCCGGACTTTTCGGGCAGATACGCTTCACCATAGCCAACAGCTCTGCGCTGAACCTCCCGGCTGACCTCTGTCACCGCATCGACCGCCTGCTTGATGATCGCTCCCAGATCCGCGACAACGCCTCTCCTGAACTCTCAAAACTAAGAAAAGAGAAGACTTATAAACTGGCCAGCGTTGAACATAAGATACATCACGATCTGAAAGTAGCCCGGCAGTCGGGCTGGACACCGGAAGATGCCGAAATCACGATCCGTAACGGCCGTCTGGTGATCCCCATGCTGAGCGCTCATAAACGCAAGATCAGCGGGTATGTTCATGACGAGTCGGCTACCGGCCAAACAGTGTATATTGAACCGGCCGCTATATTTGAAACGAACAACGAGATCCGCGAAATAGAATATGCCGAAAAACGGGAAATCATCAAAATTCTGATCAGCTTTGCCGATACTTTACGGCCTGAAACCATCAACCTCGTGAGTTTATACAGATTCATGGGCTTCATTGATTTCATCCGGGCCAAAGCATTGTTTGCCAGGGCAACAGCCGGAACGTTTCCAAAGATAAGAATGCGGCTGCAGGCTTCCTCCAAAGCCACTAACAATTCCGGGTTCAGCTGGCATCAGGCCATCCATCCTAACCTTTATCTTCATTTTAAACAACTCGGTAAAACGGTAGTGCCTCTTAACCTTGAGTTGGAAAAGGAAGAACGTATCCTCATCATTTCCGGGCCCAACGCGGGAGGAAAATCGGTCTGTCTGAAAACGGTGGGGCTCATACAGTATATGTTTCAGTGCGGACTTCTGCCTCCGGTAAGGGAAGATTCTGAATTTATGATCTTTGAAAAGATCTTTATTGATATAGGTGATGAGCAGTCGATCGATAACGACCTGAGCACATATACATCCAAGCTTCTGAACCTTAAATTTTTTCTTGAGCATGTGGATGAGAATTCCCTTCTCCTTATAGATGAGTACGGCTCCGGCACCGACCCTTCACAGGGCGGGGCCATGGCCGAAGCCTGCCTCGAAGAAATGGCTGGCAGCGGTACCTACGGCATCATCACCACACATTATTCCAATCTTAAACTGCTGGCAGGAAAAATCAAAGGGATTGTGAACGGAGCCATGCTTTACGATTCAAAAAAGCTTAAACCGCTATACTCCTTAAAGAAAGGCAAACCGGGTAACTCCTTTGCCTTCGAGATTGCTTCACAGATTGGCTTTCCTGCAGGGGTTCTCGACAAAGCGAGGAATATCACGGGCCACAGTCAGCTCAATTTCGAGAAACAGATCCAGGACCTGGAAACCGAGAAGGAGGAGATGAGTAAAAAAACAACGGAACTTACTGTTGCCGATGATTTTCTTGGAGAACTGATCAGGAAATATGAAAAGCTTACAGGCGATCTGGAGAAGTCGAAAAAAGAGGTCCTTGAGAATGCCCGTACTGAAGCTATCAGGATGATTTCCGAGGCCAATAAAACCGTTGAGCGCACCATCCGCGACATCAAAGAAGCCCAGGCAGAAAAAGAGAAAACCAAAACAGCCAGGGTCCCGCTGAAAGAACTAAAAGAGAAACTTGAAGAACAATCCCGGCCACCGGCGACTGCATCCTCTGAGCCTTCACGCGTGAATACCGTTAAACCGGCTGCAAAATTTAAAACGCTATCCGCCTTAACATACAGACCTGAACCCGACGAACCGTTAAGCCCAAAGAACAGGCAGTACCAGTCGTACATGGACGACCTTCACCTGAAGCTGATGGACTTCCAGTCTACCCTTGATCTCAGGGGCAAACGGGCTGAAGAGACCATTTCTCTTTTACAGAAATACATTGATGATGCCATTATGCTCGCTATACCCGAAGTGCGGGTGCTGCATGGTAAGGGAAACGGCGTACTGAGACAGGTAACCCGCGATTATCTGCGGTCGGTTAGGGAAATAAAAAGCGCTAAGGACGAGGTTCCCGAAAGAGGCGGGAGTGGGATTACGGTGGTAATATTCAAATAATCACAGACTTCTTTCCTCCTCTTTCATATTTAACAATTTTTAACGTTTTTATTTTCACAACAAAAAACGCCTCCACAAACACCTAACAAACAGATTTAAGCTGCTGGTTGTGTGTTCTTTAAAACACATCCCCCTTGTGATCATTTATAACAGCTACAGCAAGTTGAAACAGAATTGACAAATTGACACTTCTACATCATTTATAATTCATTGGCATAGTCGTACTTTTGCCCACACTGCCCAAAAACCAAAATCATGAGTTTAAGAGCCAAGACCAACGAGCTTAAAAGAAGGATGAATGAAGCTTTTCAGGGCGGCGGTGAACAAGCCAACGAAAAGCAGAAAGCATCCGGAAAGATGACTGCCCGTGAACGAATCCTGGCATTGCTGGATCCCAACACATTTCATGAATATGATTTGTTTGTAAAGCATGCCGGACAGGATTTTGACATGGACAAAAAATACCTGCCCGGCGACGGGGTGATTACAGGTACCGGATCGATCAGTGGATGGCCTGTTTGCATTTTCGCCCAGGATTTCACCGTTGCCGGTGGTTCACTGGGTTATATGCATGCCAAGAAGATCACCAAGATCATGGATCACGCCATGAAGATGAAAGTGCCCCTGATCGGGATCAACGATTCGGGCGGTGCTCGTATACAGGAAGGTGTAAATTCGCTGGCAGGTTACGGCGAAATTTTTTACAGGAATACGCTTGCTTCAGGGGTTATTCCGCAGATCAGTGTAATTCTGGGCCCATGTGCAGGAGGTGCGGTATATTCTCCGGCCCTTACCGACTTTGTTTTTGTGGTCGACAAGATATCGAAAATGTTCATCACCGGTCCGGAAGTCATTAAAACTGTCCTTGGTGAAGAGATTTCAATGGAAGACCTGGGCGGCGCTAAAGTTCACGCTGAGATTACAGGTAATGCTCATTTTTTTGCGGAAAGCGAGCAGGAATGTTTTGATCAGGTAAAAAAGCTTGTAAGTTTCATTCCCTGGAACAATGACAAGAAAGCTGAACTCTTTCCAAAAAAAGCGCCTAAAACAAGACATTATAAGATCGACAGTATTTTTCCGACCAATCCCATGACACCTTATGATGTTAGGGATATAATCAAGGCGTTGGTCGATGATTCCGATTTTTTCGAGATCCATCAGAACTGGGCGGCCAACATTGTTGTTGGTTTTGCAAGGCTCGACGGACAAACTATTGGTTTTGTAGCTAACCAGCCCATGGTACTTGCCGGCGTTCTTGATGTGGATTCAAGCGATAAAGCCGCCAGGTTCATACGCTATTGCGACGCCTTCAACATCCCTCTGGTCACCCTGGTTGATCTCCCGGGTTACCTTCCGGGCATTGACCAGGAACATGCAGGGGTTATCCGTCATGGAGCCAAGATGCTTTACGCTTATAGTGAAGCAACGGTTCCCAAACTCACCGTGATCTTGCGCAAAGCCTATGGCGGGGGGTATATTGCCATGTGTTCGCACCACCTTCGCGCCGATTTCGTGCTTGCCTGGCCCACGGCCGAAATAGCAGTGATGGGGCCTGAAGGAGCCGCCAATATTATCTTCCGGGCCGAGATCAAAGCTTCGGATAATCCCGAGGAAACACGCAAAAGGCTCATCGAGGAATACCGTCAGAAATTTGCCAACCCTTACGTGGCCGCTGCCTACGGCTATGTGGATGCCGTTATAGAACCTTCGGAAACAAGGAGCTTTCTCATCCATTCACTCACCCTGGCACAGAATAAAAATGAGATAGCCCCTAAGAAAAAACACGGGGTTCCTCCTTTCTGATCATCTTGAAAACCAGAACATCATTGTATGGAAGAAAACGAATTACCCCTTGTGAAGCCTGAACCTGATTTCATCTCTTTTCAGATGGAACATATTGCCTTCAAAACACTGGCAAATCGCACCTTCCTCCTGCGCAAGCCCTATGAGGCCGAAGATCCAAAAAAAATAACGGCATTTATCCCGGGGACTATCGTGAAACTGCATGTGAAGGAAAAGCAAAAGGTTAAGGAAGGCCAGATCCTGCTCGATCTCCAGGCCATGAAAATGAACAATCACCTGCTTTCACCTCTTGACACGGTGATTAAAAAGATTTATGTGAAGCAAGGTGACAGGGTAACCAAGAACCAGCTCCTGGTAGAACTCAGGTAGACATCATCTCTTTTACTCTTTTCATAATCTCTTCTTTGCCAAGGCGGGTAGTCGAAGAGGTTGAAATTATTTCGGGAACAAAACCGGGAATAAAGCTCTGTATCCCCCCGGCATATGTCCTCTGCAGATTTTTCTGAGCTACCTTAGAAAGCTTGTCGGTTTTTGTGAACAGGATTACGAAAGGTTTCTCATGTTTGTTCATCCATCTCATGAATTCCGCATCCTGCTTTAGAGGATCATGTCTTGAATCGATCAGAACAAAAGTACATCTCAGAAACTGGCTTTTAAGGATATAGGTTTTTATAATATGTTCGAGTTTGGCCTTTTCGTCTTTAGAAAGTTTTGCATATCCGTACCCGGGCAGGTCGACCAGATAAAATAAGCGGTCCAGCTCCAGAAAATGGTTGATCGTCCTTGTCTTTCCCGGGTTGGATGAGATCTTTGCAAGACTCTTCCGGCCCCCCAGCATATTAATAAGCGAAGACTTTCCCACATTCGAACGACCGATGAAAGCGAATTCGGGTAAGCCGGTTCCGGGACCATCTTTCGGATGTACAATACTTGAAATGAATTTCAGGTTCATCACTGCGGATATCTTACTGCCTGTTTCCATATATTTTCACGTTTGCAGGCTGTAAACCTTTTGTTTTACATATTCGGCCCATTGCAGGTCGTTCCTCGATTTATCAAGAGACTGCCAGGGGATAATATTTCCTATGATGAGTGTAATAGTATGTCCATTCTGTTTCATCATTTCATCGGCAAGATACAACATTTCAATGTTGGCTTTTACTCCCAGTTTCTTCCGCCAGTTCGAAAGATTATAGAACCAGTCCGAATTCCGGCCCGAAATATAGACAGGCAAAATGTCGCGCTGATATTTTCTGGCTTTCTTTACAAAAGTATTTTTCCATTCCAGGTCCCTGATAACCCCTCCTTTAAACTTGCGCGACACCAAACCGGCGGGAAAATACAGAATCACTTTGTCGCCGGCAAATGTTTCATCGATAATGCGGGTATTCTCAGTATTTTTTCCGTGTTTATTGATGGGGATGAATAAAGGTTTAAGCCCGGGGACAAGCATCAGGAGGTCATTCACGGGAAAAACGATATCGGGCCTTGCCAGTCCGATCTGGTTCATCAGCGCCAGTCCGTCGAGCCCGCCCAGCGGATGATTGGCCGCTATGATAAGGCGGCGGTTCAGTAGCATCTCCTGCAAGCCGGAATGCTGCTTACCCGGCCCGGTTTTGCAGCCGGCCTGCCCGTACTGTTGTTCTGCCCCGACGGCTCCGGGAATCACTGTATTAATGGTAACTCCAAATTCCTGAAGTATAGCCTCAACAAAAGGAAGTCCGACCTTATCTCTGTTCCTGTAAATATAGCCATTTACAGCGTCCTGGTGAATGATCTTTTTGATGTAACTGAAAACCCAGCGCGGTATGACTTTTAACAGCCTCGGGTTCTTTGATTCGAACAAGCCTTCAACATTGATCAGTTTTTCGGGTATGTCGTCACGAACTTCGGTCATAATGCAAAAATAGGAAATAGGATTACATATTCTGGTTTTTCCTGAAAAGGGTTTGGCTGCTTTTATTACTTTTGTATTATAGTCTTATTCAGTAATCATGGAAATGATCATTCCTCCGGTCGACAGGCATTTACTTGATGCCGAACTTACCGAATCAAAATTTGTGCGCAACACGAATAACGGCCAGAACAAGATCTACATTTTTACGGCTCATGATTCCCCTAACCTGATGAAAGAGCTCGGGAGGCTCAGGGAGATCACCTTCAGGGATGCCGGCGGGGGTACAGGAAAATCGATCGATATTGACGAGTTCGATGAGATGGATGAACCCTTCCATCAGCTCATTGTATGGGATCCTGCCGACCATGAAATTGTTGGCGGATACCGTTTTATTCATGGTAAAGACATCCCCTGTCTGAACAACGGATGTTTAAGCTCTGCCACGGCCGAGCTTTTTGATATCTCTCATAAATTTATCCGCGATTACCTCCCCTACTCAATTGAGCTTGGCCGCTCTTTTGTACAGCCTGAATACCAGCCAACCGTGAACCTCCGAAAAGGGATGTATTCACTCGACAACCTCTGGGACGGCCTTGGGGCCATGATTGTTGAGAATCCCGACGTACGGTTTTTTTTCGGGAAGATGACGATGTATCCACAGTATGATAAATCGGCCCGTGATGTAGTTTTGTATTTTCTCCAAAGATTCTTTCCAGACAATGAACATCTTCTTACACCAAAGGATAAGGTTGTTTTGCAGACATCCGAAGAAACACTTAAAAATATTTTCAACGCACCCTCATTCGAGGAGAACTATAAAATACTGATTCATGAAGTAAGGCATCATGGAGAGCTGGTTCCTCCTCTGGTCAATGCATATATGAATCTGAGCGCTACCATGCGCACTTTTGGAACATCCATTAACATTGGGTTTGGGGATGTTGAGGAAACGGGAATTATGATCAAGATTGATGATATCTATCCCAGGAAAAAGGAAAGACATTTAAAAACCTATATTCAGAGATTATCGTTCAGAGGATTTCGCTGGACGCGTAAAAAAGACAGGACGTAGAGGGAATTCTAAACGGCGGCTTTGGCTTTATTAGCCTTCTTCATCAGCTTGCTCTTCAGATTGGCAGCTTTATTTTTATGAATCACCGATTTCTTTGCAAGTTTATCTATCTGGGAAATAACTTTTGGCAAATCTTTCTGAACTTCTACCAGCTCTTCAGTTGAACGTAGTTTCTTTACTGCATTTCGTACAGTTCTACCCTGGTAACGGTTCTGCGTTCTTTTTGTTTTTGCATTCCTGATGCGTTTTTCGGAACTCTTGTGATTTGCCATCGATGTATTTGTTAATTAATTGTGCTTGTATTGAAATCAGGGGCAAAATTACAAAATGTTTTGCAAAATACAATACATTTCGTAATTTTGCACACCCAAAACAACTATGGCCCGTTCGTCTAGTCGGTTAGGACGCCAGGTTTTCATCCTGGAAATCAGGGGTTCGATCCCCCTACGGGCTACTTATTCAATCACAAAAGGCTGATAATCAATAGATTGTCGGCCTTTTTTATTTTCAGGTGCAACATAGGTGCAATTTCAGAAACTCCTGAGACAGATGAATCTCCCCTTCATATAACGTCAATTGATAATGATTTTTCTCATGACACGTTCAGCGCCCGATTGAATGACGGCAAAGTAGAGTCCGGGCGCCAGGTTGGTTCCCGCAAACGTGAAAGGGATGACCTGCCCTGCGGTTCCTGTGACCACCAGCCGGTACACTTCATTACCGCTCAGGTTCATTAGCGACAGACTGACCGGTCCGTCGGCCAGTGGGTTCACCACAATTCGAATCTCCTCTCTGGTGCCGGGATTGGATGTAACAACAGTGCATAGAGCCGGGACCGTATCCTGCTGCTCCTCTTCTTTCTGAATCGTGAAACTTGATATTGTGGCATATACTGCATTTCCGTCAAGGTCATGAGCCTTTACACTCCAGTAATAAGTGGTTCCCGGTTCAGGTTTAAAATCAGCTGTTGAAACTTCCGTGGCATCACCTGCCTTTTTCCGGTAAATGATGTTGGGATTTGCAATCGGAGTAGATTTCGAAATCACGAGCTCATAATCTTCAAGGGTTCCATGATCGGGGCGCCAGGTAAAAAGCAGATTATTCGTGCTGATCTTACTGCCGTTTGAAGGAGTAAGCTGTATGAGTGATTGCTGAACAGAGGTCACCACCCATGCCAGGTAGAAAGGTTTTTCATGGTTCAGACTATCGTAAAACCACCAGTTCGGGTTCACATCGTTCGTAAATAAATATCCGCTGATACTCAGCTTACCGATATTCAACCCTCTTTCTTTAACAGAAAGTCTTTCCAGGGTAGCAAAGATCTTATGGCCATAATCGGCAGTACTGGCTGTCTCACTCATCAATCTTCCTTTGTAATCAGCAGATAATGTTGATTCAAGCTTACATACTTTCGGGATAGTTTCAGTATAACCGCCATGGACCTCAAACTCCCAGTCTTTGGTCTGGGAATCTGATTGTTTTGCCTCTGTGCTGGTCTGAATGTTCATTCCGTTGCCATTACCATGCCCGCCCCAGGATAAGTTAATGACAGGAAGCAAACCCCAGCTGTTAGCCTGATCCAACAGAAAACTGCGGCCATGATCCATATCCCAGTCTTCCATGCCCGGAGCATTAGGTTCTGCAATATTGAAGGGGGAATTACTGATTGGCACAGGATATTTCAGAGATTGATTACCGATAGTCTGAAACAGGAATTGAAAGGAACCTTCAACCGGATATAGCTGTTTCGCGGGATCATCCCACCAGGGGAATTCGGAGAAGGAGTACCGTTTAATTTGAGGAACAATATACAGAAAATATCCATATTCCTGTGTTCCTTCCTCCATTTCAAAAGGGGTCGTATAGGTCACCGAATGTGTTTGGGAACCGGATACGGTTTTTTCAAATTCCTGTGTAAATTTAAAGGCGCCGCCGATGGAAAAATGATTGTTCGATTTTTCTCGTTTACCCTTTAATTCGACATCCAATCCCACACTCCATTCATTTTCGGTCTGGGTAGTGAACTCCGTTTCCCCTGAGCTGTCGGTTTCAAGTTCCAGAATGGTAGGGGCCCAGGGGAATCCATAGGTTGAATCCCATTTGCTCCAGTTCATCGAAACCGGTGGAGGACCATCAACAATACCCACCAGGGTCCACAGGGTGCTGATTCCCGGATACTTCACATCATCGTCCAGGTCGGGACTGTATTCATATTTAGGGCTCACACACCAAAAGTTCGATTGGAACATGGCCCCGTTGAAATGCCTGTCATGATCGGGATAAAGCAGCCACATATATTGCTGGAACCCGTCGGTACCCGCCATTACCGTCTGGTAATCTTTCGGCAGCAGCATATAGGTTGCATTCAGATGATAGTAGTCGCTGACTTTATAAGCTCCGTTGGAAGCGGGAAGCAGAATCTCACCCTTTCCGTCAAGGATCAATTTATCGTTGTCGAAATGATATTCGCCATATTGAACATGATAATATCCGTCGCTCGACTTGTCATGACATTCGCCGAAGAGGATCAGCCGGTCGGATTGGACAAGGTTCGGGATATTGGATGGAACCCGGTTCCCCCTGATTGTTCCGCCAAAAATTGTTGTTGCGGCGATAGTCGATGTGAACGGACTGGAATGGCTGTTGTCAAGTAATAATTCCCAGCGAAAGGTTCTTTTTCCTCCTGAAAGATCAGGGATCAGTTTGCCAACCTGCCATTGGCCTGTCTGATTATAAAAGGTGGCAATGAAATAGACGTTTTCAAGGCTGTCGAGCCTGGTGGCAATACCCCCGAGATAGGGATAAGTCAGCGAGGAATAACTACGGGTATTGTTATTGGATTTAAAATTACTGTTTGTGCTGTCTAATCTGTATTCCTGGATCTGCCAGCAAGAAGCGCTCCCGCTTTGACTATATGCCAGAAAATAGACCAGGCTGTCAAGCTGAAAAGCCCCCTGCTTCAGTACTGTGGAAACCGGTTTCACGGTATTGTAATAGGTGAAGCACTTTTGGGCGGTATTGTCAGGGATACGGGCAAAACACTCATAGCTCTCGTTGGCAGGTTCACTGCAATGATCACACTGGTCGGCCGAGCGGATATGGATAAAAAACCATGTCTGTGACTCGTACTGAAAGAAAAACGCCCTGCCTAAAACCGGACCCTCATCATAGGAACTACCTTCCCCGGGAAACCCGAATTCGATCTTGTTGTTGTAGGAAGCGGAAGGACCTAATTTGAAATCATTCATTTTGACACTGCTCAGATCAGTCTGGTTGGTTTTCAGCGCCTCATCGATGGTGTACATGTAAACGTGACCTCCATTGCGTGTTCCGTTTCCCTGGTAATTGAAGGAAGTTACAATACCGTTGTAGGATGTAAAAGCAGTGCCGATCCCTTTATCACACCAATCGCGATGGTTCCCGTCGATCCAATGGGCTTCGGGAATAAGCGACTGACCAAACCCTAAAAACGGGATAAGTATAATGATGATATGTACCAAGGTCTTCATGATATATTTTCCTTAACTTTTAATTAAAAATTGAAATGAAGTCCGCCATCCACCATAATATCCTTTCCGATCCCTGCATTAACATGGAGTGTCAGCTGATCGATGATTTTCCAGGTTACTGCCACGCTTCCGTCGATAAACGAACGAGGAATCAGCATATAGGTTGCCTCTTCGCTGATGATCTGCCCATCGTTGATATTGGTGTAGTCGCGACGGTACTTGTGTTTTGACCATAGGTAGTAAAAACCCGGGCCGGCCATGATCGTCACCGGGCCGATAGTATAGCCTGCCATCAGACTGGTCCGGAAATAAAGGGTACTGAATTTGTCCTCCTTTTTGGATGTAAAGTTGACCGGGTCGGGGTTAACCTGGTCATCGATGTTGGTGATTTTGCCCATTGTTCCAACCACATAAGGAAGAATAGAAAGGCTCCAGTGAGGGGTAAACTGGTAACCAAAGTTAAAACCCAGCCCCAGGCATGGTTTTGAAAAACCCGAATTGAAAGAATACTCCTGTACACCGGTCTCATTGTTACGTACCGTGGTCAGGTTCTGTGCGATCCCAAGCAGCAGGGTTCCCGAAAATTTCCATTTTATCTCAGGTTTGCTGATGAAGTTCATGCCGGCTTCCAGGCTGAGAGCGTTGATATCGGAATGTCTATTGACAAAACCATTGATATTGTCAATCTCTTCGCGTGTAAAATCGCGGGTTCCCAGATCCGATCCATACCAGACGGAATGGAGTGAGAGTGAGGACAGCTTCATGTCAACCGACATGAATGAATAGGATGCACCGACGAAAAAACGGCGGTTTTTCGCAGTTTGCACACCAGTACTTTCCTGAGCCAGAGCAGAAAAACCCCCTGTGAGAATCAGGATAACGAACAAAAATTTCTTCATACTTCGATCATTGCGGTTTTAAACTGGCTAAGCGGCTTCTCGTCTTATAGCCTAATAATCCACAGATAATTCCACCAAGAATAATCGAAAAAATCCAATCCTGCAATTGAAAGAAAGGAAGGGCTGTAATGAATGTTATTGTACCAAGCGGCAGTAATAAAACGGAATTTGTAATCAAACCAGGATTATAGGTTGGCTTACTGGATTGAAAGATTATTGTATGCATGAAATTGTTAACGGTTAGTTCAAATATCATCATTGAAAATCCGACCCAGGGGGCAATATTGGCAAGAAGAGCGCCGATGATGATCACTGGCCATGCAATAACTATGTTTACCTGAAATACATAACCTTCATCAAGTGGGAAGTTGGGATCGGTTTTTGAACCAAAAGGAGATTTTAAATTGAAAAATTCCTTAAAACTTACAGGTGACAAAACATATTCCTCACATTCATGAAGCATTAGAAATGGCAAATGAAGCCATAAAAGAAATTGATAAAAAGGCATAGAGTTCTTGTAATAGATCAGTACGACCAATAAAACCGGAGCCAAAAACAAATTTGCGCTTTGCCAGAAACGATTAATTTTTTGCATGTTCATAAAACCTCCTTTTTCAAAATGATGAGAATTAGTTTTTAATGAGTAGGATAATGTATGATTCGGGTTGCAAAGGAAGCAAAACGCCGGGTACCAGCACAAACCCGTTAGGATGAGGTTGTATCGTTTTTGAAAAAACATACAGAAAAGGAGGTCCGGAGCCGACCTCGGAACCCTATTTCCTGGTCCCACTCTCCTTATCAGCAAAAGTGCCAGGAGGAGACCCTTCTGACTTCAGGAAGGCTTTGTAAAATGTGTTTCGTGTGGAAAATCCAGAAAGCAGACCGATGGCTTCCAGAGTCACTTCCCTGGTCTTTCCTTCCCGGATCAGCTTTTTGGCATGTTGAACACGCCAGTGGTTTCTGTATTCGTTGAAAGGTTGCCGACGTTCTTCACGAAAGTAATATGCAAGGTGATGTGCAGGAAACCCGGTGAGTTTCGCCAGGTAAGCCAGATTGCAATCGTTTTGCAGGTATGGCTGTAACTTTTCCATGCAGTCATCCAGACTGCGCCCGATTTCTTGCAGGTAATCAGTCTCAAAATCTGGTTTTGCCAGCTCATCCTGAACCCTGGACAACGGGTCGGGACTCGGAACCAGGTTGGGAACTGTGTTGGGAACCGGCGGTGCGCCGGCAAGGCTGGCTCCAGGAATCCTGGGCATTCCATAAAGGATGGAGGGAAAAAACAGCTGAGAGATCAGCAAGCCGGTCAGCCCGATACCAGAAAAGAGATGCAGCAATCGCAGGGTAAAGAACAATTTCAGATTATGGGAAAGGTATGCTTCAGTCATGGCGATAAGGTGGCTGATGGTCAGGATGAAGACAAATCCCAGCAACACCGTCAGCCAGGGGATCATGTAATGCTGATGGGATAAAACAGTCCTGTTTTTACGGTTTTTCAGCCACCGGATGAAGATGACTGAAGACCCAATTGCATATCCTGTAAGCAGCAGTGGACGGCTGATGAAAACCAGTCCCGGGGGTATCACTGAATACAACAGGGAGGCGCGGATATATTTTAAATTTCCGATGTCCTTAGCCAGCAATGCCGCATATGCCGTTTTTTCATGCCAGGAGAGAAACAGGTAAGGAATTACTGAGATCAGGTAGATGAATGCAGGCAACAGATGCCAAAGATCCGATTTCCGGAGACGGGACTTATCGGTCAGCACACTTCTGATATACAAAAAAAGCAAGGGACCGGTCAGGTAAAACAGGAAGTCGGGGTGGACAAAGAAGAGGTTAAGAATCGGAACGGGATAGGAATCAATGAAAACATGAAAGTTCAAAGCATATAAGCTGATCAGGAAAAAGAATCCACCCAGATAGCGTGATGATTTGTATCTTCCGGCATTGAAGACCAGCAGAATAACAGATAGAATGATACCAGCAAGCGAAAGAGATAGAAGCATGTAAGCGAATTCCCAGGCAAAATTACACAAAGTTACTTTCCTCTACGACACAAGATCAAACATTGTACAAAAGCCTGTCAACACACCTTTTCGGGACCTGCCGCACAGGTCGCGGTATATAATTGATGAATCTGATTCCGCTTTATTGACCAGATAAGTACCGATATGCCCCCTGTTCGCTTCCTCTTCATCGCTGGTGCGTCGGGCTGTGTAACTGCTGACAAGCTACAACCTGGATCTGATCACTGCAGAGGAGGGATCGTAAATTTTGGCTGAGTCGCCCCATTGGCTGCGTATAATCCCCAGTAGGGTCCGACATTGAATGGTTCTCCAGTCTTCCAGGGTTCATCAAACATCGAGAACCAGAGTGTATTGTATGATTCACTGTAAATATTTGACCCATTAATCCACAGTAGGGTCGCAGCAAAATTGAGGCCTTCATTGCCTGCATTCTCCATTGTGGAATCGTTGCCAGTACTTGGCCAGCCTATCTCTCCAATTACTACATCAAGCCCCAGGGCCTCTGCCTGTGCCATCCCGTTATCATGCGACCATTGCATATTACCCGAGATATCAGAAGGAGTGTTCTGGCCGTTGTATTTCTGGCCATAGTACGGATAGATTGTCATGAAAATTACCTGATCCCCCTGGCTATTGAGGCTTACACAATTCTGCATAATTTGTGGGCAGCCATGACTAGGCGATATTCCGCCGGGGAATCCGCCCACCCCTGTAATGCAGGAACTGACTGTTATTCCTGTGAGGCTGGCAGCTGTTAGCTGTTGTTTGGCATAATACATATATCCTGCAACTGTTGAATCACCAACATAATTCGGACCGTCAACATTGGTTTCATTGCCTATGACAATGGCAGTGACAAATGTAGGATAGCCAGCTGCCCGGCTAACCGCCAGGTCAATGTCGGCCTTTGTGCTAACGGAATCACCCGGATAGCAGTAAACTCCTAATGCGACTTGAATGCCGAGGGCGGCCGCCGCAGGCACTACCTGATCCATCCCGTTTGCAACGGTATACGTACGGATGAATGTGAATGTTTGAGCAATCAGGGTCAGATCGGCCTGTATCTGCGTGAGGGGCACCTGAGTCCCGGGATTCTGGCCATCGTAATGAAAGGGCCCGTAATTGACCCCCATATGCCCACTGGCAATGAAGATATCCTGGCGAGGTTCAACCGGTTGTTTGTTGTCGACGGTTGTTTGTTTTTTGGCACAACTTACTGTGACGGCGATCATTGAAATGATCACACAAATTTTTATAATATTTTTTTTAAGGCTCATATTTTAAGAATTAAAAAATAGTTTAATAAAAGCAAACCGATCCCCCTCCAAATTTACTTAATAAAATCCTTCAAGCCCTCGTTTTTACTGTCTTTTCATCATTTCAACCATTTTTTCCATCAAAAGCGTCATATGGCTTACCTGCCCAATGATGGTGTTCAGTCTCTGATCAATCTGTTCTATCGGCATTCTTTCCCTGTAAGCCATCAGGGTTTCTGCAGAGGCCAGAATTGTTGCCAGCGGAGTACGAAATTCATGTGAGGCGGTGATAATAAAACCCGATTTGATTTCACTCAGATGATTCGCAGCATTAAGTTTTGCAATTTCCTCGTTCTTTAGCATTATCAATTCCTCGGCCAGCTTGCGTTTGGTAGTATCTCTGAAGAAACCAACGAGGTGCTTCCTTCCGTTTATCACTATTTGACTCGAATTGATATCAGCGTATAAAATTTCCCCGTTACTTTTGCGACATTGAATATTTTCGGCGAGAAACTTTTCCCCACGCGCCTGTTTTTCAAGCGTGGCCATTGTATGCTGAACTGTATCTTCCGGATGAATTCCTGTAATGTTCATCGCTTTGAGTTGTTCTTCAGAATATCCCAGCATCTCACATTGAGCCGAATTCGCGAACATGATCATTTTGCTTTCCGCTTCTATGATCAAAATTCCATCGGGACTTCCTTGAAAAATACAACGATATCTGTTTTCCGAATCATCGAGTCTCTGTCTTTCCGCATTTCTGAGTGCAGTAATGTCCCAGTTTGTCCCAATCATTCTCAAAGGCTGGCCGGTGGCATCTCGCTGAACCACGGCAATAGCTCTGATGTAATGAATCGAGCCATTGGGCCATATCACCCGGAATTCAGTATCAAATTCTTTTTCACCCTGTATCGCCATCTGGATTTCAGCATCACCCCGTTCCATATCTTCGGCATGAATACCCGACCTCCAGGCTTCATAAACCCCACTGAAATCTTCTCTTGCAATTCCGTAAAGTTCAAACATATGATCGTCCCACAACAGTGTATTGTTGACAATATCATAGTCCCACACACCAACACCACCGGCACGAGTGGCTAATATTAACCGGGTCGAGAGCTGTTTCAGCTCTTCCTCCGCCTGCTTGAGGCTGCTGATGTCTGTTAAAGAAGTCACCCGTACATTTTTCCCTTTATAGTACATCATCTTTCCCCTTAATACACAAGGGAAGGTAGTGCCATCTTTTCGTAATGCAATGGCTTCGTAGGCATCTTCATGGCCTGCAAGCATATTCTTCATTACCATGTCCCTGTCTTCAGGCACTATCCAATCTGTTCCGTATCTGACCAGGGCCTCTTCGGTAGTATAGCCAAACATTTTTTCTGCAGCCGGGTTTTGCTCAATACAGAGCCCCTTTTCCGACATAAATATTGATTCGAAAGCGGCTTCGGATAATCCCCGATATTTTTCCCTGCTTTCCTCAAGATCTTCTTTTGCATGAGTACGCTCGGTAATTTCGTTCTTTAGCGATCTGTTCTTTTCTCTGATTTGTAATAAAAAAAAGAATGTGAGCAGCAGCAGCACAATTAAAACGCTTGATTCGATTACTTCAAATAAGATGAAATTATCCCATGTTTTTGCATTAAAATCAAGACCAAATACGGCAATCGTTTTGCCGGTAGCCTCATCTTTTATTGGAATAAGGGCACTAACCCACGTTCCCCATCGGTCGGTAACGTGACTTGTAATTAGTGCTTTCCCATCCCTGAATGGCTGCTTGTCTTCAGTTTTCGCTTCTGTATATTCCTGTCCGGGTGGCGAATAATCTTTTGAATACACAGGTTCGGAATCTGCAATAAAATATATTTTGCCGCCCTTTTCGGTATATATATATGCGAATTTTGCTTTGGGATTGGCATGGATTACCTCTTTTAATATTTTTTTTATAATCTGATACTCTGGCTTGTCGATATCGCCAGGCCGGGCCTGAAGCATTTTTAAATTTTCCTTTGGCAGGCTTGCTTCAATGGATTTGCCGAGTTGCAGAATGTTATCAGATTGTTCATGATCTGTCTTTATCCAGGTGTAACGGATATACACTGCGCTAAACACCGCGATCAACAGAAATAAAAACAGTTTAAGTATTACTTTTCTTTTGATCCTGATTTCCTTATTCATAAGATAGTGTCAAATTAATCTCTCCCGATATTCCACTTTGCTTGCCGGCAGTGAAAAATGGAAGGTGCTACCTTTTCCTTCTTCGCTTTCAGCCACAATCTTTCCGCCGTGTTTTTCGATGAAGTCTTTACACAAAATAAGTCCGAGGCCTGTGCTTGGTTCTCCATCGGTGCCTCTTCTGCTGGTTTGAACATCGAGCCGGAATAAATCATTAAGCATTTCAGGGCTCATTCCGATACCAGTATCCCTTACTGAAAGTTCAACGCTATTGTTAACCGAGGCCTTTGCCAACACCGATACTCTCCCACCCTTGTGCGTAAATTTCACAGCATTCGAAACGAGGTTTCGGATCACTGTTTGAAGCATGTTGAAATCAGCAAAAACCTCGAGGTCTTCAGGTATTTCGAGGCTTATTTCTATCCCCTTTATTTTCGCTGGTTCCAGCGACATTTTCAGGCTTTCATTTACAATAGGCAGCAAACGTTCTGTTTCAGGGTTAAAAGGAATTAAACCTTGTTCTGCACGTGACCAATCGAGAAGGTTTTCCAGAAACCGGAACAGGCTGGTGGCTGTATTTCGCAGAGTCAAAGCAATCTTTTGAATCTCTTCAAGTTGCATTGAGGGCAGGTCTTCTACCATCATATGAGTCAAACCAAGGAAGGCATTGAAAGGGCTTCGCAGGTCGTGAGAGATTATGGAAAAGAATTTATCTTTCTCTGCATTAAGTAATACCAATTCTTCGTTTTTACGTTTGATTTCTGCTTCCGCCTGCTTGCGGCTGTTGATATCAGTGATATCGGTGATGAAACCATACCAAAGCACAGAACCGTCATCTTCCCTTTGAGGTAAGGCTTTCCCATATAGGGAACGAATTGTTCCATCGCTGAATTTCACCCGGTACTCATGTTGCCAGACCGACAGGTTATTGGCTGATGCCTGAATAGTAGCAGCCACTTCGGCATAGTCATCGGGATGAAGATTTGCAAATACTGCGGTTGCGTCTTCACGCACCTGCTCAGGGCTTACCCTGTATATCTCATTAATAGCTTCACTGGCATAAGGGAAACAGGAACTGCCATCAGGCCTCAACCGATACTGGTAGACGACTCCGGGCACGATACTGGCAATTTTCACGAGACGATCAAGAGTCTCCTGCTGAACGGCCTCAGCCTGCTTACGCTCGGTGATGTCTAAGGAAACACCTCCAAGGGAAGGCGCTTCACCCTCCCTTGGGATGACAAATTTCCGCGTTTCAAAATAGTGTAATTTCCCGTCGGGCTGAACAAGGCTTTCTTCAATTTTCTTGTAGCCCAGTTTCATCACCATCAAATCATCAGCCATTATTTTTTTTCCGAATTCATCTGGAGAAACTTCTAGCATAGTTTTTCCCAACCATGCAGATGCACCCAGTTCGGTATCCATATACTTGTTCACAAACTGAATTTTTCCTTCATTGTCTTTTAAAAAAACCATGGCCGGCAAATAGTCCATGAACAAGGAAAACCTATTCTCGCTTTCCATCAGCTCCATGGTCAGCTGTGAAGCAATTTTTTTTGCTCTGGTTTTTGTGCTTGCCAATGATATGAACAAGCCAAACAAGAGAAAACTAATTGCTATGCCACTGTTAACAACTATTAAGCTGTTTGTAAAATACGACAATGGTTCTTCTGACTGGCTGAAAAACAGGGTCCAGGGTGTCTCATTAAATTTGACCGGAATAGTAATTGTCCGGGAAGGTGAGCCATCGTGTTTGCCATCGCTATTTCGCTGGCTGTCGAACAACAATGAATTACCTGAAATGCTGTCATTATCATAAACCTGCAGATGAATTCTCGTATTTTCGTTTGAATCCCAACGGCCCAATATTCCATGCATTAAATCGTACATACGGTACGGACTATACACCCAGCCAATAATGGCGGCACGGCGTTGTTCCATGGTGTTTTGCGGCAAGCCGTTTCGATAAACCGGGACATACATTAAAGTGCCGGTCTGTAAATCTTTATCGGTTTCCTGAACAAGAGTTACTTTTCCCGAAAGTGTTGCCAGATCAAGGTCGCGGGCCTGTTCCAGGGCTTTTCGTCTAACCGGTTCCGAATACATATCGTAACCAAATGCCCTCAGATTCCGATCGGCAAAAGGTTCCAGATAAAGTACCGAAGTGTATATCTCTCTATCGCCAGCCGGCTTGACTTTATAATCAGGGAATCCCTCATTCCTGATTGTCTGAACGTGCTGTTTTAACTTATTTTTTTGAATTATGACTGAAAATCCGACTCCCTGGATTCCAGGCAAATTTTTATTCAATTTCAAATGTTCAATAAAGACTTTCCAGCCTTGTCGCGTTACTGTATCGGAAGCTGCAAAAAATGAAGCCCCACTACGTAAAAGCTGGGCATGCGAGTATAGCCTGGTGGTTATTTTTGCTGTTATTTCATTACAAACCAAAGCAAATTCACGCTTTGAATTGGTCTCAGCCTGGCGTCCTGTATAGATTGCCGCTATGGCTGTAAGAGAAAATCCGGCGATCAGAATAGCAAAAGCTTTCCATGCATTTTTGGGAGTTGTATTTGGAAAGAAGTTTCGATATTTCATCTTTATATCTGCTTTTTCTGCTTTTGATGATTATTCAATCAGCCCGTATTTTTTGAATTTAGCAAGTAATTCTTCTCTGCTTACGGGCTTTGACAGGAAATCGTTGCAGCCGGCATCTATGGCTTTCTTTTTATCTTTGCTCATGGCGTAAGCAGTTACAGCAATAATGAGAAGATCTGTCCTGAATGTCCTGATCTGCCGCGTAGCTTCCATTCCATCCATAACAGGCATCTTCATATCCATCAGCACAATTGATATCTCCGGATGCAGACGGCACATCTCAACCGCATCTTTTCCGTTGGCAACCTTGTAAACAACCGAGGCCATTGATTCCAATATCGACCCCATATAAAAATCACTGAAAAGATCATCTTCAGCAATGAGAATAACAGGGCGATCTATTTTGGCATGTAATACCGGCATGGCCAACGGTTCATCGTTCAGAGTAATTTCCTCTTCTATCGGCAGGGAAAAGAAAAAAGCACTGCCTTTACCTTTTTCTGATTCAAGACGGATTTTCCCTCCAAGAAGGTTTAAAAAACCCCGGGTGATCGTTAATCCAAGTCCGCTCCCTTCGTACCCCCTCGTGTTAGCGGTAATTTCGTGCATAAATGGTTCAAATATCCGTTCGTGGGCCTCTGAAGCAATACCAATGCCCGTGTCGATCACAAAAAATTCCACGATTGCTGTTTTAACGGAATAACCCATGGTAACGGAACCATGGGGTGTAAATTTAATGGCATTGTCGATTAAACATGAAATGATCTTTTGCAGCAAAACGGGATCGGTGGTCAGTATAAAATCGCCCTGGTCCTTTGGAATTAAAAGGTTTAGTGTGAGATTTCCGGCATTGCAAAGGTTCTCAAACCTGGTTTGCAATTCATTCATTAATTTGCCAATTCTTACTGGCTTGCGAACGACTTCAACATTCTCTGTTACTATCAGCGAAGTATCGATATAATCGGTTATAGTACTCAGCAAACGATCGCTTGAGGATTTCAAAAATTGGTTAAACCGCTGCTTCTCTTCAAGTGTAAGATGAGGGTCTGCAAGAAGGCTGCCAAAGCCAAGGATTCCATTTAACGGTGTGCGAACCTCATGTGAAATGTTCTGTAAAAAAGCCGTTTTAAGACGATCACTTGCCTGGGCTTTTATCAATGCATCTTTGAGTTCAATATCAGCCAGCCTGCGCCTGGTGACATCCCTGAAGAAACCCACGTTACATTTTCTGCCGTCAATGACTATAAAACCAGGTTTGATATCAGCGTAAAAAGTTTCGCCGTTCTTTTTGAGAACCTGAATATTTTCAGGGAGATTAGCCTCACCGCGAACCTGTTTCTCATACTCGGTGAGCAGATCCTGAAAAGTTTCTGTGGGATGAATCCCGGCAATGGTCATCGTTTTCAGTTCTTGTTCGGTATATCCAAGCATCTCACATTGAGCCGGATTAGCGAACATGATTTTTTTTGTTTCCTGATCAGTAATTACAATTCCATCGGGACTTCCCTGAAAAATAGAACGATACCTGTTTTCCGAATCATCCAGTTTTTCTTTTTCTGCTATCCTGAGGTCAGTGATATCCCAGTTCGTTCCGACTATTCGCATGGGTTTCCCGGAGCCATCGTGTTGAATTAAACCAAGCGCCCTCAAATGATGTAAAGAACCATCCGGCCAGTATACCCGAAATTCAGTATTCAAATCGGTTAAACTGTTTATCGCCTTGCTAAATTCCCCGTAAACCCTTTCCTTATCGTCGGCATGAACAACTGCCTGCCAGGCTTCATTCAGGCTGATGAAATCCTTTCTTTCAAGTCCGTAGAGCGCAAATATCTGATCGTCCCATACCAGGTTGTCTTTCACAATATCATAGTCCCACACCCCAATACCACTGGCACGGGCTGCTAATTCCAAACGTGTTGACACGCGTTTGAGTTCCTCCTCATTCTCTTTGCGCTCTGTTATGTCGGTGATAAAGCCATGCCAAAGCACTGATCCATCATCCTCCCGCTGAGGTACCGCGTTGCCGTATAGAAAGCGGATTGTGCCATCAGAAAATTTAACCCGGTACTCATATTTCCATGGAGTAAGGTCTTTTGCTGATGCCAGAATAGAAGCAACGACGCCTGGAGTGTCGTCTGGATGGAGATTTGCAAAAACTTTGGATGCATCCTCTCTCACTTCATCAGGGCTAACCCGGTAGATCTCCTTGATCGCTTCGCTGGCAAATGGGAAACAGGAACTGCCATCGGGACGCAAACGATACTGATAAACGACTCCGGGCACGCGACTGGCGATTTTCTGCAGACGCTCCAATGCCTCCTGATATAAGACCAATTGTTTACTCCCGGTCATATCCACCGCAGTTATAAGGCAGTGTTCTCCATTTCCGGAAAGGATGCCGGTAAGGTGAACCGGCATTGTTGAAGCTCCCCCTGATAAAAGAATTATCTCACAGGTTTCTTTGAGGTTACTGCTAAATGCCTTTGCAAGAAAGAGATTGAATCCTGGTTTTGTATCCCGGGAAATAAAGCGGTCAAAAAGATTGTTTATTAATAGTGAACGAACTTTGCCCAGCATTTTCGACCCGCTAAGGTTTAGCTCAACAATTTTACTTTCTCTGGTAAGTGTAAAATAACCTGCCGGAGCGAAATCGTAGAGCTCGGAATATTTTCCGGTAGCAGCTTCTGCTCTGGTGCAGGCAAGACGCAGTTCTTTGTTCTGCATTTCGAGCTCTATCTGGTGCACTTCAAGTTCGTGAATCAGTTTCAGAGTGTCGGTATCTACGAGGCTGACGGGTTGATGATATGATGGATTGATGCGTTTCATTTTCAGCAATTCTTCGGCCTTTTGGCGCTGAATTTTCGATTCTGATTGATTACTGTCAGGAATATTCTTTCGTTTCATCATATTATTCTTTTTACAGGCTGGTCGCCTCGTCGGCCTGGAATCTGAAACCTATCCGCTTGCCTGTTCTGATTGCCATTGAATCTAATTGCGATTGCATTTCCTGTTGAGTCACTTCCTTAAGATCATCAAAAGGAGGTGTGAGAAGATCAAAGTTTATTGTATACAGAATACTGGAATGTATTATCGAACGTATTGTTTTCAGATTCAAACTTGTATGTGCGAAATTGTTATAAAGCATACCAACCTCCCGTTTCCCTTCAAGGAAATAATGCAATTCCCGGTTCACGAATACCCTTCCTATAAGGTAACCCAGGTCATTGGGCCTGTTATATTTAAACGAATCGGCCAAAAAATTAAAGATCATGATATTTCCGCAGTACGACCGGTTTTTATCCTGCCGGATATAATCGGTTTTCATCACTTCATGACTGCGGGGGAACTCGAACACGTTGGTATGCATCATAAAAATCAGTATGTCGGTTCCAAACCTGAGTTCAAACTGGAAGTCCCCCCTTTCACGATATTCGAAAAGCAGCGGAAACTTCGATCGTAAAACCTTAGCCTGGTTTGATGCAATGAACCGCTCCGATTCTGTTTTAAACTGATGGAAGACCTCGAGTGTTTTAAAATATACTTCCTGCTTCAGTGATGATTTTCTGATCAGCGCTTTCACCAGCCTGGAGGGATTGATCAAATGTTCGTCCATATGGCAATTATCTTTTTATCAGGTATTTCCAAGAACCGATTTGATAAGAGGTTTCAGCGACTCGTAGGTATGTGCAAAGATACAGGCAAGTGAATTCTTCGGAATCCAGCGTACGATAATAATTCCTTCAGAGATTTGCGGCTTAAGGCTTTCCTCAGTTGTACTTTCCATGCGATACCACCGCGTTTGTTTTATAAAACCGCGGTCGCCATTAAAATAAATATGGTAGGTTATCGGAAGTTCGGATGAGATTTTGATGTTCTTCAGACCGGTTTCCTCTTTCACTTCGCGGATGGCAGCAATACGGGCTATTTGTTCCTCGAAATCAATGGCGAGCAATTTTTCCGGCTTAGCCGATCTGTTCTTTTCTGCTTTGCGCCTGTCCTTCCCGGAAATCTTACCCTTTGGAAGATCCCATTTTCCATTTCTGTGAATAAACAATAACTCTTCATGTTCATTGAAAACCACACCCCCGGCAGCTTCGACCCGTTGGTGCAGACTAAAGAATGCTTTTACCAGCCGGTCAAAATCATCTTCCGACCAAATAGATAAGATGCTCTTATTACCCTTCTTCTCAAAGTCAAAAACAAATTCCCGGAGTGCCTTCTTCCCGGAGTATTCAAGCTGAGTTTCACTTTCCTTTTTAGTCAGTGGCCGGTTACTGAGCAGAATTATAAGGCTGTCATTGCAATATATCTCAATTTTCATGTGCAGGCCGATAGTGAAAATTAAACAAAGATAATGAATTGAAGCGAGCGCTCAGGTTTCATTTTTTATGTACTTTTGACAAAAAAACATCATATATGATATTTAATGAAGATGTTGCGTTGACTACTGCGGAACTGCTTTTAAAGATCAAAGCAGTCAAACTGAGTCCTAAGGATTTGTTTACATGGGCATCGGGAATCAAATCTCCGATTTACACCGATAACCGAATCACTTTATCCTACCCTGAAATCAGGACCATTATCAGGCAGAATTTTGTTGCTGCCATCAAACAGTATGATTGGAATCCTGATCTCATCGTTGGTGTTGCTACCGGGGGTATTCCACAGGGAGCTCTGGTAGCACAGGAGCTTTCCCTGCCTTTTGCCTATGTGCGTTCATCAAAGAAAGAGCATGGACTTAGCAATCAGATTGAAGGTGAAGTGCGATCAGGCCAGAGGGTCGTAATTGTTGAGGATCTGATTTCGACCGGAGGCAGCAGCCTGGGAGCTGTTAACGCCCTAAAAGCTGCAGGATGCCAAATACAAGGTATGCTTGCAATCTTTACATATAACCTAAGTATCGCTCAACTAAGTTTTGAAAAGGAAAACTGCCCTCTTGTTACACTCACCGACTATGAGCACCTTATACGAAAAGCCCTGCAGATTAATTATATTACTGCAGATGATATGATCGTGTTGCAGGAGTTTAAAAAAGGCCTCGAAAACAAATAAATTCTATTTGTCGACGATCAGTTTGTGATTCACGAACGATCCGTTATAGAAAAGTCTTACAATATAGATTCCTTTGCTCAGGTTGGCGAGGTTGATTTCGCGTGTATTGTTTCCACTGCTGAGTTCAAATTCTTCACGGATAAACGTACTTCCAAGCAGGTCAATTACAGCAACCTGCAACTTAAGAGGCTCATCAACATCAAGTTTCACATACACCCTGGATGAAGCAGGGTTAGGATAAATGTTGCTCGTTAGTACGCCATTCTCGCTAATCCCGGTAGATGCAAGGGTTGTAAAACTCCAGGCGTCGCTCCAGTTACTGGTGTCGGGAAGATCGGAATCAGAAAGAGCTCTCATTCTCCAATAATACCTGGTTGAATACGTCATTTTCTTGGTCATGGTATATTGCGAAAGCGTATCGGCCAGTTTAACGTCCAGTAAGGGCGCACTGAAATCCTGGTTAACATCGACTTGCATCTGATACTTGACAATCCCCGTTTGCTTTGTCCATCGCATAATTGGTTTAATCGCGGTACCGGTTGCACTGTTAGGAGGAGATACCAGTTTTACCATATTGATGGTGGTAAAGGCTACCCGTGCAGACCAACGCATGGTATCTGAAATATCGCGTCCGCGAACCCTCCAGTAATATTTGCCCCCGAACATAGTAAACTGGCTAATCACAAAATTTGTATCTACTTCAGAGCCCGAAATCACTGATGTAAAGCTGGTATCAGTCGCGAGCTGGTATTCATAGCCTAAAAGCCCCTTTATGGCTTTCCAGGTAAGCTTTGCATTAAGCATCTGGTCAACAGCATTATTGGCCGGCAAAAGGGGCACGATCGTCTTCGCAACAGTAAAATTAAATATTACAGCCCATTGACTGGTGCCCAGACCATGGCGTGCGCGAACCCTCCAGTAATATTTAGTCCCGAATCTCAGGTTGCTGACCTTAAAATAAAATTTTATAGCAGCCACGGTTCCTGAATGTAGTTGAGGGGAATTAAAATTCTGACTAGTATCGGCCTGAATGTCATAATATTTTACGCCGGTTATAGTTTTCCCGGCGATCAGGTTTGACCAGATCAGAGATTGGGTAGGTCCGATGGTATCTTGCACGGCATTATTTTTTGGAGCAGTCAGAGTTACCTGGCTGAATATGGTCAGTGATCTCACCGCCGACCATCCTGATGTTTGCCCGAGGTCTATGGCCCTTACTCTCCAATAATATTTTGCGCCAAACAGCAGTTCATGAGTTGTATAGCCTGTAAGCAGGGTAAGAGTAGTATCAGTAAGGTTTGGAGAGTTGAAGTTGGAGCTGGTATCAAGCTGTACTTCATACTGCAATCCTATACTTCCCACGATGGCATTCCAGCTCACGGTCACATTGGGCATCTGATTGGCTGCATTGGCTGCCGGCAATTTAAGCGTAGGTGTATATACTTCGGTCCCTGCCATCGCAGCAGCGGCAAAGAGTGAAAGCAGGAGGATAGATAAATATCTTTTCATATCTGGAGTTTTATAGTGTTACTGATAATTACTGCTTGACAACTTTACCGAATGAATTATTAATGCGCACTACATACATTCCCGCGGGAAGTGTTGTGAAATCAATACTGGAGGTTGACTTTCCCTGTGGTTTGATTCCAAGGTTGCCCACCAAAACCAATGTTCCGGCAAGATTATAAACGAATATATCGGTACTGGCGGCCTTAGTAAGATTATACGTGATATTTGCAACATTTTTTACCGGGTTCGGGCTTATCTTCAGGTCATTGGAATTCAATCCGGATGAAGGTACCGGCTCAATACCCACCGGACTCAGAAACGTAGTGTCATTATAAAATCCAAGCCCCCAGGTTGCTGCATAAACAGCACCATAATTAAGCATTGAATAAGCCTGAATTGTTTGTTGGGAAAGCGCTGGTACAGGAACATTTCCCATATTGGCCATATCGGGGGCCCAGGTAGGTGAATTACTGGTAAAATCTGAGGTTGTGAAAACACCCCATTCGGTTCCAAGGATTGCGTTATTGGCGTTATGCATTTCGATGATACCGCTTAGTACGGGCACAGCGGGGAGGTTACCGGTAGCGTTCTTCCAGTCAGGAATCTGGTCCAGCGCATTTTCAGTAACATAAACATAATCAGTATTCCCATAGTTTCCAAGTGTAACCATCACATGATTCGGGTTGTTCGGATCGACCGATATACCGGTTACATATCTGTTTGCGAACGGTGTTCCCTGCAGGGTATCATTGCTGATGATAAACGTTGGACTGTCATAGTCGGCCGTGGCGTAATCGTGAGCCATCAAAAGATTGCTAGCCCTGTAAACATGTCCTTTGGTGGTACCCATCCAAAGAGTATTCATATCAGCTGAAACAGAGACCGTGCATATGTCGCCGTAAGAAGCAGGGGATACATCTTTATAAACCATATACCAATCTGTTACATGATCGAACTGCAACATATATTTCGTCATAAAAACACCTTTGCGGCCGCCTTTTGTTGTAGCCATAAAAAACCGGGCTGCAACAGGGTCGGGAATCATAGCGCTGTCGTGAGGTGGGATTATACTTATTGTAGTATAGACAAACGGGAATCCACCGTTTTTACTGTTAACTGTAATGGGTGTACCTGGCGGGATAGGGATGTCGGTCTTATTAAAATATTTTACGCTGTCGAAGGTATGAACATAATTAAAGCTTTCGGCCAGAGTTATTGGCAGGTTTACACCCGGGACCGTCACAATATCGGCTCCCAGCGGATCATTGTCGTACGTAAGATCAATAAGTTCACGCCGGCGCAGGGTACGGTATGTTGAAGTGTTGGAATCGGTATTTGTATATACCACGATATTCGGATTGATCTTGCTCCAGGTACATGAGCCTCCTGTTCTTCCTTCATCGCCAACACTGGTGCCATCAGACCATATCTGAACTCCATAGTCGGAATAATTAACAAGGGTAGGGTAATATGCACCGACAACAATGGTGCCTCCATGCCTTGCGCCACCCATTGCGAAATTTTTACTGTAAGTATTTGATAAACTCCAGAACTGGCTTGTCTGAAGGTTGAATGATGAGGTCTGGTAAACGATCTGGTCTGGCCTGATGGTTGCAATAGTTACACCGCCTTCGGTGGCCATCACCATGCGGCCGCTGTTCCCTGGCTGGAAAGAATACTGATGCTGATAATTTGGTGCATATGTTACGTCGGAAGGTGAAATGGAACCGTCGCTCACAACTTCCCAGTCAAAATAATTCTGCCCGGCGACCCGCTGGCCAGTCCACATTTTCTTGGATCCGATAAGGATCTGATCAGGATTATCCGGAATAACAGCAATAGCATTGTATGTAAAGCCATTAACCCCGTATGGTTCGAATGAAATGCTTGCAGGGAAAATCAAGGTCCACGTTGTTCCGCCGTTTTGCGAACAATAGACGCCTTTCATGAAACCCGTAGGCTGGCAAATGGAGGCATACATGATCTGAGGGTTTGAAGGGGCAACTGCAACCCTGACCCAGCCGATATTTGTATTCGGGAGTTTGGTAGAATCACCTGTGCTGAGGAGAACAAAATTAGTTATGTCACCGGCTGTAGCTACATAAACTGAATCACCAACAACGGCAAGCACGGTTCCGTCACTGCCCACGCTCACATCATTTGCGTATCCCGGCAAAGCGGTTGTCCAGTCTGTGCCGTTATCGGAATAATAAAGCCCCCCGATAGTTGCAACATACATACGCTCATTCCTGGGATCAGCAGCAAGCTGTGCAATGCCCTGCCAATGGGGGTTAAATGCTGTATTAGGCACCAGGTCGAAGGAGTTACCGTCGGTAGAACGATACAGTCCGTTACCAAACTCATAACCGCTTTTAAACACCTGGCCAGTGCCGGCATAAATTATACCGCTTTTCGACTGGGCTAAAGTAGAAACTCTGGGTACATTACCATCTGAGGTTCCAATAGAATGCCACGTTAAACCTAAATTCGTGGAACGCCAGATACCACCGTCGGGTGCGCCGGCATAAATCGTCTCACCCTTTGCGTCACGGTTGTCAAAAATCGCGGACCATGCAGGACCGGCAATGTTTTTCGGACCAAGAGGGGCCCAGTTCATGTTAAGCCTGGATGACGACTTGGTACGCATCTGTTCTGCCTGCTGCTGGGCTTTCAACACATCAGTTCCGGAGATTAAGCCGGTGGTCTGATTTGCTTTCAGCCGGTAGTAAGGATCATAATTTCGAGCGGCTCCTTTGTCAACAGGATTGGAGGCAAAAGTTAATGGAGCAAGAGCAAGTAAAAACAATCCGGCGAAAGCGGTCCGTAACAAAGAGAGTAAGTATCTATTTTCCATAGGTTTAAGTTTGATTTAACGGTTTCTCCTTTAATCGAACAAATATAATGGAAAAAACCTTAACTCCAAAAAAAAAATCGGAAGGGAAAAATATTGAATGATTGTATGCTCAGATCTTCTCGAAATTATCCTGCTCAACCCAGCCTACACTACCATTGGCAATGCGGATTTCATACCAGTTCCCGATATGGTCTACAAGCTGCACCTTAGACCCTTCATGGATGATAAAAATATCGGTACTTTTTTCGTCGGGTGAACTTTTAACTGTTACGGTAGGATTTGTGATTATCGCCGATTGGTCCAATTGAAAGGAACGATAGCTGCCCCAGGCTAATAAAAGACAACCCAGCGAGAGAAGCAAAATTGAGGACCCCGCCCAGAACCCGAATTTCCTCAGCAGCAGAACCCTTGATGAAATATATAATGTAAAAAACAACAGAGCCGTGATGAGAAAGGCGATGCCTGCTATGGCCCAGGAATCCATCGGAAAAGAATCAGAAAGAGCTTTCAGCCAACGCTTCATGAAAAAATCGGGGAGAGGCTCAATCTTATCGGTTATCTTGCTGTTTGCCACATTCAGATTAAAATTAATATCCTCATTCCCCGGAGCTAAGCGTTTTGCGCGTTCATACCAAAGTACCGCATGAGGAATATCATTAAGTTTAAAATAAGAATTGCCCAGGTTATAGTATAGTTCAGGAGATTCAAGACCTTTTGAAATCAGAGATGTGTAAAGATTAATTGCTTCCTTGTACTGACCTGAAGAGTAAGCGGTGTTCCCTTTCGTGATCACAATTTCGTATTCCGAAGCATAAGACAGGGATGAAAAACAGATCAAACATAAAAGAAAGATCAGAGGTCTCAGATATTTTGAAAACATCGGTTTTATGATCATCTCAATTCCCTTTCTATTCTTGAAATTATCGCAAGCGCTTCATTATAAACACGTTCCATGTTCATGTATTTTTCGCCTGGGGCAAAACGGGCATATTCTGTATTATTCAGCACATCAAGAAAGTTTTGGATTAATTCCTCTCCCACGTCTTTTTGTACCAGTGTTTGCCTTACTGTGTCTATAGAAAGTTCAGCCACAGGCAAACTGAATTTATCGCTGAGATACCCCCATAAAGCCTGGGAAATTTCAATATAAAACTCCTGTTGCTTCTGTTCCTTCAGATAGAGTTCGGCTTTTCTGAGCCTTTTGCGGGCTACTTTTGTCGCCCTAAGGTTCTTCATCAATACCACATCGCTTCTGCGTTCGCTGAATTTCCTGAAAAGTAAAATAAAACCAAGAAATATCAGAAGGGGTAAAATAAGACATAACATAAATACGATTGAGCCAAAGAAGTATTCCCCGCTTCTGGTTAGAGGGAAGGCCTGGCTTTTAATATGTCTGATATCACTTCCTAAATATTTAATTTCCTCATGATTTGCCCCTGTATAGGTCACATTTGCTGCATCGCCCGTACCTTTTTTAACATCGATGGTATAAGCCGGACTTGTAAGGGTCACATAGTTCATTTTCCTGAGATCAAAAAATGAAAACGTAATCGCTTTAATAGTAAATTTTCCGGCTTTGCGTGGTATGATGAGGTACTCGAATACCTGGGAACCACTTACCCCTTTTTCGGATGATCTGATATCATTGGAAACTTTCGGGTCGTATGTCTCAAAATCAGGGGGAAAAGAAACATTTAGTTTATCTATCAGTTGCAGATTACCTTCCCCGCTCACAACACATTTCAGGTTGATGGCTTCGTTAGCCGTCACATTGGTTTTGTCGAGTTCAGTATGGAAATTAAAATTTCCGACGGCACCTGCAAAATCTTCAGGCACACCAGCAGAAGGCAGAGGTTTCACATTGATAACCAAAGAGCTGGCCCGGAGAGATTTTTCTACCGGTGTATACGATGTATTAAAAAAGCTGTCGTTGAAAAAATCGTCGAAAAAAGGATCTCCTGTTCTGGCTTTACTTTGACGTCTGATCTGTGCCTGGCATTCCAGTTCCAGTGGCTCAATCGTTAACTTTCCGCTTTTGAGAGGAAAGAGAGTATATTTACGCAAATCTGCCACGATATACTGCTGTCCGTCAATAACCTGATTATACTGTTGCAGCTTTTCCTTCTCCTTGGTAAGGTTCTGTGACCAGAAGCCGGGGAAGGAAGGTTCTTTCCTGAACATGATCTGGGAAACAGGAACTTTGGTAAATATTTTATATGATACGGTAATCCCTTCTCCCTGCAGCGGATTTGAGTTGCTTACATAAGCCTTAAGCATAACATCGTTGGTATTGGCCTGAACCGCTCCCTGCTGAGGCGTCCCGCTGTTAAGCTGGCCCTGTGCGGGGTTAGACTGAGCTGTACCGTTTCTCAGCACTTTAATCGTAAGCTGATTTGATGTTACGGTTCGCCGGTCAACTGTTATTGTTGCTGAGGGGATATCGAAAGTTCCTTCTTTGTTTGCCTGAAGAATATATTGAAAAGAGTACCGGACCGACATGGTAGTGCGGCCGTTGACTGATTGAATGCTTGAAGATGTGGAAGAGAACGGGCCGCTGATCACATCAAAACCGTTCAGCCGGGGCCCCCTGAAATCAGAACCCTGACTATTCAGAGTATACGTCAAGGTAAAGGATTCCCCAAGGCTTACAGAAGTCTTAGCCGAGGCCTGGAATAAAATATCCTGGGCACGCCCGGCTGTGAGAACGGCAAGAAATGCAAGAACAAATAATAGCCTTCTGAGTACCATATATATATAATTGTACAAAACCATGTTACCAGTCTTTATCAATTCCAATAACCTGAACTTTGGCTTTCTCTTTTTTTACCTTTTGCATCGTTTTCTTTTCATCATTCTTCAAGGCCTCAAGCATTCGGTTCGCATCTTCTTTACTGAGTTTTTTCTGATCCTGAGGAGGTTGATTCTTTTGATCTTGCTTATCCTGATCCTTTTTCTGGTCCTTTTTCTGATCCTTTTTGTCCTTTTCTTTTTTATCCTGATCCTTTTTTTGTTGTTGCTGCTGATTCTTCAGCATCATTTTTGCATATTCCAGGTTGTATTTTGTATCGAGGTCTGAGGGATTATTCATCAGTGAATTTTTATACGCGAGTATGCTTTTATCATACTGTTTGGCTTCCATGAAGGAATTCCCCAGGTTATGGTAGATCTTTGCCTGGATGTCTTTGTCCTGGTTTTTTCCGGCCAGTTCTCCGTAAATTTTGGCTGATTCTTCAAAATTCTTCTCCTGGTAAACCGATGCCCCCAGGTTAAAATTTCCTTTTACAGACTCTTTGTTTATTTCCAGGGCTTTGCGGTAATCTTTTTCTGCTTCTTTAAAGTTTCCCTTCTCGTACTGGGAATTGCCTTTACGTAACAGAGGGTTCTCCTTTTGCGCCAAAACGGGAATAGTCAGCATTAATAAAAGCAATAATAGAATCTGCTTTGTTTTCATTTTAAAAATCCCCAAAAACTTTAATATTCCTGATCCATTTTGTTTTTCGTTCAAAGACAAAAAGATCCAGCACCAGAATAATCAGGGCCAGGCCTGCAAAATACTGAAATCTGCTTTCAAAATCAGAGAATTGTTTACTTTCAATATCTGATTTTTCAATCTTCTCAAGGTCATCAAACACCGTATTCAGTCCGGCATCTGAGTTGCTTGCTCTCACATACATTCCCTTCCCCACATTGGCGATCTGCTTCAGTGTAGTCTCATCTAATTTACTGATAATTGTATTGCCGTCCCTGTCTTTTTTATAGCCTGTCTGAACATCGCCCTGGAAAACCGGGATGGGTGCACCTTCTGTAAGTCCCATGCCGATAGTATACAATATAATCCCTGCTTTGGATGCGGCCTCAGCTTGTTCCAGTACCTGGCCCTCGTGATCTTCTCCGTCGGTGATCAGCACGATAGCCTTATTATGTTTGGTCTCTCCGAACCCTGCTGCCGCCAGTTTTATAGCATCTCCGATTGCGGTTCCCTGAGTGGGGACCATCCCTGTATTGACGGTGCTTACAAAAAGTTTGGCCGCTGCATAATCAGTAGTTATTGGCAACTGGGTATATGCTTTTCCTGCAAAAACTATTAAGCCGATCCGGTCACCCTCGAGCTTGTCGATTAGTTTTGAAATAGCCTGTTTCGCACGTTCAAGACGATACGGTCGTATATCCTGGGCAAGCATTGAGTTTGACACATCGAGACAAATCATCAGGTCTATGCCTTTTCGCTTTACCTTTTCAATTTTTGATCCTGACTGGAGATCAGCCAAAGCCATGATCATTGCAGCTAAAGCCAGGGAATAGAGTATGAATTTGATGATAGGTTTTGCCGTGGAAGATTCAGGTGCAAGGATTTTCAGAAGACTTTTCTCCCCATATTTTTCCATCGCCTTTTTCCGTCTGATCATAAATACGACAAAAACAGCTGATATCAGTGGTATCAGGAGAAATGCGAGAAAGAAAACACTATGTGCGAACCTGAACATTATGTTAAATTATGGAATCGTCTTTAAAACTGCATATTTTAGAAACCCTTCAAGCGCCAGGAGAACAAATGCAATGAGAATCAGTGGAAGAAATTCTTCTTTCTTTTTCCTGAATTCCGTTACGTCGATCCTGGTCTTCTCCATTTTATCAATTTCTTTATAAATCTCCCTTAGCTTAGTGATATTCTGCGCTCTGAAATATTTTCCGTCGGTGATACGGGAAATTTTTACAAGCAATGACTCATCAATTTCAACTTTCATCTGCTGGAGCTGGATCCCGAAAGGGGTTTGTACAGGGTAGGGAGCATAGCCCATGGTTCCGATCCCAATAGTATATATCCTGATGTTGAACAGTTTTGCGATTTCGGCAGCCGAGAGCGGATCTACAGAACCCATATTATTCACCCCATCGGTGAGCAGTATGATGACCTTGCTCACCGCTTTACTGTCTTTCAAACGGCTTGTAGCTAAAGCGAGCCCGTCGCCAAGAGCGGTTCCGTCGTCAATCATCCCGCTTTTGATTTCCTTGAAAAGATTTTTCAGCACGGCATGATCTGTTGTAATAGGGCACTGTGTAAATGATTCACCGCTGAATACAACCAGGCCGATGCGGTCGTCGGGTCGTCCGTCGATAAATTCCATGGCAACTTCTTTGGCAGCATCGAGTCGGTCGGGCTTGAAATCCTGGGCAAGCATCGACCCGGAAATATCAAGTGCAAGTACAAGATCAATGCCTTCAACATTTACAGATTGCCTGCTCAGGCTGGTCTGTGGGCGGGCAAGGGCGAGGATAAGCAATGTAATTGCCAGAAGTCTTACAACATATAATCCATTATACAGATAATGCCTCCATTGAACATAATCCTTACGGAAGCCCCGTGTAGAACTCACCTGAAGAATGGCCGGGTTAACTTTTCTCCGGTAGAAATACCAGAAGGCAAGAGCCGGAACAATAATCAACAGCAGTAGAAGACCAGGATTAGCAAACGTCATTCCGTGCATAGTTTCTTACGATTGAGATTGTTTGCTAAGCTCGTTAGACTCTTCGGCACGGGGCTTCTCAAAAACCGGCCTGGTCGTTTCGTTAATAAATTCAATCCCGGAATTCAGGGCATTCTCGTTTTCCTGAGGCACGGGAATCGCTTTCGCGAATTTTACCATATCGGCAATCCGCAGTATATGTTCAACCTTTTGAATAAGAGGTTTTGAAAAATCACTCCGCTCACCAAGCTGTCCGATGATCTCATGGGTAGTACTTTCCATAGCCGGAATGCGAAATCCTTGCTCAATATATGTTCTGATAATATCGGTGAGTTCACTGTGATATTCTTTAATATGACCCTCCTGCCAGAGTTTCCTTATCCTGAGTTTTTCAAGATCCTGCAGGGCTTTTTCGTGAGGCTGGAGTTTCGCCTTCTGCCTGATGGTAATCAGCGGCTCATGTTTCTTCCTCTTTTTCAAATACCAGATCAGCAATATAATGAGTGCGGCCAAAGCAATCGCTGCAAGAATATAGGGTAGCATTTCACGGAAGGAGATAGGTATGCCAAGGGGGCCCTTTATAGGTTTGATCACATTCGAAGTATCGACCTTAACCGTATGGACTATAAGCATACACAGTCCGGCAGATACCGTTCTCACGGCTGTGTCGGGAAGTATCCTGTACCGGAAGGGAATCTGCGGAAATGTATACGCACCCGTGTCGAAACAGGTAAGATTCAGTTCCTGGGTGAGAGTTAAGTCTTTTTTATCTTTTGAAAAGCTGGTATCAATCTTTGCGCGGCCGATAACTATGACTTTTTCCAGAATAGTATCGTTAAAAACCGGCCAAATGACCTGTAATGACGAGGGCCCTTTAAACTGCAGTTTCAGCCCTACATGATCGCCAATCAACATAGTACCGGTGTCCAGTTTGGCCGTTACACTTACATCCTGTGAAAAGGATGGTTTCCCGGCCAGCAGTGACAACACAATACCGATGATATAAATGAACCGCATGTGATTACCTTCTTGCACCCCGTTTTCTGAACATATTAATAAGAGGTTTTACATAATCCTGATCAGTTCTGATCTTTACCCAGTCAACCCCGCTTCTTAAAAAAGTATCGTTGAGAAACGCCTGATGATCGTCATGATATTTTTTAAAATAAGCCCTCTGCCTGAAATCGGAAGAATCGACCCATTGTTCGGCGCCGGTTTCTGCATCCTTAACCCTGATCAAGCCCACATCGGGCAATATTGTTTCCCTTTCATCATAAATCTGAACCGAGATAAGATCGTGTTTTTTATTTGCAATCTTGATAGCATCTACAAAACCATGATCAAGAAAATCGGAAATAACAAACGTAGTGCAGCGCTTTTTAATAGCGTTTGTAAGGAATCTCAAAGGTTCAGTAAGATTAGTCCCCTTTTGCTGAGGTTTGAAATCAACAAGTTCCCTGATAATCCTGAGGATATGAGTGGGCCCTTTTTTCGGTGGAATAAATTTCTCAATAGTGTTACTAAAAAAAATAACCCCAACCTTGTCGTTGTTCTGGATAGCACTAAATGCCAGAACGGCAGCAATTTCAGTAATCACTTCTTCCTTCAGGGTTTTCCTGGTGCCAAAATGATTTGACCCGCTCACATCGATCAGAAGCATCACTGTGAGTTCCCTTTCCTCATCAAATATTTTAATATAGGGATGGTTGAAACGCGCCGTTACATTCCAGTCGATATTCCTGATATCATCGCCAAACTGATATTCCCTTACTTCACTGAAGGCCATACCCCTGCCCTTAAAGACCGAATGATACTGCCCCGAGAATATATGGTTAGACAGACCCCGGGTCTTTATCTCGATCTTTCTTACTTTTTTAAAGAGTTCGGCGGATTCCATACAACTAAAATGGTGAAATGGTGAAATGGTGAAATATTGAAAATTTATTTCGGGCTGTGTTCACCAATATGATATTTATTAAACTATTCATTATCTGATACTTGTTCTGTATACTAATGCTTTATTTCACCATTTCACCATTTCACCATTTCACCATTTCACCATTTCACCATTTCACCATTTCACCATTTCACCATTTCACCATTTCACCATTTCACCATTTCACCATTTATTTAAGGTACCTCAACAGTATTCAGTATCTCATTTATAATATCTTCAGAAGTAATGTTCTCGGCTTCGGCTTCATAAGTAAGGCCAATACGGTGGCGTAAAACGTCATGAGCCACTGCACGGATGTCTTCGGGTATTACATAGCCGCGGCGTTTGATAAAGGCATACGCTTTGGATGCAAGCGCCAGGTAAATACTGGCCCTGGGTGAACCACCATAGTTTATAAGCCCTTCAAATTTCTTGAGCTTATAATCGGCAGGGTAGCGTGATGCAAAAACGATGTCGGTAATGTAATTTTCTATTTTTTCGTCGAGGTACACTTCCCTTGCAACAGCTCTGGCTCTTAAGATATCTTCTGTACTAATAACTGTTTTTGCCATGGCAATTTCATTCCCGATATTCTGGCGGATGATCAGTTTCTCTTCTTTTTTATCGGGGTAGCCGATCACTACTTTCAGCATAAAACGGTCAATTTGCGCTTCGGGGAGCGGATAAGTTCCCTCCTGCTCTATCGGGTTTTCCGTTGCCAGTACCAGGAAAGGTTCCGGGAGCATGAACGTTTGGTCGCCGATAGTAACCTGACGTTCCTGCATTGCTTCCAGCAACGCACTCTGGACCTTGGCCGGGGCACGGTTTATTTCATCCGCCAAAATAAAATTAGCAAAAACAGGTCCTTTTCTTACCTGAAATTCCTCTTTCTTCTGACTGTAAACCAGCGTTCCGATAAGGTCGGCAGGAAGCAGATCAGGTGTAAACTGAATACGACTGAATTTCGCCTCAATCGTGTTGGCCAGGGTTTTTATAGCCAGGGTTTTTGCCAGCCCGGGAACCCCTTCCAGCAGAATGTGCCCATTGGCAAGCAAGCCGATAAGCAGACGTTCAATCATATGTTTCTGGCCAATGATCACCTTGTGCATTTCCATTGTGATCATGTCCACAAAAGCGCTTTCCTTCTGGATCCGCTCATTCAGGGCTTTAATATCCGTCTCAACCATATATATTAAAATTTGATGATGCAAATGTATAAAAGCTCAGCGAGCTGGTAAATGCGGCATTGTTAATAATTGTTAACCGCCGCGTTAAAAAAATGTTAACAAAGCCTTGGAGTTGGCTTCATTCGTGATGGTACGATTCATTTTTAAGAATTGTAAAGGCACGGTACAGCTGCTCAGCGAATATCAGTCTGACCATCTGGTGCGAGAATGTCATCTGAGAAAGAGCAATGGAATCGAATTGTTTTTTTTTGAATGACGGATGAAAACCGTATGGCCCGCCAACGAGGAACACCAGCGATTTGATTCCCGAAACCATACGCTGGTTCAGGAACACCGAAAAGTCGGTCGATTTCATCTGCCGGCCACGTTCATCGAGCAATACAACAGTTTCACCCGCTTGCAGGTTCTTTTCAAAAATTTCTTTTTCACGCGACTGCTGCTCTGTAAGGCTAAGTGAAGATGCATTTCTAAGAGCGGGTAACTCGATATATTCCACCGGAACGTATCGCCTGAGCCGGGTAAGGTATTCTGTAATACCTTCGCGCAGGTATTCTTCATCGGTTTTACCAATTACCACAAACCGTATCTTCATGATTTCAGGTTTTTCTTTCCTGGCAAATATCGGAATTATTAAAAACAGTAACTTTGAAAAAAAAAGAAGATGTTCAGGCTGCTCGCTTTCTTTTGTTTTTCCTGTGTGATGATTTCGCTCAACTCATTCTCACAGGCTGATCCTTCAGGAGACGTTATTGAGAAGATCAGAAAAGGAAATCCTGTTGAGCTCGGGACCTGGCTCAATGAGATGGTTGACCTGAATATACCCGGGTTTAAAGAACTTTACAGCAAAACCCAGGCTGCAAGGATCATTAAGGACTTCTTCAGCGATAAGCCCGTGAGCCTGGTTTCGGTGAGCAAGGAAGGGACTGCTTCCGACGGTTCTAACTATACGATGGGAAGCATAACGGCAGGGGGGAAAAAGTTCAGCCTGTATTTTCTGACCAGGAAAAACAATGGGGAATATCGCATTTGTCAGTTGCAGATACTGAATGACTGATTGACTGAATGACGGATTGATTGATTGACGGATTGATTGATTGATTGACGGATTGATTGATTACTGAAGGTATGAATCTGGATGATATAATTATTAACGCTTTATCGGAGGACATCGGGGATGGGGACCATACCACCCGATCCACTATTACTGCTTCTGCCATGGGCAGGGCCCGCCTTTTGATCAAGGAAGATGGCATACTCTGCGGAATGCATGTCGCGGAAAAAATTTTTTCTCATGTTGACCAGGGATTACGATTGACCTCCTTTCTGAATGACGGGGACATCATTGTAGTTGGCGATATTGCATTTGAAGTATCGGGCAAAATATCTTCTATTCTTCAAAGTGAACGGCTGGTTCTGAATTTCATGCAACGGCTTAGTGGTATCGCGACGGCAACAAACAAACTGGTTACTCTTATCGAAGGCTTTCACGCGAGAATCCTCGATACCAGAAAAACAACACCCCTGCTTCGTGAGCTTGAGAAATACGCCGTAAGGAAGGGCGGAGGCATGAACCACAGGATTGGTCTTTACGACATGATCCTGATCAAAGACAACCATGTAGATTATTCGGGTGGGATAGTCAGGGCTATTGATTCGGTTCAATCTTACCTGAAAGCCAATAGCAAAGACCTGAAAGTAGAGATTGAGGTAAGGGATTTTTCAGAACTTCAGCAGGTTCTTGACCATGGCAGGGTAGATCGTATAATGCTGGATAATTTTTCTCATGCTGATCTGAAAAAAGCGGTCAAACTTATAGGCGGCAGTTTTGAGACCGAAGCGTCCGGTGGCATCAATGAGAAAAACATCAGGGATTATGCCGCCACCGGGGTTGATTTCATTTCAGTGGGTGCTCTCACTCATCATATTCAAAGCCTTGACATGAGTCTTAAAGCTTTGAGGGATTAATGCATTTGCCGAGGCCTTCTTTGAGCGTGGTTTTCGGTTGCCATCCCAGGGCCAGCCTGATCCGGTCTATCCCCGCGTAAAGATCGAAAATTTCATTTTGCCGTTCTGCTCCCTTTGCTTTGTAAGGCTTGGTAATACCACTCAGGCTCATCACGGTTTTAATCAGGTCTTCCACGCTCACCGATTGCCCGCTGCCCACATTATATATACCGGGTTCTCCTTCGATCGTCCTGAAAATCGCATCCACCAGGTCATCAATAAATACATAGTCCCGTTTTGGCCTCAGGTCCATCACCTGAACTTCCGGAATTGACGGGTTATTCACCATCTCAATGATCTCGGGAATAAGGAATTGGGCAGACTGGCCGGGTCCGTATGCGTTAAAGGGCCTCAGAACGGAGATCCTGAGTTTAAAATTCAGGGCGTAGAACTGGCAGGTATTATCGGCCAGAAGTTTGCTATGGCTGTATGGGTTATAGGATTTAACCGGATGATTCTCATCTACCGGCAGGTATTCGGGCGAACCGTACAGATACGAGCTGATATATGTAAGTCCGGCTCCGGTTTTACGGCAAAATTCAAGCACATTGACAGTCCCTGTGAGGTTGATCCTGTAAAAGGATGCCGGATCTTTCCAGCTATCGGGGACAAAGGTTTTACCAGCCAGATGGATCACATGAAAATAGTTTTTTTCCAGGTACCGGTCAAAACACGTAACCTGAGTGATATCACCCTGAGTAAGATCCAGTCCTTCAACATCAAAGCCTTCGGCCTTCAGCCGTTTTACTACAGCTCTGCCGATGAACCCATCGGAACCGGTAACCAGAATTTTTCTCAAAGGATGGAAGACAGTTTTATCAGGTCTTCGTTGGCTTTTTCATAATCATCGGGCCGGCCTATGTCGAGCCAGTAGCCGGTGTATGGAAATACATTGATCGGGATTTTCTTTTCCAGAAGACCGAGCATCAGATTATCAAAGCCATAGGGCTTGTTCCGGGGAACATGGTCGAGAACCCTGCGGTTCATAGCATAGACCCCCATGCTTACATTAAACGAATACTCCGGTTTTTCGCGGAACCCGGTAACTTTATTATCTACCGGGTCAAGCTCAAGCACTCCAAAATCAATTTTTGTTGTACGGTGATACGTAGAAACCGTGAGCAGACCATTTTGAGCAGTATGTACCGAAAACAATTCTCTGAAATCAAGGTCGGTGAGCAAGTCGCCGTTCATGACCAGAAAATCGTCAGGCAGGTTCGGTATCAGCCCGATGGGAGCTACTGTGCCCAGGGGTTCTTCTTCGAGTGAGTAATTTATTTTAATACCAAATTTAGACCCGTTGCCCAGGTATGCCATGATGATTTCGGCAAAATGGTTCAGGCAGATATAAACCTCATCAACCCCGCATTTCACAAGCCTTGTGATCAGAATGTCGATGATGGCCCTTTCTCCCACGGGAACCAGTGGTTTCGGGATTACCGTGGTATAGGGCTTTAGCCGTGTACCTTTTCCGCCGGCAAGAATAACAGCCTTCATTTCAGGTTAAATAGTATAAAGATCGGGTTTATAGAACTGCATATTTCCGGGTGCTTTGAACCAGGCGATTGTTTCCTGAAGACCCTGATCCAGGTTATATTCAGGCGCCCAGCCCAGGAGTGATTTTGCTTTACGGTTATCGGCCCAAAGCCTTTCCACCTCTGATTTTTCAGGCCGCAGTCTTTCTGATGTCATTCCAACATCAATGGTTTTACCCATAATGCCTGCTATCTTTTGTACCAGGTCACCGATTGAAATTTCATAATTGCTCCCCAGATTTACCACTTCCCCCATAGCCGTATCGCTTTCGGCCGCTTTGACAAAGCCGTTCGCGGTGTCTTTCACAAAATTCAGGTCTCTTGTAGGTGTGAGAGAACCCAGAGAGATCTCTTGCTTCCCTGCAAGGATCTGTGTGATGACAGTAGGTATGATAGCCCTGGCCGATTGCCGTGGGCCGTAGGTATTGAAAGGCCTCACCACGATAACCGGGGTTTGAAAGGAACGGTAAAAAGTGAGAGCAAGGAAATCGGCTCCAGCCTTTGAAGCTGCATAAGGCGATTGAGGGTTTATGGGGTGTTCTTCAGTAATCGGAACAAACTGAGCTGTTCCGTAAACCTCAGAAGTGGAGGTATGAATTATTTTTGTTACCCCCAGCTGCCGGGCTGCCTGTAGAATATTCAGAGTCCCCTTGATATTGGTGTCGATATAAACATCGGGAGAATGATAGGAATAAGGAATTCCGATCAGGGCCGCGAGGTGAAACACGATTTCGCATCCGTTCATAGCTTCACGCACACCGTTTGGATCCCGGATATCTCCGCTGAAAACATTCAGTTTTTTTTTCAGGTTCCCGGGGAAATAATCCAGCCATCCCCAACGGTTAAAGGAATTATAATGAACCAGGGCAGTGACATCGCAGTTTCTTTTAAGCAATTCCTCAACGAGGTGACTGGCAATAAAGCCTCCGGCTCCGGTTACGAGGACTTTCGTGTTTTTAACTTCCATATAATTACGAATTCCCGACAAAATTAAGAATAAAGACAAGACATCTGCAACACCCCATATTTTTCTAACTTTGTCTGATCAATATCATCAACCACATCCGCAGTAAATGAGCACTGAGAAACTCACCGGCAGAAACTTCTGGGAGACCTATTGGGAAACCGATACAGACAAGAAGAAAAACAAAAGACCAAGCCTTTGTGTTCAGGAGATACTGAAGGCTTTTGACCAGCATCTCCCTGCTGAAAAGGGACTTAAAGTTCTGGAGATCGGTGGTGCAAAAGGCGAATACCTGCTATATCTGGTGAGGCGTTTCGGTTATGAGGGGTATTCCCTCGACTATTCCAGTGCCGGGAATGAGCAGACCCTCGAAACTTTTTCCAAAGCCGGTTATAAAGTGCAGGTTTACGAACGGGATCTTTTCGCCGATAATTCAGACCTGCCATTATTCGACATTGTTTTTTCCCTCGGTTTCATCGAGCACTTTGATGATCCTGTTCCGGTTGTGGAAAGCCACCTTAAACTGGTCAGGCCCGGTGGCATTTTATTGCTTGGAGTCCCGAATTACTCGGGGATCTATCATCTGGTATTGAAACATCTGGCTCCATCGATGTATACGACCCATAACCTCAGGATCATGGATCTGAGCACCTGGAGCGAATTTGAAAAGAAGTTCGGGCTGGAAACTCTGTACCGGGCCTACATCGGAGGGTTTGAACCACTGAATATGAAGAAGCTTGAAAACAAGAGCCTGTTCAACCGCCTGGTCTATTTTAAGATCCAGGTATTTACCGTATTGTTTTCTTTCAGGTTCCGGGGTTTAAGAAAGTTCAATTCGGCTTTTATCAGCAGTTACCTGATCGGTATATACAGAAAAAAATAAATGATGCTTCGGATTGAACCATCCATAAGGCTTTTCATTATTCTCCTGCTCTTCTGCTTTGCCGGGGAACACGCTGAGGCTACGGAAGACAAACCAGAGCTTCCTGCCATCATCAGGCAAGTCGATTCCCTGAATAAGCTTGCTTTCCAAATTCATACCGAAAATGTTTTCCATGCTAAATCATTGGCAAGTCAAAGCTATTTTCTGGCAAAAAGCTGCCGTTATGAGCAAGGCCAGGCTCTTGCTTTATATTATCTTGCATTATGCAACCTGGGCCAGGACAACTACCCTGCAGCCCTGGATTATTTTCTTAAAAGCCTTGATACTTATCTTGCTTTGAAAGATGTGGACCATCAAATCATGGTGAATCTTTCGGTTATGGACTTGTTCTTAACGCTCAAAGATCCTATTAAAGCCGAACAATACCTTAACAACGCCGAACTTCTTGTTCCAGGTTCTGCTAATCCCGATAATCCATCACAGATTTATCATTCCAGGGGCATGGTGGAGATGGGAAAAGGCCGGTATGATGATGCCGTTAGATTTGCCTACCGCTCTGCCGGGTATAGCCTGCGCAATAAAAACTTACACTTAGAGGGAATGGCATACAAACTGGCCGGGGACGCATTTATTAAACTTAAGCAATTGAGAAGGGCAATTTTTCTTTACAAAAAATCCGCTGGTATATTCGGACAGCTTAATAACTTATCTGAATTAAGCGTTCTCAATACAAGAATTGCTCATGCATATTCTGTCTTGGGGAACAAACGATTCGCATTGGAATATAACAAAAAAGCTTACAACGAAAGATTGCTTGCCGACATGCAATCACTGGTCACATCATCGATCATAAATTTAGGTGGGTCTTATATGGAAGTTGGCCGGTACGATTCAGCCATTCATTTTCTCAATCTTGGCCTAAAACGAGGCCTTGCCGAGAAACGTAATCTTTATATAGAAGAAGCTCATGGATTGCTTGCCGATTGCTATCAGCTGCAAAAAAACTACAGCTTAAGCCTTTTGCATAATCAGGAATATTTTTCCAGGCATATGAATATTTTGCAAGACAGGAACAAGGTCGCTCTGCGGTCCCTTGAGACTGAGCACCTTGTTCATGAAATCGAAAATACTCACAACCTTCTTCTCCGGCAAAATGAAGAACAAAGGCTTGCCTTGCGAAATCACAGGCTGCAACTGCTATTTATTTTAATACTTCTTTTTCTCTTTCTTGTTGTCGGTATTATTGTGCATGTGCTGACGGGGAGAACCCAGAGATCGGAAAAGGAATTGCAGGCGCTGAATCTCAAGCTTGAGAAAGAAATAAGGGAAACAATGGAAGCGGAAAAGAGTTTAAATGAAAGTGAGAATCTTTACCGATTCCTGGCCGAACATTCTCCTGATGTTATCTCGATGTTCGACAAGAATCTTAAAAGAAAATTTATTTCGCCAAGTTGTTTTTCCATGTATGGCTATACTGAAGAGGAACTTCTGACCAGGCCCGATTCATTCGAAGTAGTAGACCTTGCCTACAGGAAAGAGATACGGGCTTCCCTTGGATCTATTCTTCTGCGGAAAGCCCCTCAAACCCTGATTTACAAGGCCAGAAAGAAGTCCGGCTCCTCTTTCTGGGTTGAAAACCGTATCAATCCGATGTTTGACCCGATCTCGGGGGAGGTGAATGAACTTGTGACGGTTGTAAGGGATATTTCCGACCGTATGAATTTTGAAAAGCAGTTGTCGGAAAATGAAAGGCAAAAAGAAATATTGCTGTACGAAATACATCACCGGGTAAAGAACAATTTTGCCATACTGATAAGCCTGATGGAACTGCAAAGGCAGCTTTCAAAGTCAGGTTCACTTGACATGCCGCTGATCGACCTTCAGCTCAGGGTAAGGACGATGTCGCTGGTGCATGAACAGTTATACAGTAATCAAAGCCTTGATGCTATTCCCCTGGACTCCTATCTTCATCGCTTAGCAAGCATTATCAGCAGCGCTTTCAGCAAGCCTAATATCAGCATTCACACTTCGGTTCAGGAATGTGCCGCGAGAATTGAAATTGCTCTTCCACTTGGTCTTATTGTGAATGAACTTCTCACCAATGCGTTTAAATACGCCTTCCCCGATAATGCAAAGGGTGATGTATATATCGACCTTCACCTCGATAATGAAAGACAGGATTCTGAGCAAGGCCTGGAATCGCTTTTCTATCTTCTGAATGTGAGGGATAACGGAGTGGGTCTTAAGGAAGATTTTTCGCTTGAGAATTGCGTTTCGACCGGTTCGCAGATCATCAAAATCCTTATTGAACAGCTTGAAGCCCAATATGAGATACGGCGTCAGCCAGGCGCTTCATTCACAATACGTTTTGCTGCCTTTCCAAAAGAATATAACTGACAGAACAGAATGGAAGAAAAGAAAAAAATAATTATTATAGGAGCAGGAACCATAGGGACTGCCCTGGGAAATATTTTATCGGAAAACAGTTCGGGCGAAATCGTGCTTTTGTCTATTGAAGAAAACGTTGTACGGTCTATCAATGAACAGCATATTAATGCAAGGTATTTCCCCGGGCATCATCTTCACCAGGACCTTAAGGCAACAACCGATGTGAGTGTGATGAGTGGGGCGATGGTAATCTTTCTCGCAATTCCTTCGGTGATTATGCTCGATTATCTCAGATCAATCAGTAAGAGCATTCCTGAAAACGCGATACTTGTAAACCTGGCTAAAGGCTTCGGTTATGGAGAAGAAACAGTGGTGGATTGCCTTAAAAAGGAGTTCAGGAACCCCGTTTGCACCTTGAAAGGTCCCAGTTTTGCAAAGGAAATTATTAACCGTATCCCAACAGGGTTTACACTAGGCAGCGAGGAAAAGGAAACTTCATCACAGGTATCTTCTTTGTTTAAAGGATCAACCGTTTATCTCGATTTTTCTGATGATATGCGGGGGGTTGAGTTCCTAAGCATTCTGAAGAACATTTATGCGATTGTTCTTGGTATCGTTGATGCCCAGTTTAATTCTCCCAACCTGAGGTTTTTGATCCTGACCAGAGCCTTCAGGGAGATGATGAATATTATGCTGTTTTTCGGCGGAAAAGAAGAAACCATGTATAAATACTGTGGTTACGGGGATTTCACGCTAACAGCTCTCAATGATCTCAGCCGCAACCGTACCCTGGGCCTGCTTATAGGAAAAGGTTTCTTTACCGAGCATGTCTCTCATGAACTGGTGCTTGAAGGCAAGACAGCTACTACTGTCTTTTATGAAAAAATCGCAAGGGAAACAGCGGTTGACAAGCAATTTCCAATAATTGCCGAGCTGTGCAAGGTACTTACCCGGAAATACGATATTGCGAACTTTGTAAGCAAGATGCTGGAGATGTGATCTGATATTTCACCATTTCACCATTTCACCATTTATTTCGTATCTTTGCAGAGCTCATTGACCTGAGTAAAAACGGGGTTGACCGGTTTTGACAGCGGGGAAGTGGGATTGTAAGCATGCCGGGAGTTCGTGGATCAGTCCCGTAAATACGAATCTGCACAAACATTAAACGGCGATAACTTCGCTTACAGGCTGGCTGCCTGATCTTAGAGATCAAGCACCCCTTGTCTCCCGGAAAGCCCGTCCCGACGGCGTTCCGACAGAGGCATCAGAAATGACGGGATAGGTTGTTCAAGGTTCCGGTGAACATCCGAGATTAAGGTAACTACGGTTTTGGCCGGCCTGCCTCGGGCCATCCTTCTCCCGACAACCAACCGATGGCTACGCATGTAGAAAGCAGTTCTGCTGCCTGTTTGGACGAGGGTTCGAATCCCTCCAGCTCCACTACCTATTAAAAATAAATAAAACGATTTCTTTCGTTTTTTTATTAAAATCAAGGATTTCCAAGCTTTTCTGTTAATAAATAAAATGCGGCATTTGTCCGCTATTTAGCAAAAAATTGCACTTTTGTGTCACAATTGTGTCACATTTTTCTATGGCTAGCATTAAAATATTTTTACGTGAGGAAGCTCCCCGGAAAAACGGAAGTATCGGCGTATACTTGCGCGTAAGGGTTGAAAGGAAGAAAAAGGATTATTCCCTGGGGGTTTCAATTCTGGAACCAAAAAAATATTGGGATTCGGCAAACAACCGGATGAAGACTTGCTCCTGGCAGGATGTAGATAAAATTAACAGAAATATTTCTGCAGGGGAAAAGAAAGCGAACGACATTATATTCGATTATCAGTGGGGAGATAAAAAGGATAAACCTTTTTCGATAAAAGAATTTGATAATGAGTTTAGAAAAAATCAGCCGATTTCAAAATCCTTCTATGCTTTCGCAGAAAATGAGATTGAGATCTTAAAGCATAAAAATGCTTCAAGTGAAACAATTCGCAGTTACAATTCCTACATCAGTAAATTGAAAAGATTTGCCCAGGAACTATCATTTACGGATATAACAAGGGATTTTATCAGTAGATATCATGCTAATATGGTTAGTAATGGGAATCAGGTTAATACAGTCCATAAATCCTTATCTTTCGTTCGGACAATGTTGAAACGCGCTCAGCGCGAAGGAATAATCCAAGAAAATCCATTTATTTATTATCCGCTGCAGAAGAAAGCAGGGAATCGCCAATTTTTAAATATTGATGAATTGAACCGAATCGAGAAACTATATGCATCCGGGACGATGAAAGGGTACCAGTCAAATGCCTGCAAGTCATTTCTATTTTCCTGTTATACAGGACTTCGTTACCAGGATGTCAGGAATTTGCGATTTGAAAATGTGAAAAAAGAAGTGCATGAAGGAAAAGATATGCTGTTTAT
>CAIWXI010000079.1 GCA_903916595.1 uncultured Bacteroidales bacterium | reverse complement strand
TGTGGGTTTGAAGGCTGTCATCATTGGCACCACCACGGAGAAGAGGCAACTTGACATCCGCCATAACGAACAAACCTATGCCTTCGATATCGATCATTACAGGGATATCTGGTTTAAAACTTCATACCTGCTCGACCGTAAACAATGTGGGGAAAAGCTTGCTTTAGAACGTTTTACCAATTATAAAAACCAGCCGCTGAAGTTCCGGTTTCCTATTAGCTTTACAGGCAATGCAGCACAGTATGGCATCGACCTGAAACGCCGTCAACCTACAGGAGTAAAAACTGCTATTATTCGCGAGCAGGGCGTGAACCGCGACCGCGATATGGCCTGGGCCATGTATATGGCCGGCATGGATGTGAAGGATATTCATATGACCGACCTGATATCGGGCAGGGAAACGCTCGAAGATGTGAACATGATCGCTTTTGTGGGCGGGTTCAGCAATTCCGACGTGCTTGGCTCGGCAAAGGGCTGGGCAGGCGCTTTTCTATACAACGACAAAGCGAAGAAAGCACTTGATGCATTCTTTGCACGTAATGACACCCTCAGCCTGGGAGTCTGCAACGGCTGCCAGCTTCTTGTAGAACTTGGACTGATCTATCCCGAACACCAGCTTCATCCGAAGATGTCGTGGAACGATTCGCATAAGTACGAATGCGCATTCATCAACCTGAGTGTTCAGGAAAATCATTCGGTGATGCTGCAATCACTTGCAGGTGCAAGGCTTGGCGTATGGACAGCCCACGGCGAAGGGAAATTCAACTTCCCTCTGGAGGAAGAGAATTACCATATCCCGGCCAAATTCAGCTATCATGGCTACCCTGCAAATCCAAACGGCTCGGGGTATGATGCTGCCTGTATAGCCTCCCCCGATGGCCGTCACCTGGCGATCATGCCGCATATCGAAGACGCAGTATTACCATGGCAATGGGCGTATTATCCTGAAGACCGTAAGGCGGATGAGGTTGCTCCATGGATCGAAGCCTTCGTGAATGCAAGGAAATGGATAGAAGGGAAAATGGTGAAATGGTGAAATGGTGAAATGGTGAAAAATCGTACATCGTACATCGTACATCGTACATCGTACATCGTACATCGTACATCGTACATCGTACATTCATTCACATCTCTATCTCAACAGCGTTCTCCTTCTGGTTTAACATTCCCAGAAACTCATCCTTCCGCATCACAGCCCCACCCTGGCGATAGTTATTTTCTTCACAGGTGAACTTGATTTTCTTGCCGTTAATGAAAATAGCTTTGGGGCCAAAACAATTTTCTTTTACCGAATAGTTGAATGCCGTGCGATAGCCCATGAAATCTATTGAAGCAGACAGGCCATCCATAGAATATGGAATTACCGGATCGATAATAATATTTCCGTATTCAGTGCGCAACCCAAGCAAACGTGAAACAATAAGGCCGATATAAATACCAGGCCCGCTTGAATAAACACGCCATCCGCCTTTTAGGGTAATCTTTCCGGTTTTTATTTCTTCGTAGAGTTCATCGGCTTCATAACGGTTCCTGAACGTGACATCCGAACTGCTGTAATAACAATTCGATTGCCTGATATCGCCACAGGGTACAATATCCCTGTATGCAACCGGGTTTGCCTGGCGAAGGGCTTTCAGAAACGCATCAGCCCTGCCGGCCAGGGCTTGAGATTCGGCATAACGGATGTGTTCATGCACATACATCAGCCCGATCTCCCGGCCAAAGAAGGTACTGCTTTCGGCTCTCTGAAAAAGTGATTGTATACCGCCTTTGTATCTGAGTGGACGGTCCATCAAACGCGCTCCATCAGGACCTTTCAGCTGCTGTTCAATAAGATCCAAATGCTGCCGGGCCTGCTCTTTTGTGAAAATCTCACTGATAATACCGCGATTCATAGGCAGTATGCTGTACCGGATACCGGTTCTGTCATCACCGGGGTGAAGCAGTAAACTGATGCTGCCGTCTTCTTCAAGCAGTCCATACCCTGCAACAACTCCATCCCTGATCAGATACTTATTGAAATCTCCTTTGATCTGCTCACAGATTTCTTTAAGTTCTTTTGCCTTATCAGCATAACCGGTCTGTTCAAACACCACCCGGTATTGATTAAAAGCCTGATAATTCATTTCAACGGTCCAGCTCGAGATCATACACTTCGCCAGTTCTTTGCTTACCGGCTGCAGGGAATCATTCCAGTCGCCGCCTCCGAAAGGAACCAGGGCAGTGCCTGGAATAAATGAATTAACGATCATTCTGATCAAGCGGTCAATATGTTCGCTGAGGGGAGTCTTTTCGGCTTGGCCCTCGCCATTTTCATGAAAATAGGGCAGGATCTCATCAAGGAGTTTCAGATCGCCGGTAACTTTTATATAGTTGCTGAGGGCAATGATACACCAGTAAAAAACATCTCCGTGAGAGCTGTCGGCCCGTATATTTGAGTAGCTGTCGAACATCCACCA
>CAIWXI010000078.1 GCA_903916595.1 uncultured Bacteroidales bacterium | reverse complement strand
GGTGAAATGGTGAAATGGTGAAATGGTGAAATGGTGAAATGGTGAAATGGTGAAATGGTGAAATGGTGAAATGGTGAAATGGTGAAATGGTGAAATGGTGAAATGGTGAAATGGTGAAATGGTGAAATGGTGAAATTACGGTAGCGAAGCAGTTCACACAAGCCGCCTCAGGTGGAACACCGTAGCGGCGGTGTGAAGCTGCGGGCTATTTCACCATTTCACCATTTCACCATTTGAATTCACGTTCCCGAAAGCGCTACCTCCAGCACTTTCCCGTTAAAATACTTTTGCCCGGTAACGGCAAAGTCAGCAATAAACGAGGCCATCTGTTGTGGGGAGAGAGGGGCTTTGATACCAGGGAAAGCTTTTTCGAACATCTTGGTTTGTGCCGAGCCCAGGGCCAGGCAATTAACATGAATATCCTGATCTGAAAGTTCCAATGCAAGGCATTGGCTTAAAATGGCCAGGGCTCCTTTGCTGGAACTATAGGCCGAGAGTCCGGGAAATTTTATCGATCCCTGAACTCCTCCAAGGCTGCTTACCATTACGATATGCCCACCTCTGTTCATCAGTGGCAGGAGAGCCTGGGTGAAAAAGAAAGGGGCTTTCACGTTTACATTATAAATCTCGTCGAAATCGCCTTGTTCGGTCTTTGAAAAAGGTTTGTTTACAAGCCGGCCTGCATTATGAATGATGATATCGATACGGTGAAGCATCGATTCCACTCTCTGGGCTATGAAAGGATAAAAATCAAACTGATTCAGGTCAAATTCGTAAGGAGTGATCTTTGCTTCGGGCGTCTGTTTACGGCAATCGTTTGCAAGTTCCTTCAGATCACTCATTTTCCTGGAGAGGGCCAGTATATGGTTCTGCTTATGCCTGGAGAGGATTTTAACGAGCTCATAACCAATGCCTTTTCCGGCTCCTGTAACTATAATGTTCATCTTTTCATCATTTTACGGAGTTAAAATTATATAAAAAAATGGTCAGATTGTATTATTTACTTAACTTTCCACTACTTTTGTATCATGAAAAATTTCTGTAAAATTTTATAAGTAAATCTTATCCACTCAATATCAGCGCAATTATGAAAAACGTATTTACACTATTGATGTGCTGCAGCCTGGCGCTTGGAAGTGTTATGGCTCAGACAGAACCCCCTTTAAAACCCCAGGTATTTAAGAATGTGTATTTTGATGTGTCACCACCGCTTAGGGATCTTGTAAAATTGGCTCCCAAGCATGCCGACAATTCCTGGAAGGACGGTGTAGTGAAGAACAACCTTTATCCTTTTGGTTTTCCGAAGGATGAACCTATGATCACTGCAGACCGCACTCTTCAGAATTATCCTGGCAGCAGCACGGCCGACAGCCTTTTGCTTTCATATGATGGCATTAGCAACATCGATAATCTTTTTCCTCCCGACACCGATGGCGATGTTGGCCCGAACAATTATTTCCAGGTAGTTAACCTGCATTATTCAATTTATGATAAAGCAGGTAACAAACTAATCGGACCCATTGCAAACAGTGCGATGTTTACCGGTCTTCCCCACAATTCAAATGATGGTGATGCGGTAGTTCTTTACGATGAAATTGAAAACCGCTGGATCTTTACCCAGTTCTCACTTCCAACGTATCCTAACGGACCCTTTTGGGAAATGGTAGCGATTTCAACAACTGGTGATCCAACAGGTTCTTATTACCGTTATCAGTTTCAGTTTACCGATATGCCCGACTATCCTAAACTTGGAGTATGGCCCGACGGTATTTATATGACATCAAACCGCTTCTCTTCAGGTGCTACAAACTATATAGGTACAGGTGCGGCTTGCTTCGATAAGGCCGCCATGTATGCAGGAAGCCCTACCGCGAGTATGGTATTCTTTACTCTGCCAAGTTCCAATGAAGCATATGCTATACTGCCTTCTGATTGTGACGGGGAATATCCTCCTTTAGGTACACCGAATTTCTTTGCCTGGCTAAAATCGGGCCATATCAGGATGTATGCTTTTCATGTGGATTGGGTAACTCCTGCAAGTTCAACATACACTTTGCTTTGCACCATTCCTGTTTCTGCTTTTAATGGAACTCTTTCCGGCATTCCCCAGAAAGGTACGAGCACCCAGCTGGATGCTATTCCCGGCCGGCTTATGTTCCGCCTTCCATTCAGAAAGTTCAGCGACCATTGGGCCATGGTGGCCAATGCAACGGTAAACGTAAGTGGTCATGGCGGCATCCGTTGGTGGGAACTTCGTAACGACGGTACCGACCCTGCTGCGTGGACTGTATACCAGGAAAGTACGTTCACCCCCGATGCAACCAACCGCTGGATGGGTAGCATAGCCATCGATGCCCAGAACAATATCGCACTTGGATATTCAATGGCCAGTTCATCGGTATATCCCTCTATTGCATACGCAGGCCGCGTTGAGAGCGATCCCCTTAACACTTTCTCTATTACCGATAAAACCATCGTAGCCGGTGGTGGTTCACAGACCTACACTTATGCTGGCAGATCACGATGGGGTGATTACAGCGCTATGAATGCAGACCCCTCCGCACCAGGAAAATTCTGGTATACTCAGGAATATTTTGCAACTACATCATCCATGGGCTGGAAAACCAGGATAGGCGCTTTCTCCTTCGGAAATGTTCTGATGGCCACAGTATCGGCTGTTCCGAACCTTATTTGTGGCAGTGATAGTACCCAGCTATCGGTTTCCGCTACAGGCGGCAGCGGTACTTACACCTATTCATGGACATCGAATCCTGCCGGGTTCACATCAAGCCTGCAAAGTCTTTGGGCTCATCCCCTTCTCAGTACAACATACATTGCAAGTGTAAGCGATGGCGTTAATACTTTTGTTGATTCGGTACGTGTTACTGTTCAGGCTCCGGCTTCAGCATATGCAGGAAACGACACGGTATATTGCAACTATGTTCCTGTGTTTACAGTTCATGGCAGCGGGATCGGTTATGACCAGAGTCTATGGTCAACCCTTGGTGATGGATATTTTGACGATCCAACGGCCCTTGTAACCCAATACCACCCGATGGCTCTCGACAAACAGGATGGCGCTAAACTGGTTCTTATGGTGCATGCCCAGCTTCCCTGCCATGGTTTGGCTACAGATACAGTGACCGTGTTGTTCGATCCTTGCACAGGAGTTAATGACCTGGTAAAAACAATGAATATATCGGTTCAACCTAACCCTTCGAACGGAATATTCGATCTGAAAATTACGAATCCCGGAACCCTAAGTGCCGAAGTGGTTGTTACTGACCTTCAGGGGCACCCGGTGTACCAACAGGTATATCAAGCGTCGGGAAATACTATTAATGACCGCCTTAATCTTTCATTCCTGCCTAAAGGAAGCTATATCCTGAAAGTTAAGACAGAGACCGGCAACCGGATCGAAAAACTCATAATTCAATAATATTTTTTTTATAAAGAAAAGAACTCCCAGGCTTACCCCTGGGAGTTCTTTTTATATCTTGGCTGCCGTAACCAGGATATTTTTTTATTTTTTATCGGGTAAAATTGCACTTATTAACCAAAACCAAACATACATGAAGAGTAAATTACATTTATTGATTGCGATGGTGTTACTGGCATCATCACTTAATGCCTTAAGTCATGGAAACGGAGCTCCGGCCGGTTATACAGGATCTCCTGGTGATGCAAAAAATTGCACTTACTGCCACGGGGGAACGTCCTCAAACATTACGGGTTTTCTTTCTACAAATATCCCTTCAGCAGGATACAAAGCCGATAGTACTTACGATATCACGGTAAATATTACCGGGTCAGGAAATAAGGGCTTTGAGGTTTCTCCTCAGAAATTAGCCGGCACCCAGGTCGGGACAATGATTGCAGGCTCCGGCAGCCATACAACAGGGGGGACAAAATATGTTACTCACACTACAAAGAAAAGTTCTAACCCGGCAACCTGGGTGGTTCAGTGGAAAGCCCCTTCTGCAGGATCGGGCGATGTTACATTTTATATGGCCTGCGTTGTCACAGCTACTGTTATTAAGCTCGAAAATATCACCGTGCCTGAAAATGTAGCTCTTCCTCTATCTGTAACCGCCTCGGCAACCCCTTCGGCAATCTGCAGCGGTTCCAGTTCCCAGCTGAACTGTAGCCCCGGTGGTGGCAGCGGGTCTTATACATATTCCTGGACTTCCACCCCTGCGGGATTTACTTCCATTTTGCAGAATCCTGTGGTTCAGCCGACTGAAAACACTGTATACTATGTCAGTGTGGATGATGGGATCAATTTCGTTTCTGCTTCTGCTTCGGTGGATGTACAGCAGTCAGCGACCGTAAATGCCGGCGCAGATACTTTGGTTTGCGATTGGGCTGACTTCATCTCTCTCAGCAGTTCGGCAACAAACTATGCTTCTGTGCTTTGGACGACCAGCGGCGACGGCAGCTTCAGTCACCCCAACCAGCTTTCAACCGTGTATAATATAGGTTCCGGTGATAAAGTCACAGGATCTGCGAACCTAACGATTACCGCTACTGCGATCAGCCCCTGCTCCGGGAGTGTAAGCCAGGTAAAGCATGTTCTGTTGGATCCTTGTACCGGAATTGAAACGAGGAGCAGCGATGGGCTACAGCTAACCATCTCACCGAATCCTGCACATGGATCAGCTAATCTTTTCGTTTCCGGATTGAAAGCTCAGAAAATCAGTTATGCAATCATCAATAGTACCGGAAAGTTATTGATTTCTGCAGAATCTTCAACTCAAAGTGGGGAATTTAGTGGTCATTTGGATATAACTTCCTATGCGCAAGGTATATATTTTATCAGGGTCGTTGCCGGAACAGAAACCATTAACAGCAAACTGATTGTTCAATAAACTTTTAACACAAAAAAATAAATGTTAATTGTTTCACAATTGATAAAATTGTGTATCTTTGTACAGGAATTGGTTTTTGTTCTTTATTGTTACATATCTTCAGGGCAGGGTGAAATTCCCGATCGGCGGTAAAGTCCGCTATTCTGAAAATTGATGGATGTTTATTCATCTTTGATTTCCAGAGGGAACCGTTGAAACTACGGTACCGACAGTTATAGTCTGGATGGAAGAAGACTTTGGATATTGAGGTGGTTTACCCTCATGTTTTTTGGTTTTACTCAGAGCCCTGAAATTAGTTTTGGGGCTCTGTTTTTTTATTGTCAGGCCATGCCCCTGCCTGAAAGCAAAGAAATGATGACTGCCAATAAATACATGAGACGTGCACTGGTCATTGCCTCCAGAGGCAGGGGATTTGTTTCCCCTAACCCTATGGTTGGTGCGGTAGTTGTGAAAGACGGGAAAATCGTTGGTGAAGGCTGGCATAAGGAATTTGGCGGAGATCATGCTGAAGTCATAGCAATATCCGTGGCCGGAGAGCAGGCAAATGGAGCCGATTTATACGTGAACCTTGAACCCTGTAGTCATCACGGTAAAACGCCTCCCTGCACCGACCTTATCATCCGCAGTGGTATTAAAAAGGTGTTAATCGGGCTGCAGGACCCCAACCAACTGGTAAACGGCAAGGGCGTTGCAATTCTGCAGCATCACGGAATCGCTGTACAAACGGGCATTCTCGAAAGCGAAAGCAAAAAGCTGAACGAGGTATTCATTAAATTTATCACTACCCGTAAACCTTTCGTGGTATTTAAATACGCCATGACCCTTGATGGTAAAATTGCTACTGTAGATAATGCATCACGCTGGATTACCGGAGAGGAATCGAGAAAAATTGTACATCGGCTCCGGCATAGCATAAGCTCGGTCATGGTAGGCGTGAATACTGTAATTTATGACGACCCCATGCTGAATGTGAGACTGGCCGGAAGAAAGTTTAAACAGCCAATAAAGATCATTGCTGATTCTCACCTCAGGATTTCCATGGAAGCAAAGGCGCTTAGCAGCGAACCACAGCTTTGCCTTATTGCAACGACCGAAAAAGCCGATAAAGGCAAGGTCATTGAGTTAAGGAGAAGAGGTTCGCAGGTTTTGATTTGTCCCGAAAAGGATAATCGGGTCGACCTGCATTTTCTGTTTGACCAGCTCGGCCGAATGGATATTGACGGGATACTGCTCGAAGGAGGCAGCACACTGGCGTTCTCGGCATTAAAGTATGGGCTGGTCGACAAGGTTGTCGCGTTTATTGCACCCAAAATACTCGGAGGAGCTTCAGCCCCTACACCGGTAGGCGGGGCCGGTATCGGAGCGATGGAGGACGCGATGAATCTGTATGCCATGCGGGTTCGCAAGATAGGAGCAGATTTGATGATTGAAGGATATTTGAAGTGATGCAGGAACGATGTACGATGTACGATGTACGATGTACGATGTACGATGTACGATTTACGATGTACGATGTACGATGTACGATGTACGATTTACGATGTACGATTTACGATGTACGATGTACGATGTACGATGTACGATTTACGAATTAACACAATGGCGCCAGGATGTTTACAGGTATTATTGAAGAAGTCGGGGTTGTTAAAAATGTGACTAAAGGGACCAGCTCCTTTTCCATGTTAATCACGGCGGATGTGGTAGCGTCGGATCTGAAGTTGGGCGACAGCGTCAATACAAATGGCGCCTGTCTTACCGTCACCGCTCTAAACCTGAATTCGTTCACGGTTGATATCATGCCTGAAACCATGCGTAAAACCAACCTTGGAATTCTGAAACCTGGAAGTGAGGTAAATCTTGAAAGGGCTCTCATGCTTTCATCAAGGCTCGGGGGGCATCTTGTATCTGGTCATATCGACGGTACCGGAGTCATCCGCCAGATAAAAAAAGAAGATAATGCCGTGTGGATCACCATGAAAGCTGGTCATGACATACTTCGCTATATGATCCCCAAAGGATCTGTTTCCCTTGATGGCATTAGCCTGACAGTGGTTCATGTGGATGAGGTTTCATTTGATGTCTCACTGATTCCACATACCATGGCGGTTACCACGCTCAGAAATAAAAAGCCGGGAGATACTCTGAACATTGAATGCGATATGGTCGCAAAATACATCGAAAGATTTACCGGAATTCCAGGCTCAGAAAGCAGAATTGACAAGGAGTTTCTCGATAAGCACGGATTCTGAAACAAGGAAATTAAACTACTATGACTGAATATACTTTCAACACTATAGAAGAAGCAATTGATGAATTTCGCAAAGGCAGGATGATTGTTGTTGTGGATGATGAGGATCGCGAAAACGAAGGCGACCTGGTTGTTGCTGCTGAAAAAATCACTCCTGATATCATTAATTTCATGGCAAAGCACGGTGGTGGCCTTATCTGCCTGCCTGTAGTCCGCGATCGGCTCGAAGAACTGAATATCGATCGTATGGTTAGCAAAAATACCGATCCTAACCGTACTGCTTTCACGGTGTCTATTGATGCCATTGAATGTACTACCGGGATATCGGCACATGAAAGGGCGCTCACGATAAAGAAAGTTCTCGACCTCAGGTCAGGGGCCAGAGACTTTACCCGGCCGGGGCACATCTTTCCTATTGAATACAAGGAAGGTGGCGTGCTTGTAAGGGCAGGGCATACCGAAGCATCTGTAGACCTGGCTAAAATGGCAGGCCTTTATCCTGCAGGAGTCATTTGTGAAATTATGAATGAGGATGGCTCCATGGCCAGAGTGCCAGAACTGATGGAATATGTTAAAAAGCATAAGCTTAAGATCATCACAATAAAAGACCTGATCGATTACCGCAGGCAGACCGAAAAGATTATTCAGCGCGAGGCTGTAGTGCAGATGCCAACGAAATACGGGGAATTTATCGCATACAGTTATGTGAGCAAGATCACGGGCGAAAACCATCTCGCTCTTGTAAGGGGTAAGGTGAATGGGCAGGAACCTGTGTTGGTGAGGGTTCATTCGGAATGCCTTACCGGCGATGTGTTCGGATCGATGCGCTGCGACTGTGGCGACCAGCTTGATTATGCCATGAAAGCTATCGTGAAGGAAGGAAGCGGGGTTTTGCTTTATATGCGGCAGGAGGGGCGGGGGATTGGCTTTCCGAATAAGATGAAGGCATACTCGCTTCAGGATAAGGGAATGGATACGGTAGAAGCTAACAATGCACTTGGTTTTGCCGCCGACCTCCGGGATTATGGCACAGGGGCCGAGATACTGGCCGACCTGGGCATTAAAAAGATTAAATTACTTACAAACAACCCAAAAAAACTGTCGGGTATTCATGGTTTCGGGCTTGAGATCGTGGAGAGGATTCCCATTCAGATCATTAAACATTCGCGCAATCTCAAATACCTACGCACCAAGAAGGAAAAAATGGGGCATATGCTGGTACTTGAGGAGGTGAAAGTAGGCGAGCTGGGAAGAAGCTAAAGCGGATGTCTGATATCTGATATCTGCCATCTGATTAAAAACTAACAACTAATAACATGAAGACAATAGAAGGAAAACTGGATGCCAAAGGGCTGAAATTTGCAATTGTGATCGCGAGGTTCAACGAGTTTATCAGCGGCAAACTGCTGAGTGGATGTCTTGATGGTCTCAAGCGTCATGGCGCTGAGGAGGAAGCTATCGACCTGGTATGGGCCCCGGGCTCATTTGAAATCCCCCTTTTGGCAAAAAAACTTGCAGTCACTGGTAAATACGACGCCGTAATCTGCCTGGGAGCTGTTATCCGCGGCGCGACACCTCATTTCGACTATGTTTCGGCTGAAGTGTCTAAAGGCGTGGCCTCCGCATCAATGGATTCTGGCATTCCCGTGATTTTTGGCGTACTTACTACAGACAACATTGAACAGGCCATCGAAAGAGCCGGAACAAAAGGCGGGAACAAAGGGTTTGACGCGGCATTGGCAGCGATAGAGATGGCGAATGTGATAAAAGCGCTTGGGGAGTAGGTGCCGGATGGCAGATGGCAGATGTCGGATGTCAGATATTTCGCTATTTCGCTATTTCACCATTTCGCTATTTCTTTGTTATCACAAACACCGTCCGTCTGTTCCTTGCCCGCCCTTCCTCCGTGTCGTTACCGGTTACAGGCATTGTTTTGCCGAAACCTTTATACGTAAGGCGTGATGAGGATATCCCCCGCAGAACAAAATAATTGTAAACCGAGCGTGCACGGTGGTCGGAAAGTCTCATGTTGTCGGCGTCATTACCGATATTGTCGGTATGACCCTGTATCTGTATGAAGATGCCTGGATTTTCGCTCAGAAATTCAATCAGCTGGTCAAGCACGAACATCGACTCATCTGAGAGATCGAACTTGTTAAAACTAAAATAAATATCGTTGATCCTGTATGATTGGTTGAGCTCTATGGGCTTGATCTCCACATCCACTTTCCTCACGGCAGGATGGGAGCTGTCGACCTTCGCGATATACTTCGTCTCATAAACGAATCCTTCCTTTTTTACAGTCATTACATAATTATTATTGTAGGGTGTTACGGCGACATAATTTCCTGTATTTGAGTCCAGGGGGATCTCCTCTACCTTCTTCGTTTCCACATTTTTGAGCTCTATTGTTGCTTTTACCGGTTCAGTTGTATTTTCGTCACGAACTGTACCCTTAAGGAATAATATCCTGTCGGGTCTGGCATCCTGATAAAGATTAAAGGAATACAAGTCCCATCCGCCCTTACTGTTATATTTATTAGAGGCGAAGAATCCCTTGGTCCCGTCAGTGCTTACAAAGAAACCAATCTCATCATCGGGTGAATTGATCGGATAGCCTATGTTCTTCGGTTTTGACCAGATGCCGTTATCATTTATCCTCGAATAAAAAATGTCATACCCTCCGAGACCAACCCAGCCATCAGTCGAAAAATAAAGAGTTTTACCATCGGGATGAATAAAAGGAGATTTTTCATTGCCTTTCGAATTGATTACCGGACCCATGTTTATAGGTGTTCCCCATTCGCCACTTTCATTTTTAATAGAACGGTAAATGTCATAGCCCCCGAATCCGCCCTGGCGGTCGCTTACAAAATACAAGGTCCTCCCATCGGCCGAGATGCTTGGTTGCGATTCCCATGAATAGGGCAGGTTTATCTTGTCACTCACACTTTTAATGGGAGTCCAGTCGCCATTTACCCGTTCGGAATGATAGATATCGCAGTTCAGATAATGCTTGGCATTGTCGTATTTGCATACAGTATAGAACAAGCTGTTGTTATCGGCCGTGAGCGTGGCGCCTCCTTCATTATCCTGAATATTAAAAGGTTCGGGCATTTCCTCGCCCGGGCCATAGCTGCCGTCTTTTTCCTGGTCGCTGAACATGAATTTCTCTTTAACCCGGGTTGAGGAAACTACCGAATTTTTATCCCCTTCAAGCTTTACCACCCTTGTAAACAGGGCCACCTGGTTGTCGGGAGAAAGAATAGGAAGGTACTCATCCCGGTCGGTGGAAATTCCACCTACTACCTGAGGGTCAAAAGGCACCGGATGGGCCAGCGCATCAACGGTGAACCCCGAATATTTAAAGAGTTCCATTGCTTTGTTGTAATCTTCATCGCTTTTGATCTTGTCTACATCTTTCAGGAAAATCTCAAGGTATTTCACCGCATCCCCGTAACGATCGGCCCCATATGCAATCTGACCTAAATAAAAATACAGGTAAATATCGTAAAACGGGCAGGCGCTGAGTACTTGGAGAAACCATTTTTCGGCATCCTTGTAGTTAGGTTCAGTTTTTTTAATATCAGCCAGACCCATCAGATAGGCTGCATCGGTACAGTTTGGCTCGTCCCTGAGGACTTCCTTGAGGAGTATAGTCGTGTTTACGAAATTGCCATGTTTGAAACTTAGGGTAGCGTCGTTATATTTTTTTTCAAGCTTTTTATCGAGGGTTACTTTGCAGGAGTCTCCATACATTCCGCTAGCCGGCGACATGCAGGCCAACGAAAAAAAAGTCATCAGCAAAATAGAAAAAAGGCAGGGCCGCATAAGGAATTATTTTTCCAAAGTTAGGAGGTTTTGTTTTAACTTTACAGTTTAAACGAAGAAACGGAGGCTGCGTATATATGAAAAATTCCATGTTTTTTGTCCTGGTGTCAGCATTATTACTGGCTTCAGGTCTTTCAGGCACAGTAAAGTCACAGACACCTGTCCCCAATGGAGATTTTGAGTCATGGGATGTCCATTCCAGCTATAGCGATCCTGTTTCATGGGCCACGCCTAATGCGACGTTAATGAGCATTCCCATTTTCGGAAAAACCGTAGTATTCAGGTCCACTGATCACCATGCCGGTACATATTCGGCAAAACTCACCACTCAAAATATTGCCCTCCCCGGTGCTGCTTTTAATGCTCCTGGTTTCATGACCCTGGGGCAGCTTGCCATCGACATTATCAACCAGACTTTTTCAGTTACAGGAGGAGTGCCGATTACAGATCAGCCTACTCATCTTATGGGCTATTACAAGTATTCTCCAGTGGGCGGAGATTCCTGCGCTATGGGTATTCTACTTTATAAAACAACCGGAGGAGTAAAGGATACTATTGCCGGTGGATTTTTCAGCACCAGGACCGCGGTGAATGACTGGACCCATTTTTCTGCCTGGATCAACTATTTTAATAATATCAATCCAGATACGATGAATATCATTATCTTATCCAGTGCTCAAACCGATATGCATCCCAATACAACGCTGTATGTAGATGATTTGTCTCTGGATTATACGGTGGGCGAACACGGGCAGGATCCTGCATCGGGTATTTCGGTTTACCAGGATAAAGAAACCAGTCGTTTGATCGTATTCTGCGAATTTTCCTCAACACAGAATGTAATTTCACGGTTGTATGATATCACAGGGAGACTTGCGTTCACTCAGGGTCCGGCAGAAATTGCCACAGACCGGATGATAATCCCCTATAACGGGCTAAAGCAGGGAGTATATTTATTGACTGTGCAGCACGACGGCATGATGTACACTAAAAAGTTCCTGCTTGGTTTTTAAAGAATAATATTTACTGCGGATGTTGGAAAAAAAAGTCAGGGTTGGGTTGGTCCAGATGAGTTGCGTCGCAGACAAAACCGGCAACCTCGAAAAATCGATCAGGCTGATCAGGGAAGCTTCAGCGAAAGGGGCACAGATCATCTGTCTGCAGGAGTTGTTCTTGTCGACATACTTCTGTTGGGAAGAGAACTACGATTATTTCTCCCTGGCGGAGGCTGTTCCCGGGCCTTCAACAACTATCTTTCAGGAAATTGCAATGGAGCTTAAGGCAGTGATCGTGGCTTCATTGTTTGAGAAACGTGCTCAAGGCATATACCACAATACGGTTGCCGTGATTGATGCCGACGGGAAATATCTTGGCAAGTATCGCAAGCACCATATTCCGGATGATCCGGGCTATTACGAGAAATTTTATTTTACTCCGGGTGATGGAGGGTACAAGGTGTTTAAGACAAGGTATGGCTGTATAGGTACACTCATCTGCTGGGACCAGTGGTATCCCGAAGCAGCCCGCATTGTGGCCCTGAAAGGTGCGGAGATTATTTTCTACCCCACCGCGATTGGCTGGGCTGTAAACCAGGATTCAGAAACCAACCGCCAGCAATACCAGGCCTGGCAGACCATTCAAAGAGGGCATGCCGTCGCAAACGGGGTATACGTGGTGAGCGCGAACCGTACAGGCCTCGAAGGCTCCATGAATTTCTGGGGTGGATCTTTCGTCTCTTCGCCTTTCGGAGACCTTATCTTCCAGGCTTCGCATGACACAGAAGAAGTGCATGTTCAGGAACTCAATCTTGGGCTCATCGATGAGATCCGCATGCACTGGCCGTTTTTACGCGACCGGCGTATCGACAGTTACAGGCCTGTGATGAAGCGCTTTATCGATAAGGGGTACGATTTGATATAATTTAATCCTATCTTTTAATACATGGCAAACCGCATCCTTCATCCCTCACCTAAAGACCTTGGTTATAGTTTTCCTGCCGAATGGCACAGGCACAGAGCTACCTGGCTTAGTTATCCTCACAGCGATTCCTACTCCTGGCCGGGGACTTTGGAGAAAATATTTCCCTATTACAATGCCTTTATCAAAGAGCTTTCAAAAGGCGAGAGGGTTTGTATTAATATAAGGAATGAAGGAATGAAGGATGAATTAATGAATAAATTGTCTGTTGCAGGCGTCGATATGTCAAAAACAGACCTGCTTATTCATCCTACTAATGATGCATGGTGCAGGGATCATGGACCGGCCTTCCTGCTCAATCCCGAAGCCGAAAAGCCCAAAGTCGTCGTAAGCTGGAGATACAATGCCTGGGGAGATAAATACCCTCATGAGCTGGACGAGAAGATCCCTGGCCTGGCGGGAAAATATCTGAATGTGCCGGTTTATTATCCCGGCATAGTGATGGAAGGAGGGGCTGTTGATTTTAACGGTGAAGGTACACTGCTAACCACCACGGCCTGCCTTTTGCACGAAAACCGTAATCCCAGTCTCCTGCAGCCTGAAATTGAGGAATACCTTATGAATTTTTATGGGGTAAGCCAGGTTTTATGGCTGGAGGATGGCATTGAGGGGGACGATACCAATGGCCATATTGACGATATTACCCGTTTTTTTAAGACCGATGGGGTGATCACTATGGTAGAACCCAACCAAAGCGACCCTAACCACGCTATCCTGAGCGCCAACCTGAAAAAGCTGAAAACGTTTCGTCTGCTGAATGGTAAACAGCTTGACATTGTGGAACTCCCTATGCCCGCCCCGGTGCTTTTCGACGATCAGCGCCTGCCCGCGTCCTACGCCAATTTTTATATCTCAAACAAATCGGTGATCGTGCCGCTTTATCGATGCAAACAGGACGAACAAGCTTTACGAATACTGGAGCAGTGTTTTCCCGACCGTAAGGTCGTTGGAATCGATTCAGTGGAAATAATCTGGGGACTTGGGGCATGGCATTGCCTGAGCCAGCAGGAGCCGGAGGTAAATGGTGAAATGGTGAAATGGTGAAATCGCTCGCATCCTCACATCGCCGCTACGGTGGCTTCGCTCACCTGATGCGGCTTATGTGAGATGCTCCGCTCAAAACATTTTCACCATTTCACCATTTAACAACTGGTCCGCTATAACCAGCGCGGCCATGGCTTCAACGATAGGTACTGCCCGGGGGACTACACAAACGTCATGTCTGCCGCTGCCTGTGAACTGAACCGGATGACCTTGTTTGTCCAGGGTTTCCTGGGGCATTTTAATTGAGGATACAGGTTTGAATGCAACTCTGAAATATACAGGCATTCCGTTAGAGATTCCGCCCTGTATACCTCCTGAAAAATTCGTGGCTGTGTGAAACCCGCTCCCTTCCGGGCCTGAAACAAAGACATCGTTATGTTCCGAGCCTTTCATCCGGGAACCTGCAAATCCGCTCCCGTATTCAAATCCTTTCACTGCATTGATACTGAGCATGGCTTTGGCTAGCTGGGCCTGAAGCTTGTCAAATACAGGTTCTCCAATCCCGGCGGGAAGTCCGGTAATAATGCAGCTTATTATCCCCCCAACCGTATCTCCACTTGCCTTGATGGTTTCCAGGTATTCCTTTAATTTCATCTCCTCATCCTGCATCCTGCATCCTGCATCCTGCATCCTGCATCCTGCATCCTGCATCCCCAAACCCCCAATCTCAGATACAGCAGCCTGAATATTAATTTTTTTTGTGAGCAAATAAAGCTTTGCAAATGCTCCACCGGCAACCCGGGCTGCTGTTTCCCTGGCCGACAGCCTTCCACCACCTCGGTAATCACGGTGACCAAACTTCTGCTCCCAGCTGTAATCGGCATGTGATGGACGGTAAATATCCTTCACTGAAGAATAATCTTCAGAATGGTGATCATTATTTGGAATGATGAAGGCGATGGGAGCCCCGGTAGTCTTTCCTTCAAAAATTCCGGAAAGTACTTCTAAACGGTCGTCTTCCTTACGGGGTGATGAGAATTCTCCAATGCCTGGAGCCCTTCGGTTCAGTTCCGACTGAATGAAATCAAGGTCAATATTAAAATTGGATGGAAATCCGTCAAGAACTCCACCGGTCAGAGGTCCGTGCGATTCCCCGAAAGTCGTCAGTACAAGGTTCTTCCCGAATGAGTTACCAGCCATATCACACCTGCTGCTTCAGTATCTTCAGCTTGGCTTCCAAAACCTTCAGCTCGCTTTTGGTCTTGTTGATTTTATTCTCGAATTCTTCTCTCAGAATAGCCGCATTTTTTGACCTGGCCAGGAAGCCGATATTATTTTCCCAGAGATTTACGTCTTCTTTCATCTGGCTGATCTTATTTATCAGCTGTTCTTTTTCACGGCCCATCATCCTACGGGCATTAGGATCATTTTTAAGATGATCCATCCTGTTTTGATAATTCAGTGTTGATATTTCTATTTCGCTGATTTTTAGTCTGTCGAGATGTTCGTTCACCAGGGTCCTGAACGCATTCTGCAGTTTATCTTTCTCTTTAATAGGAATATGACCAATCTCGGTCCATTCCCTCTGGAAATTCTTAAGGATTTCGAGGTTGGCGGTCTTGTCTTCACTAAACTGATGTTCCATGAGTTTTTTCAACAGTTCGTTCTTTTTGCCCAGGTTCTCCTCCTCGTTAGCCTGAACATTGCTGAAATACGAAGATTTAGCATGGAAAAATTCGTCGCATGCAGCCCTGAACCGTTTCCAAATCTTGTCGGAATGTTTTTTTGGAACGGGACCGATTTTTTTCCATTCTCCCTGAAGCCGGACCATCTCCTGGCTGGTCTTCTTCCAGTCGGTATTCCCCTTCAGAGATTCTGCAGCCATACAAAGTTCAAGCTTGAGGTTGTAATTGTGAAGCTGCTGATCCTTAAGTTTGTCGAAAAATTCTTTTTTATTTGAGAAAAAAGCATCCAGGCTGTTTTTAAATCTGTTCCAGATTTCAGTATTCACCTTCTGTGGCACAGGACCTATACTCTTCCAGAGCTTGAGCAGTTCGTTTACTTTATTGGTTTGTTCCTGCCATTCTTTTATCGACTCATTCTTCATCGTGAGCACTTCCTCGCCCTGCTCACAAAGGGCTGTTTTGGTTTCCAGGTTGCTGGTTTGTTCTCCTTCAACGCGATTGTAATGCTCCCTGCGTCGTTCGTTGATCTTGTCAGTTGCATTTTTGAACCGTTCCCAGATCTCGTCTTTTTTATCAGCAGGTGCTGGGCCTAGTTCCTTCCACTCCTCATGGTATTTCTGAAGTTTCTTGAAGGATTTCAAAACGGAAGTCTCGAGCAGTAGTTCCTCGGTCTTTTCACAGAGAGCCATCTTGGCTTCAAGATTCTTTTTGAGGTCAAGATCCTTGAGTTCTTTGTTCACCTTAACCTTCTCGAAGAATTTTTCGACCAGGAAATGGTAGTTCTGCCAAAGGTTGTTGATCTCGCCCCTGGGTACCATCCCCCCGTTCTTCCATCGTTCCTGTAAGGCCTTGAACTCATCGTAGGTCTTTTTCAGCGTTTCTTCAGAATTGATAAGGGTCTTCAATTCATCGATAATCTGGAGTTTCTTCTTCAGATTATCGCTCTTGAGCCTCTCCTGTTCCTCTACGAACCTTGCCTTGTTTGCCTTGTAAACATTAAAGATCTCGTTGAACCTGATATCTAGTTCATCTTGCTCAGCAGGGAGAATTTCTTTTTCCTCACCTTCTTTGGCTTCTTCTTCCTTAGCCTCACCATCAGCGACAATAGCTGCCTCGTATTTGATCAGACTTTCTTCTTTTTTCTTTTTCAGAAAAGCGACTTTTATCAATGCGATCGTTGTTTTGATCACATTGATGTCATCTTCCTTTACAGCTTTTTCGAGGAGGCCGACCAGCTCGGCACGCGACAGCTGGTCATAATTTGTTGGGCTTTCGTGGCTTTCGTGCTCAGCCGCAAGCTCTTCTTCGTGATCTTCGTGATCGGTCACGAGCTCTATTTCGTGATCTTCGTGATCTTCGTGCTCGGCCACCAGCTCTATTTCGTGATCTTCGTGCTTGGTCACGAGCTCTATTTCGTGATCTTCGTGGTCTTCAGCCAAAGGCAGGACCAGCTCGGGGTGGAATTCTTCGGATGTTTCTTGTTCTGTCTGATTTAACTCAGTTGGCAGAGGGTTATTCTCATTGGTTTCTGCACTAACTGCAGAAGAAGAATTCTCCTCCCGTACAGTATCTTCTACTGCACCGGGATTCGGGGTGTTTTCTGTATTTTCCATTCTTTATTGACAGATAATTTAACATTCTGGTGTTTAGTGTCCGACTGAAGCCGGTAAAATAATACTGAAAAGGGAGCCAAAGATAATAAATAAAATCATTGGGGTGCGAGAAATCAATAATCTGATGGAGGATGTCGTACATCGCACATCGTACATCGTACATCGTACATCGTACATCGTACATCGTACATCGTACATCGCACATCGTACATCGTACATCGTACATCGCACATCGTACATCGTACATCGTACATCGTACATCGTACATTCCCTAGGCTTTCTCCAACGCCTGCTCCAGATCGGCCAGGATATCTTCCACTTCTTCGATTCCAACTGAGAATCGTACCAGTTCATCGGAAATGCCACCCTGTTTTCTGGCTTCGGGCGAGAGTTTGGAATGGGTCATGGATGCAGGATGCTGGATGAGGGTTTCTATACCTCCTAATGAAACTGCGAGAACGCAGAATTCAACCGCATTCATCATTTTTCGGCCGGCCTCAAGTCCGCCTTTAAGACCAAAAGAGATCATAGCACCGGGACCGCGCATCATTTTCTTACCGAGTTCATACTGGGGATGGGATTTCAGCCCGGGGTAAAGCACCCATTCAACTTTAGGATGCTTCTCAAGGAATTCAGCCACTTTCACGGCATTCTCCTGCGCCCGGTCAAGCCGTATTCCAAGTGTTTTGAGTCCGCGACGAGTCAGGAAAGCCTGATGAGGATCCATGTTGCAGCCCAGGTTGACCATCATGGTGCGGACCTTTTTGTACTCGGCAGGATCTTTTACGATTATAATTCCACCCACGATATCGGCATGGCCGTTGAGGAATTTCGTAAGGGAATGGAGCACGATATCCGCCCCCTGGTCCAAAGGATTCTGAAGATAAGGACTGCAGAAAGTATTGTCGACACAGACGGGGATGTTGTGCTGATGTGCAATCTCGCAAATGGCAGGTATATCTGAAATGCCCATGGTCGGATTGGCCGGTGATTCAAGGTAAATCAGGCTTGTATTCGGGCGGATGGCATTTCTTACCTGCTCAAGATCGGTGGTGTCGATATAAGTGGATTCCACACCGAACTTAGAATACGTCCCTTCCATAATCCCTCGGGCCGGACCGTAAACGGCGTTATGGCTTACAATGTGCTTCCCTGTGCCCAGGTAACTCATGTATACCGTATTAACAGCTGCCATGCCTGAAGATGTGGCTATGCCGTCGTGCCCATGTTCGAGCAAAGCTATAGTCTTTTCAAGATCCAGGGTGGTCGGATTGTCAATACGAGTGTAAATGTAGCCGTCACTCTCGCCCGAAAACAGGCGGGCACCATGTTCGGCACTGTCGAAAGCGAATGTGGAAGTCTGGTAGATAGGCATGATCACGCTGCCGTGGGGATCTTTGAATCCTATACCATGTACAAGTGCAGAGTTAAATCCGGTGTGTTTCTTTTTCATATAATATGGTTTGTCAGATAAATTTCCTGATGAAGAACGTTCTTCTTTACGCTCTTTATCACGTTCTTCTTTACGTTCTTCTTTACGTTCTTCTTTACGTTCTTCTTTACGTTCTTCTTTACGCTCTTTATCACGTTCTTCTTTACGTTCTTCTTTACGTTCTTACAACGGTAATCTCGTTTTCGATAGCGGGGTCAAGGTGACGTTTCACTGCACATAAGCCTGCTGATTGTACCAGGGCGGAATCATATTTTTCGGGAAAACCAGCAGGGACAAAAATTTTGATAATAAATCTGGTTATGTTTTTTGTAACCGGGCTTAAAATGTAGTCAAGGGTAAGCCTCAATCCTTCGGTGGGAAGGTTACGCTGGTCACAGAATCCCTTGATATAAATTCCGGCGCATGTTCCCAGCGAGGAGAGGAATAAAGCAAACGGGGTGGGAGCGCTTTCATCGCCACCGGCCCGTTTCGACTGATCTGTTTCAACGGTAAAGCCTTCAAGTTTTGCATTGACCTTCTTAGGTCCGGCAAAATATATTTCTATAGACATGTATAGATGTGTTTGTAGTGAGGGTGCAAAGGTAGGAAAAATCAGATATCAGATATCAGATATCAGATGGCGGATGAGCAGTCACAGTTCATGGCAGTTTGGTTTCAGGGGCGAAGGCCCAGTTATTTTTCATGAACTTCATATGGTTTTCATATGAGAAACGGCTGAATTTTCCAGGCACCAGGAATGAAAGTAATTGTTTGTAATCGGGTAGTCCGGGATAGTGACGCACATGTTCATAATACCCCTTGGAATGAAGAAAAACAGATTTCTTAATTTCGTTCAGACCGGGGCTGTCGTTGAAGATTACAAGCCCCTTTTCCCCTATGCACTGTTGTACATAATAAGTTGTGTCATCGATCGAAAGAGAGTGTATGACATCTGTCCCCGATTCGGTCTGGGCTGACGATGGTTTTACACGATCCACAGTGAACAGGGTATCCTTTGAAAAATCCATGGCAGCATAATCCAGGTCCCACAATTTGAATCCCGATTCAAGTTTGACCCTGATAGTGCGATTACTTTCCGCTGAAACTGAAACAATGGCCTGGCTAAAATCCACCGGCATGATCAGGTCCCTGGCGCCAAGCGGGCCGATGAGGTCAAAATAATCCACGAAATGCCATCCGCCGGATGTTTCAACATAGACCATCAGTGTGAAACGCTGCTGCTCCTTCCAATGAATGTTTTTCTCAGCAGGTTCTTTCCCCTGCTCCTTGATCCATTCACCATATTTACTGCCAAAAAACTTAGTGAATTCCCCGTAGGTATAATCTCCCCACATCGAATTTCCTGCACTGATAATGAGCTTGCCATTGTGAATGCCGGCCGGAACCGTGAATGTGAGAAAGGCTGTATTAAATGCATTGGTATCACCCGTCATTGAAGGGGTTTCATCAAACCTGAAATACTGCTTGTCTTTTTTATTTATGAGTGGAAGGATATCGGAATTCGCCAGGGATACAGCTTTCGCCGGAGCTTCCGGCTTGCTGAAGGAGTGGACGGCTCCCTGCCGGTCGGGAAGGACCGACATGTTTTTCGGATGGTTTACGATCCATAATTCGGCCAGGTTGATATATTGGATCTCCGGTAATCCGTTTGAGATGATAAGCTGATATTTGTTCTTTAACGGTTTAAATCCAGGCAGTGGCAGGTAATCATGTCGTTCGAGGGAGGAAAAAACAGCTCCGCCGAAGATTTCCCCCGCAAAATCGAAGCTGTTGTCCTTTTTGGTATAGACCAGCGGACAGGATGATTTGGTTGTAACAACTATCGTAATTATTCCGCCGATTACAAGAAGGGGGGTGACTGCAGGAATAGCCCAGGATGCAGCGGTTCTGCCGTTTGCTTTTGTATAAACTTCGGACTTCCTTACAGTGGAAACGTCAAGGCTGATATAGTCTCCGGCCCTCATTTTTGGTACAATGGAATCCTTCAGATACAGATGTACTTCTTCCAGTACGTACCTTTCAGAATTATTTTTTGTGTTGTGGTATCTGTTTCCGCCCCGGGGATCTGTAGTGTCGAACTTGTGGCGGTAATATGGCAGAACAGCAACTTCTCCTGCAAACGAATTTTCTTTGATTGCGATTTTGTCTAAATGCCAGGCGGAATCTCCCTGATGCACAATGATGTATTTCTTCAGAGAATCATAAGTTTTGATTTCCTCAGATGTAACCTTGTTCACCGTCTGAACCTTGTAATAGAACATGCATCCCTGCAATGGACCCAAAAAGATCAGTGCGATGAAAACAGCGACTATCTTAGCTGTTCTGTTCAAAAAAAAACTGTCCATAATCTTTGCTTTTAGAAATTCAAAATAAAATTACTTTCAGACACAAGGAGATCAAAACTGTTTTTTACCAGGGTGAAAAGGGCGTTTGCATAAAATCCAAAACTGAAGCAAAATATTCCGAAAGATACACGAAATTTAAGAGATTTACAAATACTCAGGGGCGATTTGCAATAAGCGCAATAACTTTTCCACGATCCGCCATCTGATATCTGATATCAGATTTATTCCCTACATTTACTGCATTCATTCATCCCAAATGACAGAACATTCAGGCGTTCAGGAAAATCTTTTTCAGCAGGTGAAGAACAGGCTTGCTCCTAATCTTTCGTTTGTTCATGAGCTGTCAGAGCTTCTCGGCATCAGTTACGACAGTGCCTACCGCAGGATACGCGGGCAGAAGGACCTTAGCCTTGAGGAGCTCAAGCTGATCTGCACACATTACAGTATCTCTATGGATGAGGTTCTGAACTTCAAATCAGATGTTGTTTCATTCAACACAATAGCGATCGGCAAAGACGGGTTTACTTTTGAAAGCTGGCTGCATACGCTGCTCGGGGAAATGAAAAAAATTTTTGACTGCAGGAACAGAGAGATCATATATGCGGCAAAGGACGTCCCAATCTTCTATTATTTTGAATTTCCGGAGATAGCGGCTTTTAAATTCTTTTTCTGGCATAAAGTGCTGATCCCTCAGAGTAATTATAAGAACGATCACGTTGACCTGGAAGTGCCTGCAGAGCTATTTGAAACCGGGCGAAAGCTGCTTAGCTGTTATATGAAGATCCCGGTTACGGAGATATGGAGCGAAGATACCATTTCAAGCATTATCCGGCAGATCGATTACTGCATGGTTTCCGGATTCTTTAAAACGAAGGAAGATGCGTTCAGGCTTTGTGATGTGATCAATCTCTGGCTCGAACATGTTCAAAGTCAGGCTGAATACAGCTTTCAGTATATGCTGGGAAGAACTCCCGAGGGGATTGAGAACACGTATAAATTATTTCATAACGAGGTGCTGGTGAACGACAACACTATTCTGGTGCACATGGACGATCAGAAAGTTTCTTACCTCACCTACAACATTATCAACCAGCTGATCACAAAAAATCCCGTTTTCTGCGACCAGATCGAGAATTCACTACGCAACCTGATGCAGAAGTCCACAATGATTAGCGGTACCTCCGCCAAGGAAAGATACCGCTTCTTCAATTCACTTCATGAAAAGGTGAAAACACTCAGGCAAAAGATAGAACGGATGGATTAGGCTGCTTTATACGGTTCTTAAAAGCAATCACCGTATTCCTGAACAGAATCGCCATAACCACTGTCATCAGTCCGCCCGGTATAGGAAGCAGCGATCCGGCAATACCAGTCACCGAGCCAACGTTGATCCCGCCGCGAATGATGGGAACCTGTTTCGACGGATCTGCCTTTGACGGGATCTCCTTCACCAGGTTCGAATAGATGTCGATGATGCATGCTCCTTCCTTGATCCATTCGGCCTTGATGTATTCAGGAAATTTGGTGACCACGACCAGGAAATCAGCCCTCCTGATATGATCGGCAAGGTGTACTGAGTTTTTGTTGATGAACATCACCGGGCTGTCCTTCGGAACCACTACCGAAGCTGCCGACCTCACGATCATCCGTGTTAGTGCGTTGGTCATAAAGCCATCATCGAGCACAAATACCCATTCGCTTTCTTCAGGAATGTGGAATTCAGCTTCCCTGAACATCTCATAAAGAGCTGTCGGCAGGCACATCGGATACATTCCGGCTTTCAGATCTGGAATCATCGTATTGATCATATTCTGCGGATGAAATCCCTCTACCTCCTTCAACGGGTCGATTCTGTTCACGATGCGTACCGGGTTCAGGTGTTCGGGCAAGGGCTGAAGCAGGCATATTGCGTGAATGCCCTTGTCGGCATTCATCCTGTCGATCACCTCAAAAACATCTTCTTCGGCCGCATCATTGCCGAGGATTTCCTTGTACACTCTGAAACCCACGCTCTGTGCCATCTGCAAGTGCATGGGGATGTTGTACTTTGCGAGTGGTACACATGAGAATCCGATAAAGGCGATTCCCGGAACCTGGTTATACTTTTCGTGAAGCCTTGCAACTTCAGCTTTTACTTCCCCGAAGATCTGATCCCTGATCATCTCTCCTTTTATGATTTTTGTTTCCATTTCTAACGATTTTAATAGTGAAATATCTGTTATCTGTTATCTGATATCGGTTAAAATTTAACTGTAAATGATACAAAGGGTACACCGATGATCATGACCGTAGCAATATCTTTTGTATTTATCAATGCGAGGTCAACACTCATAGATTCACCCATGATCCGAAGTCCGTAAGAGAAAATGGCATAAGCCGAACCTGATGAACCGGCTCCCGGGAGTATCCAGTTTTCGGTAACAAAAGCGAGCCTGCGCGACAACCTCGCCGTGCCACAAAGTGTGATCATTGGATTTTTCTGCCATACCCACTCTCCGTGGTTCACCTGTGAATAGGCAAGCCCCAGGCCGGCCGTGATATTGTAATCAGCATTCCCATAAGTAATGAGTCCGTACCCGGTGGCGATCCGGAACTGGCTCCCGAGCACCTGAGCATATATCATTCCTGCTCCGATCCTCAGATTTTTAGCCACTTTGAACCCGATTTTAGGAGTAAGGTAAAACGTCGGGAGGAATTCTCTGGCTGTGATGGAACCGATAGTGGTAAAAAATTCAACGCCCCCGCCTATCGAAAACCATTTTGCTACTCCTACATTAAATGAATTCAGCGCAATCATCGTGTTTTGGTAATAACCCTCGCCCGGAGCAAGCATGAATGCAGATGGAGCAAAGTAATATCTCCCCGGAAGGGGGGTGGGGAACCAGTATTTTCCTTTTTTTATTACCAAACGTTCAATCGTTTGAACACTTTTTATTTTATTATATGGGATGCAAATCTGACCGAGATCGGCTGTGATAATAGTAAGTGTGTCATTTTTGTTTTCCCTGAATCTGCCGACGTACTGGGACCCTTCCCTGAATTTCACAACGACATTGGCCGAAGTGTCTTGGAATGCCTTCAATGAATCGATCTTTTTTTGTCCGCTTACATTCAGTGAAAACACCGGAAGAACCAAAAGGATCAGCAAGATTTTTCTTATTTTAGATAAAGTTTTCATGGCGTTTCTGTTAATGTCAGGAACAAAATTACCACCCCGCGGAAGCGGACCAAAACTGATTTTCACAAGTGAACTGCCCGGGGTTGCACAAAATCAGAAAAGCATGGTCTTTCCGCTCCCTCATCCGCAGAAAATGCAAATTCATACATCGGCCGATGCGTTATTGCGGAAATTGCGGAAATCTGGGTGACTGGGGGACTGGGTAAAGCAGCTGCGCTGCGATATCTGATATCAGATATCAGTCATCGGTTATAAAAGCCATTTCACCGATTTTCTTTTGAACCTACCATGAATTCATTACATTTGCATAACTCATCGAAAACCCTTAATTTCCAAAAACATATGAAAAAAATTAGCATACTTTTTATTGCCATGCTGCTCACAGGACTTGTGTCAGCACAAAATGAAGCAAGGCTTATGCGGTTTCCCGCCATTCATGGAAACCAGATCGTGTTCACCTATGCCGGCGACCTGTATTCGGTCGATAAGGCTGGAGGTTCAGCCCGCAAACTTACTAACGACGAGAACGGTTTTGAAATGTTCGCCCGCTTTTCTCCCGACGGAAAGCAAATTGCCTTTACCGGGCAGTACGATGGCAATACCGAAGTTTATCTTATACCTGCGGATGGGGGAGTCCCGAAACGTCTTACATATACAGCAACACTCAACCGTGACGATGTGTCTGACCGTATGGGCCCGAACAATATCGTGATGACCTGGAGAGACAACGAAAAGGTCGTATTCCGCTCCCGCAAGCAGACTTTCAACGATTTTAAGGGACAACTTTTCCTGGCTGATGTCAAGGGCGGTTTAAGCGAAGAACTCCCATTGCCCGCGGGCGGTTTCTGCAGCTATTCACCAGATAAGTCTAAACTGGCGTACAACCGGGTGTTTCGCGAATTTCGCACATGGAAATATTATAAAGGAGGCATGGCCGATGATATCTGGGTTTACGATTTCAAGACCAGGCAGGCTGAGAATATTACCTACAACCCCGCCCAGGATATTTTCCCAATGTGGGCCGGCGACAAGATCTATTTTGCCTCAGACCGCGACCGTACCATGAACCTGTTCGTGTATGATCTGAAGACCAAGGAAACAAAGAAACTTACCGATTTTACCGGGTTCGACATCAAGTTCCCTTCTCTGGGTGACAACAGTATTGTTTTTGAGAACGGCGGATATCTTTACGTCTTTGACCTGGCAACCCAGAAATACAGCAAAGTCGTGGTGACTATTGCAAATGATCTTATCACCGGCAGGAACCAGCTGAAAGATGCAAGTAAATACATCAACTCCTCATCTGTTTCACCCGACGGTAAACGGATTGCTTTCGATGCCAGGGGTGATATCTGGACGGTTCCCGCCAAGACCGGCATCACGCGCAACATCACCCGGACCAAGGGTGTTCACAACCGCGATGTAGCCTGGTCGCCCGACGGGAAATACCTGGCTTTCATCAGCGACCGCAGCGGGGAAGATGAGATATGGCTGGCAAAACAGGACGGTACCGGCGATCTGATACAGCTTACAAAAAATGCCGATACCTATAAATATACCCCCCTCTGGTCGCCCGATGGTAAAAAGATTCTCTGGTCCGACAAGATGCTCAGACTTCAATATGTGGACATTGATTCGAAAGAGGTGACTGTGGTAGATCAGGCCAAAACCTGGGAGTTCGGAGACTATAACTGGTCCCCCGACAGCAAATGGATCACTTACACCTTTCCTGACCGCCGCAATTTCGGATTGGTTTTTATCTATGATCTGGCAACGAAAACAAAGACTCAGGTCACCGACAGCTGGTACAGCTCAGGCGACCCGGCTTTCAGCAGCGACGGCAAATACCTGTTCTTCACTTCCAGCCGTGATTTCAACCCTACATATTCTGCCACTGAATGGAATCATAGCTACAGCGACATGACCAAGGTGTATTTTGTAACCCTGGCCAAGGCTACGCCCAATCCCTTTGCATACGAAAATGATGAGGTTGCTGTGAAAAAGGATGAAGAGAAGGACGTGACAAAAGACGTTAAGAAGGACGTTAAGAAGGACGTGACGAAGGACGTGACGAAGGACGATGGCAAGGACGTTAAGAAAGATGCGGTTCCTGATGTGAAGGTTGATCTCGACGGGATCGTAGGCCGCATCGTGGTTCTGCCTATCGACGCATCAAACTATGGTGGGCTTGCAGCGGTTGGTGACAATGTGTATTATATCAAGTTCGGCAGGCGCGGACAGGGTGGTCTGATGACCTTCAGCCTGAAAGACAAAAAAGAATCCAACCTGGGTGATTTTAACGGGTATGACATCAGCGCAGATACAAAGAAAATGCTGGTTATTGGTCAGGGCAAATACGCCGTGGTCGATCTGCCTAAGGGAGGCAAGATCGATGTGAAAGACTGGGCTGACCTGTCAAATATGAAACTGATGGTCGACCTCAAGAGTGAATGGGCACAGATCTATAACGAATCCTGGAGGCAGATGAAGTACTTCCTTTATGCCCCCAATATGCAGGGGCTGAACTGGGATAATATCAAAGCCAAGTACGCACCTCTTCTGCCATACGTTAACAGCCGTTATGATCTCACGTATATACTCGGCGAGATGGTGGGTGAGATCAGCATTGGGCACAGTTATGTGAGCGGAGGCGACCGTCCAGAGGTGAAAAAAATCAAAATGGGCCTGCTTGGTGCAAAGCTCAGCCGCGATGCTTCCGGCTATTATCATATTGACAGGATACTGAAAGGCGAAAACTGGACCAGCGAGGAGCGTTCACCGCTTACTGAGCTTGGTGTGGATGTGAAAGAGGGCGATTACATCATCGCCATCAACGGAAATTCCACAAAAGACATGAACGATATCTACGAAGCCCTTGTCAATACTGCCGACCAGCAGGTTGAACTTACTGTTAATTCTAAGGCCTCGCCCGATGGTGCCCGAAAAGCTATCGTTGTTCCTACCGATGATGAGGCAAAACTTTACTATTACAACTGGGTCGAAAACAATGCGAAAAAAGTCAGCGATGCCACAAATGGAGAAGTAGGCTATATTCATATTCCCGATATGGGAGTGGAAGGGCTGAACGAATTTGTGAAGCATTTCTATCCCCAGCTCAATAAACGCGCACTGATCATCGACGACAGGGGGAACGGCGGAGGCAATGTATCGCCTATGATCATCGAGCGGCTGAACCGCGAAATGACTATGATCACCATGAGCAGGAACACAGAACCTGCGCCGGGCCGTCTTACGATGCAGTGGGGACCCAAATGTATCCTTATCGACAATTATTCAGCATCCGACGGAGACCTTTTCCCGTATCAGTTCAAGAAGCTGAAAATCGGAAAGGCAATCGGACTCCGCACCTGGGGAGGGGTTGTTGGTATACGTGGTTCTCTGCCGTTTGTTGACGGCGGTTCCATGATGCGTCCTGAATTCGCTCCATATGATAATGACGGAAAGAACTGGATCATCGAAGGTCACGGAGTTGATCCCGACATCATCGTCGACAACGATCCTGCAAAGGAATATGCCGGCGAAGACCAGCAGCTTAACCGTGCTATTGATCAGATGAAGGAAGAGCTGAAGTCCTGGCCGAAGGAACTGCCCGGAATACCACCTTTCCCGGATAAGACTAAGTAGCGAAATGGTGAAATGGTGAAATGGTGAAATAGTGAAATAGTGAAATAGCGAAATGGTGAAATGGTGAAATCTGCCATCTGATATCTGATATCGTTAAGAATTTTCAGGTTTGTTTGAAACTTTTCGGCAAAAAATGTATTACTTTTGTACTGAAGACGGATTAAGAAGTAAAACTTAATCCGGAACAAGATGAAAACGATTCAAAAATTTTCTTTGCTGATTGTTTTGCTTCTGCCCATTATAGTCAAAGCAGAGGTTAAAGAGATTCCTTTTACCTTAGATGACCGGGACAGAATTATCAGGACCGAACAAAAGATTGAAGCCGTAAAGACGGAGATGACTGCCCGTTTTGAAGGTGTCGACAAACGTTTTGATCAGCTCTTTAACTTTCTTTGGGCTATTATCGGAATATTTACCACGACGATAATCAGTGTATTTGGATTTGCATTCTGGGACCGTAAACTCTCTCTTGCCCCTCTGAAACGGGAAGATGAAAAACTGAAATCAGTCCTTATGGAATATTCCAGATCTCAACCTAAACTTGCAGAGATTCTCAGGAATGCAGGAATGCTCTAGATCAGATGGCAGATGGCTGATATCTGATATCGGATATCGGATATCGGATTACTTTCAATCCAATGTATTTTCATTCCCTGTTTTTCCATGCGGCGAAACCAGGTCATCTGGCGTTTGGCAAACTGGTGGATCGCGGTATTTAGCAATCTGAACATTTCGTCATAACTTAGTTCACCTTCAAGGTATTGGGTAAGGTATTTATATTCCAGTCCGTAAGCTTTGAGCCGGGCCGCAGTGATATCCTTTGCGAGCAAACCGCGAACTTCTTCTATCATGCCAAAATCGAGCCGGGCATGGAGACGGGCGGTGATGCGTTGCCTTACTATCTCACGACCAGGGTTGAGACCAAACAAGATGCAGGATGCAGGATGCAGGATGATTTGTGACTTATCTTGCATCTTGCATCCTGCATCCTGCATCTTGCATCCTGCATCCTGGATCTTGCATCCTGCATCCTGCATCTTGCATCCTGCATCCTGTTGCCGTTTCAGTTCAATTTCCAGCGCTCTGAGAATCCTTTCCCGGACCGAGGTATCAGTAGTGCCGTGAAGTTTTTTCAGGCGGCTGAGCTCTTGTCTAAGATCTGCATCGCTGCGTGATTCCATGGAGGAAACAAACCCGGGATAGGCTGGGGCCTCAGGCAGTGAATATCCTTTTATAACAGCTTCAAGATACATCCCAGACCCTCCGCAAAGAATGGGAAGCTTGCCCCTGGAAACTATATCATTATAAGCTTCTGAAAAATCCTTCTGGTACTGGAAAATGTTATACTCTGAACCCGGTTCGGCGATGTCGATCAGATGATACGGGATGTTCCGGCCTTCGATCGTATAATCGCTCAGATCCTTTCCCGATCCAATATCCATTCCCCTGTATACCTGACGAGAATCGGCGGAGATCACTTCCCCGTCGAGCTCAAACGCGAGACGTGCAGCCACCGCGGTTTTTCCGCAGGCAGTTGGACCGAGTATGACAGGCATTTTGATCAAGGACGAATTACGATTTACGGATTACGATTTACGGATTACGATTTAGATGTCAAGAGATTCATAAACCGAATTCTGGCTCTTGTATTCCGGAACGATTTGTTTCATCCGGCGTACGATCTCCATATCGTCGGGGTGGGTTGTAAGCTCGATGAGGTCTTCGATTTCGGCACGCACCTGTCCCGGATCCGATTCTCGCACTTTGGCGATCATTATAAGGGGGTGATGTGTGGGGATAGTGTTTTCCTCAAGGTTTAGCAGTTCCTCGTAGAGTTTTTCGCCCGGTCTGAGCCCGGTGTATTCAATCTGAATATCCTTCCCTGCTTCCAGTCCCGAGAGCTGAATCATGCGTTTGGCCAGGTCGACTATGCGAACAGGTTTACCCATGTCGAAGATAAATATCTCGCCTCCCTTGCCGAGTGATCCGGCTTCGAGAACCAGTCGGCAAGCTTCGGGGATCGTCATGAAATACCGTATTACTTCGGGATGTGTTACCGTGACAGGACCACCTTTTTCGATCTGCTGCCTGAACAGCGGTATCACCGAGCCATTTGACCCAAGTACATTTCCAAAGCGGGTAGTTATAAAGCTGGTGCCGCTGACCTGATGCATCGACTGGCAATAAATTTCGGCAATACGTTTTGAAGCGCCCATTACGCTGGTCGGGTTCACCGCCTTATCAGTCGAGATCATAATGAATTTCTTTACTTCAAACTCCATGGAAAGGTCGGCCATTACACGGGTTCCGTGAACATTGGTAAAGACTGCCTCGCCGGGATGGGCTTCCTGAACAGGTACATGTTTGTAGGCTGCGGCATGAAAGATAATTTCGGGTCTGTATCGTTCAAAGAGAGACCTCATCCGCAGTACATTGCACACATTGCCCAGAATAAACGTGATAGCGACATCTTTTATTGAAGTATTACATTCCAGTTCGAGGCTGTGAAGCGGAGTTTCTGCCGAATCTACAAGAATCATATGGGCGGGGGAGAAGCGAGCCACCTGTCGCACGATTTCAGAACCGATAGAGCCTGCAGCCCCCGTGATCATTACTACTTTATCATGAATATAAAGGCGGATATCGCTGGTGTCAAGTTCAATCACATCCCGTTCCAGCAGGTCTTCGATGTTAACCTGACGGATCTGCGCAAAACTCAGCTGTCCGTTCACCCACTGAATAGCCGGGGGGACAGACAGTACTTTGGTGTTGAATCTGAGGCAAAGATCGACCAGCTCCTGCTTATAGGCAGGGTCCACGGGGTGTATAGCCAGGATAAGCTGGGCAATAGTGCGGTCTTTCAAAAGTGATTCCAGCTTAACGGGCGGCAGGATGTTTATCCGTTCCAGTTTCTTGTAAATCTTGGCAGGATCGTTGTCGATAAAGGCAATCACCTGGTATTTCGTGGCGGCATCGCGGTCCATTACATGCTTGGCGTTGATACCTTCCTCACCAGCTCCGTAAATGATTACATCAACACGCTGACGTTCAGGGTTCTGGAATTCCAGCCAGGCTATCTTCACGCTCATCCTGAAAAAGATCATACCCATGGTTGTTATGAGGAATTCCAGCAGAATGATTGTGGTTGGGATCATGAACCAGTGCATGGTAAACCAGGTGAAGATATTAGTGAGCCCGAATATCATGCTTCCGATGAGAAGCGTGAAAAGCACCCTTTGGCCATCAGCGGTACCCGTATACCGTATTAATCCGGCATGCGTGCGGGAAACCAGGAAGCTGATGCCTCTTATCGCGAGCATCCAGGGGATAAGCACAGCGAAGGGTTTGCTCTCGCTGGGGGGAATGTCGAAGTTGAACCTGAGAAGGTAAGCCAGGAATATGGAACCCAGCACGATGAGCATGTCAATAAGCCAGATGACCCCCCGGGGTGTATTCCTGCGAAGTGAAAGTATGTTCATAACGGCTTCAAAATTAAGGATTCCTTGGTTTGTATCTAAGGCTTTCCAATAAATATACGTGAAAGACTCTGTGAAAAAACAGGAATAAGGTCGATTTTTTTTATAAATTTGCCTTTTTGCCTGGCATTTCTAAAAACACTATATGAAAAACACAGCATTTACTAATTTCCATGAGGCCATGGGTGCCAAGATGGTTGAATTTGCAGGGTATTACATGCCTTTGCAGTACGAAGGGGTTATCGCTGAGCACGAAACCGTGCGTAAAGGCGTTGGCGTTTTTGATGTCTCGCATATGGGTGAATTTTGGGTAAAAGGCCCGAAAGCTCTGGATTTTGTACAGCATATTACTTCCAACGACGCATCTAAACTCGTTTCCGGAAAGGTACAGTACAGCTGCTTCCCTAACGGGCAGGGCGGTATAGTTGATGATCTTTTAGTTTATAAGGTGGATGACCTTACGTATCTGCTTGTGGTAAATGCCTCTAATATTGATAAGGACTGGGCCTGGTGTACTAAAAATAATGTCATGGGTGCAGTGCTTTACAATGCTTCCGATGAGATCTCCCAGCTTGCAGTGCAAGGGCCAAAAGCTCTTGAAGCCATGCAGAAGCTTACCGATACCAAGGTTACCGACATGGAATACTATACCTTCAAGAAACTCACTTTTGCAGGGGTAAAGGATGTGATCTTCGCTACTACCGGCTATACCGGCTCAGGCGGATGCGAAATTTATATGGCCAATGAAGATGCTGCGAAAATTTTCGATGCTGTGTTTGAAGCAGGTAAAGAATACGGGATAAAACCTATTGGATTAGCTGCACGCGACACACTACGCCTCGAAATGGGCTACTGCCTTTATGGAAACGATATCTGCGACACTACTTCACCCATTGAAGCAGGATTGGGATGGATAACAAAGTTTACCGATTACAAAGATTTTATTGATAAAGCCTACCTCCTGAAGCAGAAGAACGAAGGTGTTAAGCACCGCCTTGTTGGCTTTGTAATGGATGATAAGGGAATTCCCCGCCACGGTTACGACATTACTGATGCAACAGGAAACAAGATAGGCGAAGTTACTTCGGGGACTATGGGTCCTTCAGTAAAAATACCGGTAGGCATGGGGTATGTCCCCACAGAACTATCAAGGGAAGGATCAACGATTTACGTGAAAGTCAGAGAAAAAATATTGAAAGCACATGTAGTTAAATTCCCGTTTTATAAAGGATGAATTATACTAAGTAAGTTTGAGAAACGTTAATAGAAAATAGCGAAATGGTGAAATGGTGAAATGGTGAAAGTTTAGTTTCGCTACTTCGCTATTTCGCTACCTCGCTACTTAAAAAGTAAATGAATATGAAACAAAGTATGAAAAAACTAACAAATTTGAGGTGGGCATCGATCCTCATGATCACCTTAGTAATCGCCATGGGCCTCGGAGCCGAGAGCTGCAAGTCCACCGGAAAAATGAGCAAAAAAGATCGCAAAGCTGCGATTGCACTGGCAAAGCAACAGCTTACACCAATCATTGACGGATCGACTACCCTGTCACTGTCGGACCAGGAGAAGCTGGTTAACGAGATTGTCAATAAGAAACTCAACGACCCTACCATCAACGACATGATTATTAAGTCTCAGCAGGCAATTAAGAAATCTTATGCCGAGAGGGATAAGGTTCAGCAGCAGAAGGTAGATTCCGCCAGGGCGAATCTTCTCGACCTGCTTTTGAACAAAGATGGCAAGTCGGCTGCCGAGCTGCAGCAGGAGCTGAACATGATCAAGTCTCAGAATCTGAATGATTCTGACATAAATGACCTTGTAGCGAAGGTACAGAACAAGATCAACAGCATGGGCAGCAGTGCCCCTCTGCCCATCAAGACCCAGCTTGAAAATGCTTTTCAGGGCATTGCCTCGGCCGCCGCAGGCGGTAACCCCGCTGAAGCGGATAAAATCATTCAGAACACTTTGCAGTATTTCACTGCTCCCGATGCACCAGTGCTTATTATCGTGTACCGCCAGGGCAGCACAGTAGATTACGACAAACCTACAACCATTCAGCGCTATCTCAACTTCTGCAAGGACCAGAAAAAGAGTATGAATTCAGTGGATGCCATTCAGCAGGACGACAGTGGAAAAATCAAAGAACTTGACCTGATTAAAAAATAAAAAACATGAAGAAACTATTTGTAATTTCAATATTCGCAACTCTGTTTGGAACAGGATTGCTGGCACAGAGTGAAGTGCCTCAGGTGGAGATCACACCCGACCGCAAACATGCTATCGACAGCCTTGCTCTGGAGAAAGTTCACGACCTGTCCAAGTATATCAGTCTGATAGGCGATAAAACAACACCCTGGAGCGATGCTCAGAGGGTGATCGAACGTGCCTGCGAACTCTTCATGGAAGGCAGCGAGATGGGTGTAAGCAATATCAAGCATCCCGAGCAGGTCAATAATTATAAGATCCGCGAATACTTTGACCGTTTGATGCAGCTTAATTATTCAAAAGTGGTGATCGACTGGTACAAGATCCAGTATGTAAGTGATCTGGAGCGCCAGCCCGACGGCACTTTTGTTGGCGTGATCACGGTATATCAGAAATTCCAGGGCTACGATAAGGAAAAAGGCCTCGTATATGAGGACACTACCAAAAAAGATATCACCATTTACGTGAAACGCAAGGAAACCCAGATCGGTGGCCGCCTCATTGGATTCTGGGACGTGATGCTCGGTGATATCAGGGTAAAAGAAACTTCCAAAAAATAAACCACTGCGAACACTTGCGATTATTCTCGTTTTCCTGGCTCCGTTTATTGCAAAGCCTCAGGGTAGCTTAGGCTCTTTTGAAGGGGACGAGACTGTATTCTATGCCCAGACCAAGCAGGTAAACCAGTTCTTCCGCCGTTTCAATGGAGAAGAAGACGTAAGCGGGGCCAGGATCTACCCCGGAAATTCAGGCTTTCGCGATCTCAAATCCAGACGAAAGTACCTGAACATATTGTTCGATAAAGACAGCCCGCTGGTCAATGCTGATGCCCGGACCGTTTTTATCGAGGAAGTACTCAATAAAAAGAGCCCGATTTTTCTTGATTTTCATGCCAAAGACTGGTTCAGCGAAGTATCGGCAACGTTTACCTGGGAAAAACAAACTGTAAACGTAATTCTTTACCTCAGGATTGAACAGCAGAATGGAGGCTATAAATGGGTGATTTCGAACGTTTTTTGTGACAAATTCAATATGTATTTTTCACATCTGGGCGATACCACCAACCTCAGATTCTTTTTACATCCCATGAGCCATGAGGTGGATTTTATGAACATTCACAAGGCCCTCGATGATCCAAAGAACATAGACTATTATCTAGATAAGGACTATGTTCCTGACCATCTGGCTCTCTTTGTTGCGGAGCTCAAAGAAGGGAACCTTAAATTTGTTTCAGTCAATAATGTAAAGTTCCACGTTTTTCAGGTACCCAATTGGTATTTCGAGATCTCGTTTTTCAACCGCAACAGTTATAACAGCGGATGGCTTATATCGAACCTCCTGCGATTGTCGCCAGGAGACAAAAAAGAATTGCTCAAGCATTACACACATAGTAATTAAACCTATGAGAACCCGGTTTTGTTCAATCCTGGTCGTCGTTTTACTGATGGCTCCCGGCGGAATTGTTTTCACCCAGGCCCAGACACAGAAAAAGAATACGAGTAAGACCGTAACGAAGAGCGGAAGCAAGACCGTTACGAAGAGCGGAAATCAAGCTGTTAAAAAAGGCGGAAGTAAGGTCGTCGATAAAAACGCACCTAAGCCCGGGGCCTTGCCTGCCGATAAGATTGACGCCCTTCGCGATAATGCCACACAATTAGTGAAATTCTTTGAAAGTACACTGAATTTTTTAGCAGACAAAAAGAACTCAGTACAGGACAAGCAGGTGATCATCAACGACAGTTACCTGAAGTTTTTCTGGGACAGCGAAGTGCAGATTGAAGATGATCTCGACACTCATCTCGTACCCCTGTACAAGGATGTTCAGGCTTACCTCACCGATGTTGATTTTTTCTTCAAACAGGCAAAATTTACTTATAACGTACAGGATCTAAGTGTGATGACCAATGAACTTGGGAACACTTTTTTCAAAGTAACCTGCAACCGTAATATTACCGGAATCAACCTTAACGGGGACAATGTAAACACCAACCAGGTAAGGTATGTTGAGATCAACTATGACGAGAAGAACCAACAGCTCAAGATTGTTAGCATATACACTACCAAGCTTAACGAGAAAGACGATATGCGAAACTGGTGGAATAGTCTTTCCCAGGGCTGGCAGCAAAAACTTGGGAAAGATATTCAACTTGGAGGAGGAGTCATTTTAGGTACGGTAACTTCCTACAACGATACCGCTGCGATTATCAATGGGCAGAAAACCGTGATAGATCAGGATGCCTATTACAAAGCACTAACGCAGATTATGGGGATGACTAAGATCGACCTGTCGGGAGATGTTACTATATCGGATCTCAGCCCCCTGAGCAAACTCAGTGCGCTTCAGGACGTCAACCTGGCCCTGACACCTGTTAGTGACCTCATGCCCCTTAGGAACCTCAATAGCCTGCTGCAGCTCAATATTTCCTATACAGGAGTCACCAGCCTGGAACCTTTGCAGTATTGCACGCATATCACCCAGTTGTTTTTAAGGGGATGCCAGATGTCGGATATCGGATTAGTGGTAAATTTCCCTAATCTGGAGGATCTGGATCTGAGCAGTACCCAAGTGACATCGCTGGCACCAATCAGCGACCTGGATTCGATCGACGATCTGAGGTTGTCTGGCACCCCCGTCAGTGACCTTGCACCGATTGCCGGTCTTACGAATATTGAGTTACTGAACATCTCATCCACCAACGTAAAGAGCATAGATGCATTGCAGAATATGAGCAAACTCAGGATATTGCAGGCCGACAGCACAGGGATCTCAAGCCTGAAAGCGCTTGATAACATGCCCTCACTGCAAAGGATCTATTGTGATTATACCAGTTTGTCTAAGAGCGATGCCATCAGCTTCATGTTAAAGCACCCCCATACTTTTTTGGTTTTCGAATCTGCGGAACTGGCAAAATGGTGGAGCGGCATGAATACCGACTGGCAGAACCTGCTCAGCCATTTTACCCAGCTTAGTAATCCGCCGGGAAAAGAGCAGTTACATCAGCTCATACTCATCGACAGCCTCAATATTACTGGGAGAATGAACATCAAAAGCCTGGATCCCGTATCTATGCTGAGTCTGCTAAGGGTGCTGTATGCATCCAGTACCAGTGTGAGCGATATTTCACCGCTTAAGAGCCTGATCAACCTGCAGATCCTTTATCTGGACAATACCTCGGTAAGCAGCCTTCAGCCATTAAGTACAATGGCAAATCTGAAGGTGTTAAGCATTCAGAATACACCAGTTTCGGATTTGTCGTTCCTTTACGGTATGAAGGACCTTGCATTCGTTTATGCCGACAACAGCCAGGTGGTGCTGAAGGATGCCAACGTCTTTCTTGACAAAGATCCAGGTTGCCTGCTTATTTACCAGACTTTCGAAAACAACAACTGGTGGAAAGGTTTGACCAAGGCCTGGCAGGATGTTTTTCTCGCAGCGCTTGAGCTGAAAGGAGCCCCCGACAAGCTGCAGCTTCAGCAGATCGCTAATCTGGATGAGTTGGCGTTCAGTGAAAATTTTTCGATCAGTGATCTCACCCCTTTACAGAAGCTATCGAGGTTGGAAAACTTAAGTTTTACAGGTACCACTGTAAAAGATCTCACACCTTTGAGTACTATGCTTACACTTGAAAGCCTGATCTGCGGAAAGAATCCCATCACCGATCTAACTCCTCTTGCTGCACTGCATAAGCTCAAAGACCTGGACTTCAGTAACAGCCAGGTAGAAGAGCTGATGCCGATACAAAACATGACCCAGCTGGAGAACCTAAAGTTCAACGGCACCCCTGTGAAAAGGCTGAAATATCTGGTTAACCTCACAGGACTAAAAGTTTTAGAGCTTTATAATACCAAGATAAGCAGCCTTGATGAGCTGGAAAACATGAGGCAGCTCGAGTCGCTGAAGATTTTTAATACTAAAATCTCGGCTAAGAGAGTAGATAAGTTCAAACTTACCCACCCGAAATGCGAGGTGGTGTTTTACTAGGTATCAGATATCAGATATCAGATATCCGAACAATAAACTATGAATAAAACCATAGAAGTCTGTTTTACTCCAAAACTTTTTGCTGATATTACTACCAGTGACGACTATATTGTGGTCCTTGCCGACATTTTAAGGGCTACTACCAGCATTTGTGCGGCTTTCCAGAACGGGGTAAAAGAGATCATTCCGGTGGCTAACCTCGATGAAGCCAGGGCCATGAAGGAGAAGGGTTATCTGGTGGCCAGCGAGCAGGACGGCAAAAAGCTTGAATGGGCCGATTTTGGCAACTCAGCCTTTAATTTCAACGCTGAAGCCATAGGTGGAAAGACTCTGGTTTATTGCACGACCAATGGAACCCGGGCTATTGAAGTAGCAAAAAACGCCAGCCAGATTGCTATGGGAGCATTTGTAAATATTTCTGCTTTGGCTGGCTGGCTGGTTCGTGAAAATAAAAATGTTGTGATTTTATGTTCAGGTTGGAAAAACAAATTCTGCATTGAAGATTCTCTTTTTGCCGGTGCACTTTGCGAAAAGATCTTAGTCCATAAAGGGTTTGAGACATTCTGCGACAGCGCCCACGCCTCTATCGATTTGTGGGATATTGCCAGGGGTGATCTTTTTGCCTATCTGGAAAAAGCTGCCCATCGCCATCGTCTGAAAAAACTCGGGCTGGACGATGTTATTCCATACAGCTTCAGACCCGATACAACCCACGTCGTTCCTGTGTTTGAGCAAGGAGTGATAAGAAACAGGGGGTAGGATATCAGATATCTGATGCCAGATGCCACTGATCCAGGTTTGACTGGATGAATTCAATGACTTTCTGATGGTCCTCTTTTCCTGAGCCACTGACCGGAAAGGGTTTGCCGAAAGCTATATGAATAGGTTTTTTACGGTGGATTGGGCCGAGATATTTTGTGTATTTGCCATTGCCCCAAAAATCGGTTGTTATGGCAACCGGAATTACCGGAACATTAGCTCTGGCGGCAAGTTTTACACCAAGTGAGTTGAACTCTTCAGGAATGAATTCCATCCGGCGTGTATGCTGAGGGAAAATTATTACCGAGATGCCCCTGGATAAGCGTTCGAGACCTTGTTCCATCACAATCCTGAAATCCTCCCTGGCATTACTGCGGCCTAAAACAATAGGATTCCGTGAACGCATCACAGCACCGAATACCCAATGGTTCACCAGGGCGTCCTTAACAATGAAGGTAACATTTTTTAAAGGTTGTATTATCCCCGGAAAGATCATGGGTTCAAGAGTGCTCATATGGTTGCTGATAAATACCGCCGGCCCTTTGCAGTTTCTGATATTTTCCAAACCACTGATCAGAAACCGTCCCCCGCAACCCTCTATCAACCTGAATATATCATGTGATGACGATACCCAGTAAGCAGTATCGTATTGGCCCTTTTGAGCGGCCCGCCGGGTTGAGAAGCAAAGGCTCACGAAGCGGGTCATGAAATAGAGCCTCGTATTCAACGCAAGCCTGTCGCCGAGGAGGCGGTGTGTATTCACCGGGGTGGAATAATCCGCAGAGGTTAACAGAAATTCGGTTATCTCATCCTTTTCTTCCTTCATCCTTGTAGCAAAACAATTTGACAAAAGTACGAAATTAAAGAATCAGGACGAGAGGTTGTCTCCGAATCATGCTTTCATGCTCAATAACGAGCGTCCTGAGCTTATTCCGAGGGATTTTTTTTATATTGAAACATTTTACTGCTTTTTTACGTAGAAATGATAATACACCATGTGATGAACACGGATCAGGCAGATATTGATCTTATCGAAAGGCATCTTAGCGGTCAGCTGAGCCATGCTGAGGTGGTGGATTTTGAAATCAGGCTCGGCGAGGACCATGAGTTTGCCAGAAAATTCAGACTTCGAAAAACGTTTCCTTCGCTGTTTAAGGCGGAAGGGCCTGATGAAATTGCTATGGCCGTGGAGGATGCCCCGCAGCCAAGGATCAGAAAGAAAAGAGTCAGGTCAAAAAAAACGAGATACCTTCTGTTGGGTGTAATTATTTTACTATTGGCCGGAATATTGAGTTATTTCCTGTTCGTGAAAATAAACCAGCCACTTCAGCCAGCTGCAGAACCTTTGCAAAGTCATGTTCCGGCCACGCCAACGGCCCGGATTCCCGAACAACCCATAGCCCGGGAAAGTGAACTCAACGTTAGCAAACCGATAGTACTTGAGGCCCCTGCCGAGGGCATGATCTTTAACCGAAGTGAAGAGATGCTGTTTCGCTGGAAGATGGCAACAGATACCTTCACAAATTTTTATCTCATTTCAGAAGCCAATAACAAGCTTGCATGGTGGAGGGGAATCAGACCCGGGACCAGGGAATGTATTATCCCTGCCAACAAATTATTTCCAGGGAAATTCTACTGGTATGTGGGCACAAAGGAGTTCAGCAGAACGGTAGTTGTAAGTCAGTGACCGGGGGGTTGTCGGATATCTGATGTCTGATGTTTGATGGCAGATGGCGGATAAATTTGGTATAGTTTTTGACGGATAGGAACCACAAACTGTAAAGAATTAGATTAATTAAAAATTGAAATCGTAAAATATGAAAGAGTCTACCTTGTTTTCTCCGGTGAAAGTCGGATCAATGGAATTGAAGAACCGTATCGTTATGGCCCCTATGACACGCTGCAGGGCTATTGGAAATATACCCAATGAATTGATAGCTGAATATTACAAACAGCGTTCGGGAGCTGGATTGATCGTAACTGAAGGAACTTCGCCATCCCCCAATGGACTGGGATATGCCCGGATGCCGGGAATTTTCAGCACTGATCAGGTTGAAGGGTGGAAAAAAGTCACATCCGCAGCTCATGAAGGTGGCGCAAAGATATTTCTTCAGGTGATGCATACAGGGAGGATCAGCCACAAGCTTAATATGCAGGAAGGGACGCGTATTTTAGCTCCGTCGGCAGTGAAAGCGGCAGGACAAATGTGGACCGACTCGCAGATGATGCAGGATCATCCGGTACCTGAGGCAATGACAGCCGATGACATTGTAAAGACCAAAGCCGAATTTGTCCAGGGAGCATTAAATGCTATAAAAGCCGGATTTGACGGTGTTGAACTTCACGGTGCAAATGGGTACCTGCTCGAGCAGTTTCTTTCACCGGTAAGTAATATCCGAAATGACAATTATGGTGGAAGCGTAGAAAACCGCTGCCGTTTTGTCATTGAACTGGCCACAGCCGTAGCAGAAACAATCGGAAAGGATAAAACCGGTATCCGTTTGTCCCCATATGGGGTAGGCAGCGACATGCCTCCTTATCCCGAAATCGATGCCACATACACTTATCTTTCTGAACAGCTCAACAAGCTCGGACTGGTATATATTCATATCGTGGACCATTCATCTATGGGAGCTCCTGAAGTTCCGGCTTCAATCAAGAAAGCCATCCGCCATAATTTTAAAAACACTATGATACTGGCAGGCGGTTACGATATAGCCAGAGCTGAAGCTGACATTGAAAGCGGACTTGGCAACCTGATTGCATTCGGCAGGCCCTTCATCAACAATCCTGATCTGGTCGACAGGATAGAGAACAACTACCCCTTGTCACAGGATTTCAAGGCCGATCTTTTATATTCGGCCGACGAAAAAGGGTATACCGATTATCCTTTTTACAAGGTCTGATTTATCGCGAAGGCGTCACGATTATTTTCTTTGTTTGTCTGGCGGAAGATATAGCGGCGGTGAGATAGTAGACTCCGCTGGGTGACTGGGTTGCTGGGTGTCTGGGTAACTGGATGGTGATGTTGTTTCTTCCCGCATGGATAGTGCCTTTCCAGACAATGCCCAGATCAACTCCCGAATTTGATGTCATCCGGATCTCAAGCGGCCCCCCTATAGTGGTTTCAAGGGGGACAGTAATAACATCATGTGCAGGCACGGGATACGGATCACGGATCACGAATCCCGGATCCCGATTCACGATCCCCGACGAAGGTTTATAGTAAGCGCTGTAAACCCCGTTCCCGTGAGTGGCAACGGCAACGAACCCGTCGGTGGAGCGGGTATCGATCATGTCGACGATCACAGAGCCTATCTTGTCAGGGGATTCCTGGACCCAGACGGTTGAGTCACCTTTCAATTCAGATGTTGAAAACAATCCTACAGAAGTCCCCGCAAAGACCACTTTTTCCCCCTGGAGCGTAAGTATTTTGGCCCAGCGCACAGAGGGGCCGGAACCTGAGCCATCAGGATGTTCTTCAAGATTTCCTGAGACTGAAGTCCAGGTAGCTCCTCCATCCGCAGAATGAAATAAACTCTGAACCCTGTAATTCGAGAACACCACCATCAGGCCGTCGGCGTTCAGAGGATTGATATCGATGCATGCAATGAAAGCGTTGGCAGGGAAGCTGCTGCCGGTGATCTCAACAGGGACGGGGTTTCCTGTATTTGCGTTGTCGAGGCGGTACAACTTTCCGAGGCTTGTGCCGTAATACAGGCGGTTGGCCGGGAAGCGGGAAACTGAGATGGCGCTGATGACCGAAGCGTTGCCGATATCTACATTGCTGAGGTGGTTCCATCCAAAATTTCTAAGGGAAGAATCATTGGCTGAAGCCTTTAGGTCGTCTTTTCGCCAGATACTATTGATCGTAGGCAGGTAAAAAGTTTTCGCGAAGTTTTGTTCCAGGGCGAAATTCTGGTAAAAGGGAAATAGAGCATTAGAACCCATCACCGGGTCATAGTATTTTAGCAGGGTATCGGGCAGCTGGGGGTAAATATTTTTTGTGTGCATAGATCCGTCGAACTGAGTAGTCCAGATATTCCCGCTGTAGGCTGAAATAGCTGCATACTCCCAGGAAGGCGCCACTGCCACATCAAATCCGTCGTAACAGATATCAATATCGAACCACAACTCCCTTGGGTCGTTGGTAATCGTGTAATACCAGTTGTTATCCTGCAATCCGCCCAGGACCCAGTCCTCGGCCTGTCCGCCGTGATCGATACCCACCGAATAGAACTGCGTGGTTGTCAGCTTGTTGTTTAGGCGGTTCCACGAGATATGGGCACTGTCGGCCAGGCAATTAGTCGTGAGATAGATCCCCCCGTCGTTGGCAGTAAGCATGATATCAGGGTTATTCCTGTCGAACAGTATCCCGTGCATGTCGGGATGGAGGGCGTGGAGGGAGTCCATGTCGTAAGGACTTCCGCCAAGCCAGTTTGTATGAAGGCTGTCGGCGAACCCGTTATCGGAGCGGTAGAGGCACATCCCGCCGAGAAAGACCTTGCTGGCGTCGTCGGGTTTCACACCAAGGGCGACACAATATCCGCCGTAAACAACCAATGAAAAAGGCCAGGAGTTGATGCTCCCGTTCCCCCCGCCGGGTATGCCCTTGGTGCGGTTTTCCCAAACAGCCGAGTCTCCCGCTGTGTTCCAGCTCATCTTCCAGAAAGTATTCACCGAGTTAGTATATCCGTTAAATGGGTTGAGGTCGGGCGACTGCGATTCAGTGAACACGTACATTACTGATTCATCGGAAGGTGCGATGGCGAGCTTGGTGGTGCGGTTCTCGGGAGGGAAGCCCCTGGGCGTGATCTCTGTCCAGGTGATGCCGTTGGCCGAACGCCAGATCCCCTTCCTGCCAGGGGGTTCTATGGACCAGCCGTAACCACTCAGAGAGGCATACAGAGTTCCGTTCGAAGTGATCGCTATATCGCTTGCAAAAGACTTGTTAACCAGGTCGCCCAGCACCACTTGCCAGGTTTGTCCCCCGTCTTCAGACCGCATGATAGCCCCGTAGCAAGCCGCGTATACTATATCTTTGCTCATGTTAACAGGATCCGTGACAATCCGCCAGACCCCCTGGAATACGTCTTGAAGAACCCCCTGGGCATTTCCCTGGGTGGAGGGAAGCCCCTGCCAGGTAGCACCGTTGTCGGTCGACTTGAAGATCCCGTTCCCCAGTCCGACTGTGCGCACACTTGTACTTACGTTGCGATCGGTTGTACTGAGTAGTTCCCCGCTGCCGTAATACCAGGTCGAATGTTTACCTGGTCTGAGGTCCTGGGCGATGCATGTAGCGCTCTGTTCCGCATCCGGGGCCGTGACCTTATGCCAGAGAAGTCCCCCGTTATTCGATTCCCACATCCCTCCTGAAGCACTTCCAGCTAGCCAGTGTTCCGGATGATCGATATCCGTTGCAACACAAAGCATCCTCCCGCCTATGTTGTCAGGACCCCGCCATTCCCAAGACTGGGTTGCGGCCGATTTGGGAAGGCTTTTTGCAAATTCCAGCTCCCTTGACCGTATTCCTGATGGTATTTTTCCTGTAATCGGATCATGGAGCATGTTAAGCTGGCGTTCTGCCATCATGGGCAGCATCCTCGACGGGGGCAATTTTCGTTCCAGTTTTGATTTTGCAATACCCTGTTTATGTGGATTCTGGGTTTGTTTATGCGCAAACCAGATTCCGGCTGCAGTGAGGGTGAGCCCTGATGCAAGCAGAAAAAGGACAGTTTTCTTCATAACATTACCATATATATCAAACAAATATACAGCATTGTTGCAGCAAAGTCAAGGGGTTAGAGCGGATTTTTATAATTTGTCCGGGGCTGATTTTGTTTTATTTTGCAGGACTTAAAAAGCTGGTTAGACTATTCTATACGAAGAGGTTGTCGACATGAATCAGAATGGCAGGTCGTCGGCCGGGATAATGTTGGGCTCATTCATATAATCGGGAGGAGGGATTTCCTGAGTGGGGGAGGACTTTTCTTTCCTGACAGCCTTCCAGGCTTTGGCTTCTGTATACCAACGGCCGTTATATTCACGGCTTTCAAGATCAAATGAGATCTCGAATTGTTCCCCTTCGGTCAGCCTTGCCTGGTCGACCTTGTCGCCCCATAATGAGAAGCAGACTTTTCTTGCGACCTGTCCGGCCGTTTCTAAAACAAATTCCTGTTTTTTCCACACACCGTTCTTGCCAGTCCCGGTTTGCAGGGGAAGTATTTTAATGATCTTTCCGGTTAGTTCCATGTTAAGCTTATTTTGCGAAGTCTTTTTATTAAGACCGCCTGCAAAATTAGCAATATTAATTTGCGGGAAAGCCACCTTTCTTATCCGTTTTGATATCTCTCAATAATTTTTTTTCATCTTTTTCAAGCTTCCTTTGAACCTTTTTAATGTCTTCATCGGGTGGTAGTGTTTCTGGTTTAACACCACGCTCAAGCAGCATCTTACGCACCGCATGATTATTATCCACATGTTCATTTGTGATAGGTTGCTCTCCTTTGAGATCCTTTTCAAGTATGTTATGACTGGTTAGTTCTGTGGCAAAATCCTTGGCTTTAATGGTCAGAGTTGGCAGGAAATCAGCAAGCGGCCGTTTTGCCGGCAGGTCCAGCTTACGCTTCATGTCGTTAGTAGTAAAACCCCCAAAAAGCGCGTAATCACCTTTACTGCGAATCATCGCGAATCCTTTGTCATCAACTCCTCGTTCGTAAATAATCCCGGAAAGTTTTTTTTCGGAATTTGATAGTTTTTCGCGGGCAGTGATGCGGGCAACATCAAGCAACCTTTGTTCAATTATCTCCTGTTTTCTGGTTTGAACTGCGAAATACGTCTGTGCGAATGCAATTTCGTTCTTTGAGACATCGCCATTTTGTGCAATTAAATAACATGCATACCGTGTAAGTGCATAGTCAACTACCTGTCTTTGAGCGTTTTTAGCGATGTTGATCATTTTCCTGATATCAGGAAAATGATCAGAGATTTTTGCACCCGAATTTTTACAGGATAGTTTCGCCTTGTCAATGACTTTCAGGAAATTTTCCCATTTGTTATAGCCTAATATTTCCTGCAACTCGCGTGCGCTCCAGCATTCTATATCCTGATAAACATAACAGGCATCTTCGAATTTTGTTAATAATTCGGCAATTAATTCTTTTTTCATAGTCTCAGGGTTTAGATTTTAACTTATGTTTTACTTTCTTAATCCGCCTTCTTCCTAAAAGTGATACTATTCCAATGATTTTTTTTGCTAGGCTTAAATGAAGGGCTTACCCTGGGGAGGGCGTCTACTTCACCCTTTTCAATCAGAGAGCCTGTTAACAAGAAGAGATGGAGTTAAGGAAATATCAAAATGCCATTATTTGACCAGCACATCTTATACATAACAGTCTGCTGATAAAATAAGTCAGGCATCTGTGATTATAACTGTTGGCATGGGAGCAACCGGTTGGAAATACATAAAATATCAGAATTACAAAAATGCTGAAGGCACTATTGTATCCTGATCAGGAATCATGGAAAAGGAAATCTCAGGGGATATTGAACCCCAGGCAAGCAGGATATATACGTGGCGTGTCAAGTATCAACACGTAACACGCCACATGTCAGAAATAACTTACTTTTTCGGTTCTTCTTTTTTGCCCTCGCCAAGAGTGAAATTAATGGGTAGTATAAAATGTACATTTACAACCTTGCCGCCCTTTTCCCCGGGTTTCCATTTGGGCATCATCTTCACCACACGCACGGCCTCTTCATCACAGCCGTGGCCGATTCCCTGCTGTATCTTGACATCGCCTACCGAACCGTTGCTCCATACGATAAACGAAACGAGTACCTTGCCTTGGGTCTGGCTTTTCTTGGCGCTCTCAGGATATTTGAGGTTTTTCAGTATGAACTGTCCGAGCCCCGCCCAACCGCCTGGAAATTCGGGGATAACATCAACAGAGTCGTAAACTTTGGATTCGGTTGGTTTTACAAATTTTACTTTTTCATTGACCGTTGCCGCTGACTGGCTTTGTGGAGTCGCGGCAGTCTGCGATGAAGCTTTAACTGTTGTCTTATCCTGGCCCACGGAGCTGCTGTAAGAGCGTGCTGAAATTAAGAAGACCAGTGCAAGAATGGCGGGGATTGCAAAGATGAGCTTGGTCCGCGACCATTTACCGGATTTTGCTTTTGAGATCATAAGAATACGTTTTTTAATGAGTGAAACATTGAAATTATTGGTCAGCCCATTCACCTGTATGCCCATGGTTTCATCCAGGATCATTTGCTGGTATTCTGAACGGTTGATGCCGGCTTTTATAACTCCTTCATCGGCCAGAAATTCGTGTATGGTCCGGAACTCCCTTCCCGTGAACCAGGCAAAGGGATTGAACCATTGGATTATAATAAGCATCTCGGCAAGGATAAGATCCAGAGTGTGTCGCTGCTTCACATGAATGCATTCATGCGTGAGGATGGACTCCAGTTTCTCGCCGGGTACATTCTTTTCGTTGATAAAAACCAGGTTGAAGAAAGAAAACGGGGAATACCCGCGGTCAACATAAACAATCCGCATCCCGTGCCGGCGCCCTGTGCCGTTACGCCTTACGATGAAGAAAAGCTGGAGCATCTGCACGACGAACCTCAGCAGGAAAATGACCAGGCCTGTGATGTACACTATGGCTACGACATCGAGCCACTGCAAATGACTGCCGGCTGCTTTTTCAATTTTATCGGGGGTGATCAGCACCGGATCCAATATGTAAATAACGGTGGCGGCTGTTGACGAGGGCTGCCAGTGAAAAGGGATCACGGGCAGCAACAACGACAGGCCGGCGGCTCCCAGCAGGTAAACCCTGTTCATCATAAAAAAAGTATCTCTTTTCAGAAAAAGCCAGTATACCGTGTACATCAGGGTGATACTGATGGACGATTCGAGCAGGTATGAAAAAATAGCATTCATCTTACTTTGATTTTTTTTGTTTCCTGATTTCTGATCCAATGGTCTGCTGGATCTCCTCCAGCTCCTCAAGGCTTAACCTGCTGTCCTTCGCGAAAAAGGAAACCAGGGAGTGGTAGGAGTTCCCGAAATAATTCGAGATGAAATTGCGGAAATACATACGGGTATAATCTTTTTTGCTCACAAGGGGAAAATACTCATGAGTGCGCCCGTATGCTTTGTGGCCCACAAATCCTTTCTGCTCCAGTATCCTGATGATGGTAGACACGGTATTGTATGCAGGCCTTGGCTCATCGAACTTTTCAAGCACCTGGGAGGCCATGGCTTTACCGAGATCCCAGAGAATCTGCATCACAGCCTCTTCGGCCCTGGTTAGTTCCCTGATCTCTTCCTTTTTATTATTGTCTTCTGATTTCATGATACAAATATACAACTAAATATATAGTTTGTCAACTAATATTTTAATTATACAACGTTTTGTTTAGGTGTTTCGTCGATTAATTTGTGGGTTTTGGCGGATGACGGATCCTTGGAACCTATGGAAAGACCTTTGTTTTGGAATCTTTTATGAGTTTTCGGAGGGCTTTTGCAAGTATAAGCTTTACCTTTGTCTTAAGGATTTTGCGATCGATGTTTTATAAAAACCACTTATCATGAACAGGATAAACCTGACTGCAAATTATTCATTATCGCGTATTGCACACGGTCAAATGAGAATGAATGACTGGGGCCTGTCGGTTCAGGAACTGCTTAAACTCTTCGAAGAGATGATCTCAGTGGGGGTGACTACTTTTGATCATGCCGATATTTATGGAAATTACAGCTGTGAAGGTGTACTGGGCGATGTCATCCGCCATAAAAAAAGTCTCAGAAATGAAATAGAAATCATAACGAAATGCGGGATAAAACTGAGATCTGATAAGTTTCCCGACCGGAAGATCAAGTATTACGATTACAGTTTCGATCACATTGTCAACAGCGTCGACAACTCTCTGAAAAATCTGGGGACCGATCATGTTGACCTGCTTTTACTGCATCGTCCTGCACCGTTTTTTGATCCCGGAGAGGTGGCCAAAGCATTCTCTTTGCTGAAACGCAACGGAAAGGTTTTACATTTTGGAGTCTCAAATTTCACTCCTGCACAATTTGAAATGTTGAATTCATTTACTGAAGAAAACCTTGTAACCAACCAGGTGGAAATTTCTCCGTACTGCCTGGAAAATTTCGAGAACGGGAACCTGGATTTTTTTATGAAGGAAAAAATCAGACCGATGGCATGGTCCCCCCTGGCCGGAGGGAAACTTCTTAATCCCGCTGATGAAAAGGGCTTTCGCATTCTACGCACACTCCAGGAGGTTGCAGAAGAGCTCAATATCACTGCGATTGACACCGTCATATACTCTTGGCTCCTTAACCACCCGGCTTCAATAATACCCGTCGTTGGCTCGGGCAGGATCGAACGCGTAAAACATGCGGTTGAAGCCCTCAATGTCAGTATGAGCCTGGAACAATGGTATAAAATTTATGTTGCTTCTAAAGGGAAAGACCTTCCTTGATCTGATATCTGATATCAGATGTCAGATGTCAGATATCTGGTAAACTTCGGTTTCTTCATAGCGCGAGGCTACTTCGATGGTTGTACCGTTGGCGTGGCGGTTGAAGAGTTCCTGTACAAGTTGTGGGTGGTTGTTTTCGGCCGAGAGGTGTGAAAGAAGCAGAAGTTGCAATCCCGGCGAGCGGTATGAAGTAAACAAGTCGAGCGCCTGGCTGTTTGATAAATGGCCTTCCATACCCCGTATGCGGCGTTTCAGGTACAGCGGATACCGCCCGTTCTCGAGCATGTCTTCGTCGTAGTTTGCTTCGAGGAAGGCAGCGTGGCACTGTGAGAAATGATGTGTGACGTGTTCGCAGCCTGAACCGATATCGGTAAAGACACCCGCGGTGAGGCCTCCTGAACTTACAATGAAACTGTGGGGCTCGCTGGCATCATGCCATTTTGGGAACGGGGTTATACTGAGCCCGCCAAGCTGCACCGGAACCCCGGCCATAAAAGGGTGTACCAGGCCCGGGTCGAGCATCAGGCGGCCGCTCAGCCGGGTGGCTTCTGTGATATATACGGGTATGCCGTATTTGCGTGAAAGCACTTCTACACCCCGGGTATGGTCGGTATGCTCATGCGTAATAAAAATAGCTTTGACCCTGGCCAGCTGAAGGCCCAGGCGGGCCATCCGACGATCGGTCTCACGACAGGAGATGCCTGCATCGATCAGCACGGCTTCGCTTTCGTTGCCGATGTAATAACAGTTTCCGTTGCTGCCCGAGTTAAGGGAGGCGAGGTACAATGGCATGCCTTAGTATGCCGAACCGATGAAATTCTTAAAACCTTCCACGACGCCCGAAGCCCAGTGGGCTGTATACCCCATATGGCTGCATCGCCCGGTTACTTTCACAGTCCACAGAATTTCCCTGGTCCTGATGTCGAAAAAAGTTACCCAGCTTGACGAAGATTCGTAGTTCTTGTTGAAATTTTCGGCAATAATGACCAGTCCGATTCCCGATTTCCTGCTTAGCTGGTATGATTTCACCGCTTTGCTTACGGTGTCGAGTGGGAAGGAATAATTTACGCCGATGATGAAGTACGGGCTCACTCGTTGAGTGTTGTTCTGGACTTCATCGTGCACATAAAAGAACGCTTTTTTATGTAAAGCAGGCTGGATGAAATTGTAAGGAGGTAATTCTTTTTCAACGAATGCGATCCAGGCAGACGGATAAACTGCTGCATATTTCTGGCTGCGTGACATCTTGTCGCCGTCGGTCACTCTTACATGTGAAAGGTCTACGCCGTAGTACCAGATACTGTCGCATTTTTTAACTCTTTCGGACTGATCTGGCCCTTTATTACCGGCAGTCTGCGAAAAGGCATGAGCTATGATAAAGCACGCTGAGGTGATAATGAATGTGATAAAAAAAAATGAATGTTTCATAGGTGTAGTTTTATTTTCAAAAGTAATCATTTTTTGCAAAACCAGACATCCGTCATCCCTCATCTGCCATCCGCTATCAGCCTTCGTCATCTGTCATCTGGCCCCTGGCCCCTGGCCCTCCAATAAGCATAACGCCTCTGTTCTTCTTCCCGGTCCCGCTTGATCTTCTCTTTCTCCCACTTCCGTTTCATTTCTTCCATTTCTTTCATATGCTTATCGGCCGAATGCTCCATCATCTCATTCAGGCTTGCTCCCTGACTGTCGATAATGTCTTTGACGGGCATCCATGAATCGAGAAAACGTATAAGCATTCCGGGGTTCAGTATATAGGCTCCGCGTTCCATACGGCTGAATAATTTTTTATTATACGGATTGTTGCTCCGAATCTCGTGTTTAGCAAGTACGGCAAGCCAGTATTCTCTTTTCTTGCGGAAAGCCGGAAGAACATTTTCGGGAAAATGCTGAATATTCTGAAGGAAGTCGCCGACCTGTACACCGAATGCCTGATAGTGACTTTTGGATTGAAGTATGGTCGACTGAACCGCGATGAAAAGATGAAGCATCATGAATTCAACTTTATGAGGATCGATTTTGATGAGCTGGGTGTCGACCTGCACATTCAGGGAGCCGGAGAGCAGCAAAGGGTAGATCTTTCCGAGTTT
>CAIWXI010000077.1 GCA_903916595.1 uncultured Bacteroidales bacterium | reverse complement strand
GCAAACAGGGGTTCCTGCTACCAGACCTGCCGCAGGCCTTACCGGGTAACTGATTCCGATGGCGAAATAGAACTGGTGGTCGACAACGAATACATCATGTCGCCCAAAGACCTTTGCACCATAGGTTTTCTCGATAAGATCCTGAAAGCGGGTGTGTGTGTGCTAAAGATCGAAGGCCGCGGAAGGAGTCCTGAGTATGTGAAAACCGTGGTTTCATGTTATCGTGAGGCTGTGGATTCGGTAATTGACGGCACTTACAGCGAAGAAAAAGTCGAAGGCTGGATGGCCCGTCTGAAAACCGTTTACAACCGCGGTTTCTGGGATGGGTATTACCTTGGGCGGAAAATGGGTGAATGGGCCAAACAGCATGGATCTGTTGCCACGACCACCAAGGAGTATGTGGGCAAGGTCACCAATTATTTCAAGAAACTGAAGGTGGCCGAGATCAAAATGGAATCGGGAAGCCTTTCGAAAGGTGAACGAATCTACATCCAGGGACCTACAACCGGCGTGGTGGATTTCACCATCCCCGAAATCCGTGTCGACCTGCAGGAAGTGAAGAAAACCGTGAAAGGCGAATTCTGTTCGATCCCGGTGGATGTCATGCTACGCAGGGCGGATAAGGTGTATAAGATCGTGAATGGGGAGTCGTGAGTCGTGAGTCGTGAATCGTGAGTCGTGAACCGTGAATAGTGAATCGTGAGTCGTGATCCGTGAGTCGTAAATGAATTCGTACATCGTAAATCGTACATCGTACATTGAACTATAACCTCCATACCCACACACGCTGGTCCGACGGTTCGTCGGAGCCGGAACGTTATGTTGAAGAAGCTCTGAAACAGGGTTTTTCGGTTTTGGGTTTCAGCGACCATTCCCCTGTTCCGTTTGAGAATTCCTTTGCCCTGAAGGAGAAAAATCTTCCGCTTTACTGCCGCGCCATAAGGGAACTGAAAAAGAAATACGCCTCTCCCTCATCCGCAGAAAAAACAATTGAAATTCTTCTGGGTATCGAGATTGATTTTATTCCGGGTCTGACGGTTTCATTTGAGGAATTACGTAAAAAACATCAGTTTGATTATACCATCGGTTCGGTGCACCTGGTGCGTGATGGCCGCGGTGAAGGCCTTTGGTTTATCGACGGTCCTGATATTTCTATTTATGATGACGGTATTCTGCGGATTTTTGGGGGCGACGGTCGCAATGCTGTTACAGCCTACTACCGTCAGGTGCAGGAAATGATCCTGGAGCATAAACCTGATATCATCGGCCATCTCGACAAGGTAAAAATGTATAACCGCGGGCGTTATTTTTCGGAAAGCGATGCCTGGTACACTAAGCTTGTTGATGAAACCTTAGACCTGGCCGCGGCTTCAGGGACAGTAATCGAAGTGAATACCCGCGGTTTGTATAAAAAGCGCTCCGATACGCTTTTCCCGGGACCTGAGGTCCTGAAAAAGATCCTTAAAAGGAATATCCCGGTAACGGTAAGCTCCGACGCCCACAAGCCGGAAGAGCTGTCGTTCCTGTTCGATGAAGCCAAATCCACTCTGAGAAACCTTGGATTTCGTTCTCAACGGGTCCTTACTGCGAAAGGATGGCAGGAAGTAATACTATAACCATGAAAAAATCACTGATTATCCTGGCTTTCGGGTTTTGCCTTGTCGTTCTTTTTTCATGTAAAAAGAAGGACAGCAGCACTTCAGTAAGCAGTCTGGGATCTTATTCATTTACACCCTCCGACCTGGCTATTTTACCTTATCCTACTTACGATACCCTGATTTTTAAAAGCACCGAACAGGACTCTATCCTCTATACTTTCAGGGGGCGGAGTTCGGCAATGAAAACGTTTTTTGAACACCCTGGCAACCCGGTAGGTTACCAGGGTAATTATTACAGCTGTGAGGAAAATTCTTCTGGTTTTATTTCGCAAAATTCAGATTACCTGATTTTTAACCTGCATTATTCAGACCCCTTTTTAGGAAATGCAGGAAAAAAATATTTTAACATCGGTGTGATGATCAGTTCTCTTGAAAGCTGCAGTTTTTTCGCCCAGTTTCGATTTGAACCAGACACTTTGCTCAGCTACCTTCCTAATACGTCCTTCACATCGGGGGGTTACGTAAAAGCTTTTTATTATGCCCTGACTATTGGCCCCAGGTTGTACGAAAATGTATATGAACTTGTTGGCCCAAGCTCAACATCCTATTGTCCTGCATTTATCGACAGGGTTTATTACAGTTTTAATCAGGGGATTGTTGGTTTTTCACTGAATACCGGCAAAAAATGGTTCCTGCTTCCAGCGAAAGTACCACCCCCGGTTAATGCCGTTACTCCCCGTCCATATCTTCCTGTTTATCCAGCCTCCTACTGGATTTATAAAACCGGTGATGTTACTACTGTAAGCAGCGCCAGCAATAGCTATGTAAATTTCAAGGGGCTGACTTTAACCACCCTCGACGGCCAGCCGATCAACCAGTATGAGGGTTTTGTCTCTTACGGAACCTATGAAGCCGGCTGGGTTCCTGTGCTTTCGGAAACCCTGGGAGCCACCTGGGAAATGATCCTGGGAAACCCGAACACAAATCCCAATACCCGGGTCTTCCGGGTTATGCAAAAGACCGTTGATTCCCGCATAGACTCCGTCATCATCCTGAAGTCGTTCGTCTACCACAAAGCCCCCTTGTACACCAATTCATTGCAGGTGTGGCAAACTTTCAAAAAGAACGTTGGACTGGTATTTGAATGCATGGTCGATACTGCCGTCAATGATACGATTTACAAGAAGATACTGATCGATTACCATATAAATCACTGATAATCCTGGCAGATTTAGTACTTTCGCTATACACTTTTATGAGCCGATGATCAGCCGGGAAACCATAGAAAATATTATCTCAGCCGTAAGGATTGAAGAGGTCATCGGCGATTTTATCAGCCTCCGTCGAAGGGGAGTGAACCTGCTGGGTCTTTGCCCCTTCCATAATGAGAAAACCCCTTCTTTCACAGTTTCGCCTGCCAAGGGTATCTATAAATGCTTTGGCTGTGGCAAAGCCGGGAATGGTGTTGGTTTTATCATGGAACACGAACACCTCACCTACCCTGAGGCTCTCCGTTACCTGGCTAAGAAATACCAGATCGAGATCGATGAGGAAGAGCAAACACCTGAACAGCTTCAGGAGATCAGCGAAAAAGAAAGCCTTTTTAACCTCAACGAGTTTGCCCGTAAATATTTTTCATCGGCTCTGTTTAATACCGAAGAAGGCAAAGCTGTCGGCCTGGCCTATTTCAGGGAAAGGGAAATCAGGGAAGATATCATAAAGAAATTTCAGCTGGGTTTCAGTCCTGATAAATGGTCCGCCTTTGCCGAACATGCCATCATGGAAGGCTATAAGAAGGAGATACTGCTTAAAACCGGCCTCGCTACTGAGAAAGACGGCAAACTTTACGACCGCTTTCACTCCCGGGTGGTCTTCCCTATCCATTCGGCTTCGGGCCGTACTATCGGCTTCGGAGGTCGTATCCTCACCTCCGACAAGAACCGCCCGAAATATGTCAATTCTCCGGAATCGGAGATCTATAATAAAAGTAAAACCCTTTATGGTATTTATTTCGCTCGAACGGCCATTGCACAGAAAGACAATTGCCTCCTGGTCGAAGGGTATACCGATGTGATCTCGCTTCATCAGTCAGGAATTGAAAATGTGGTAGCTTCTTCAGGTACTTCACTGACTACCGACCAGGTGAGAATGATACAGAGGTATACTTCGAATATCACTATTCTGTACGATGGCGATCCTGCCGGTATCAAAGCCTCCTTCCGCGGCATTGATATGGTGCTGGAACAGGGGATGAATGTGAGGATTGTGCTATTCCCCGATAATGAGGACCCGGATTCGTATGCCCGCAAGCATCATCCTCTGGAGACTGAAAAGTTCATCTCATCCAATGCGGTAAATTTCATCAGTTTCAAAACGAAGCTGCTGCTGGAAGAAACCAAAAACGATCCGGTTAAAAAAGCCGGGCTGATTAAAGACATCGTTGCTTCAATTTCCCTTATCCCGGATGCCATTACCCGCACTCTTTTCATCAGAGAATGTGCCGATATGATGATGGTGCCCGAGCAGGTTCTGGTAAACGAACTGAACAAGATCAGAAGGAACAGGCTGAATAAAGAGTTAAATGCTCAGGGCGGAGTCCAGGATATTCCGGCTCCTGACGTGATTGCACCGCCCCAGTCTAAGGTCGAAGCCGATACTTCATCCGCCGAAAGCCAGGAAAAAGAGATCATGCGACTACTTTTGCTTTATGGTACTGATATTGTACATATTGAACAGACTGACGAGAATAACTATAAAGTGAAAGTACCGGTGATGGTCGCCGATTATATGGTGCACGACATCCGCGGGGATGAACTGGAATTCAGCAATACGGTATACGCGGCCATATTTGAAGAATATCGCAGTGGGATTGACCTTGACCAGGTTCCTGAAAGATCGTTCTTCCTGGGGCACGAAGAGAAGGAAATTGCCTATGCCGCTGTCGATCTTATATTCACTCCTTACGAACTAAGTCAGAACTGGCTTAAACATAATGTGATGATCGACATGGAAGAGGAAAAGCTGCTTGTGCGGCTCGACTATTCCCTTCTTTCTTTCAAAGCCAGGAAAATCGACCTGTTAATTGGGGAACTTCAGAAAAAGCTTCATGGTAACGATTCGGCCGAAGATGTAAAAATAATCCAGACGAGGTTCAAGGAACTCAAGGCGAAAAGTGTGCAAATACACGGAAAACTCAACCGCATTGTAATCAGGTGAACGCTTGCAGCTTCACACCGCCGCTACAATAAAAATTCACCATTTCGCCATTTCACTATTTCACTATTTCACTATTTCACCATTTAGCACGACTTCCTTCAACCTGGGATTATTCCAGCTATCGATCAGAGTTTTGAAATCGGCGTAATTTTCGGGATTGATAATACGACTGCTTAATCTGATCTTTCGGCTGATGCTGACCTTATTCCCTTCCTGTTTCAGTTCAAACAGGTAACGGCCGGCTTTGTTGCTGATTTCAATTTTGGTGGGTGGCGTAAACAATGAATACCCTGACGGCAAAGCAAGGGTATATTCATAATTTTCGTCGCCTGAACAGGGGATCTCGACCGCTTGACTGCGTTTTGATGAAAGTGTTTTCATGCCCCAGCTTTCAATCCCTGCGTTGCAGAAAGGAATAGTGAAATATACCCAGGACGAATCTCTTCTGAAGGGCTTTTCATCCATTACAGTATAGGTCTGAAACGAGGTTTCGGGCGAGCTTTGGCTTACCTTGATCTCTTTGAGGTCGGCTTTTGAAATCTCTCCGGCTACGAAGTTTTTCATCTTGTTTTTGTCGCGGATCAAACCCAGGTAAGGGTTTACCGAACCCCCGAGTTCCAGGCTCAGCTCTCCGGTAAGTTTCGGATCTGAAGACACAATGAGGGTTCCGCTCATATTTACAGAAAGCCTGGCTGAACCGGAATGCTGGTATTCTGGTTTTTCTCCCTGGCCGAGTGCAATGAAAACCTTGTCTGACATAACTTTCGCAAGATCCTGGGGATTGGCTGAAACCAGCGAAAGATACTGAACCCCGGCATCTTTCAGCTCGATACGTACAGCAAAATCCTCAATATCGGCAAGGGTCCCCAGTTGCTCATCATAAAATGGTTCCCGCACAATAGCAACAGGGTCGGCTTCCATTCCTGCCGCTTCTATCATTGCTGCCAGCAAAACGGCCTTTTCGGGAAGGCTGCCCCCTACACTGTTATAGATTTCTTCGGCTGTGCGCAAGCGGTATCCGGTACTTTTCATCGGCACCGGCCAGTAATTGATATCATTGATCACCTTTTCCTGTAATTTCAGAACCAGACTGAGAGGATCGGGATTGTCGGCCTTCAGAGTCTGAACCTCAGCTTTCATTGCCTCACTGATTTTCAATCCGAATGCCGGTTGAGCTGTAAGGTTATCATATACCGTATTCCTGCTGTCGGATGAACTGAAGAGTGCGCGGGGATAATTTTCGCTGAAACTTTTCTGAAATTCTTCTTGTGCAATGCCATTCATATTCTGAACATGCCAGGTATAGATCTGGAAGCCGTTTTCAATCACAATCACTGGTTCCGCCGCCCCGTTTACTAGCTTGTAATACAACTTCTGGTTCTGGGGAACTTTCACTCTTAAAATAAAATCGGTAACCGGTTCATTTTCGGCGAGGACCTCATTTCCCATAAGCGCTGGCGCATTGCCTTTAGCTGTACTAAGGGTATAATCAAGGTGGATCACAGCTCCCCTTTCAAGACCGGTATGGGTAATCACCATTTCACGCAAGGCATTGAATGCCGGAGCTCCGGCAGCAAAAGAAGGAAGGACCTCGTTAAAGGAATTCGCCGGCCCATCCACTTTTTTACCATCCGCCATCACAGTAAAACACTTATTGATCGTGAGTTTCTGAAAGCCCGGATTAAAAATAATAAAGGTTTCTCCGTAAAGATTATGAAAGGATCGGTAAGTGACCAGCTTCTGTTCCTTAACATAGTGATAATCCATACTCCCGTCGGGATTCAGGGTGTATTCCTTTACGATGGACTTGTATTCAGCATCGGAGGAGGGAAGAGGGAAAACATTCTCTTTCTGCGAAAACACGGTCAGGCCGGAAACAAGAAAGATGGCAATATTGATGGAAAACATTTTTTTCATAACCATGATTTACAATTCTATAATAACTGCTTTTCCCGAGAATTTGTTCTGTGCATCAACACTGGCTCTGAATTCAGGCCAGTCTGATGCTTCATAAATCCGTTTACTGAAAACGGCTTTGGAATTAAAATCAAGGGTGTTCCCCACGATAGTATATCCGCCTCTATAGCTCGCGGCTTCGCCTCCGACGCTAAGGGCGGCAGGGATCCTTCGGGCTTTGCTGCTGGCTGGAATGGTCATCGTTTCGTGTATATTCACCTGCCTTGAACAACGATCTTTAAAGGGATATTTGCGATCAGTAAGTTCAGTGTCAAATCCAAGCTGCCCCTGAAATGCTTTGAAAATTTCCGCGGCAGAAAGCGGAGTAAACATCAGGGTTTTTCCACTTACAAGAGCAAATCCGGGAATCATGAATTCAATATTGAATTTCTCTGGACTTTCCATGTAATTCGAAGGATCGGTATAGTCTACCTTCGTCACAATAGCCTGAGGCCAGAGTTTCAGTATTTCCTTCTCAATATTCTGGAACCAGACCGTTGGCGGATATGTCCTGATAAGGGCTCTTACCGCTACATCGCTTTGGCCTTCGGCCTGAATAGAAAAACGGCCTTTCAGGCTGCCGTCCGGAAGCAATTCGGTATTTCCTTCAATCTTGATGAAATGGTTTGCCGGGTCTGAAATATTAGTCGTCCCGAGGTTAGAGCCTTCAGGAATTCCCATCAGGTATTGCTGCTGTTGTTCAGCACTGGACCACAGCTCCCGTACAAATGGAACCCAGGTGGGATCCAGCAGTTCGTATTTTCCGGTACGCAGTTTTACAACCGTAACGCAATGATTGAACTGATCGGCCGGAATGTAATCGATTCTTGAACCGGCCATGGTCATGGCAGGATACGAATTAAATCCTGCAGCCCTGAGCATGGTGATCAGCATCCCGGCTTTGTCCTTGCACACCCCGCAACGGTCGGCAAATGTCATTGAGCCTTTATGCAATGTGAAACCTTCACCGCATCCCATCGAGATACCCGAATACCTGATCTCGTCGGCACACCAGTGGGTAAGCCGGGCAATGGAATCCTGTTCGTTTTTGGCTCCGTTCAGGATCTCGTTCACCTTGGCCCTGATCCCGGGGGTTGATTCAAAACTCCCGAAATCCTCGTTTACCTTAAAAAACCATTCCGATTTGGTCTTCCAGTCGGGGCTGGTCGACAGCAGTAATTTCGGAGCTATATCAGACAGTGCCACCATTTTCGGTTCACCGTGATAAGGAATCAGGTCTTTTTTCGAAAATGTATAAACCAGCTTGTCCTTCTCAATCCATGCTGATACCTGGGCTTCTCCGTTATAAAACTGGAACTGCAGGGTTTTTGATCTCGGAATTGTCACCTTGTAAACCTTTTCAAGTACAGGATTTGGATCATAAAAATCGACGATATCATAAAAATGTCCTTTCATCGGAGGAATGTACTTATCATCATCGTCCTGAAGCAAAGCATAAGTAAATCCTTTTTTAAATAGTACAACTTCAACGGCATCACCTGGATCCAGCCTGCCTGTGGCAATCATTTTCTCTCTTGCGCCCCAGTATATAGCCCTTGCAGGAGCCGGATAATCCATCACACCACTCAGTTTTATATTTACCACACTTCCGTCCTTCCGGTGAATTGTTACCTGCCGGAATTCAATAAATGCCGATAAGGGATCATAACCGAACCTGATTACACTAAGCTCCCGGGCGCCTTTTGAATTAAGCGCTTTTGAAAGGCTGTGTGTAACAACATAGGTAAGGCCGCTCTCCTGCATGTTAACCATGGTGCTGTCGAAAACTAACAGTTGGGCGTCATTCGGGTATTTTGAGGCGTCTCCTGCCTTTGCGATCAGGTTTGTAAGAGGACCGGCATGAATTTTCATGCATAACAGTATCGCAGAAATAATAATCAGGCTTTTTCTCATAATTGTTAGCTGGAATTTGTTTAACTGTCTTTCCCTTTTAATGCCTCCCAGTAAGGAGTGATGTCGAAATAGATCTGATGAATTGCTGAACGTCCTTTTATCTGAACCGTCTTGGAATAGGATTCAAGGTAGCAAATCACTCCGTCTTTGCGCATCAGCCTGAATCTGTTTGAATTTGGCATCTCCTGCCCATCCTGACGTAATTGCATTTTTGCTATCATTGCTGACCTGTTTTCCGGGTGAACAAGTTCTATCAGATTCTGCACGCTGAACCCTGTAAGTTCTTCCATCGTAAAGCCTAAAATTTCAGCAATATGCTTGTTGGCAAATACAATTTTATCGTCCTGAGTAATGGTCATACCAACAAGAGAATTATTGGTTATGGTATGATACAGCGCTGTGATCTCATCATTTTCGCGTTTTCTCTGTTCCAGTAAAATCTCAAGCTGCTGTTGGTAAACCCTATTCTCAATTTCAAGATTTCGCTGGTAAGCAGCAATTTCTATGGTCATTTTTGTTTGCTCCATATCAATCGGTTTCAGCAGATACCCGAAGGGTTTGATCTTAAAAGAACGCTCATAAATCTCCTTTGAGCTCTGTCCTGTAAGGAAAATGATGGCGCAATTAAATTTTTCGACCAGACTTCGTGCAGTTTCTATCCCGTCGATCTCTCCTCGAAGATGGATGTCCATCAGGACTATTTCAGGCTCTTTGCCTTCCTTCGAAAGCCTTTCTATTTCTTCAATACACTGTTCCCCCCTGGTGCTGGAACCAAGTACAACATAGCCAAAACTCTGCAACTGGGATTTAAGGCTGGCAGAAATCAAAAGCTCGTCTTCAACAATAAAAATACTGATAGTGCTCATGATAAATTGCGGATTAGTATCAGGAATTACTCATTTTCAACAGATTGATCTCATGTTCCTCGAGTATGCGCCAATGGCCCCTGGGAAGGTTTTTCTTAGTCAGTCCGGCATAGTACACCCTGTCGAGTTTCACAATTTTATAATCGAGGTGTTCAAAAATCCTCCTGATTACACGGTTCTTCCCGGAATGAAGTTCAACTCCAAGTTCTTTTTTCGATTTGGAATCTTCACTGTATTCTATCTCGTCAACTTCAACGCGGCCATCGTCAAGTTCAAGGCCTGCCCTGATTTTTTCAAGGTCTCCTTTGCTTAATGATCTGTCCAGTTCAACATGGTAAATCTTTTTAACCCCGTATTTCGGATGAGTCAGTTTCTTTGCAATCATACCGTCGTTGGTAAAAAGAAGCAATCCGGTCGTGTTTCTGTCAAGTCTGCCTACAGGATATACCCTTTCCTTACATGCTCCTTCGATGAGCAGCATTACCGTTTTCCGTTTTTCGGGATCATCAACGGTAGTTATGTAGCCTTTGGGCTTGTTGAGAAGAATATACCTGGCCCTTTCCTTGTTTATGGTTTGTTCTTCATACTGCACACGGTCGGCCGGGGAAACTTTCATGCCAAGCTCGGTAACGACCTTTCCGTTCACCCTCACTACTCCGGCAACAATTAGTTTGTCGGCCTCGCGCCGGGAACATATCCCTGCGTTTGCAATGTATTTATTCAGCCTTACAAGCTCTTCTTTAGAAGAACTCTTTTTTCGTGATTTGGGTTTTGAAAAATCCTTGGTTTTCCGTTCTTCCCAGGGTTTCGTTTCAGGCCTGCCACGTCGTTCTGGCCGCTCTGGCCGCTCAGATTTTTCCAGTCTGGGCCTGGGGCCAGAAGGCCTTTCATTTGGCTTGCCTCTTCTCTCGGGCCTTTCCGGTCGCTCCGGTCGCTCAGAGCCTTCCGGTCTGGGTTTGCGTTCGGCCCAGGGTTTCGTCCCTGGTTTATCTCGCCGCTCCGGTCGCTCAGAGCCTTCCGGTCTGGGTTTGCGCTCGGCCCAGGGTTTCGTCCCTGGTTTATCTCGCCGCTCCGGCCGTTCAGAGCCTTCCGGTCTGGGTTTGCGTTCGGCCCAGGGTTTTGCCGCGGGTTTATCTCTTCGCTCCGGTCGCTCAGAGCCTTCCGGTCTGGGTTTACGTTCAGCGCGGGGTTTCGTTGAGGGGTTATCCCTTCTCTCGGGTCTTTCGGTCCGGCCCGGTTTTGCTGTATCATCAGATTTCGGCCTTCGGGTTCCTGCAGGCTTACCCCTTCCCCCCTGTCCCGGTCTTCTCTTTTCCATGTTCTTTTCTTTAAATTACCGGCAACTTCGCCGGAACAGATTTCATTCTTCCTTTCCGAACGGGGGTTTTATTTTAACCCCGTCAAACCGGGTTTCAACTCCATCTTTGTAGGTGATTACAAGAAAGAGTGTCCCGTCGGAATTGTTGATCATCCAGTCACCCTCTTTCTTTCCCATCACAAAAAGTCCTTCGTCATGCACCTTGCCGTTATCCCAGAACCATGTGTGCTTTCCGTCGGCCAGGTCATCTATGAAATTTCCTCTGAACATAAGCAGGGAATCCGTTTTATCTCCATTCTTCAGCAGTGAAAATGTATACCACAACCCGGAACGCAATCCATCCCGGTAGTTTCCTTTTACATAATCATCTCCTGTAAGGTAAAACCACGGGCCATCTTCCTCCCCGTTTACAAATTCACCTTCCTCTACCAGTTTACTATCTTCATCATATTCGCTCAAAAGCCCGTCCCTTAAACCATTCCTGTAATTTTCTTCCCTGAGCAGTTTACCGTCGTCGAAAAACCATTTCCATTTTCCATCAGGTTTTCCCTGCTTGTTATACCTTCCTGCCTGTTCTGTTTTTCCGTTCAGATGATAGTATTTCCATTCACCAGCAGGCTTTCCGTCTTCATAATTACCTTCAGCTTTCAGCGAACCGTCGGCAAAGAATTCTTTCCAGTGCCCGTCCTTATTACCGTCGTCCAGCATATTGCCTTCCCCTGAAATGATCCCGTTATGATACAGTACCGATTTCTCTAACTTACCCCCGGGACTATACTCCCTGCGCATGCCCTCTGGTGTCTCATTACGGTACATCCCTGAAACTTTCAGCCTGCCATCGGGATAATATTCATTCACTACTTTCAATTTGGCTATCTCAACAGCATCCGGCTGAAGATCTCCCATAACATATTTGCTGATCTTCAGCAGATCTCCTGTTTCAGTATAATCCTTGAAATACCCGTCTTTCAGGTCTTCCCGGTAAGTCCCTTCCTGTTTGATAGTCCCGTTATCATAAAACAAAAACCATTTTCCCTGCTTCAGTCCAGCCTTGTCTTTTCGGTTTATCCTTAGCCGGTCTACGATAAATCCTTTCTTATATTCCGTCAGAGTAATAATCGTGCCGTCAGTCGCGTACTCCTTTCCAAATCCCTGTTCCATTCCCTTTACAAAGGGTACTTCCAGCTTCATCCGCCCGTCGGTATAGAAATATCGGGTATACCCGTCTTTAATATCATTCTTGTAATTTTCCCTGATCGTTTCCTTGTCAAGATAGCTGCTCCTGATCCCGTTTTTCCTGCCTTTTCTATAATTTATTTCCAGGATGAGTTTTCCGTCTTCGTTATAAAATTTCCAAAGAGAATCCAGCTCAAATTCTTTTCTGTTGCCTTCTGACTTAGTCTTTCCATTTTCGTAATACGATTTCCAGTATCCATCTGGTTTACTTTCCCTGATAAGGCCTTCGCTTGATAACTTACCATTAGGATAATTAAATTTCTGGTAGCCGTTTTTCAGTATAGTATCATTTTTTTGCCCTGAAACAGAAATCCCCAGCGCTATAAAAAACAATAGCGCCAAAAATTTAACGATATTCAGAAATTGCCTCATTCTGTCGATTATGAAAGCTCCAGCATTTTTATTATCGGCGATCTGGCTGCTTCTATTAACTCAGCAGGCAGCAAAATTTCCGGTTTCTCATTCTTCAGGCTAAGATACAACTTTTCTAACGTATTAAGTTTCATATAAGGACAATCATTGCAGCTACATTTTTCATCGGTGGTTACAATAATAAATTCCTTTTCCGGAGATGACTTTCTCATCTGATGAAGAATTCCGGTCTCCGTTGCAACAATAAATTTTTTAGAGGGGTCTTTTATAGAATAATTAAGCAAGGCCGTTGTTGAACCGATATAATCGGCAAGCTGAAGAATTATATTTTTACATTCGGGATGAGCAATAAGCTTAGCATCAGGATATTGTATTTTTAACCGAATAACCTCTTCCGCCTTTATAACATCATGAACCTCGCAACTTCCATTCCATAATACCATGTTCCTTCCGGTGATCTGATTGATATAACCACCAAGATTTTTATCAGGTGCAAATATGATCTTCTGTTCCCTGGGAAAGGACTCAACAATTTTTACAGCATTGCTCGAAGTACAAATCACATCCGACAAAGCTTTTATCTTCGCTGAACAGTTGATGTATGAAATAACGACATGTTCCGGATGTTCTTCTATGAACTTTTTAAATGCTTCGGGAGGACATGAATCGGCCAGTGAACATCCTGCTTCAAGATCTGGCAAAAGTACTCTTTTTTCCGGACATAAAATTTTTGCTGTTTCAGCCATAAAATGAACTCCGGCAAATACAATTACTTCAGCATCAGTACTTTTAGCATTTTGCGAAAGTTGAAGGCTATCACCAACAAAATCCGCAATATCCTGTATTTCAGGAACCTGGTAATAGTGTGCAAGTATTATTGCATTCTTTTCCTTTTTGAGTCTGATTATTTCGTTTGCTATATTCTGATTTAAAAAAGTTTTCATAATAATAATAAAGATTCTTTTTATTGTTATTTATAGTAGGTGTTGAAACGGTTAATTAAAAAATGCTGAAAAATTAGGATTATATAAAATCTCCTCTGAATTAACAATCCGGCTTAAAATTGTTAATTTCTAATTGATTGTATTATAGTATTTTGGTTTGTTTACTAACAATTGTTAAATACAATGTTTGTGAGTAAAATTATTATTATTCATAACAGAATCAATGTTAATTCTATTTCATAATAAACTGCTAACTTTTAATTATTAACAGAAGAGACGATAAAAATCAGTAATGACGGTTAATTATGAAAAGTTTGCAACAAAAAAAATCAGTTGTTAACAATAGCATGTGTAAATTTTAAAATAGTGATTTTAAGGCAGATATTTCTGCATATTTTCTCCCCTTACTTCATTTTGATCGCATTATGATTACTTTTGTAAAAAAAGAATTAACAATGCTTGACTCTTTGAAAAAGATTGCCATAGGATCAGATCATGCAGGCTACAAATATAAGGAGTATTTAAAGAAATATCTTCAATCACAGCAATTTACAATTACTGATTTTGGTACGGATTCAGAAGAGAGCATAGATTATCCCGATCCTGTTCATCCTCTTGCCAGGGCCGTGGACAATCAGGATTTTGATAAAGGTATTATTATCTGCGGAAGTGGTAACGGGGTAGCAATTGTAGCTAACAAATACAAGATGGTTCGTGCAGCGGTCTGCTGGAACGAAGAGATTACAATGCTGGCCCGACAGCATAATGATGCCAATATAATTGCATTGCCCGCACGCTTTATCAGTCCTGAGCAGGCGCTTTCATTCTTACAGATTTTTCTGACAACTGATTTTGAAGGAGGACGGCATTTAAGGAGAGTTGAAAAAATATCCCAAACCTTATAAATTCCAAGGATGAACCAGGCACATCACAAATTTAATGAAGATGCTGGCAAGCGGGCTTTTGACAAGGAACAAAGGCGGCGTTTGAATTTTAATATAGGAAAGTATGATGCCGCGGTTGCCCGGGGCTTAAACCAGTTCCAGAATCTTGAGTTGGCAAAGAGAAGGGCAGCAAACATTAAATATAAGGTCATAAACAACCTTGACAAATACCTTGTAGAGTTTGAAAATAATTTTGAACGAAGGGGAGGTAAGGTGATCTGGGCTACCGGGGAGAAGGATGCCCAGAAAGAGATATTGAATATAATCAAAAAAGCCAAAGCCAAGGTAATAGTAAAACAGAAGTCGATGATTTCTGAAGAGATCGAACTTAATGAAGCTCTTGAAAAGAATAAGCGGGAAGTATTTGAAACAGACCTTGGCGAATTCATTGTACAGATTGCCGGTGAAAAACCGTTTCATATAGTAACACCGGCTATGCATAAGTCAAAAGAGGATGTAGCCAAACTCTTTCATGAGAAATTTGGGATGCCCGAAAATAGCAGACCCGAAGAAATAACCTTGTTTGTTCGGGATTATTTACGCAAAGAATTTATCCGGGCCGACGTGGGTATTACCGGGGGTAATTTTCTTGTTGCCGACATGGGAGCGGTTGTCCTGACAGAAAATGAGGGAAACGGACTTTTGTCGATAGCTTTTCCGCGTATTCACATTGCCATTGTCGGAATCGAAAAAATCATTCCATCTCTTGACGATCTCGATCTTTTTCTTCCTTTACTTGCTCATCACGGCACCGGACAGCATATAACGGTATACAACAATATTTTACTCGGTCCGAAAACAGAATGGGAAGTCGACGGACCCGAAGAGATGTATGTGATATTGCTTGATAACCATCGCACCGATATTTTAAAACTTAAGGAACAACGCAGAGCCTTATCCTGCATCCGCTGCGGGGCCTGTTTAAACGGGTGCCCTGTATATAAAAGCATCGGAGGCTACACTTACGGCGTTGTGTATACAGGACCCATCGGTTCTGTGATATCTCCGCATTTTAAGGGATTCAAGGATTATCATCATCTGAGTTTTGCTTCAAGTCTTTGCGGAAAATGTACGGAAGTATGCCCGGTGAAGATTCCACTGCATGAGCTTTTGCTTCACAACCGCGCTGAGGCGGTTTCAAAAAAATATGTCTCATTTTTCTGGAGAAAGGTTAATACAGGCTGGAAAATGGTCATGATGAAACGCTGGATGCTTGACAAACCAGGCAGCAAATTGAAAAACCGGCTAATTAACAGGTTTGGAAAGAAAAGCTGGGGACCCCGAAGGGTATTACCGAAAATTGCCCCAAAGAGCTTTAAAGAACTCTGGAAGGAAAGATCAGAATCTTCTCAGAATACTTAAAACCTGTCCGAGATAACTGCTCCCGAAAAGATTAAGATGGATCAGCAAAGGATATAGATTGTACAGGTCAATCCGGTCTTTCCATCCGGATATCAGCGGAAATTCTTCGTTATAGGATGAATAAAATTCAGGACTAAAGCCTCCGAATAAAGTAGACATTGCAAGGTCTACTTCGCGGTTACCATAGTATACCGCCGGATCAATGAGGCATGGCCTGCCTTTGTCGGAGACTATGAAATTTCCGCTCCACAAATCACCATGAACCAGGCAGGGAAGCTCTTCTGGCAAAAACTCATTCAATCTTACATAGAGTTTTTCAAATAATATTTTCTCAGGGTGCTTCAGTAAACCTTTCTGTAAAGCAAGCTCCACCTGCCTTTCCAGCCTTTCTTCGACAAAAAAATCAACCCATCCCGAATGAAAAGAATTACTCTGAGTTAACGATCCCATATAGTTGTTGTAACCTAAACCAAAAAATTCGCCTGTCTTCCGGTGAAGACAGGCAAGGGTTCTGCCAAATTCGCGGAAAAACCCATTGATCTTTGTTGCAGCTTCCATAAATTCCAGAAGAATAAAAGAATAATCTGGCAGATTGCCGGTTAAGATTACTCCGGGAACTTCTATCGTTCCGGCAGAAGCAAGAAGATTCAGCCCAAGAGCTTCAGTTTCGAACATTCCCGGAAAAGCGTCACTGCGATTGTATTTTAAGCAGAAACTCCCGGATGTGGTTTCAAGATGGTAAACCTGGTTGATTGAACCTCCCCCCAAGGGTTTTGAAGAAAGAATGGTAAAATCAGAATTGTTATACTTCTCAAAATATACTTCAAGGTCTTTGTGTATCTGCTCCGGGATCATTCGCACGCTGAGATCAGGCAGCAAACCTGCGGGAAAACAATTTATCTACAATAAATATAAAACCTGCCGACACTCCGATCAGAAGAGTATACGAGATGAACCTTGAGGATAACAGGGTTTTCAGGAAGGCCACTAAGGGATGAAAAACTTTTATAAACATCCCCGATAAATATTCTGTGCCATAGATAAAATTGAAATCAGGAATATCAGAAGAAAACATGATCAAAGCGATTGCTAATCCAATTACAAAATAGGGAATAGAAGATTTAACCCATATGAACGAAGGATAGCTTTCATTTATAGGGGCAGGAAGAGGTTCGATGCCGTTCATGACTTTATTTACGAAACCATCTGAAGGACTTTCAAGCGGCATTTTCCGTATAAGATCCGACAGGAAATCGTCATTTAAAATATCATCCGTGTTCATATCTGTGATTTAAGTAAGTTCAATTCAAATGCCCGCTAAGCATAGTGCTCATGTCGGAGTGCAGTTTTTTTCTGATCCGGTGTAGCCTGACTTTTACGTTAGACGCCGACAAACCGGTAATATTACTAATCTCCTCTATAGAGTTATTGCCATGATAAAATAAGGTGATGAGCACATTATCTTCCTCAGGCAGTTTTTTCATTGCTTTTATTAATAGCTGCTGTTGTTCATTCAAATCAACCTCCTCAACGCCCGGCCGCATAGATTCTTCCGAATAGTTATAAATCACATAATTATCCATCGGAATAGTTTCCAATACTCTCTTTCTTGTGTGCGATATCGCAGCGTTGTAAACAATTCGGTAAAGCCAGGTAGAGAATTTTGATTTTCTCTCGAACGACTTTAACGAGTGAAACGCTTTGATAAATGCATCCTGAGCAATTTCTTCAGCATCCTCGCGGCTGTTCAATACTTTAAGAGCAATCGAAAACACAAGATTCTTATGTTTGTCTACCAGAGCAGCATAAGCAGAAGAATCACCATTCAATACCTTCTCAATATAAAAATTATCGTCCTGGTATTTCATGTTAGGTTTAGACGTTTAAGAGAATATCAGGTTACAAGATAAATACAAATTTAGCATCCTTTTTGACCAATGCTGTTAATAAGGAGCCCTAAATTACAAAACCAGCTGGGAACCAGCATGTTTTTTTATATTTTTGTGTAGGCGGAAATCTATTCAAGGAACTTAAAGGTGAGGAAATATTTAATCGGTCAGATTTTACTTTTATTCATTTCACTTACTCTGTTTGGGCAGACAGGCAAGAAATCTATCATTGTCAGCACCAATGCAATACCCGACACGATCTGTCAGGGTCAGTATTCCCAGCTTTCGTCGATCGTACATGGAAACCCCGGGCCATTTACTTATCTGTGGACTCCTGCAGCCACTTTGTCTGATCCTACGATCTCCGATCCAATAGCGACACCCCAGGTAAATACAATGTATTATCTGGAGGTCACAGACCCCTTGTACAATACTGCAATCGACAGCATTATGGTATACGTGGAAGGGATTCCTCCTCCTCCTTCGCCCATTACTGGTTTGGCGGATGTCTGCGCCGATACATCCTGCAATTACTTCGTGGCGGAAGCCCCCGGAGCAATCTCTTATTCATGGTCAGTACCCGCAGGGGCTGTTATAGAGGCCGGTCAGAATACACCCACTATTCAGCTTCAGTGGGGAGATCATTCGGGAACAGTTTCAGTAATCATTGGAAATAATTGCGGAACCAGCGTGCCAAGCGTACTGCCAGTAAATGTTACAATTATTCCCCCTTCTCCTGTTGAGATTTTTGGTCCATCAGAATTATGCCAGAACGATACCGGATATTATTATACCGATACGATCCCTCATGCGATTAATTACAACTGGAAAGTTGGCGGGGATGCTGTTATACTTCAAGGAGCAGGCACTCCCTCGGTCATGATAAAATGGGGAGCTTCTGAAGGAAATATTAGTCTTTCAGGCGCAAATTCATGTGGAACCAGTCCTACTCGCCTGAAAACAGTATTATTGGATTCTGTTCCGGCAAGCGGAGGTGTCATAAGCGGACCCGATACGGTATGCATTGGGAAAGGGAGTTATGAATATTCGATTCCCCCCTTGCTGTATGCAACCACCTACGGCTGGTCTTTACCCCAGGGATCAGAAATCACTTCAGGAGATCATACAAACAATATTACAGTCGAATTTGGGAACAATGCCATGTCGGGACCCATCGCAGCCTTTGGTATCAACGACTGCGGAAAGGGCAAGGAATCAATAAAAGAGATTATTGCAAAGACCTGCACTAGCATTGGCGAAAATAAATTCGGCAATGATATTTCAATTTCACCCAACCCCGTTAACGATAAATTATTTATCCGCTCCGGATCTTCCCATGGTCAATACCATATAATCATATACAGTCAGCTAGGTGAATTGTTATACCATACCTGCCTGAACTGGCCGGATCCGGAGTATCTCTTCGCGATAGACGTAACAGCCCTCCCGCTAGGGATGAAATACATCAGGATGTTCAACGATCAGGGGTCCTTTACAGCAAAATTCATTGTTTACTGATGCAAAGCTGTAACCTATCATTGCCTCCTGCGTCAAAAGCTAAGAATACACTAAACTCATACGGATATGAATGCAGAAGTTATTGTTCCGATTACGGTCTTTGCCATGATTTTTGGTATTGTCTATATCACTCTCCGTCACAAAGAACGGCTAACAATGATTAAAAGCGGAGTTAACGCTTCCAGCCTTGAAAACAAAGGCAATATTCTCGGATCGCTTAAATGGGGAATGGTTTTTGTCGGCATAGGCCTTGGAATTATTATAGGAAAAATTATAGCCTTTTCGACGACGATGGAAGAGGAAGCCGCATTCTTTTCTATGATTTGCCTTTTCGGTGGACTTGCCTTGATGATATATTACATTATTGCTAACCGGTTAAAGTGATTTTTATTTCCCAAATTGGAACCTCCCTAAGCTATTATACTTAGGCCCCTCCCTGAGCAGAATACTTTCATATAAGATACAATCGGTTATTTTCAGGAAGTCTGACTGTATAGACCTGTTTTCTTCTACTACCCGCCGAAATAATACCTTGTCATTAAGAAATTTTATTCTGCCAATTGTAAGATGAGGTACGATATTCTGACGGTCAGATTCAAACCCGTACGGCTCCATTTCTTTCTGTATAATCTTCATTAACAAGGCCAGAGGCTCGTGTGGGTGAATCCCTGCCCATATAACTTTTGGCTGATAACTGCTTCCGAAAATGCCTAAGCCGGATAAGTTGAAATTTAACTTCGGGTTTTTCCCGGCAATAGTACCAAGAGTTTCAGAAATACCGGGTATCAGACCTTCATCTGTTTCACCGAAAAATTTTAGAGTGACGTGGAAATTACACGATTCAACCCATTTAATATGTTCTGAACAGAGCCTGGACCTGAGAACACTCAGAGTGTTTATGAACTTCTCTCCGGGCTCTGTTTTGATAGCGGCAAATATGCGTTTCATAACAGAAAGCATTAGTTAGAATGTGGCTGTTAAGTAAATTTTTTCTACTTTTGCAGCTTCATGGGGTATTAGCTCAGTTGGCTAGAGCGTTAGACTGGCAGTCTAAAGGTCAGGGGTTCGACTCCCCTATACTCCACAGAGGCCTCCGCGGTAAAATATGCCACGGAGGCCTTTCTGCAAAAATCCGGAAAAAAAACGAAAACCTGCTAAATTTCACCTTTCATTCCCAAATATAACAGTTTGGCTGTGGGGAATAAATTTTACTTTTGCCATGAAACCTTTACGGTATGAAGACGATAGAAGAATTATTCAATGCCATTGATTCAGCACTCTGCAGCGGAAAGAAACTGAAGGAACTAGGCCCTGTATTATCGGCCTATGACGGTGACGACTGGAAGGAATATGAAAAGTACAACCCGGATCATTATTCCCGGAACCTTGTAAAGAAGAATGACCGTATGGAACTTCTTGTCCTTTGCTGGGAGGTAAAGCAGGGATGCCCTGTTCATGACCATCCTGCCAACGGATGCCTTGTGAGGATCATGCAGAGCGAGGTTACCGAAAATGTGTATAAGATCGATACACCGCCTGAATTATTAAACCACAACATGCTGCCCTCCGGTGGTATTGCTTATAAGGAAGGGAACATGATACTGCACGAGATTTTCAATCATTCGGAACACCGGGCCGCATCCATCCATATTTATTCTCCTTCAAACTACAAGCCGAATTATTTTTCAAAATAAAAAGAAAGACACAGGATCATCCTCAGAAATTCCAAAAATCCTGTAATTTTGCCCAGGAAGTGTTAATTAATTAACAAAATCACTATTTATAAATATGAAACCCACTCATATTGAGCACATTGGAATTGCAGTAAAGAGCCTTGCTGAAAGCATTCCGTTTTATGAAAAAATACTTGGAACGAAATGTTATTCAATCGAAGAAGTTAAAGACCAGAAAGTTAGGACCGCTTTTTTTATAATTGGCCCGACCAAAATAGAATTATTGGAGTCAACTGATCCGGAAGGTCCTGTAGGTAAGTTCCTTGAAAAGAAAGGCGAAGGATTTCATCATCTTGCCTTTGCAGTAGAAAATGCTGATGATGCACTGAATGAGGCAAAAGAAGCTGGCATTGAGCTGATCGACAAGCATTCACGTAAAGGCGCAGAAGGACTGAACATAGGCTTCCTTCATCCGAAGTCAACCCAAGGAGTATTAATGGAATTGTGTAGTAAATAAAGACAGTTTATATTGATTTTTTATGGAAACGAAAAAAGCGATTGACATTTTGAAAATGGCCATCCTCATGGAAAAAAGAGGTTTTGCCTTTTATTCAACCGTGGCAGAAAACACGGCTAACCCTGAAATAAGCCATATTTTTCATGTGATGGCAGAAGAAGAAACAAAGCATGTAAAGTTTCTTTCAGACCAGTTTGTCCATTACGAAAAAGAACATAAATTCAGTACGGCGAACCTTTTGGCACTTGAAAATGAGGAGTTTGCAAATCTTATACTAAGCGAGGATATCAAACAGAAAATCTCATCATCAGGGTTTGAAGCGGCTGCTATTTCTGCCGCCATTGATTTTGAAAAACGAGCGATTGAAGTATATTCAAAACAGGCCGGAGAGACTGGCGATGAGAATGAAAAAGCCTTATATCAATGGCTTGCCGATTGGGAAAAAGGCCATCTTAAAATACTGAACGATATAGATAATGAACTGAAGGAAAAAATTTGGAACGACAATCAGTTCTGGCCTTTCTAACGAAATCACATATTGGTTCTCATGGCTTCTACAGGGTCAAGTCTCGATGCTGTAAAGGCCGGAATAATTCCCGAGATAAGGCCAATCACGGCCGAAACGCCCACGCCTAGTAATATATTGCCCTGAGTAAGAATCAGGTGAAAACTTGTTGTATTGGAAACGATCAGGGTCATGATTAATATGATCAGCAGACCAACTATTCCTCCGATTATAGAAAGAAAAATAGCTTCAAACAGGAACTGCAGCAGAATGAAATAGTTTTTTGCTCCCAGGGCTTTTTGAATACCGATGATGCTGGTACGTTCTTTCACTGAAACGAACATAATATTCGCGATCCCGAATCCGCCAACCAGAAGAGAAAAACCTCCGATAATCCAGCCTACCATGGCAATAACCCCGAAAAGGCTTTCAAAACCCTTGGCGATGATATCCGTTTCATTGATTGCAAAGTTGTCTTCAGCTGAAGGCTTTATTTTTCTTATTGACCGCATGATACCGGTAAGCTCGTCTTTTAGTTCGGCATTTGATACCATGGAATTGGCTTTCACAGCTATTGTTGTACCTACTTCTTTAATACTTACAAGGGTTTTAAAATAGTTGACAGGAACGTAAACGACCTTATCATTGCTGTTACCAAAGAAATCCTCGCCTTCCTTCTTCATTACCCCGATAATTTCAATGTTTCTGCCAAAAATTTTAATCTTTTGCCCCAGCGCTTCCTGATTTGTAAATAGGCCGCTAGCGATATCAGCGCCGATTATTGCAATGGGGCGGCCGCTGGCCGATTCATTAGCTGAGAAATACCGGCCATCGGCTATGTCAAATTTCCAGACTCTGTCAAACTCATAAGAAACACCAATGATCCCGACGTTTTCAACATAATTACTCCGGTATTTTACGGTCTTGTTGACCTGAGCGAAAAGGGCAGAATTTTCGGTAAGACTGCTGCGTTTTTCAATTTCACGCAGGTCTTCAAGAGTTGCCTCTGGCCTCTGATAGTATTTCCACCAGGGGTAGTCTGAACCCATAGCCCAGGGCCATTTCTGGATATACAAAACGTTGCTTCCAAGCGAAGCAATACTTTTTCTGATAGCCGATTCCATGGAATCGAAAACAGTGAAGACAGAGATTACACAAAATATACCAATTGTGATGCCCAGCAGCGACAGAATGGTCCTGACTTTATTAACTACAATTTCCTGCAGGGCAAAAAGATAACTTTCCCTGAAGAGCCTTAGAAAAATAAGATAGGCCTGAAATTGTTTCACAGCCGATAAAGTTAATCAAATCCTTAAAAACCCGGCTCCTTTTATTGTAATATCCCTCAATTATTAATAACATTGCAGGAAATTGAGCCCTTTGGTTTTAGACGAAAGAAAACCCCGGGAGTTACACCAACAGCCATGATCGATCAAATAAAAATTACCTCGGCACTTATCTCAGTCTATTCCAAGGAAGGAATAGAGGAAATTGCAAAAATACTGACGGAACATAATGTTCATATTTATTCCACCGGCGGAACTTACGATTTTCTTAAACTGAAAGGAATACCGGCCACTTCAATAGAAGAAGTGACTACCTATCCATCCATTCTAGGAGGTCGGGTAAAAACACTTCATCCAAAAGTATTTGGCGGCATTCTGTGGAGGAGAGACCAGCTTTCGGATATAAAGGATGTTGAGCATTTCGACATTCCTTCATTCGATCTTGTGATTGTAGACCTCTATCCTTTTGAAAAGACTGTTGCAACTACGGATGAAGAGGAAGATATCATTGAAAAAATTGATGTAGGAGGTATTTCTCTGATCAGGGCAGCGGCAAAAAACTACAGGCATGTACTGGTCATTCCATCGGCTGATTTCTACAATGATCTGATTATACTGCTAAATGAAGGGAACGGGTTTACAAACGTGGAGCACAGACGGTACTTTGCAGCCCAGGCATTTAATGTTTCATCTCATTACGATACACAGATCTTCAATTATTTTAATCGCAGCGAAAATATCCAGGCATTCAAACAGAGCCAGATGATCTCGACCCCGATGAGATATGGTGAAAATCCACACCAGAAAGGCTCTTTTTACGGCTTTCTGAATGGCAATTTTGAACAATTTCACGGGAAAGAGCTTTCCTACAATAACCTTGTTGATATTGATGCAGCGATAAATCTTATCGCGGAATTCACAGAGCCAACAGTGGCTATCATAAAGCATACAAACCCATGTGGAATAGCTTGCAGGGAAACGATAAGAGAATCTTATCTGGATGCACTGGCCTGTGATAATCTTTCGGCCTTCGGCGGAATCGTTATCGCAAACCGCGGAATCGATTACGAAACAGCCCTGGAATTGAATAAATTGTTTTTTGAAATCCTTCTGGCACCAGAGTATGAAAAGAATGCACTGGAAGTCTTAAAATCAAAGAAAAATAGAATAATTTTGCAACAAAACCCGTTAATCTTCAGTTCCAGACAATTTAAATCGGTGCTCAATGGAATCCTCGAGCAGGAAAAGGATATTAAAGTTGAAACGGAAGCTGAATTTCAGTTTGTTACGAAACTGAAACCATCTGCTGCAGAAACAGCGGAACTCTTATTTGCTAATAAAATTGTTAAACACCTGAAATCAAATACTATAGTAATAACGAAGAACAAACAGCTGATCGGTTGTGGAATGGGACAAACATCACGGGTCGATGCAATGAAGCAAGCTATTTTAAAGGCAAAGGCTTTTGGTTTCGATCTGAAAGGATCGGTCATGGCGTCTGATGCATTTTTTCCGTTCGCCGACTCTGTTGAAATCGCTTATGATGCGGGGATCACTGCAGTTATTCAACCAGGCGGATCGATACGCGATGGAGATTCGGTGAAGTTCTGCGATGAGCATGACATGGCTATGGTATTTACAGGAATACGCCACTTTAAACACTAAAAAACAATGGGATTATTCACAAAAGAAATTGCTATTGACCTCGGTACTGCCAATACGATTATAATTTATAATGACAAAGTAGTAGTAGACGAACCCTCGATTGTTGCTATCGAAAGAAGTTCGGGAAGAATCATTGCGGTTGGAAAAAAAGCTCAGATGATGCATGGAAAAACCCATGAAAACATTAAAACAATTCGCCCGTTAAGAGGGGGAGTGATTGCTGATTTCCACGCCGCTGAACACATGATAAGAGAAATGATCAAGATGATCGAGATCGGAAAATCATGGTTTCCCCCGGCAATGAAAATGGTGATCTGCATTCCTTCCGGCATTACCGAAGTGGAAGAAAGAGCGGTTAAGGATTCTGCAGAACAGGCAGGTGCCAAAGAGGTCAGACTTATTCATGAACCTATGGCTGCAGCTATTGGTATTGGTATCGACGTTCTTGAACCTATCGGGAACATGGTTATTGATATTGGAGGTGGAACCAGCGAAATAGCGGTTATTGCATTAGGCGGCATTGTAAACAACAAATCGATCCGGATCGCTGGCGACGAATTTAATACAGATATAGAGGAATACATGCGTAAACAGCATAATATAAACATTGGAGAACGTACCGCTGAAAGAATTAAAATCGAAGCGGGAGCCGCCATGGTTGATATTGATAATCCTCCTCCTGATTACGCGGTTCATGGCCGCGACCTGCTCACCGGCATTCCAAAGGAAGTTATCGTTAATTATGCTGAAATCGCCCATGCCCTTGATAAATCTGTGGCAAAGATTGAAGCTGCCGTTCTCAATGCGCTGGAAATGACCCCCCCGGAACTTGCTTCCGATATATTCGAAACAGGCATTTATCTTACCGGAGGTGGCGCATTACTCAGAGGACTTGATAAGAGAATTCACCTGAAAACGAAGTTAAAAGTTCATGTGGCAGAAGACCCATTACGGGCAGTAGCACGAGGGACGGGAATTGCTCTTAAAAATTTCGATAAATTCACCTTCCTGATCAAGTAAATCCGGTATATGCGGAACTTATACGTATTCCTCCGCAAACACTATTTTATTTTATTATTTCTTCTTCTGGAGACGGTTTCACTTCTCTTGCTTTTTAATTTTAATGAGTTCCAGAATACCGCACTCGTCGATTTATCGGGCAACTTTACCGGCAGCATAAACACTGCATTCAGAAACATTTCCGAGTATTTTTCTTTACGCCAAACCAACAAAACACTGGTCGAAGAGATGGCTAAACTGCATTCCCGCCTTCCGGATGCCTATTATAAATCAGACGCCTACTCTTTTTACAGAAATGATACGGTGTTTAAGCTTCAGTACAGGTATATCAGCGCAAAAGTGATAAGCAACACCACCAACAAGCGAAATAACTTCCTGATGATAAGCAAAGGCAGCGTTCAGGGGGTTAGGAATCATATGGGTGTGGTTATCGGAAACCGGATTGTCGGCCAGGTCGTAAGTGTTTCGCCTCACTTCAGCTGGATTATGTCGATGCTCAACAAAGACAGCAGGATTTCCGGAAAATTTAAGAAAAACAACCAGCTTGTCAATGTTGAATGGCCTGGAGGTAATTACAGGTATGGAAGCGTTAAGGAAGTGCCGAAACATGTCGATATTATACCTGGCGACACTATTGTAACCAGTGGAAATTCCGATATTTTTCCTGAAGGCATTATGATAGGGACTATCAGCGATTTTACCGCCGCACCAGATGAGAATTTTAATTCAGGCACCATACTTTTTTCAACCGACTTCAACAGTCTGGGTTATGTGGAAATCGTGGTTGATCTGATGAGAAAAGAAAAAGAAGATCTTAAAGCAACATTTAAAGGCGAATAAAACACGGGAGAATGACTACACCAAAAGTGGTTTTTTACAACGTTTTGAGGTTCTTTCTGCTTATCCTGCTTCAGGTTCTTGTTCTAAACAACATCTACCTTGGAGGTTTTATAAATCCTTATTTTTATATATATTTTATTCTGCTTCTACCTTTTGAGATTCCTGGCGGATTGTTACTGCTGTTCTCGTTTTTAGTGGGTGCAGGAGTTGATTTTTTCTCTAACACATTGGGGCTGAATATATCAGCCTGCCTTGCAATGGCGTATGCCCGGCCCTATGTAATCAGCTGGATCTCGTCGGGACCGGATTCACTTAATGGCGACAGCCCTTCTCTGAAAAATCAAGGCCTGAAATGGTTTCTCTATTATTCTATCAGTCTCATTCTGATCCATCATTTTGTGCTGTTTTACCTGGAAGCTTTCCGTTTTGCTGAATTTTTCAAAACTTTTTTCAGGATGATATTGAGCGGCACGTTTACTTTGTTGCTTGTAATGATAAGCGAATATCTTTTTTATCCGAAAGAAAAATAAAAAAAGGCTGAACTTTTTCAGGGAACAGCCTTTTAATCCTGAGGTATCGAGCGGAGTCGAACCGCTGTGGGAGGTTTTGCAGACCTCTGCCTAGCCACTCGGCCACGATACCATTTCATTTAGGGAGTGCAAAGGTAAGAAAGATTTACGATTTACGAATTACGATTTACGATTGACCAATATAATCGTAACTCGTAATTCGTAAATCGTAATTCATTCCCGTCTCCATGTCGTTTTGTAACTCACTTGTGCCATCTTCCCTCCTACCGGCGGGTTCAGCTTGGAAATTGTGAGATCAATGCCCGATATGGCCGGAAATTGGCCGCAAATTGACACGAGAATACGTTTTGCTACATGTTCAAGCAAGTGCGACTTCTGCTCCATCTCCGTTTTAACTGCATTATAAAGAGCTGTATAATTTACAGTATCATGCAGATAATCGCTTTTTTCTGCTGCGGTAGTGTCGGTTTCAACACACAAGTCAACAACAAATTTTGTACCTATCAGCTGCTCTTCCCTGAAGCAGCCGTGATATGCAAAAAACTCCATCCCATCTAAAGAGATCTTTCCCATTCTTTTATTTACGCACTACTGTTACATTCCCCGCCCCTTGGAGCGGAACTGCCCTGGGGTTAATACTAAGTTGTTGGAATTATTTATAAAACATACGAAATTATCAAAATCCACTCAATTTAAAACGGTTTTCTTTAATTTCTTAGCTTTGCAGCCCTAATCGAGGCAAAGAAAACCTTATTTTCAATACAACAATGGAAGAAATAAAGAGTAAAGAGGAACCCCAGGCACGATCACTGAATTTTATTGAGGAAATTATAGAAGAGGACCTTAAGCACGGGAAAAATGGAAGCAGGATACATACCAGGTTTCCTCCTGAGCCAAACGGATACCTTCATATAGGTCACGCTAAATCGATCTGCCTTAATTTTGGTCTAGCGAAAAAGTATCAGGGTAAAACCAATCTCCGATTTGATGATACAAATCCGGTTAAAGAAGAGGTTGAATATGTTGATTCAATAAAAGAAGATGTAAGGTGGCTTGGTTTTGATTGGGAGGACCGTGAATTTTATGCTTCAGATTACTTTGAACAGTTGTATGAATTTGCCCTTATCCTGATCAGAAAGGGAAAAGCCTATGTATGTGATCAGACTGCCGAAGAAATGAGTGAAAGCAGGGGAACCCCTACACGGCCAGGAAAGGATAGTCCCTATAGAAACAGGGCCATTGACGAGAATCTAGAGCTTTTTTCAAAAATGCGTGCCGGCGAGTTTGCCGATGGAGCCAAAGTACTGAGGGCAAGAATAGATATGGCATCGCCCATTATGCATATGAGGGACCCTGTGATTTACAGGATTCTTCATACTTCGCACCATAGAACCCGAGATTCATGGTGCATCTATCCGATGTATGATTTCGCTCACGGGCAGTCCGACTCCATCGAAAATATCACTCATTCTATATGTACTCTTGAATTTGAGGTTCACAGGCCATTGTATGACTGGCTAATACATGAGATTGGGATTTATGCCCCGCGGCAGATTGAATTTGCCCGCCTGAACCTTAGTTATACGGTGATGAGTAAGCGGAAGCTTCTGGAGCTTGTTCAGGAAAAGCTGGTAAGAGGATGGGATGATCCTCGTTTGCCGACCATCTGCGGACTAAGGAGGCGGGGATATACGCCTGAAGCTATACGGAATTTCGCCGATATCATTGGCGTTGCTAAAAGAGATAGCGTGATTGATATAAGCCTTCTTGAATTTTGTATCAGAGAAGATCTTAACAAAAAGGCCTTACGCGTTATGGGGGTATTGAATCCTCTGAAAATAGTTCTTGATAATTATCCGGATGACCTGGTCGAGGAAATGGAAGCAGCCAATAATCCGGAAGACCCGTCAGCTGGTTCCAGAAAAGTACTTTTTTCGAAAGAATTGTATATTGAACAGGAGGACTTTATGGAAGATCCTCCGGCTAAGTTTTTCAGGCTGGCACCAGGCCGGGAAGTCCGACTGCGATCAGCTTATATCGTTAAATGCGAGTCCTTTACAAAAGACCCTGTAAGTGGTAAAATCCTCGAAGTGCACTGCTCGTACGATCCTGGCTCAAAGAGTGGTATGCCCGAAAGCAACAGAAAGGTTAAAGGAACTCTGCACTGGGTTTCGGTTAAACATGCAATAAAAGCAGAAATAAGATTGTACGATCGTCTTTTCAGAGTCGAGAACCCCGATAATGCTGAGGAAGGAAAAACGTATAAGGACTTTCTTAATACTGACTCTTTGGAGATAAAGACAGGGTATATAGAGCCTTCAGTGCAGTCGGCCACACCGGGCCAGAAATTCCAGTTTGAGCGTTTGGGCTATTATTGTGTTGACTATGACTCAAACCCCGAAACCCTTGTTTTTAACTGTATCGTGCCGCTTAGGGACAGTTGGGCAAAGAAAGAAAAAGCTAAATAAATTTGAAAATTTGCTGCAAGTATCGTAATTTTGCAGCCGCATTGTCCGATGGTGTAATTGGCAACACGTCTGTCTCTGGATCAGAAGAGTCTAGGTTCGATTCCTAGTCGGACAACAACAAAAAACCCAACCAACATATAATCAGTTAGTTGGGTTTTTTCGTGTTAAACAGGTCCTTTATCCGGACTTAAAAATCCCTGATACAGCGCACCGACATCCCACCGCCTTTATTGTTGTTGTGCTGGTAGATATTTCCTACATCATTCCTTAAAAGACGATAAAAGGATAAAACTTCAAAACTAACTGATGAACTCCATATACTGCAGAGGATTCCGATATACTGGAATTCTCCGGTATTCTTGCGTAAGCCTCCCGGAACAGCAGAAAAACCACTTTCATTGGTGGCACTCACATTGGGTGAATACCAGAGACCCGTTCCGTCTTCTATTATCCCGACCGTTTTCATCTTGCCTCCGGCAACAGATTCGCCTCCAAGAAAATCAGTTAAAACCGTCAATTCGGCATCTGTAGGAACATGCCAGCCCGAAGGGGCAAGTTTACCTGTGTTCACAGCATACCAGTTGTACAAAGCTCCGGAAACACTTTTATTCGCTGCATTATTATCATACCAGCAAAATCCGGGTGTGGTTAAAGTACTCCATGGGGTAATGCCAGTTACAAAAGGTATCGCTGTACCATCGTTGTATTTGGTTGTTTTAAGATTCTCAACCATCCACATCTGTGTGCCGATTTTTATTGTATGATACACGTTGCCGTCTATGTCGGTCACAGTAACAGGTACCGGGGTGGGATTGCTGGGGTTATCTGCCTTTTTTGAACAACCTGCAATCACCGAGAATACTCCAAGCATTGCAGTAAGGTATATCAGGATCTTTAAATTATTCATAATGATATCTTTAAATTAATGATTTTCAATCAGGATTTTAATGATAATTCAACAGGAATATCTTTGTGCGCTTGTTCTTGCGCTTTTTTTGCCATATAGTCCGTTTGAATAATCCACGAAAATACAGAAAAATCAAACGATAATCCGTGGCCACACGTCTACTTTCTCAAATCCAACCCTCCGGTTAAAACATTGTTAAACCATTTAAACATTAGATTGGCAGGGCAGGACATAGAAATAATTATCACCGCCATCTTTTCATAAACCATACCACACTGGCTTTGCGGAAAATTGTACTTTTACCTTTCGTAATTAAATAGTGGCCTTGATTAAATAATGTTGCACTTAAACCCTTATAAACCAACAGGATGACGAAAAATACTATCAAACAATTTATATGCTTGGTTTTTTTACCGGCCATTGTTATCCTTTCCGGTGAAAAAGCTTTTACGCAGGATACATTTTCCATTGTTGCCATTGATTCAGCGACCGGACAGGTAGGCAGTGCAGGTGCCTCATGCGTGGGTTCTTCAACAACCTATCCACACGGGGCGGCGATACTTAGCGACGTGATCCCCGGCGTAGGAGTGATACATACTCAGGCCTCCTGGAGCCCTGTAAACCAGCAGAACGCCCATAATTGGATGATGATGGGACTCCCGCCTCAGCAAATCATCGATTCGCTGGTGGCTCACGATGCAGGAAACAACCCTGCCATCAGGCAGTATGGAATAGCCGATTATAACGGCGGCCACCCCCGTGCGGCTTCATTTACAGGCGTCGGCTGTCAGAATTACAAGAACGACACCAACCATATTTATTATTCCATTCAGGGCAACATCCTTATGGGGCAAATGATTCTTGATTCAATGCAATCACGCTTCCTGAATACAACCGGCACTCTTGCCGACCGGCTGATGGCTGCTCTGCAGGGAGCCAAGGTAGTAGGTGCTGATACACGATGTGCCCCCAAGAACGCCTCCTCCCAGTCGTCGTTCCTTAGAGTGGCTAACATGACCAATCGGCCGGATTCACTCTACTGCGACCTTTGGATGGCCTACCCGACGAACTACAGCGGGCAGTACCCGGTCGATCCCATTGATTCACTGCAGACACTTTACAATATATGGAAAACAACCACCCCGGTGGCTGAGCATAAAAACTTCAGCCTTCAGGAGATTCTTGTGATCAATGGGGAAGCAATGTGTATTACTTTCGATTTCAGCCGCTGTCGCGACTATCTCTATTCTCAACTTGAAATATACGACATACTCGGCTGTAAACTGAAGTCCGTAACTGTGAACTCCCGCCTGCAAAAAATCGATCTTTCAAAAGTAATGAAACATGGTATCCTGGTTTACAGGGTATTGGCTAAAGATCGTTCGATCCTGGGCTGCGGTAAGTTCTTCCTTTAAACCGGCTCTTCCCGGTGGCATTAAGCCCGCTCAAACTGCTCACTTCCTGCCGCTCAAAGCCGGAAGGATTCAGAGGATTATAAAGACGCCCGATCATCCCGGCGTATCCCTTGCAGTTAACCAAATCGGTTAGCTGTACTTTTTCAAATGTGAGCGAATCCCGGCTGAACCAGGGAAACATTCCGTTGAGGGCAGGTGCAACCTGAGGCAATTGCACGCTTGTCGAGGTATCCGGTGCATAAACGGTCCATTCGACCATTCCCTGGAAAGGACTCAGAAATTGCCATGTCCCCGACACCGCATCCAGATCTCCCGATGCCTTTACCTGTAGCCTGGTATTTGTGGCTGTATAGGAATTAAGTTGGGCTGCTATTTTTTTGAACGCTGCAGGGATCTCACCATCAACATGATAAGACCAGCTTTGGTTTGACAAATAATTCTCAACAAGCATAATATCGGTATGAAAGCCCTGGAATTTTGAAGGAGGAAAATATACCTCTGCTTTGCTTGTGATACTGCCGTCACCCAATAATTCATCCACCATATAGGGTATCGGAGAATTGAAATTCCCTCCAGGAAAACCCTGTACCCGACATTCATAATACTGTACCGGAGCGGGAAATAGAACGGTCGTTTTTTCTGCTGGCAAAGGATCGGAAAGATCAAAAGTGTAAGCGGTATTTGCCGGTATTCCGCTAAACCACTTATATTTCATACCTGCGGATGTGGGAATCCCAAAATAAATGGCATCCGGACTGGTATACAAGGGTATTGGAATCGGCTCAAGGCTTGAAGTAAGGTTTGAATATCCAGAGGAGGAGATCAGTATGGCATCGTTATGAGCGGGAATATTGATATACGACGGATAAATCTTTCCCACGGTATCAGCATGGTACGACTGCAAGGTCCATTCTGAAGGAATTATACAGGTATAGGTTTCGATAGTAATGTTAAAACTATGCCAATAGGGTTCAGCTCTTACCGTGGTGACTTCAATAAGCGGCGGAGCTATGGTTCCGGCACGGCCAAAGAACCGGTATTTGCCATCACCCAGACAAAAGGTATCGGAAAGTGCATTTCCCTTCATGTCTGAGATAAAGATCACGCCACCCAATACCGGGCTAAAGTAATTTCCGGCTACATTCACTGTCATAAGCAATGGCCTTGTGGAAGGGGCCTCACTATTTTTCTTACATGAATAAGCAAATATAAGAACGGGAAATATTAAGAAAACCAGGTTTCTGTTCATTTAGGAAGGGTTTCAATATTGATCTTAGGTTTCTTCCGGCTAAGGTCAAAGTCGTGTGACACGCTGACTGCAAATGAATATTTAGGGGTAAGCTGTTTCCCGTTGTAATACTTGTAAACGGGTATATCGTAAAGCACCGAAACATTCCATTTTCCGGCAATCGAATAACTAAGCTGGGGAGAAAGTATTAAAAGGTAATTTCCTGAATTGGGGCGGATACTGCTTCCGTTTTCATAAATATCGTTAAAATCATTGTCATGGGTGCGCCATTCCCCGCGAACCTGCAGGATTGCAAAGAAATACGGAATGATCTTTTTCGAAAAGAAAACCGAATTCAGCAACATGCTGCCATATTGATAATGAAGCTTATCGGCAAAATTATACTCGAACCGGTTGACAGTAAATAACCGGATACCTACGGAGGGCCAGCCTTTATTGAAAAAAAGCATGACGTTTACGGCAAACGCGTTAGTCGAAGGCTGGACGTCGCGGGCGAGCTGAACCCTGTCAAGCTCCTGGGGTTTGGTCGTGAACGGATATCGGAAACCTGCACCAGCCGTTAATTCTATCTGACGGGAAGGCTTGATGAAAATCCCGTATTTAACCCCTACCCCGCCGTCGGTAAAACCGTAACCGGTCTCTTTAAAATCGATATATTTGAATTCCTGGGTTTTATTGAGAAAATACCCGAAGTCGATTTCAGCTGTCAGTCGTTTGGTTATTCCATAGCTGAATGAGATACCGGTAAAATTATAATAGGAAAACTTTAGCGGGACATTCTCTTCGGTCTTGCTGCTGCCCTGGTAATAGGTATTCGAATAGCTATTCCTGTAATAGGCTACAAATCTCAGGTTGTTTGGAGCCAAAACACCCACATACACAGTTGCGCCAACCGGACTCCCACTTGAACAGCATTGTGAATAGGAAAGTTCTGATGAAAGAAGAATGACCAGGACAACCAGAGCGATTATCCTATTCATGCACGGAAATTGTACGCTGTTTGCTTACAGAATTTCCGTTCGCATCTTGCACTTCACAAGTAATAACGAATTTATCTGCATGGCAAACCGTCCATTTTACCGAGGTTCCACTGCCTACAAAACTGCCATAGGAGGCAGTCCAGTGATAGCTCAAACCATCACCCGAAGCATTGGCGATTAAAGTTATCAGCCCGTTAACAACCATTGTTGAATCAGAAGCGTTAAGACTTGAAAAAACCAGGGGTGTGTTTGAACCGTTAGTGTCACTTTTCTTGGAACAGGCCATGAGCAGCAGAACAAACGCGCTTAACAAAATAATCGTATACTTTTTCATTTGTTAGGGTTTTATTGAATCACACTATTACGAACCTAAATACTTTTATGAATCAAAATTACTAAATATCTTCGATATAGCAATTGTTAAATATTTTTTAACCCCCGGTAAATTCTTTTTAAAAATTCCTCCTTACCTAGCAGAACGGCAATGTCCATCATCCCGGGGCCCTGGTTTGAACCTACAGCTAAAAGGCGAAGGGGGTTCATTAGCTGGCCCATTTTAATTTTTCTTGCTGTGGTAAACTCTTCAATTAGTTGATGAAGGGTTTCTTTATCAAATGGTTCAATCTTACTGGCGAGAATTGCAAATTCTTCAACAATGAATGAAGTTCCCTCCTGCCATATTTTCTGTTTCACCTGCTGATCATAGCTTTCGGGAGCCCTGAAAAAGAAGACGGAATGTTTCCAGAGGTCAGAAAGAAGTTCAACCCTTTCCTTGATCAGGCCAATTATATGTAACACATGCTCACGGTCAGCATCAATTCCATTGGCTATTAGTTCAGGAGACAGATAATTATAAAGTTCTTCATCAGGTTTTTGCTGAATGTACTTGTGATTGAACCAGCGGGCTTTTGAAGGATCGAATTTTGCTCCTGCTTTATTTATTCGGTCCAGAGAGAATGCGGCAATGAGCTCTGCCATGGTGAAGATCTCCTGTTCAGTACCAGGATTCCATCCAAGCAGAGCAAGCATATTGATAAAAGCATCAGGCAGATAGCCATCTTCTTTGTAGCCATGCGATATGTCGTTCGACACCGGATCCTTCCATTCCAGGGGAAATACCGGAAACCCAAGGCGGTCACCGTCTCTTTTGCTGAGCTTTCCGTTGCCGTCGGGCTTCAGGATCAAAGGCAGATGGGCGAACTGAGGCATGCAGTCCTCCCAACCAAAAAACCGGTATAACAGAAGGTGCAAGGGCGCCGATGGCAACCATTCTTCTCCCCTGATCACATGCGAAATTTTCATCAGGTAATCATCCACAACATTGGCCAGGTGGTATGTTGGAAGGCCGTCTGATTTGAACAGGACCTTGTCATCGAGGGTATCGGTGTGAACTTTGACTTCACCCCTGATCAGGTCATGGAAAACAACGGTCTGATTTTCCGGGATCAGTACGCGGATAACATAACGGTCGCCCCTTTCAATTCTCTGGGAAACCTCATCCGCAGTCATCGAAAGACTGTTTTTCATAAGCAGCCTGGTTTTATTCCCGTATTGAAACTGCTCATGACCTTGCGAAAGTGTGTTCCTTGCTTCTTCAAGCCCGGCAGCCGTATCAAAGGCAATATATGCATGACTTTTGTCAAGCAATATCTGAATGTATTCTTTATAAATTACTGATCTTTCCGACTGCCGGTAAGGGGCATGCGGTCCGCCTTTCAATACATCTTCATCAAATTCAAGTCCGCACCACTGCAACGATTTAATAATATATTCCTCGGCGCCGGGGACAAACCTGTTTTGGTCGGTATCTTCTATTCTCAGAATGAAGCTGCCATTAAACTTACGGGCAAAAAGATAATTGTAAAGTGCCGTACGTACTCCGCCAAGATGTAAAGGGCCCGTCGGACTTGGGGCAAAGCGAACCCGAATTCCTGCTGTATTCATGGTAAATGCCGGTTTGAGGCAGCAAAGTTAATGTTATATCCAGTAAGATCAGCAATTTCGTAATTTTGCAGTTTTGAATGTATGAAGAGGGAGAACATTCTGATTGGTAAACTCAATGAGTTTACAAGGAAATATTACAAGAACAAGATCATAAGAGGAGCGCTGATCAGCCTGGGGATTCTGCTATCGCTGTTCTTACTGGAGGTTTTGCTCGAATACTTTAGCTACCTGCCTTCACTGGCCAGGGTTATTCTTGTTTATTTTTATCTCGCTGTCGCAAGCGTATGCCTGGGTTATTTTGTGGTTATTCCTTTGCTAAACTACCTTAGGATAGGCAAAGCGCTCACACATGAACAGGCCGCCCGTATTATAGGCGAACATTTCAGTGAAATTGGCGACAAGCTTCTGAATACACTTCAGCTGATAGACCAACAGGATCGTTCGACCGAAAGTATCGAACTTCTGATAGCCAGTATTGACCAGCGCACTAAAGAGCTAAGGCCCTTGCCCTTTGCAAAAGTCATAAACCTAAGGAAAAATCTCAGCTACCTCAAGTATACTCTTCCTCCCCTGTTTATTTTGCTGCTGTTACTTTTAATAGCACCGGCTATTGTATCGGATCCTACTCTGCGGCTTATTAAATACACTGAAAAGTTCACACCACCAGCCTTGTTCAGAATAGTTATTCTTAATAAGGAACTCAGTGCGATGCAGCAGGATGATTTTGCACTCAGGATTGAACTTATCGGAAATGAAATACCGGATGAGGTTTTTGTTAAGACTGGAAATTCAACATTTCAAATGAAACATGAAAGCCGGTCGAAATATTCATATTTATTCAAAACACTTCAGTCTGCTACCAGATTTATCCTTCTTGCCGACGACAAGGAATCCCATGAGTACCTGATTAATGTTCATCCAAAACCCATTATTTTAAATTTCGACACCCGTTTGGATTATCCTGCTTATACCGGCAAACAATCAGAAACCCTGTCTAATATCGGAGATCTTATTATACCAGAAGGAACAATAGTAAAATGGAGTCTTAATACACGGGATGTAACAGCGGTTAAATTCAGGATGCCATCTGGCGAAAATTCATGGAATGAACCTTTGGGTAAACCAAGGTCCCTGATTCCGCAGCAAAATGCGGTTAGTTTAACAGAAGAAATTCAACTTGAAAATAAGCAACCGAATGTTTTCACGGTACAAAAACGATTCATGGAGTCTACGCTTTATTGCATACTCCAGGAGAATGAGTTTTCAAAAAAATCAGATTCTTTGAATTATTCAATACGTGTTATAAAAGATGCTTATCCCGAGATTTCTGTAAAGGAAGCACAAGATACGGCTAACACCGGCAAGGTGTTTCTACAAGGAACGATAAAAGACGATTATGGTTTTTCGAATATGACTTTCTTTCTTACAGGAAAGGAACAAACCGACAGCGTTTATAAATTGATAAAAAAAGAAACTATTGCCATTGACAAAAAAAACCTTTCGCAAGTATTTTTTTATTCGCTTGACCTCTCGTTGATTGAAACAAAACCAGGTGATACTTATTCGTATTACATAGAAATTTGGGATAATGATGGAATAAGAGGACCAAAGTCTGCCCGCACCACCCCCTTTTCGTTCGAAATCCCTTCACTGGAAAAAATTGCCTGGAAGACCGACAAAACTGCAGAGAGCATAGAAAAGGAAATGTATAAAAGCTTAACCGAGAGCAAGGACATAAGTAAGTCACTTGATGAGATTGAGCGCAGAATGATTGACCAGAATGAAGTTTCATGGAAAGAAAAAAAGAAGCTCGATGAAGTGATAAAGGCAAATGAGAAAATTCAAAGGCAGGTCGAAAATTTTCAAACTAAGAATGAACAGAACATAAAATATGAAGAGCAGTATTTAAAAACAAGTGAAAGAATTTTGGAGAAGCAAAAGCAACTTAACGAGCTGGCGAATCACCTGCTTACTGATGAAATGAAGAAACTCATTCAGGATATGAAGAACCTGCTGAATCAGATGGACAAGAACAAACTTAGCGAGTTAATGCCAAAGATGAAAGAAATGAATGAAAATCTCGAAAAAGAGCTTGACCGGAATCTGGAACTGTTTAAGCAAATTGAATTCGAAAGGAAATTGGAACAGAGCACAAATGAACTAAAAAAACTTGCTGAGGAACAGAAGAAACTCGCCGATCAAACAGAACAAAAGGCGAAATCAGACGAAGATCTGTTGCAATCCCAGAAAGAAGTTGAGCAAAAGTTTGATTCGATAAATAAATCACTGGAAGATTTGAAGAAGCTGAGTCTGGAAATGGAGAAAACACCAGACCTTGAAAGTACAAAAGAAGACAGGAAATCGATTGATGAAGAGCTGGGAAGGAGCGAAGAGCTTATGAAATCCGGTAAAATGAAAAAGGCCTCCGGGAGTCAAAATAAAACTTCACAGCAGATGAAGGAACTTGCCGGCAAACTTGAGAATATGCAGGAGGAAAATGCGGAAGAGACGCAGGAAGAGGATGCTGCAGCGTTAAGGCAATTGCTCCAAAATCTCAATAAACTGTCATTTCAGCAGGAGGAAATTATTTACCGTTCAATGACGATTAACAGAAACGATCCGAAGTATCTTGAGCTTATAAAGGACCAGAAATCGATTAAAGATAAATTCGGTACAATAGAAGACACTCTGAATAAAATTGCCAGAAGACAGGTTATGATGAAAAGCATAATCACAAAGGAAGTAACTTTTGTTAAAGACAATCTTGGGGTTTCCGAAAAATCGCTTGTTGATCGAATGTTGCCTGCCGCAATGGCCAGAGAACAATACGCGATGACGGGGATGAACAATTTGGCTCTGCTGTTAGATGAGGCTCTCAGGCAGATGAATATGCAAATGGAGAGTGCGAAAATGAGCAGCGGTCAGAAAATGTGCAAGAAACCCGGAAAACCTGGCGGAAAGAAAAGTATGAATTCGATGAGGCAGATGCAGCAGGAGATGGGTAAAAGGCTGGAAAAAATGAAGCAGGGCCTTAACAAATCTAAAGGCGGAAAAGGCCAGGACAAAGGTGAAGAGGAAGGAGTCAACAAGGAAATCGCGAAAATGGTTTCGGAACAGGAAGCAATCAGACAGGCACTGCAGGAGTATGAAAATGCTTTAAAGGAACAGGGAAAAGGAGGTGATGGAAACCTTAATAAAATGATTGACGAAATGGAGAAAAATGAAAAGGATATTTTGAATAAAATGATTAACCAGGAAACTTTCAACAGACAGCAGGGAATCGTGACTAAGATGCTTGAATCAGAAAAGGCCGAACAGCAAAGAGAAAAAGAAGAAAAAAGAGAGTCAATAGAAGCAAAAAACTACTTATTAAGTAACCCTAAGGGATTTTTTGAGTATAAGACTAATATGGATCCAGGGAAAGATATAATTAATTTTACACCTGCACCTCTTAACTATTATTACAGAAATAAGGCCTCTGAGTATATACTGAAAATTAGAAAATAGTATGAAAAAAGATTTTAGAGATATTTCCGTTAATGGGAAAAATGAATTATACAAGCTGGAACACTTCGTTGAAGAAATTTGTGATTATCACAATATTAACAATGAATATTTCGGAAATATTTTACTCGCTTCTACTGAAGCGGCTAACATTTTAATATCTATTTCAGAAGGAATTGTACAAAATATTTTGGTCGTTACTTTTGAAAAAACGATAAAAGGATTCACGTTTAAGCTCAAGTTCGACGGAAAGGATTTATCCACCGGGCAAGAGCATGTGTTGGAGCAGGAAATTCGTAAACACAAGCTTGCCAAAGAAATATATATAGTAAAAGCACTTGCTGATGAGGTTACTATATCGGTAACGGGAGAATCAATAACACTAGTGTTTTACGTGTCGAGCATGAATTATGAAAAATCACTCCAGCGGATAAATAGCCTGAAAGAATATTGGGTTAAGAAAGAAACAACAGTTAATAAAGGAAATGATTAATTTTTTCAAGCATAAAATTAAGGGGGGGATAGGGCGGAAGAAGAATCTGATTCCATGGATTGAGAAAGTCATACTCGATAATAATAAGACACCTGGGGATATAAATTTTGTTATCACCAGCGATGAAGTCTTACAATCTATCAATCTAAAATATTTAAATACTGATACATATACTGATATTATAAGCTTTACTTTATCGGAGGAATCCGGGAGTATTAGCGGGGATATTTATATCAGTTTAGAAAGAGTAAGGGATAATGCCATTAAATATAAAGTCACAGCAGAAGAAGAATTTCGAAGAATTCTAGTCCATGGTATCTTGCACTTGTTAGGATATGATGATAAATCGAAAGGTGATAAAACGAGGATGACAAAAATGGAAAATAAATATTTGAAGGCTTTCCAGGAATAAGTTTGTTCCACGTGAAACATTGTTCCACTTTAGCCAGACTTTGTATAAAACCATCAACAAATAGAGTTATTTATTGATTTTGTAATTTCTATAGCGTGAGAGCCAGATTGAAAGATAAGTTCGACGTAATCGTGGTTGGGGGAGGGCACGCCGGTTGTGAGGCGGCAGCGGCTTCCGCAAATATGGGAGCGAAAGTACTTATGATCAGCATGAACCTTACGAATTTTGCTCAAATGTCGTGCAATCCTTCGATAGGAGGAATTGCAAAAGGCCAGATTGTTCGAGAAATTGATGCATTGGGGGGTTATACAGGAATCGTGGCCGATAAAACAATGATTCAATTTCGAATGCTCAACCTTTCTAAAGGACCTGCAATGTGGAGTCCCAGGTCACAAAACGACAGGGTTTTGTATTCAGTCGAATGGAGAAACATTTTGGAAAGCCTGGAAAATTTGGAGTTTTGGCAGGATACTGTTACTGAAATTATTGTAAAGAAGCAAAAAGCGGTTGGGGTAAAGACTTATATGGGCATGGAATTTTATTCAAAAACTGTCATTTTGGCCAATGGCACGTTTTTGAATGGATTAATTCATATCGGAACAAAGCAATTTGCCGGAGGAAGAATTGGAGAGAGAAATTCAACGAATCTGACTTCTAATATTAATAAATTGGGGATTTCTTCAAGCAGAATGAAGACAGGAACCCCTCTTAGGGCTGATGGAAGATCTCTCGATTTTTCTTTGATGACAGAGCAAGCCGGGGATGTTAACCCTGGCAATTTTTCGTTTTTGTCAACAAAAAAACTAAAAAAACAAAGAAGTTGCTACCTTACCTATACAAGTGCGGAAGTACATGATATTTTAAAGCAAGGATTCGAGAGATCTCCATTGTTCACTGGAAGAATTAAAGGAAGAGGACCCCGATACTGTCCGTCAATAGAGGATAAAATTGAACGATTTGCATCAAAAGACAAACATCAGCTTTTTATTGAGCCGGAAGGCTGGAATACGATAGAGTATTATGTTAATGGGTTTTCATCATCATTGCCGGAGGATATTCAATTTAAAGCACTTAGAAAAGTAGCAGGATTTAAAAATGCAAAATTCTTTAGACCGGGTTATGCTATTGAATATGATTATTTTCCTCCTTCACAATTGAATTTTAATCTGGAAACCAGGCAAATTGAAAATCTTTTTTTGGCAGGTCAGATTAATGGAACAACGGGCTATGAAGAGGCGGCAGCGCAAGGATTGATGGCGGGAATAAATGCTTTTTTGAAAGTTCAGGAAAAACCCGCGTTTGTTCTTAAGAGATCAGAGGCATATATAGGTGTTTTAATTGATGATCTTATTACAAAGGGAACAGAAGAACCATATCGTATGTTCACTTCAAGGGCTGAATACAGGATTCTTCTGCGACAAGATAATGCTGATTTCAGGTTAACTGTTAAATCGCACGAGATCGGACTTGCCGGTCCTGCGCGGAAAAAGAAAGTATTGGCAAAATACCGGAAAATTAATAGTGTGGAAGCATTATTAAAGAAAGAATCTGTTACACCTGAAGAGATTAACCCATTTTTAAAGGTCAGGGAACTATCGATGATACAGCAGAAGATAAAAATTGAAACAATTCTACAGAGACCTCAGGTAAGGCTTATTGATTTATATAATAACGTGGAAAAGATCCGCGATAATTTCATGGCTTTGGGAAAGATCAGTACTGACGAGATGGAAGAAGCAGAGTTAATTGTGAAATATCGGTCCTATATTAATAAAGAAAAAGAGGTGGCAGACAAACTTGGAAAGTTCGACGAGTATCAGATTCCACCTCTGATGAATTATAACGCAATTTTATCTTTATCGAATGAGGCCAGAGAAAAATTGTCGAAAATAAGGCCTGAAACGATTGGTCAGGCTTTAAGAATAAGTGGAGTCTCTCCCTCAGATATTTCGGTACTTATTGTATTTTTAGGAAAATAAAGTCCGTTCCACGTGAAACTAAAATTATGGAAGTATTATTAACCTGTCCGGCTTGCAACTCAACCTCATTCAAAAAAGCAATAAGCTCTCGTGATTATTTTCTTTCAAAAGAGGAATTTTCAATTGATGAATGTGATGATTGTGGATTAAGATTTACTAATCCAAGGCCAGGGTTTGATGATATTATCAGCTATTATAATTCTACCGAATATATTTCGCATGATACAACCAATAAAGGATTCCTCACCCGTGTATACACTGTAGCCAGGAACTTTATGTTAAAAAGGAAATTCTCGATCGTGCTACAATCATCCAAAGGGAAATCCATTCTCGATATTGGTTGCGGAACGGGAGAGTTTTTACACTTTTGTCAAACGAAAGGTTTTCATGCGTATGGAATAGAATTAAATGAAAAGCCAAGGGAAAGTTCAAAGAAAACATACGGACTTGATGTAAGAGAAAAGATTTCTGATTTTCAGCCAGAAAATTTAAAGTTCGACTGTATTACTCTTTGGCATGTATTAGAGCATATTCATGAGTTGAACACTACAATAAATAATATCAGGGGTTTGTTGAAACCCGAGGGAGTACTCATCATTGCGTTGCCTAATTGCAAATCCTGGGATGCGGAACATTATAAACAGCTCTGGGCCGCGTACGACCTTCCCCGGCATCTTTATCATTTCAATAAAAAGTCGTTTAAGAAATTTGCAGCAATGCATCATTTCAGTATTGT
>CAIWXI010000076.1 GCA_903916595.1 uncultured Bacteroidales bacterium | reverse complement strand
CGGAGGAGACCTTCAGCTCCGTCTTCATCCAGACCATGAAATTAAGAAGACTGTCGTGGCGTATCATCACGCCTTTAGGATTTCCTGTTGAACCGGAAGTGAACATGATATAGGCAAGATTCCCGGGAATATCCGGTTCACCACTTGCAAGCCCTTGCAGTTCCGAAGATTCTTTAAGCAGTTCTCTCACAGGAATAATCTGTTCCGACAATTCCCTCTTCCTGCTTATCTGCTCTTCATCAACAATGAGGAAACGTACTCTGGTCTTTTCAATGACATATCGCAACCTTTCGTCGGGATAATACGGGTCCAGGGGGATATATATGCCTCCGGCTCTGAACACAGCCATGATGCACATCACCATGTTCGGGGAGTTTTCAAGATGAATCCCAACAGCCACCCCGTTTTTTACACCCAGGCGGCGCAGGTTTCCGGCAATAACTTCAGTGAGCCTGGTCATTTCCCTGTATTTGATCACTTGCTGCCTTGATACCAGAGCGGGCAGATCAGGAGTGATCTCTGCCTGCCGGAAAACCATGTCAGCCAAATTCCCATTGAACTGATGTTCAAAAGCGGTCTCATTCCATTGATAAACGATCTTGTTATGTTCTTCCGGAGAGATAAGGTTTATTGCATGTATCGAGGTTTCAGGGGAAACACTTATTTCTTCCAGAATCTGAATGAAATGATCCAGCAGTATCTCAATGGTTCCTGGATGATACAAACGGGATGAAAATGTAAGGACTATCTCGGCTGTATTGCCAATGTCGAAGATCTCGGTAAAAATATCGAATTTGGAACGGCCAAAGAATTCTTCCCTGGCAAGGCCGCTGATGCCCGCATGTGTTGAAAACTCCCAGTCTGTTTCATGGTAGGCAAACATGATCTGAAAAAACGGATTGATTCCCGGGATCCTCTCAGTTTTCAGCACTTCTCCTGTACGGGTAAAGGGAAACCTGGAATGGTCAAGGCCTTCAAGAATCTGATTCCTTAATAATCCCATCCATTCTCTGAAAGACATGTCAGGATTGATGCTTGTCCTCACCAGAATGGTATTAACAAAATAACCAATCAGCGACAAAAAAGATTTTTTAAGCCGGTTTGCAACAGGGGTCCCGATAAGGATATCCTTACGGCCGGTATGACGGAAAAGGAGAATCGAAAAAGCGCCCAAACAAGTCATAAACAGGCTGGCTCCCATATCATCGCTAAGACTCTTTAATCTCGATTTAAGCAAAGGGTGGATCATTCTTCGAACCTGTCCTCCTTCATGTGTAGGAAATTCCGGCCGTGTAAAATCAGTCGGGATCTCGAAAAAGGTCGGGGCATTTAAAAGCTGTTTTTGCCAGTACGACTTGTCGGTTTCATATTCGATGCTGTTCAGGTAATGCTTTTCTTCATTACAAAACTGAGAATAGGATGCAGCCGGGGCCTGGTGGCCGGAATCATCGCCCTTATGTGCCTGATCATAGAACAGCGAAAGCTGCTTTAAAAAGATCCCGAATGAGAACCCGTCGAAAACACTATGATGAACAATAAAAGCCAGCAGATGCCGGTCGTCATCAAGCCGGTAAAGAATAAACCGGAAAGGTTTT
>CAIWXI010000075.1 GCA_903916595.1 uncultured Bacteroidales bacterium | reverse complement strand
TCACATTCGATGCGGGTTTCACATGCAAAGGTGGTTTCCTGGTAAACTGGTATGCCAGGGTAGAGATCACTTTATCGGGAAAAGCTGCTGCCACTTTATTTACAAATTCAACATAGGATCCGGCGGGGGAGCCTTCCCGTTCATCCACTGCTGAACATTCGGGACATTCGCAATTTCCATAGGTATCCATCTGGGATACTGACCAATATCTTGCATCCTTATTATCCTGCATCATTTTTTTCAGAGTATCGATCGTGATTTTCAGAACCTCCGGATTGCTCAGACAAAGCTGGGTTTTACGTCGTTCACCCCCGAACAGGGCAAAGTAGTCGGGATGTGTTTTGAAATATTTTTCGGGCGGAACCAGCCTGAACATCGTATGAACCCACAGACCCCAGTTGGGGCTGTTTCCCCAGGCCATCAGGTCACAGCGGCTCTTGTCGGGAAAATCAGGGTCTTCCATCAAGGTATAATATACTTCCCTGTTTGTAAATGCCGGATGACCTGTGTCGTTCAGCTCAGGCAAGTGTATGTTTTTCTGAACAGTTACGGTTTCAGCATCGGGGCCGTAAAACCTGCATCCCAGGTATTTCTCAAGGAAAGAGTAAACAGCATAAAGAGTTCCCTTATGCGAGCCGCCGGCAAGTACAATCCTTGTGCCGAAGTTTCGTATAATATAATCGTCGGGCTGCACTTTTAAAATATCTATGGATTCCGGTACGCGGTTTGAATTTCCGATCACGAATTCGCAGGTTTTCATTTTTGATCCGTCATCAGCTATATTCAGCCGGATCCCGCTGATCTTTTCCAGGTATTTCTGAAGTTCCGAAGCAGCTTTTTGTTCAACCCGCGTTGGGTCAAGCGGTGTTACGATCTGAAACCTGTCGAGATCATGCTGCTGACCCTGGATCGTAATTTGTGGAGTCTGTCCGTTTACCCCTGCAAGCGCCATCAGCAAACAAAGTAAAAGAATATATTTTTTCATATGCGTATTTATTCAGCCCTGATTTGAATTATCTTTACAAAGGTACTTATATCAGATAGCAGATAGCAGATAGCAGATAGCAGATGGCAGATATAGAAATCGTACATCGTAAATCGTACATCGTACATCGTAAATCGTACATCGTACATCGTAAATCGTACATCGTACATCGTACATCGTACATTCTTTTGGTGCTGTTCTTCAGTCTTAACGCAGCGACGGCCCAGTCCTGGTCTCCCATCAACCGGTATGAAAAAATGAATTTCAGCCAGGTTCCGCTGAATTACATTTCGAACACTGTCTGGGTTGATTCAGCCAGGGTTTCAGGCTCCGATTCGGTGTTTTATTTCAACCGTATTGTCACGAATTGCGACACTTGTTTGGCAACATACAGGTTATGCAATCAGCCCGGCTTCCTGAAAAAGAATATGTACAAACGAAGTGGCGGGACTTACGAATTCAGGTATCCCGGATCGGTCGTGATCAAAACGCTAGCTTCACCTGGAAGGCAGAAACCTTGGCGATAAGGTTCCAAAATTCGCCGAGATCTACAATTTCAGGGTCGGTGATGTATTCCAATACTCTTTCAGACAGATGAATTACGGTGTTGGCTATGGCAATGCAGGTTTGTCAAAGGTCACAATACTATCGAGGGATTCATTACCCGGATACTACAACTGCAATATCAGGAGAATAAGCTGCCAATGGGCTACTACTATTATCGGCCATAACGGCGACACATCTCATGCCTATGAACTCACCAATATCAGTTTCACTGACTCGATCCTGAACCAGGCAAATTATTATCCTGCCCAGATCATTGAAAGTGCAATACCGGAGGCATGGTTAGGTCCCAACTGCTCATATCAGAGCGTGACTACCGATACCATGGGGATTTACAGCAAATTCTGCGGCAGCTACAATTTCGGCGATGACCCTCCCCTTTACCAGCACGGAAACCTGCTTAATCCGCCACAGTCATATGAGCTTCTTTATCCCTTAAATTCCTTGTTTCTATATTACAATTCGTTTAAAACCGGTTTGGGGAATACCTGTTACAAATTCTTTTTTTTCGAAAGCGAAGATGAGAACCAGCTAATTGGTTATGTGAAAAATGGGGATACGGTTGGAACGGTTTATCCCGATGATTTTATCCTGGCGGGGGTTAAGGAGTTTTCCCAAGGCAATAACCTTCAGGTATATCCCAACCCATGCACTGATCAATTACATGTCAGCGGATTCCCTGAAGGCAAGGGAACTAAAGCGCTTATCAGGGATATTTCCGGAAGAGAACTTCTTTCAACCACAGCTTGTTCCACGATTGATGTTTCTTCGCTGAGACCCGGGATTTATTTCCTTTTCCTGACTGATCCTTCAGGTCACAATCTGCAAGCAACCAGGTTTGTAAAAAGGTGATCTTTTTATCAACTTATCCATCCTGATTACCTTGATTTTGCTTATCTTAGCATTACCAATTTTTTATCGTAGCGATCTCCAGTGCCAGCTTGAAACGCTGTTTCCGGGAACCCTGTTCAATAAAGAGCTTTCAGTATATTCAATAAAAAGCAAAGATTATATGAGTAAAGAATTAATCCATCAATCTGTTTTTGAAAAACTAAAGCACATTGATAAAAATGGAAATGAGTATTGGTCTGCAAGGGATATGGCCAAAATACTGGAATATTCTGAATATAGACATTTTCTTGGTGTAATAGAGAAGGCAAAAGAAGCCTGCCGAAACAGTGGTTTTCAAGACAGTGATCATTTCGAGGATTTGCTCGATATGATCACAATTGGCAAGGGAGGCCAACGTCAGGTGGAAAATGTTAAACTATCCAGGTACGCCGGTTATTTAATCGTGCAAAACGCAGATCCATCTAAGGAGATTGTTGCTACGGGACAAACCTATTTTGCAGTCCAGTGCGTAAAACCATAGAGGAACTGGGTGGAACAATGCCCGAGAATTTGCCGGTAGAAGAGAACATTAAACAAATTGAGAAAACCAGGCAAAAAAGAATTTCGAAACCAAAAAAGTAAGGCAATGCCCTCTTCCAACAAACAAACCCCCAGCCAGGTATTCCAGCAGAAAAATCACATCCCTGATCCTGACAAGATACTTGAAAAGATGAGGTATTTCTGCAGTTACAGGGAACGCAGCTTGAAGGAAACAGAGCTTAAACTCAGGGCTTTACAACTACCTCAGGGAAAGATCAAAGGCATTCTTGAACAGCTCAGCGAAGAAGGGCTTCTCAGCGATGATCGGTTTGCCAGGGCTTTTGTGAGAGGAAAATGGAGGGTGAACCACTGGGGCAGGATAAAGATCACTTACGAACTCAGGGCAAAGCAGATACCCGGGAGAACTATAACTGCGGCCCTGGGTGAAATTGAAGAGGATGCTTACCTTGCACAGCTAAGGGACCTGATGGTTAAAAAGGATAAAGACATCCGCCAGAACAAGAAAAAAGAAAATAAATCTGGAAAAACCTTGAATTTCAGGGATAAATTGTTCAACTTTGCATTAGGGAAGGGGTATGAACATGACCTCATCCGTGAAATACTAGACGAATTAAAAATCTGATATGATTGGCCAGGAACAACTGAAAGATCTCCAGACAAGGCTCGATGCCTTGAGGAGGTATCTTTGACGTCGATAAGAAACTCTCACTGATCGAAGAAGAAGAACAGCTTACCCAGGCTCCCGATTTCTGGAATAATCCTAAAGCAGGGGAGCTGGTTTTAAAATCAATACGCGATAAAAAGATCTGGACCGATGCTTACAAAAGGGGTCAGGCAAGTTTTGAGGAACTGATGATCCTCTGGGATTTCTATATCCAGGGTGAAGGCAGCGAAGAAGATCTCGGGAAACAGTTTGATGAAACATTCAAGATCATTGATGACCTCGAATTCCGCAACATGCTCAGCGGCGAGGAGGACAGGCTGAGTGCCATTGTCCAGATCAATTCGGGCGCGGGCGGCACCGAGAGTCAGGACTGGGCCCAGATGCTGATGCGGATGTACATCCGTTACGCCGAACGCAACAAATACAAAGTGAAGGAGCTCGACTTCCAGGAAGGCGATGTGGCCGGGATCAAACAGGTCACCCTCGAAATTGAAGGCGATTATGCCTACGGTTACCTGAAAGGCGAGAACGGGGTTCACAGGCTGGTGCGGCTTTCGCCATTCGACTCAAACCATAAGAGACATACTTCCTTTGCTTCGGTTTATGCTTATCCTATCATTAACGATGACATCGTGATTGAAATAAATCCCGCGGAAATTTCCTGGGATACGTTCCGCAGCAGCGGTCCGGGCGGACAAAACGTGAACAAGGTGGAAACAGCAGTTCGTCTCAAGCACGAGCCTACCGGTATTGTTATTGAATGCCAGGAAACCCGCTCGCAGGGACAGAACCGTGAAAAAGCTCTGAAAATGTTAAAATCCCAGCTGTACGAAATCGAACTCCGTAAGCAAAGGGAAAAAATTGCTGTTATAGAAAGCGGAAAAAAACGAATTGAATGGGGATCACAGATACGTTCTTATGTGCTTCATCCGTATAAAATGGTTAAAGACCTCCGGACGACGTACGAAACATCCAACACCCAGGAAGTGCTTGATGGTGATCTAACAGAGTTTATCAAGGCGTATCTGATGGAATATGGAAACTCTTAAGAAATGTACGATGTACGATGTACGATGTACGATGTACGATGTACGATGTACGATGTACGATGTACGATGTAAATCGGCCCTCGTAAATCGCACATTGTAAAACTTTTTCACATGATCAGGATTTACCACAACCCCCAATGCAAAAAATCCCGGGCCGGGCTGGAATACCTTAAGGCAAAGGGTGTTGAATTCGCTATTGTGGAATATCTGAAGAATCCGCTCACGGAAAAAGATTTAGAGAAACTCCTGATGAAGCTTAATGCCAAGCCCGGGGAAATAATCCGCACACAGGAAGAATATTATAAAAAGAACCTTAAAGGAAAAAAATTCAATGAGCATGAATGGATCAAAATAATACTTCAGAACCCGAAGCTTCTCAAGAGGCCTATTGTCGAAGGACAGTATAAGGCTGTTTGGGGAGACCCGGTGGAAAGGATTGAAGGAATGAAGGAATGAAGGAAAATGAATATCGAATGTTGAACAAGGAATGTTGAATGTTGAACGGGAATGCATAACTGACATCAGAAATCTGAAATCTGAAACTAACAAATAACCTCCGGACTATGAAAACACGCATTGAAAAGGACACCATGGGACCTATTGAGGTTGACATGGACAAATACTGGGGTGCTCAAACCCAACGCTCGATGACCAATTTTAAGATCGGCGATCCTGCCTCCATGCCGAAGCAGATGATCAGGGCGATGGCCGTGCTAAAGAAGGCGGCAGCCATGGTCAACTGCGACCTGAAAGTGTTGCCTGAAGACAGGATGAAACTTATCGTGACAGTTTGCGACGAGATCCTGGAAGGCAAGCTTGACGACCAGTTCCCGCTGGTGATCTGGCAGACAGGTTCCGGCACCCAGACCAATATGAACCTGAACGAGGTGATTGCAAACCGTGCCCATGTGATCAGCGGGGGGACATTGGGCGAAGGGAAAACGATCATCCATCCGAACGATGATGTTAACAAATCCCAGTCCTCAAACGACACCTTTCCCGCAGCTATGAGCATTGCAGCGTACGAAATGGCAGTAAAAACTACGATTCCCGGAGTGGAGTTGCTCAGGAATACGCTGGCAAAGAAATCAGAAGAGTTTAAAGACATTGTGAAGACCGGCCGTACCCACCTGATGGATGCCACGCCGCTTACACTGGGGCAGGAATTCTCTGGGTATGTGTCGCAGCTGGACCATGGTGTGAGGGCTGTAAAAAACACCTTGTCGCATCTTTCCGAGCTGGCGCTTGGAGGGACGGCAGTAGGCACAGGCCTGAACGCTCCCAGAGGGTATGATGAGCTGGTTGCTAAAAAGATCGCTGAACTCACAGGCCTGCCATTCATCACCGCACCCAATAAATTTGAATCCCTATCGGCCCACGACGCTTGTGTTGAAACTTCCGGCGCTCTCAAAACCCTGGCGGTAAGCCTGATGCATATTGCAAGCAATATCAGGCTGCTGGCTTCAGGTCCACGCTGCGGCATTGGCGAACTGATGCTGCCCGAGAACGAACCCGGTTCCAGTATCATGCCCGGAAAAGTCAACCCGACCCAGCCCGAAGCCATGACCATGGTCTGCGCACAGGTGCTTGGAAACGACGTTGCAATCAACATTGGAGGTATCAGCGGGCACTTCCAGCTGAACGTGTTCAAACCACTCATCATTTCCAACCTGCTGATGTCGGCCCGCCTCATTGGGGACGCCTGTGTTTCTTTTAACGACAACTGCGCCATCGGGATCGAGCCGAATATGGCTGCTATCAATAAAAACCTTGAAAACTCCCTGATGCTGGTAACCTCGCTGAACCCGCATATCGGCTATGACAATTCAGCCAAAATCGCCAAGAAAGCCCATAAGGAACATAAGACACTTCGCGAAGCTACTCTGGAACTGGGATTACTCAGCGATGAGGATTTCACCAGGATTGTGGATCCCAAAAAAATGACCGGGCCGAAATGAGGCAGTTTTATGAAAAGAATTCCACTTTAACAACGGAAGTTTATCAGGAAGGTACGAACATTATTCTACAGAAATCCCTTTTGCCTTAAGCAGTTTCTTGATCCCGGGCATCATCCGTTTTGCGGCGATATAGCCTGAATCGAAGATCTGCTGATTATCTTTGCTGCTCAGCATGGGCATGTCCCTGAGGTCGGGTGTGATCACCAGATCGGCATAGGCCAGTTTTTCTTTCTTGGTTGCTCCGAAAGCCAGGAGAAGAGCCTTGTAAGCCACTTTCAGGAAATTATCAACAATCTCGGTATTGTTCTCGTCGGCCATGATATCGACGGCAATCACTACTTCTGCTTTATAGGAACGGCAGACGTCGGCCGGGATATTATCGAGAATCCCTCCGTCGACAAAGGTCTTTCCGTACATCTGCACGGGTTCGAAGATCAGAGGAATTGCACAGGAGGCATTGACCGAAGCGGCCACAGGGCCGGATGCCAGCTGTACGCTTTTCCCATCGAGAAGGTCGGTGGTCATGGCAACGAAGGGAATCTTAAGATCCTCGATATTTTCGACCGAACAATGATCTCTTACATACTTCTGGAGTCTCTTCCCCGAGACAAACCCGACTTTTGAGCGGATCAGGGAGAAGTCGAACACCGAGGATGACTTTGTTTCGATGACCAAAGGTACCAGCCTGTCTACATCGGGATTGTCGCAGTAAAGGGCGCCTACCAGGCTTCCGGCACTGGCCCCGGCAATGAAATCGATGGGTATCTTATTTTCTGCAAACGCTTTAAGCACACCCACGTGAGCGGCCCCGTGAAAAGCGCCGCCACCGAGCGCCAGGGCGACCCTGGGGCGGGTCTCAACCTTCCTGGCGGGAGGCATCGTTTTCGGACTATCAACTATCATAAATTTTTCGCTGCATGATACCATGAGCATCATTAAAAAAATAACACTTGCGATTCTCATATCCTGTCAATTAATTTCTGTAATCCGTTATCTGCCGTTATCCTTCAGTATCCTGATCTCTTTAAGGGAATCTTTTTTATCGCCCGAAAGCACATCAAGCATATCCCTGTGATCGGCCTTCATCTTTCTTGCTTCCTCACTGATCATTTCAGTCATAGTTATACCCTTGTCCTTCGCTCTTTTTTGTAATATCTGCATCCATTCAGGATTGTTTCTGATCTGTCTGATAAAATAGTCCAGGGTGTCAACTTTTGTCACAGGTCTGGTAGAATCACGTGTAACAAAATTCAACTCCTGTTTAAGGTTGATCAGTTTGTAAATATATGCCTTGCGGATGGTGTCGCGGCCGCGTATTATCGGAATTGTATCGGATGGAAGCACCAGTTCAAACAAACTGCCATACAGGCGCACCGGATCTTCGTAATCGTCGCTTAAGGCAATATAATACGCATCTGCATCTTTTTTCATGTTTCCACGTATAGCATTAATCCACTGATACTTATGGATACGTTCCAAATTGCCAAGTGCATACACCTTACGCCCCGTTGGCCTTCCTACATAATAGTCGAAATTGGCGGCAGGAAACCAGCGAAAAGTAAAGATAGGAGAGCCTTTGTCGACAAGAAAATGATCTTCATCCCAGGCAGCCACCGGACCGAATTTTTCGCCCAGTTGTTGCATTCCCCAGAGATCGGCAGAAACATCTTCCACCTTCCATTTTTTTAAGGGCACCCAGCCGTATCTGATCTGGGTAACTGCCAGGGTAATGACGGTAAGGATAAAAACCAGGGCCAGAGCCACGGGCCATGGAAGCAGTTTCAGTCTTTTTGTCTCTGATACAGGAGTGGCCAGCCATGATGCCGCGATCAGAATAAAGCCTATATATGCCGGGCCGGTCCAGTGAGGCAGCGTAGAACGGAACAGGGAGAAAGAGACAAAAACCAGCCATAAAGGAACACTCAACCATAAGATCAGCCGGAGGTATGATTTTTCAAGAATTTGTTTTCCTCTCAAAACTCCTATGAATGCCATGACAATCAGAACGATGTTCACCGGGTTATTATAAAACACCTGCCCCAGCAACTCGGTTATGAAATACTGCAGCTGAATTCCCGATTCGGTGATCCCCACCCGGCTTTCATGAAATGTGAAACTGATATAGTTATTGTTGGAATTCCAGAAAACAACCGGCATGAACAACAGAACAGCCATCAGCAATGCTATCCAGGTTTCCTTTGCGAACAACCATTTCCGGTTGCTGAAAAGAATGAACATCCCGGCTCCGAAAATCAAAAACACCGAATGATACTTCGAAAGCAGGGCCAGGCCAATGCTTAATCCGGCAAAGAACAGGTATGTTCTGCTTTGCCTCGAAAGCGATTCATCGGGAAGGGAACAAACCAGCAGGTATAAGCTTATGAGCCAGAAAAAGACCTGGGGAGTATCGGGCAGGATGAAAGTCCCTACCAGGATGAAGCCATAAAACGAAGCGGTAAAAAGGAAGGCTGCATAAAGCCCGGCAGCAGGGTTCTTGATCTTCCTGCCGATAAGAAAAATAAGCCAGGTGCAAGCCGTTCCCAACACCACAGATCCCAGCCTCAGAAAGATCTCGCTGTCAAATCTGAGATTAAAGGTAAAAAGTTGAATCAGCAGCCCGACCATGGGGGGATGGTCGAAGTGGCTCATGTCGGGAAACTTCGCATAAGTCCAGTAGTACACCTCGTCGTTTCCCAGTTCAATAGCCCCTGCAATCACAAGCCTTATCACGGCCGATAAAACCAGCAGTATTCCCAGCGCCCAGTATATTTTACGGTTGGATGGAATCATCGGGTAAGGTCCGGATTTCGTTTCTTTCTAACGCGATACAAAGCCCATAGAATTGCAATCAGAGAGCCGAAGGTCATGAAACGGTAGATCCATGTCCGGGGCCAGTCGATCTCTGCTTTCAGATCATTCACAGGCAGGTTCCCGCTGTAACGGAACACCGGGTTGAGATAAAAAATATCGCCTGGTCCAATGGTCGGATGGGCATGATGTGCAAAAAAAGTAATCTCCGTACGAATGTATGTGTCTTCCGGACTAAATTTATACCAAAGACCCTTATCTCCGTATGACGATTTCCTGATCCGGCCATCCTGGCCTATGAACATTACTTTAAACACCTCGCCGCTTACCGAAACCTTAAGCGTATCGCCCGACATCCGAACATGATTCAGATGAGCGATCTGCCCGGCCCAGCCGGCTTTCTGCTGAAACGTCCAGTCATTTCCCATATAGATCTCAACTCCGAATGCCCTTCCGCTTTTAAGCGAACTGATCATCGAATCCTTCCGCAGAACAGGGGAATGAATATACGTGGCACAACGCTGGATCTGGTAGGGATCGTCAATATTATGGGCGTCATCATCCGCCAGTATCCATACAGCATGACCCGATGAAAGAGCTGCATCCCACTGGGGTATCGATCTCCAGTTGTTGTCGAGCACCTCAAGCATATCGTAATTCGAAAGATATTTCATGTCTCTCAGCGAATAGCCCCCTTCCCAGTCGGGATGGGCAATGGCAACAATATCGCTCTGAGGCCTCAGCAGGTTAAGAATATGTTGTTTCTGGCTGAGGTTCTGCACTATTGAATAATCAAGCCAAAGAACTTCCCTCGCTCCGATCAGCATCTGATGCTTCTTTCTCAAGCCAAAACCATGTTCGTACACAGGAATGTAAAATACCGAATCCCTGAACAGGGTAGAGATACTCTGGTAGTTCGAAATCTGGGGGGCATCATAATTCATCCATTTATAGACCCGGTAAAAGTCCTCGGGCGTGTTGTTTCGGCCCGCGGTAAGCCCCCACCATTCCTTAACATGAAAATGAAAATTACTTTTCCTCCAGCCGGAACTGTCGAGCCCCTGGTAAGGATTAAAGAATTTGTCGCCCGAAAACTGCATAGGTTCCTGAAAATCGTAAACCGGCGCCGTGAAATAAAGAACCGCCTCAATTCCAAGCAGGAATATCAACACGAAGGTAAACATGCGAAATACCCAAATGGCGAACTTTTTCATTCTGCAAAGTTACAAGAAACTGATGAGAAGGCGAATATTAAGAAAGGTAACCACCGCGCCGATCGCAAGCAAAAGAGCTGTAGTTCTTTTACGGTTTACATGACTTCCCATTACTTCCGGCGATGAAGTGAGGCGGATCTGGGCAAATATCGTGAAAGGCAGTTGAATACTCAGTATCATCTGCGAAATGATCAATCCCATGTATGGATTGCGGATGACAAAGATGATGAGCACGGCGAGTACCAGCGAAAGGATCACACCAAGTCTCGAGTGACTGTCTTTGATGTCATATGGCTCTTTGTATATGCCCGCCAGGATGGACCCTCCGGCCATACCTGAAGTAATGGTCGAAGCGAGTCCCGAGAACAGTAAGGCCACTGCAAAGACGATGCCGGCATGGCTTCCCAGTAGCGGACTGAGTATACTTACCGCCTGCTGCAGCTGATTTACAGGTGTTTTGCTTATAAAAAATGTCGCGGCGGCGAGGATAATAATAGCGCTGTTGATTGCCCAACCTATGACCATCGATAATAAAGTGTCGAAAAATTCAAATTTTAACTGACGGCGGATGACCGATTCGTTTTCGAGATTCCACTGCCGGCTTTGAATTATTTCGGAATGTAAAAACAAGTTGTGGGGCATCACCACCGCACCCAGTACACTCATGACGATGATCATGGAACCTTCGGGGATCGACGGGCTTACCCATCCAAAACCGGCAGCAACCCAGTCGACCTTCACCAGCGTAAGTTCATACAGAAAGGAAAGACCTATAACAGAAACGAAAGCAATAATAAATTTCTCGATCTTGCGGTATGAATTTGTGAACAGCATGACCATTACAAAGGCAAGGGTAAGTATAGCGCCTGCCGGTATAGGGATTCCAAAGAGCATGTTCATGGCGATGGAAGCGCCCAGGATCTCGGCCAGGGAGGTGGACACCGAGGCGCCCATGGCCGACCAGAGAACCGACTTTGACACCCATGGCCTCATGTATTTCGTGGCCGCTTCAGCCAGGCATAGTCCGGTGGCTATACCCAGGTGGGCCACGTTATGCTGAAGAATGATGAGCATGACCGTTGAAAGGCTGACCATCCATAGCAGGATATAGCCGTATTGGGAACCTGCCGCAATGTTCGATGCCCAGTTGCCCGGATCAATGAAACCAACGGTTACCAAGAGGCCCGGGCCTATGTAATGGAGTATGTCGAGACCTCCAAAACCTGGTTTGTGGTCCTTTTTACGAAGATCGTTGAGAAATTTATTCAGCATAATCTGGGCAGACAAGTTACGAATTTTGTTTCTTTGCTGAAAAAAATGGTGAAATGGTGAAATGGTGAAATGGTGAAACTGCTTGTCGACATATATAAGACCAACGACCTGTACTCCGGGTTGGGGCAGTATTCGCTTAACTTCGCCGATGAGCTGATGAAGTACTGTCCATCAACGCTTGAGCCTGGTTTTCTTTTTCCTTCGGGTTTCCCTTTCCCGAAAGATCCGGGGGCAGAGTGGATCAGAGCGGCCTTCTGGCAGCGATATATCCCCAGGCTCAGCCCTAAACCAATTATCTGGCACAGCCTCCACCAGTTTCCATCACATCTCCCTCATCCGCAGTCAAAATTCATACTTACTGTTCACGACCTGAATTTTCTTACGGAGAAAAGCCCGGCCAAAGCGGCGAAATACATGAAAATACTTCAGAGAAATGCAGATATGGCCACGGCAGTCACCGTGATTTCAGACTATACGTCCAAGATTTTCAAAGAACATGTTGAAACCGGTAACAAAGAGGTTATTACTATTAACGACGGAGTGAAGCTGGAGCCCCGGCCTGATGCCACAATGCCGCACTGGCTGCCCGAAAAACCTTTCTTTTTCTCTCTTTCGGTATTTAAGGAAAAAAAGAATTTCCACAGTCTCATCCCCCTGATGGATCATTTTCCCGATCATCTTCTGGTTCTGGGTGGAAACAACCAGACTGCATATGGCGACAGTATCCGCGAGATGATCCGCGACTCGGCTGTCTCTGAAAACATTATCCTCGCGGGTACCCTCGATGAAGATGAGAAATACTGGCTTTACAAACACTGCAAGGCCTTCCTGTTTCCTTCCCTTGCCGAAGGTTTCGGCCTACCGGTGATCGAAGCCATGCTGGCAGGGAAACAGGTTTTCCTGAGCCGGGCGGGCAGTCTGCCCGAAATCGGTGGTGTGATCGCTTATTACTGGGACAGCTTCGATGCGCAGTCTATGGCCACAGTTTTGCGTAATGGCCTTGAATTGAGGGAGAAAGAACCCGGCTTATACTCTGAGGAGATTAAAGAATATGCTTCAAGGTTCAACTGGAAACACTGCATCCGGCAATTTCTTGAATTATACGACCGATTATTGTCGTAGGTGACTTCTTTTTTATGACCTTCGTACTTTATTCAGCACTATGTCTGTCCCGAACAACCTGACAGCCCTTTTTGAAGTCAGCATCCGCAACAACTGGGATAACCGGGCTTTATCCGATTACGGCGGATCAGCTTACACCTATAAAGATGTGGGCACAAGAATTCTTGATATTCACTCGATCTTCAGGAAAAAAGGCATTAAAAAAGGGGATAAGATTGTACTCCTTGGCAAAAATTCGGCAAACTGGGGTATCATTTATATTGCAACCGTTACTTTCGGAGCAGTGATCGTGCCTATCCTTCCTGATTTCAAACCGGCCGACGTTCATTTTATTACAACCCATTCCGATGCCTGCCTGATGTTCGTGGAGGAACTCATTTTTAAAGACCTGAAAATCGCCGAGATGCCGATCATCAAGGCCATTTTCAGGATACAGACGAACGCGGTGTTGTTTGAGAGGAAAACGGAAAGTCTGATATCCGATATCCGATATCGGATGGCGGATGCTGAAATTACCTCTGAGAAAATTCATTTTGAGGAATTCTCGCCTGACGACATCGCCGTGATCAGCTACACTTCGGGTACGACGGGCTTTTCCAAAGGGGTAGTTCTTCAGCACAAGAGTCTGTACGGAAATATTATTTTCGCTCACAGGAACATGCCTTTGAAGCCGAAAGACAAAATCCTTTCGTTTTTACCCCTGGCTCATACGTATGGCTGTGCTTTCGAGTTCCTTTTCCCCTTTACCCTGGGCTGCGATATCACTTTCCTTACTAAAACGCCTTCTCCGAAGATCATCATGCAAGCCTTCCAGGAGATTAAGCCTGCCCTGATTCTAAGTGTTCCTCTGGTGATCGAGAAGATTTACAAGACCCAGATCCTGCCTTTATTCCGCAAGCAGGCGATCAATATCATGATGACTATACCGGGTATCAACATACTCATTCACAATAAAATAAGAAAAAAACTTTTCCTGGTCTTCGGAGGGAATTTCAAGGAGCTGGTCATTGGTGGCGCCGCTTTTAACATGGAAGCTGAACGGTTTTTCAGAAAGATAAAATTCCCTTTTACCGTAGGTTATGGCATGACAGAGTGCGGCCCTCTAATCTCTTATGCATCCTGGAAAACCACGCAGCTGGGTGCTTCAGGCAGAGCGGTAGACGAGCTGGAGATTAAAATTGATTCGGCCGATCCATTTCATACTACCGGCGAAATCCTGGTTAGGGGTTCTCATGTGATGCTTGGATATTATAAAAACGAAAACGCCACCACCCAGGTTCTGGATGCAGATGGGTGGCTTCATACAGGCGACCTTGGGGTAACCGATAAACACGGGAATATCTATATCAAAGGACGGAGCAAGAGCATGATCCTTGGCCCTTCAGGCAAGAACATTTATCCTGAGGAACTGGAGTCTCACCTGAACAACCGGTTTATGGTGATGGAATCGCTGGTACTGGAGCGAGACGAAAAACTGATTGCCCTGATCTGTCCCGATTACGATGCCGTTGAGAAAGCAGGACATACCAAGGAAGAGCTTTCCAAAATTCTCGGAGGATACATCCATGACCTTAACCATCACGTACCCAAGTACATGATGGTATCGGGGTTCGAGATCCACGCCACGGAATTTGAAAAAACACCTAAACGAAGCATTAAACGCTTCCTTTACAAATGAGATTGTTGTTTCATCGCCGATATAGTCACATCCGGCAGAATACCAGGCTTTTCAGGGTCCGAATACCCGTTTTTGTCCTTCTCCTGATAATTCCATCCTGCATCTTGAATCCCGGATGCGAATGTTTTGCGCAGACCGATACCGGAAAAAGAACCGAGGTCATCATCCTCCATCTGAACGATATGCATGCCAGTACCAGCGGATTTGCAAAGCTGAAATACCTGTCCGACAGCCTGAAGCGAACCCATCCTTATGTTTTTATTGTATCGGCCGGCGACAACTTCACGGGGAATCCCTACGTTGATATGGTGGCTGACAAGGGAGCCCCTATGATTGACCTGATGAACCAGGCCGGCTTTGCGGTAAGCTGTTTTGGAAATCACGAGTTTGACCTTGGGCAGGCTTTTCTTGAGAAGAGAATTGAACAGGCCCGATTTCCGTTCATCTGTGCCAATATAAAAACCGGTACTTCGTGCCTGAAGCAGCCTCCGGCTTATATCGTTCTGAAAGCAGGAAACCTGCAAATCCCAATTATAGGGCTCATCGAGATCAACCACGACGGCATTCCCGATACACATCCTTCAAAAGTAAAAGGCCTCAGCTTTACCGATCCTCTGAAGACTGCAGGAGAGTATACAGAGATGAAGAAGCAATACGGAAATCTTATCGCCCTGACCCATCTAGGCGTTGAGACTGATGAAAAACTCGCCGAAGAATATCCTTCGTTCGATGTCATCATTGGCGGTCACTCACATACTATACTCAAGAAAGCCCTGATCGATAAAGGAGTGATGATCGACCAGGCCGGGTCATACCAGCGTTTCATTGGGAAGCTCTCCCTGGTCTTCAGGGGGAACAGCATTGAAGAAAAAAACGACACCCTCATTGCCACGGAATCTATACAGGGGGCAGACCGGGAGATACAGGCATTACGTGAACAGTACGAAAACAACCCTGAATTCGAGAAGGTGGCCGGAGAAGCTGTCGGGTCTATATCTGGCAAACAAAACCTGGGCGCTTTGATGACCGATGCCATGGCCTGGGCAGCCAAAACCGATTTCGCATTCCAGAACAGAGGCGGGATAAGGATTCAGAGCATCCCCGATGGAGATATAAAAGTCAGGGATATTTACCGTCTTGATCCTTTCGGAAATCAAGTCATGGTTTTTAAAATGCAAGGAAGCGAGATCGCCTCCCTCATCCTGAATGCATATAAAAAAGAAAAGGACATCGACCTGATCCCTTCTGGCATGAGGTATATGATAACTAAAGGAAAGCAGGGCCAAAGTCCCGTTCTTGTCATGCTAAACCGTTCGGGAAAGCCGCTGGACCCTGACAAGTCATATTCCGTCGCTTTAAACAGCTACATTTCGGCAGCTTACGATTTCGGGCACATCAGGGAAGGCGTTACGCTTGAAATGACAACTGAAGACTGCCTCATCCGTTACCTTAGGAAAAAGCACAAGGTCACTTACAAGGATCAGGAACGGGCCACTCTGCAGTCAATAAAAGAATAGTTATTAGTTTGTTACGCTGATCTCATATTCAGATCGAAGTGAGGGATTCAAAACACATTAGCCCGGGAATTTACCCCGTTTCGTCCGCTATTTTCCCCGTTTCGTCGAAATTAACTATATACTCTTTTCAACCGGATGTATATTTGCTAAAACTTTTAAATTATGGAAGCTTTACATTCGCTGGTTGCAGCATTCGACGTCTTCGGAATGATTTTTCAGTATTTTCTGAACAGCTTTACCCGCTTCGGAGAGATTTTTAAGCATTCCTTCAGCTTAATAACAAACCCTGTTGGCCGACTTATAGGCTCTAATCCTTCGTTTTATTACAGCATTATGATGGCCGGAGCTTTGTTCGGCTTATACTACCTGTTAAGCTCCTTTGTTGAGTCAAAGATGCGCTCCAAAAAGATCAGAAAGTAACAGGCTTCCCCCACATCATGAAGATCAGCTGAGGGATAGCCGTGTTCTGAATGAACAAGCCTCTCACGGGATCAGTCTCCCCAGCCATCAGATCGTACATTTCAGCCCCTTTTCCTTTGGCATAAACTCCAACCAGGGCGTTGGTATGGTTTTTACTATTGAATTTGAGGCCAGGAAGTTTATTTTTTCCGTTGTCGGCCAATGGAGTAAACGTATTTCCTCCCCAGAGGTCTCCGCATTCATGATCAGCTGTAACGATGAGCAGGGTTTCGTTCCAGTTTGAATACTTATTCACCCAGTTTATTACCGTATCTACGGCATCACTAAAACTTTTCATCTCTTCGAGCATTCGTCCTTTCTGATTGTCGTGATTGGCCCAGTCTATCGCCCCTCCCTCGATCATCACAAAAAATCCTTTGGGGTTGTTGTCGAGCACATTCAAACCTCCCCTCACCATTTCAGCCAGGGAAGGCAGATTTGGATTAAAGGGAGTGATGAATGGAGGAGAGTCTTTGGTTTCATTTTTTCCAAAAACTCTGCTCTGCTGCAAAGTGGAATACACTTCAGGTATACCTAACACCCGTTTTGGGGCTTTCCCAGACATTAACTTCCTGAAATCCTTTTCAGACGTGATGACGGTCCATGGATCAGGGATTTTGTCGCCCGAAACATCTTTCACCTCGTATATTTTATCCTTAAGGACAAAGCTCGTTTGCTCTCCGCTTCCCGATTTAAGTGAAAGCCAGAGCATGCTGTCGGCCACATACCTGGATTTTTTCCAGGCCCCGCTGAGTTTTAGCCCGTTATCATCAAACTCAGGATTGCCGCAGCCCATGATCAGGTCGCAGCGACTTTTGAATAACATATCGGTCGCTATCTCAGAATAATTGGACCTCGATTTATTATGAGCCACAAAGCCTGCAGGAGTGGCATGACTGAAGGGGACCGATGTAATGATGCCTGTAGATTTTCCATGGCTTTTAGCCAGTTCGCAAAGGTTCAGCAGAGTATCTCCTTTAACCGAAAGCCCGATAACATTATTATATGTTTTGCGGCCTGTAGCCAGTGCCGTTGCCGCTGCGGCAGATTCGGTAAAGTTTTTATGCAGGTAACCCGAATCTTTCCAGGCCAAAGCCGGATTATACCCTGAGGCCCATTTGAGTTTTGAAGTATCATTATCATCATATGACCCTACTTTGGCCGGATAAGTCGCTGCCGCCACTTTAACAGGAAATGATTCGAACTGCATAGGGCCGTAAAAGTAATCAGCGGCCTTTACACAGTTGAACCCCATACCGTCGCCAATCATGATAATGATATTTTTGGGGTTGGGGAAGGAAGAGGCAGTAGAGTTTTTCTGGGCAGAAGCCGATATCGAGATGGCCTGAGCCATGATCATTGTACTAAATAATGCTATGATTTTTCCGAAATGTTCATGGATATGCTTCTGCATGGGTCTTTTTTTTGCAAAGATAAAGAGAATTCATGCAAAGTCAAACCTGGGGGAACGGTGAATTGGGAGTCGCAAATCAGAGACAGGATCCGATTTGAGGTGCAAAGAATTTACCCGAGGCAAGAAAAAGATCATTGGAGGTAGATTTATCTTTGATTTTGAGAAAACTTGTCGTATATTAGGAGAAAATTCATCAACATGGAAGATTTCGAAAAAATACTGGTTTTTAACAATGAATTCGAAGCCGAATTTTTAGAGGAAGTGCTTCTCGACAAGCAGATTCCATATGGCATAATTGAAAGGGGTGATTCTGCCCTTGGCGGGATTATTGAACTAGAAGACGGATGGGGATATCTCGAAGCGCCTGGACGGTTCAGGAAAGAGATTCAGGATGTTTTTAAGGAGATTCGTGAGATGCCTGTAGAATCTGATATCTGATATCAGATGGCAGATATCGGATAAGATCAGGTGCGGGGCTTTTTTAACATGTATTTCAGGACCACCTGGTCGAAAATAAAGGTGAACAGTGCAATACCGATAATGCCGCAAACGATAGCACGATGACCGACGATCAACTGGATCAGGGGAGCCGGGTCTGTTTTTGCTGGAAATACAAGACATATCCCCATTACGATTAGGGCGAGGAGTACCAGCCCGGTTTTCAGTCCGAACTCAGTCAGGAGTTCCTGCCAGGCGAGCTGTTTCTCCAGTTTCTTTACCAGCTTCTCAGTAAAATCATCGGGCAAGATAAAATCAGGGGGCTGACGAAGCGAATCGTCAATGATGCTCTCCATATTTTTATTGAATTCTTCTATTTCCATTTGTGCAAATTTAATATTATTAAGCCTCAAAGAGCACAGGCTGAATATCCGGAACAAGTTCTGTCATTTTCTGGCGGATGATCTCTCGGCCGCGGCTGAGATAACTTTTCACAGTTCCTTCAGGCATGCCCGTGATCTCCTCGATCTCACGGTACGAAAATTCTTCCAGGTGAAACAGGGTAATAACGGTGCGGTACTGAAGGGGCATCTTTTCGATGATCTTATGAACGAGTTTTTTCATTGTATTCCTGTCGATATTGCTCAGCAGGGGTGAAACATCAGCCTGAGCCAGGTTTATCGAACCAATTGATCCGGAAACCGATAACACCTCTCTTTTGCTTTTGCGGATATGGTCGACGCAGCAATTGTAAGTAACAGAACCAATCCATGTAGAAAGTTTGGAATCCCCCCTGAACCTGTCTATCTGTTTAAAAACCCTGATAAACACCTCCTGACAAAGATCTTCCGCATCTTCCTGCCGGTTCGTCATCCGCAGTACAATATGCCAAACCAGGTTCCGGTATTTATCGACCAGGAACCTGAATGCATTTGTATTTCCTGCCTTCAGGGCGTTGACGAGCTCTGCATCATCCATGGTTATATATGTCGCTGAAATTCCGGAAAGGTTGCAGACGGAATGGACTTTTATCTGAAATCTGTCATCAGATATCAGATGACAGATGGCGGATATACGATTTACGATTTACGAATTACGATTTACGAATTACGAATTACGATAAAAAAAAATCACTTTTCTGCAACCTTTTCTTGTTCCGATCGACTTATTAGGCATATAACAAATTAAAAACCCAAAGCCATGAGTGAACAAATTGGAGCCGCAATCGTAACCGCGGTAGTATTCTTCGGAATATATTCTTTATTAATAGCGCTGACCGACTATCTGTTACGCCGTAAGATCATAAAAAGCGGTCATCTTGAAAAAGCCGGTATCCTTGAAGCAATTGAAGGTGAATCAGGCACATATCCTACCCTGAAATGGGGGCTTGTTACCCTGTTCGCAGGTGCTGGCATGATTTTAATTCAGATCCTTTCGAGGGCAGGCCGCCTGAACTGGGACCAGGGAGCAGATGCCTTTCTGCCTCTCGGGATAGAGCTTGTCTTTATTGCTGGCGGGTTCCTGACCTACTTCTTTATTGCCACGTCTAAAAAATCGTGAGTCGAGATCCCGGATCATGGATCCCGGATCCCGGATCATGGATCCCGGATCCCGGATCATGGATCCCGGATCCCGGATCCCGGATCCCGGATCACGATTTCACCCCAGATGGGAGGGGAATTTACATAGAGAGATTAGATACTACTATTTATCGCGAATGCAACGCACAGCTTCTCCATCTTGATTAATACCATAGCTTGAGTAAATCCTGGTATTAAAGTAGGCCAGGCTCCGTGACCAAAGCTGGAAAGAAATTCCCTGGACCTCTGAAGAAGTATACCAACCTGCGCCGGCTCCATCCCCATTAACAAAAAAACCACCCATGCCGCTGCGTGACTCACTTGGTACGGCTGTAAAACCACTTTCATTTGTCGCTCCGGTATTTGGATTTTTCCAATGGGTTGTGCCTGTTTCTTTTAGTTTGCCGCCAGCAACTAATTCACCTCCCAAATAAGTTGTTAGTATGTCCCAATCAACATTTGTGGGCACATGCCAACCAACAGGAGCAAGTTTACCAGTACTCACAGTGAAGCCGTTATACACGGCACCATATATATTTTTGTAAGTCACATCGTTTTTATACCAGCAATATCCAGGTGTAGTCAAAAGCGCCCACACACTATCAATCATTACCAATGGCAATGAAGTTCCATCATTCAATCGGGTGGTTTTCAAGTTCTCAACCATCCACTCTTGTGTGCCAATAATTACAGTATGATAAACATTCCCATCGATGTCGGTCACCGTACCAGCCTTTGCTCCTTCCCACAAAGTAAGGGATCCGTCACCGACATACTGAACTGTAACTGTTTTCTTTTCTACCGGATCATAGTATGATTTTGGAGGATTTGATCCGGTAATCCATTTTTCAGGATTGTATGGTGGCCTTGCCAGGGTATCACATAAGCTATCAACCAGAGAAACGGCCCAGTCTGCATTTTTGTTAGTCCAGACGGCCCAGTTAAATCCCAAATAAGAACCTTTAGCGAATTTTTGAGGTAGTTGGTCCCATCCGCCTAAAAGACTGTAGCAAAAACCACCGTAAAACAATACGGTATCCTTGCTGAAGTCATTGTGAGCGGCGATGAACTTCTCTGAAATTCCATATACTTCTGCATTTTGGGAATTTGAAATCTTCCTCAGTAAAATAATGACATTTCTGTTTTTAATGTCAGCCTGGTATTTCGCGGTAGTAACCTGATTTGCCACTTCCCCGGTTTTAATATAAACTTCTTCTATGTTTTTCTCATCCGGCCATGCCCAGCCATGTGAATAAATATGGATGATCCCATACCCCGAAAGTTGAGTAAAGGCATCGACATTTGCGGCCTGATTTTTAAGAATGGTTTGTAAAGTAAAACCTACATTGGGCAGCCAATAATTATAATGCTGAATAATCCAATCTGTGATATTGGAACGCTCCCAATAGTGGGGATTAAGGAGAATCACTTTTTTTATATTCACCAGCGATTTCGGATATGACTCAGAAGAAGGTATTTTTATGATGGGGGCTGCTTTTTGGCTGCCTGCTCCCGGGTCGTCTTGTGGATTAAGAAAAATGCCACCCCCCATGCCATTGGTATACCTCACCGCTATCCCCTGACTGCCAATGGTTGCAGAAGAAACCGATGGATCGTTAAGGAAAAATTCCTGCAATTTACTTATGGCTTCCAGCGAATCCATGGTTTGCGACCAGGTGTCCCAATTTTCACCCGCCTTATCCTGCAAAACAAGAACATTGTTATAGAAGGTCCAATCCGCCTCTGTCCATCCAGCATTGTTACTATCATTGCTCTTTTTCTTGCAGGAAGTAAAGCCAATCAGCAGACAGAGGAAAATCAAGTAACTTTTCTTCATACGGTTTTTTTTGCTAAGTTAGATCAAAATGGGGTCATCCCTGATATCAGATATCTGATATCAGGGATCTGATATCAGGTACCCACCCCTGTCCCCGCCTTCGGGTCCGAGTTCAATTATAAAATCCGCTTCCGATATGATCTGCTGATCATGTTCAATTATGATCAGGGTGTTTCCGGCATCGGCCAGCCGGTGAAACAGCTTCAGAAGGTTTTCAATGTCGGCAAAATGCAGGCCGGTTGTAGGTTCGTCGAAGAGGTATAGAGAAGAGGGATGGGGAAGATTTACGATGTACGAATTACGATTTACGATGTACGAATTACGATTTACGATGGACGAATTACGATGTACGATGGACGATGGACGATTTACGATGGACGAATTACGATGTACGATGTTTATTATTTCCCTGCATAGATGCAGGCGCTGGGCTTCGCCGCCCGAGAGGGTATTGAGAGGTTGGCCGAGCCTGAGGTAGCCCAGTCCTGCCTCCTCCAGCTGATCCAGTATCAAAAGAAGGTTTTTCTGACCGGTAAAAAATGGAATGGCTTCATCACCGCTAAGCTCCAGCACTTCGGAAATATCCTTTCCCTGCCACTGCAGCTGCAAAATCTCAGGATTGTACCGTTTTCCAAGGCAGGTCTCGCATTCACTAAGAACATCGGGCATGAAATCCATGCTGATCCTGGTTTTGCCCATACCACTGCAAGAAGGACATTGAGTTTGCTTATTCAGAAAGGAGAAATGGCTACTGCTGAATCCTCCGGACTCTGCCTCGATTGAAGAAGCAAAAAGCTTCCTGATCAGGTCAAACGCACCCGAATAAGTTGCGACAACAGCTACCGGAGAGCTGAATTCCTCGTTCTGTTCAACCGTGACCAGGCTTGAAAAACTATCAAACCCCTTGATATCACTACAGCCCACAGCTTTTCCCTGCCGCCATGAGTCATGAATCAGATCGAGCATCAGGCTTGATTTACCGCTTCCCGACACTCCTGTAATACAAATAATACCTCCCGAAGGAATTTCAACATCGAAATTTTTCAGATTATTGATAAAAGCATTTTTAATCTGCAATCCGGATTTGAGCTGCCGCAGAGGCCGGGGCTGCTTACACGGCAGCATTTTCAGGTATTTCCCCGTGACCGATGTCATGGAATTCATAATTTCATCAGAACTACCCTGGGCGATGATCTCTCCGCCCAGGCTCCCTGCTCCAGGGCCTATATCGATGATGTGATCGGCAGCGAGTATCACTTCACGCTGATGTTCCACTGCAATGACCGTATTTCCCTCACTGATCAGCTCCCTGATAAGGAGGAGGAGTTTCGCAGTATCTCTGGAATGCAATCCGGCCGTAGGCTCGTCAAGGATATAAATCATTCCCGACAATCCCGAGCCGGTCTGGGCTGCCAGCTGTAACCGCCGGGCTTCGCCATAAGAAAGGGATCCCACGCTTCGGGAAGCTGAAAGATACGCGAGCCCAAGAGTTTCCAATGTATTCAGTCTGCGGAGGATCTCAGTAACCAGGGGGCCTGTAGCAGCCAGGCTGGTCTCTGACTCGAAGCGGCTGAAGAATTCTATATTTTGCGTGATACTCATCGCCGATAATTCCCCTATGTTTTTACTGCGGATGACCCACGACCGGGCCTCATCATTGAGTCGGCTGCCATGGCATTCAGGGCATTCAATGCTTCCCATCACGTTCATCATGCCCTCACCGCGATGGTCGGCATGCTTTCGGGAATATTCTTCATTTACCAGCTGCAGAAAGCCCTGCCAACGGCCTTTAAAATGATGTGTGCCGCTACGCTTGTTCCTTAGGAATTCCCAGCTCACTTCATAGTTCTCCTCACCGCATCCATGCATTGCGAACTTCCTGCTTTCAGCTGAAAGCTCAGCCCATGACAGAGAGTAGTCGATGCTATGCTTCTCCCCCACCGCTTTCAGCGTTGCAGTATACTGTCCGTAAGGATCGCCATAGAATTTCCCGGTCCTGGAGCCATCCATTGCTCCCTGCAATACCGAACGTTCAGGGTTTGTTATCAGCTTTTCGGGATCGCAAAGCGTTTGTACTCCAAGTCCGTCACAGGCAAAGCAGGCGCCCTGGACGTTGTTAAAAGAGAACAGTGTAGACGCCGTCAATTTGGAATCAGTCTGATTCAAGGCGGATGATTTAGCGGGAGCTTCCACAGCAGCAACCACAGGAGCTTCCCCCGAGGCCTGCACTTGCAGTCCTGCCCGTGAAAACAGCAAGCGGTACAGATCATAAATCCCCGTATATGTTCCAAGCGTTGACCTGGGATTAGACTGCAGACCCCGCTGTTCCACGGCGAAAGTTGGCCTTAGTCCATGTATCTCTTCGAAGTCGGGCTTATCCTTCATCCCTATGCGTGAACGTGCATAAGCCGGAAAATTACCCAGAAAGAGGTTCCGGGCTTCGGCGTGAATGGTATCGAAGGCCAGGGACGACTTGCCACTGCCCGAAACACCGGTGATCACTGTAAGCCGTTCATGCGGGATTTGTATGTCAATCCCCTTTAGATTATGCGTTGTGACATTTTTAAGGGATAAGGATGCCGGATATCTGATATCGGATATCGGATATCTGCCATCTGATATCGGATATCGGATATCAGATGGCAGATGTATGATCCGGTCTGCCGATCGCAAAAAAGCCTGATCGTGTTCGATACAAATCACTGTATGGCCCCGGTCGATCAGTCCGTTCAGGCAGCTGAGTAGTTTTTTCACATCGTCGTTATGCAGTCCGGTGGTAGGTTCGTCGAGGATGTACAATGTATGATTTACGATGTACGATGTACGATGTACGATGTACGATTTACGATGTACGATGTACGATTTACGATGTACGATGTACGATTTACGATGTACGATTTGTGGGATCCTGCATCCCGCATCCTGCATCCCGCATCCCGCATCCTGCATCCCGCATCCCGCATCCTGCATCCTGCATCCCGCATCCTGCATCCCGCATCCCGCATCCTGCATCCTGCATCCCGCATCCTGCATCCCGCATCCCGCATCCTGCATCCCGCATCCCGCATCCTGCATCCCGTCTTCCGCATTCCTCAGAAGTTCGGCTGCCAGTTTGACCCTCTGGGCTTCTCCCCCGCTTAGGGTTGATGAGCGCTGGCCGAGAGTGAGATACCCCAGGCCGAGTTCATCCATGGTGCGCAAATACCGCGTTATTTTCTTCTCTCCTTCGAAAAAAAGAAAGGCTTCGGAAACCGGCATTTCAAGGATATCATAAATGTTTTTCCCTTTCCAGAGTATCTCCAGCGTTTCCTGGTCGAAACGACGGCCATTGCAGGTTTCGCACAACACCTCCACGTTTCCCATGAAATGCATACCCATTTGCCTGTAGCCGGCTCCCTGGCAGTCCTCGCAACGGCCGCCTTGTGTATTGAACGAAAAACGGCTTTTACCATATCCTCGCTCAAATGCTGCAGGCAGTGCGGCAAACAGGTCACGGATATGGTCGAACATGCCTGTATATGTCGCGGGATTACTGCGCGGTGTGCGGCCAATAGGCGATTGGTCGATCTCAACCAGACGTTTTATCCCTTCCCATCCGTCAATTGATGTATGTTTCCCGACTTCTTCATTACTGCCGCTCAGCTGTTTCCTGAGAAAACTCCCTAATGTCTGGTGTACCAGACTTGCCTTACCAGAACCCGAAACACCAGTCACCACGTTGAGCGCCCGGAGTAAAAATGAAACATCTATGTTTTTGAGGTTGTGGTGGGATGCCCCTGAAATCCTGAGCTCTCCCCTGCCTTGCCTTGGAATAGCAGTCAGATCCACTCGTAGTCGTCCGAAGTAATATAATAAGGTTTTACTGCTGTTAATTACGGCTTCGGGCAATCCGCCTAAATCAGATACGGCTGAGTTTACCAAAACGTTACCGCCGTTAACACCGGGGCCCGGGCCTATATCGATCAGATGGTCGGCATGCCTGATAAATGCCTCGTCGTGTTCCACCACGATCACCGTATTTCCCTGGTCGCGCAGCTGCTTCAGAACGTCGATGAGTGCAGCCGTTTCGGTATGATGCAGGCCTATTGAAGGCTCATCAAACACATAGATCATCCCGCTGAGGCCAGACCCAAGCTGGGTCGCAAGTTTCAGTCGGCGAGATTCGCCTGCCGACAGGCTTCCCGATTCCCTGTCTGCCGAAAGATGTGCAAGTCCAAGCTGTTTCATCACCTTCACCAGTGAAGAAATACCGCTCAGGATCTCCCCGGCAACCGGCTTGTGCACTAAAGGAAACTCAATAGCGGCAATGGCCTCCGACATCTCTGTGACCGGCATAGCCGATAAGGCGCCAATATCCCATCCCCCCACTTTCACCGAAAGGGCAAGGGGATTCAGCCTTTTCCCCCCGCAGACAGAGCAGCAGGCAGTTCTTACAAACCTCAGAATATTCTTGTTGCGGTCGCGCTTCAGGATCTCTTCCATCACAGGAATAACGCCTTTGTAAACCCCCATTTCACGCGGCTTTGCAGTGATGCCGCTCCATTTCATCCTCGATTCGAGAGGATGTTTGCCAAACGGAATCTCAATCTTGTCGCTGCCGTAAAAAATCACATGTTTATTTTCAGGGCTCAGATCCTTCCAGGGGATGTCGATGTTGAAGCCTTCAGCCCTGCATACCTGGTCAAGCACATCGAGAGTAACCTGCGAATACATAATATAGCCGTTCGGGGTGGTGATGGTCATTGCCCTCTGGCGGATGGATTTTGTCGCATCCTCTATCAGAAGTTCAGGGTCAAGGCGGTCCTCCAGACCCAGTCCCTTGCACTGAGGGCAGGCCCCTTCGGGTGTGTTAAAGGAGAAAAGGCTCCGGCTTATCGGATATCGGATACCTGATATCAGATATCCGGTTCTCGCAAACAACAGCCTTAGATGATCATAAATCCCGCTGATCGTTCCGACCGTCGACCGGGGATTATTAACCGCCGGTCCCTGGTTAACAGCCACGGCAGGCGAAAGCCCTTCGATACGTTCCACATCAGGCCGTTTTATTTTACCAAGGAACAAACGGGTATAAGAAGAAAACGATCCGAAATATCTGAATTCAGCTTCCCTGTATAGTACATCGAAGATGAGGGAAGACTTGCCCGATCCCGAAACACCGGTTACAACCACAAGCTTGTTCTTTGGTATATCGAGGGTCACCGACTTAAGGTTATTCTCGCGAGCATTGATTATCCTGATCATTTCGTCCACGCCTTTTGTGCCGCCGGTCTTCATCCGCAGTAATTAATAAAAGCAAAAATAATTCATTTAAATATTGACAAAGGCCTAATTCTTTGCCATATTTGTAGTATGAAAAGAAAAACCTGGGTATGGATACTGGGCGGACTGGTTTCCGCGCTGGTTCTGGTCGTTGCGGGTGTAATGCTGTACATCCGTTTTGCACTGCCGAATGTGCCTTTGCAGAGTATTAAAGTGAATGCCACTGCTGAAAATGTGGAACGCGGAAGGTACCTGGCGAACCATGTGACGGTTTGCATGGACTGCCATTCAACGCGGGCCTGGGACAGGTTTTCCGGACCGCCTATCCCCGGCACCCTTGGAAAAGGCGGGGAGGTGTTCGATCAAAAGATGGGATTCCCGGGTTCATTTTCATCTCCGAACATCACTCCTTTTAACCTTTCTGACTGGTCCGACGCTGAGATTTACAGGGCGATCACAAGCGGGGAGGGCAGGGATGGCAGGGCATTATTTCCCGTCATGCCTTACTTTGCCTACGGAACGCTCGACACAGAGGATATTTTATCCATCATTGCCTATATCAGAACCATTCCCGATATACATAACACCCCTCCGCTTTCCAACCCTGCGTTCCCCATGAACATGATAGTACGTATATTTCCTGTTGCTGCGCATCCGGTTCAAAGGCCCTCTGAATCCGATTCAGTGAAGTACGGGGAATACCTGGTAAGGGCATCCGGTTGTATTGAATGTCATACGGAGGCTGAGCATGGTCAGATCGTGAAAGCCCTGTCTTTTTCGGGCGGGAGAGAATTCATCATGCCAAACGGGGTCCTTACTTCCCCCAATATTACTCCCGATATGGAAACCGGGATCGGAAAAATGAGCAGGGAAGATTTTATCAAACGGTTCAAGGGCTACGATCCTGAAAACTACAAGGCTCCAAAACTTGGACTTAAGGATATGCAAACCATTATGCCCTGGATCATGTATGCCGGGATGGAGGTTAAAGACCTTGCTGCGATCTATGCTTACCTGCATTCACTGCCCCCCAGGACAAACGTGGTGGTGAGATGGAAACACCTATAATAATTTACGATTTACGATTTACGAATTACGATTACTCAGTGGGTTGCCCCGAAAATCATGCCGCTGATCATCGGGATGAGCCATATGAGCCAGACAATAAGGCTTAATTTGTGAAAGCTATCCAGCTGTTTTTCATTGTTCCTGATCAGCACAATGCTTGCCCACACCGCATGGAACAGCATCAGCAAAATAGCTGTATTTCCTGTGATCCCGTGAAACGACAGCCTGAACAGGCTTCCCCCGAGAATGCTCATGGCGGTAGTTCCCGTGGTATCGGCCACCAGCCCTCCCCAGAAAAATACAAGATGCCACCATTTGAGCCTGCGCTGAATCCTTTCAGCCCAAACTCCAAAAGTATAAAGTACTAAAGCAACATTGATAAAAACAATAGCAACAATCAAGGTCGAATTCATGAGGCAAATGTTGAAAGAAATCCCCGCAACCGTAATATTTTACATAAATGCCATAACGCTGAACGTTTTTAATGTTTCAGCACTGCACGTGAAATAATAATATGCTGGATTTCTGAAGTGCCTTCATAGATCTGGGTGAGTTTGGCTTCGCGCATCAGGCGTTCCACGTGGTATTCCTTTACATAGCCATAGCCTCCGTGTATCTGTACCGCCTCGGTAGTAACCCACATCGCTGTTTCGGCAGCAAAAAGCTTCGCCATGGCGCTTTCCATTCCATATGGCAGATGACTATCTTTCAGCCATGCAGCTTTATAAACCAGGTGCCTTGCTGCTTCTATACGGGTAGCCATTTCGGCGATCTTGAAAGCAATAGCCTGGTGGTTAATGATCTGGGTCCCGAAAGCCTTTCGTTCAGTTGAATATTTCAGAGCCCTTTCATAAGCTCCTTCAGCAATGCCAAGAGCCTGAGCAGCGATCCCTATCCTGCCGCCTTCGAGCAGTTTCATTGCAAATTTAAACCCAAAGCCATCTTCCCCTATCCTGTTTTCCTTCGGGACGACTACATCGGTAAACATCACCGAATGGGTGTCGGAGCTGCGCATGCCCATCTTATCTTCATGCGGGCCCAGGCTGATGCCGGCAGCATGCCGGTCAACAATGAATGCGTTGATACCTCTCGATTTCAGTTCAGGATTGGTCTGTGCGAAGACAAGGTAAGTTGATCCTTTATCTGCGCTGGTGATCCAGTTTTTTACGCCATTAAGTAAATAATGATCTCCTTTATCGACTGCGGATGTACGTTGTGAGTTGGCATCAGAACCCGCTTCCGGCTCAGATAACAGGAACGCGCCGATTTTTTCTCCCGTAGCCATTGGCCTGAGGTATTTTTCCTTTTGCTGGCCAGTCCCGTAACACTCAAGGCCATAACAGGCCAGGGAATTATGTACAGCGAGGATCACCCCCACAGAAGAATCGCATTTCGATATCTCTTCAATAGCTATGGCATAGGAAATATTGTCCATCCCCCCCCCACCCCATTCGGGAGAGATGTTCATTCCAAGGAATCCGAGTTCAGCCAGCCGGCGTACGTGCTTAGTGGGATAAATAGATTTAGCGTCTCGTTCAAGTACGTCGGTAAGGAGTTCGCGCTCTGCAAAGTCCCTGGCCGAGTCGCGGATCATCTGCTGTTCTTCAGTTAGTTCGAAATTCATAGTCCTTTTTAGTTAATTCGTAGCCGGATGGAGGATATCAGATTTCACCATTTCACCATTTCACCATTTCACTATTTTCTTACTACTATCGCAACCAGCGTCTTATCGTCTCCTCCCATATTTGCCATCAGTCCATACGGACGGTCATCAGGGATATTCACCTGTGCCGCGCCTGCCTTGCCTTTAAGCTGTTCCAAAAGGGTAACGGCCATATGAACGCCGGTACCACCTGTGGGATGCCCCCAACCAATGAGTCCTCCGGTTGTATTGATCGGAAACTTCCCGTCACGGGCAGTATTCCCTGCAATAACATATTCGGGACCTTTTCCGTGTTCCGCTAATCCGAGGGCTTCAACGGCCATAATACCGGCCACAGTGAAGCAGTCGTGAATCTCAGCCGTTGCCACCTGCCCGATATTTATTCCTGCAAACTCAAGAGCGTTTGAAACAGCCTGCCGCATGGTTGTCAGGGCCGTCTTATCGGGAGGAGGCTTGGTGATGTCTTCAGCCACCTGTCCGTAGCCAACTACCTCTACTGCATCCGTAACCGGTATGCCGCAACGTTTCAGTCCTTCTTCACTCATGATGGCAATAGCCGAAGCCCCGTCTGAAACCTTGGAACAATCAAGTGCCGTAAGGTTTTCCAGAAAAGCTTTTGCGTTGGGTTCCACCATGGCTGCGGCTTCAAGATCCTTGATCGTATTATGGTATTCCTGAGCCGTAGGACATAATCTTGCATTTTCAATCGCGTTCCTGTACCAGCGTGCAAATCCTTTACGGGTGGTTTCCCGTCCGAATTTTTCAAAATAAGCCCCGGCCCTCTCACTGAATTGTCCCGGGAAAAAATAAGCATGCCCGTCTTTACGATTCGCCGCCCAGCCTGCCGGAGCCAGGAAATCGGCACAGTAAATGGCCTTCACCGTATTCTGTACTTCAAAACCAATAACCAAAACTACTTCTGCAGTCTCGGCGAGTACACTTTTGATCCCGTTCATCAGAGCCAGTCCGCCGGTTCCACATGCACCCTCTACCCGTGTCGCGGGTTTATAACGTAATCCTTCATCAATAAAAGGAAAGAACGCCGCCAGGTTGGCCTGCCTGTTGAAACGTGAAGCCATGAAATTCCCGATCACACATTCATCCACATTCTGTGCGCCTCCAATCTGTTTCAGAGTACCCTGCCCTGCCTCTTTAATATAGTCTTCAAGGCCAGGTCGTTCCCTTTTTGGGGAAAATTCCTTGCGGCCGCTACCCATCGAAATGGTGTTGTACCCGGCCACCATATATACTTTTCTTCTCAGTTTTTTCATTTTAAAAACATTTTAATCAAGATACTCATTAATCGGACCATAAGCGTGGAAAAAGCCTGTGAGCAGCACCGTATTCACGTCGGCATCATTAAAGGCAACTCCGCTTGAAACGAGGTGTTTGCCTATCTCTTTCGACTTTTTCACATAATCCCTGGCGATGCCTGCTCCCAGTGATGAAGCGGTTGTAAGCCGGGCAAAATATGGTTTCAGGAGATCGTCCTTGGCTTTGTTACCCACAACGGTCTTCCATGCCGGAGCTGCAGGCATTGTACCCAGTTTTTCATCCACTTTCGATTGGAACTGACTTACAGGAACATAAGCCTGATTAAGCGGATCATACACTGCAACGATCTTTCCTTTCTCATATTTCAGGATGCCGTCTTTCTGTGATCCATCAGAATACTGACCGCCTTTGACTCCCATTCCCAGGAGTTTGTCCAACAGCGGACTATGTATCTCTTCATCCTTCGTAAACGGGTTCATCACGAACATGATGAAACTGCAAACGTCGACGCCTACATAGTCGATGAGCTGGAAAATGCCCATAGGTCGTACAAGATAATCCTGGCTGATCTTGTTTACGGCATATATAGCTTCCGTGACCGACATGTCATTGAGTAGTTTGTGAACTTCTTCCACGGCATACAGTATATCGCGCATGAAATGTCCGTTGCCGATAAATCCTGCAATATCATTCGCCGGTACTACAACTTTGCGAAGCGCTTTTGCATAGGCCAGTGCAAACTCGTTTACTTCATCCAGGGTATGTTTACTGCGGATGACTTCCACCAGTTTCTGAATGGCGGGGGGATTGTAAAAATGGAATCCTATGATGCGGCCGCCAAGCCCGGCGCCTTCATCCAGCACGGTGATGGGGATGGATGAAGTGTTGGTGAAGAACCAGGGCTGCTTCGGATTGTTCTGACTGATCTGCGAAAAGATCTTGACTTTAAGAGCTGAATCTTCCTTGATCGCTTCAAAGATCATATTCGAATCGTATGCAGCTTCAAGACGGGTCGTAGGCCTTACCACATTCATCACATCGAAAATGTACTGGGCGATGATCTCGTCGTTATCGACCAGGTCGCGGCGGTCGGCATAAATGGCCCTGAGTCCGATCACCTTTTTCTCGGCAATTTTCAGTATCTGGGCTTTCAGATAACGCATAACGCCCGACAAGGCTTCATCGGAAACATCGATGGCATTCAATACAAAGGTCTTGCCTTTGTTCACGGGCTTCAGGCTCAGGTCGGCCATTTCGACCGCCGTGAGCAGCAGTATGCCGCTTCCCATTTTACCGGCGGCGCCAAGCACCGAGACGTGCTGTAGTCTTTCTTCGTAAGTCATTGGTTTGATATTTTGGGGTTCTTATTTTTACTTAAATGATTTGAATATCGAATATTGATTAACGAATTATGAATATTGAACTTAGAGTTCGCCGTTCAAAATTCAATATCCAATATTCGTTATTCCTTACCAGTTGGGTTTCCTCTTCTCCATAAACGCCTTCATCCCCTCTTTTGTAGCAGCCTCACCGAAAGATGTGGAGAATGCCCTGGCTTCGAGTATGCTGGCTTCCTCAAATGGCAGGGAAATCCCGTCGCGGATCAGTTTCTTGATGGCCGGTAATGCACCGGAACCATTGGAAGCTAACTTTGATGCCAGCTTCATCACTTCCTCCATCAGGGTTTCAGGTTCACAGAGCTTTTGAACCAGGCCTATCCGCAGGGCATCATCAGATGTAATAGTATCAGCAGTAAGTATGAGATATAGGGCATTTCCTATTCCCGAGATCCTCGACAAACGCTGGGTCCCGGCATAGCCCGGGGTAAGTCCGAGGTTCATCTCCGGTTGTCCGAATTTGGCCAGTTTGCTTGCGATCCTGAAATCGCAGGCCATAGCCAGTTCACAGCCCCCGCCCAGGGCATATCCGTTTACAGCAGCAATGACCGGGATGCGCAGCTTTTCAAGACTGGCAAAAACATTCTGGCCAAACCTCGAAAATTCGAATGCCTCTTCGGGTGTCATCCCCGACATCTCCGCAATGTCGGCGCCGGCTACAAAAGCCTTGCCTTCACCGGTTATCACCAGCACTCTCACATCATCCCTGGCCTGGAGATCATGTAAAAAATGGTCCATTTCCTTGAAAAACAGAGTATTCAGGGCATTCAGCACAGCCGGCCGACTTATAGTCACCGTTGCAATGCGATCGGCGATGGAAATTTTTAGAATAGTATATTCCATGGTCAGATTATATTAAAGTTTTTGAGGACTTAAATGTACTAAAAATAGATCATGAAAAATATTTTTAAAAAAAATTGTTAGGTTTACATCCGGATTTGAATTATTCCCCTCTACTAACACTTCTTCAGATGAGAAAACGAATCAGATTTTCAGTTGTTGCTGCATTTATTTTCTGGTGTATGTCATTTCATGCGTTTGCCCAGGTCACCTTCAGCAATGATGAGCTGAAGATAGTGATCGGAAGCAAAGGGCAGATTGAATCACTCATCAGCCTTTCCGATAACAAAGAATGTCTCTTTAAAGAGGATGTGTCATTTCTTATTAAAATCAGGACTGATAGCGGATGGGAGTCTCCTTCAAGTCTGACAATTCACGGTCAGCAAGGCATTTTACGTTTTTACTTCCCTTTGAACAAGGTCACGATAGACCTGAAAGTGACCATAAAACCTGCTTACTTTAGTTTTGAAATCACCGGTGTGTATCCTGAAAATAAGGTCGACGCTATCAGCTGGGGCCCCGTTCAGCTGAGTATCGGAGAAACCGTAGCCGAGATCCTGGGAATCAGCAGCAACGATTCAACAGCAATCGGCCTGATGGCACTGAATGTAAAAACACTCGGAGGATTCCCTCTTAACGACGAAGGTTCCGATCCATCAAGAAGCAGCTCGGCGCAGAAAACCAACTTTGGTTCAGTGATACAGGCCTACAGCATGGATCGTTCCCGCCCTCGTAAAGTCAAAGGATGGTGGGGGCAGTTTCCCGATATGCCCGTTGAGCCAATTAAAGGAGAGACAGTGAAGGGATCAAAAATCGCAATTTTTGCCTGCAAGTCAGAGAAGATCCTAAGCCGGATCGAAACCATTGAACTGGCCGAAGGACTACCCCATCCATTAATTGAAGGTATGTGGTCGAAACGCTCGCCTCGTTCAGGCAGGTCATATCTCATTGCCGATTATTCAGAGGAAACCATCGACGAAATGCTGGGATACACGGGCAGGGCGAATCTGCAAACTCTTTATCATATGAATGCCTGGGCCAGCTGGGGGCATTATGAATTGAGTAAAGAATTCTTTCCGCACGGACTGCAGGGACTGAAAACCTGCATGGAAAAAGCAAAAAGCAAAGGTATCCTGCTAGGCGCTCATACGCTTACAAACTTCATAAACACGAATGATCCCTATGTGACCCCTGTTCCTGATTCACGACTTGCGATTACCGGAAGCAGCCGGCTTGAAACAGACATCCTTGAAACCGATACTGTTCTGCAGCTCGTATCAACTCAATATTTCACTAACGAAAAAGCCGACTGGCTGCGCACGGTCCGTATCGACGACGAGCTGATTACATACAGCAGCGCCACATCCGCCAGTCCGTATAGTTTGAAAGGATGCAAACGCGGGGCATTCGGAACAAAACCTTCACCACATCCGCAGGGTAAAGAGGTAAATAAATTACTCGATCACCCTTATCTGGTATTTTTTCCAAACCTGGAGCTTCAGCAGGAAATCGCAGTAAATCTGGCCAGACGGTTCAATGAAACCGGCTTTGCACAGATGGATTTCGACGGTTTTGAAGGCTGCCTTGCCTCGGGTCAGGGAGATTATGCCCAGGAGATCTTTGCCAAAGCCTTTTACGAAAACCTGGATCACGCGGTGCTGAACGGAACCAGCATGTCGAAGCCGTTTTACTGGCATATCAACACATACTGCAACTGGGGGGAGCCATGGAACGGCGGGTTTACCGAGAGCATGCAGCAGTACCGTATCGACAACCAGGGTTTGTTCACCCGTAACCTGATGCCGCATATGCTGGGGTGGTATTTGCTTACCGACAGCACAACCCTGGCTGAGATGGAGTGGATGCTGGCCAGGGCGGCAGGTTATAATGCCGGTTTCGGTATGGCGACCAGCCTGAAAGCATTGAGAAATAACCCACTCACTCCTGAGCTCCTCGATGCCATCAGGGATTGGGAGATCTGCAGGCGCGACGGGGCTTTCCCGAAAGAAATTCTTAACGATCTGAAAGACCCTTCGAAAGAGTTCCACCTCAAAAAGATTTCAGCAGTTGTATGGGACCTTTATCCGATGTACCGCCTTGGTAAACAGTATGGAAAAACAGTTTATGAAGAAGGAAGGGCGGTGAGGATTATAGTGCCGGTAGAGTGATGGCAGATATCGGATAATTCGTACATCGTACATCGCACATCGTACATCGAACATCGCACATCGTACATCGTACATCGTACATCGTACATCGTACATCGTACATCGTACATCATTAAAACGCTTCATTAATATTCAGGAACAGCCCTTTGGATCCGTTCAGTCCGAAGCCCATGTCGATAGTCACATTTGATTTTGACTTTTTATTGAGCATCACCCTGAGTCCGGCGCCGAAACCGGGAGCAATGTATTCCAGTACTTTGATTGAATTGTCGGCATTATTGCATGTGGCTGCATTGCAAAAAACCACGCCGCTGAAGATCCTTGAGGGACCGCTGATCGGGAAACGGTATTCCACTTCGCCGTACAGATAATTTACTCCGCGTATCCTCCCTTGCACATACCCTCTGCCGGTCCTTCCGTAGGTATCCCATCCGATTGCAGGCAGGTCGAGGTATGGAAGCACTCCCGAGGCGACAAAACCTCCGCTGTACCAGAAAGCGATGAGGTGGGCCGGATTTCGCTTCGAGAGCCTCACGTATGTCCTGAATTCAGTATAAATGCCTATCGAACTTTTCGAACTCCCCAGCCATGTGAGATTGAACTGGGGCATGATGCTGGCATAAATCCCTTTGGTTGGCCGGCAGGTATTGTCGCGGCTGTCGAAGAGAAACGATAATACCAGTCCGGAAGTGCAATAGTTTTTCGGATTAAAGCCGTTATTGACCGAATAGATGTAATGCTGGGTCAGGAACACATGGCCCGAATCAAGATTCAATTTGGAATCAACGATATCCCAGTGATAATCGAGACTGTAGCCTACTCCTAAATAAAATCTCCCTTTGATCCGCTTGTTGACTGTTTCATAAAACCTGACCATATCAAACCTCATGGGTTCGGCTTCCTGGCTGGCTGAAGCGGCGATATCGCCGTTGGGCATGATCCAGCTGGTAGAATCCACTCCGCTGATATTGGAACCCAGTCCGTAGGTGGGCTGATAATACATGTAAAACCTCCAGTCCCCTTTAAAAATATAGTTGGCTTTACTGGTGAAAATACTCGAGCGAAGCGAGACCATCAGCTGCTTCTGGGAGGTAAGCTGCAGGTTCATGGCAAAGGCCGAGATAGGAGTATTTCTGGGATTCCCGAAGTATACTGCCGGATTGAAGGTTGCCCCGACTACGGCACCCAGGGCCGGATTATATCCAATGATAGGGAAGGCGGAGATATACAGTTTATGAGGCTGAATGACAATAGTATCATCAAGATGTTTCTCTTTCGATTTTTTGGACCTGATCAGGTCAAAGATATCTTTCTGCTCAGTAATCTGAGACTGCTCCTGGGCGGCGGCGGCATATTGAAACAGCAGTAAAATAAGCAGGACAAGAGAAAAGTAATTCCGTCTCATTCCTTGTTTAGATTCACGCCAAATGAAGGCCTGGTATATGAATCCGGAAGATGATCGTCGGGCATTGCAATCCGGTTACCATCGCGCAAGGCCCGGTAATGCGGCGACATGATCTCGACACCTGAATTATTAAAACTTTCCTGGATATTTTTATGAAGGTCTGAAAGGATTACGGCCATTTTCGATGCGTTACGGGTATATGCATTGATCTGGTACGACACATAAAAATCGTCAAGACCGTTTTGAAGCACAAAAGGCTCAGGAGAAAGCATTAGCAGATCCGTTGCTTTAGCAGCATCGATCAGAAGCTGATGTACCTGCCTCCAGGGGGCATCATAACCAATCGTAACGGTAGTATGGATAATCAGTCCTGACTCCCCGGCCAGGGTCGAATAATTGACCACTTCCGATGACTGGATCTTGCTGTTGGGGATGGTGATGATCTCATTCTTGATGGTGCGTATCTTGGTAACTGCCATAGTCTTTTCAATCACATCGCCTACATTTTCGCCAACCCTGATGCGGTCGCCGATCTGGAAAGCCCTGGTGAAAGTCAGGGCAAAACCTGCGACCAGATTCCCGAGAATGCTCGCGGAAGTCAGTGAAACCAGAAGTCCTATGAATACCGACATTCCCTGGAAAACCTTAGAATCTGATCCCGGCAGGTGAGGATAGATCAGGATGATCGAAAAGGCCCAGATCAGAAACCTGATGATATTGAAAACAGGCAGAGCCCATTCAGGATAAAAACCACTGATCTTGATAGCGCCTTTTTCTATTTCCGTTCTCATGAACCTGAAAAACCGGATGATAAGGGTTGTTATAAAAACAATAACAATGATAGTGAGCAGATTGGGTATGAAAAACCAGAGAGTATTGAGGAAATCTTTCAATGGCTTAATAATGAACCCCAGGAAGATAAGAGAATAGGCTTTGGTCCAAGGCAGCAGGTAGCTGGTTAACCATAGCGCACTAAAGAACATCAGAACAATCAGCCCATACCTGAAAAACACATTCGTAATGTGAAGCAAGCGTATTTGCCGGTGAAGGGGGATGAGCTGGTAATCACGGATTTTTATTTTGGCAAGCGGGCCGGCTTTGGCCTGGTGTATCCTTTTGTCGATAAAATGATGCAGTTTATTTACCAGGTAAACGAGGAGGATAAGCAGAATCAGCACTATTACCGAGAACATGATGCTTTTAAGAATTCCCTCTTCGGAATTCCGTTCAATGTGTTTCTCAATTGAAGCGGCAACAAGTCTGTGCCGTTCGTATGCGATCATGTCGGCCGGTCTGTTTTCGGCTTTTGCATCGGCCTCGGTTACTGCTGTAATAACCTGGCCTTTGCATACCAGGTTTACTTCTCCTTCTTTATTCGAAATCAACAGTGAATCGCTTGAATAAAAAGGGTCTGTGGCGAGCTTCCTGATAATCCCGGTAACCGTTTGAGCCCTGTCCTTTGCCGAAAAAGGCCCTATTCCCGCTTTAATATAAAACAAGGTCTCTCCGAATGGGTTTACAGGATATCCCGCGTTTACAGAATGCAGGGAATCGTTTGCTGTTCCGTTATTCTGGGCAATCAGCGGAGAAGGCTGAAACGTTATAATGAATAAAGCAAAAACAGAAACTATTGTCCTTGAGAAAAAATTCATTCTATAAAATCTTACAACCTTTAATTATATGACAAATTTACGCAGGATTTATTTACCAAACCTGTATGCGATATACAATCCGGCGCCGGATGTGGCCAGGCTAAATCCGAAATTGCTTGCAGTAACCTGGGCTTCTATGGGTTGTATTAACTTCGTGATACCGTATGAATAAGAAACTGTCGGATTGATCTCGGCACCCAGAACAAGATGGTCTTTTAAAATATAATTGAGCCCAAAAATGAATGAAATGACCGGTGAGATACTCCAGCTTTTCCGCTCAGAAACCGAGGCGCCTTTGCTTTCTGAATAATAATAGCCGTTGTTATAATTCATGCCAAGTTCACCTCCGATCAGAAGGGAAAAGGTTGAGAACAAAGGGATCTTATGGTCGAGGCCGATTCGGAAACCAATTCCGTAGTTCCTTTGTTTTATGCTGTTGGAATCAATATCACGGCCCCACTGTTTATTTGAGCCCAGGTTGAGTGAAAGCAGGCTCACACGGAGCATCGTTTTTTGGCCACCATATTTATACTTCAGGCCAAAGTTATCGAGGTTTGAAAAAATGATCCCGAATTCATGAAACTTCTGAGCGGGTTTCTCCTGGGCCCGGGCAGGAACGATAACGCAGGCGAGTAATACGAAAGTGATCAGTAATTTTTTCATAGTTTTTGTTTTATCAGCGTCCATCAATAGGAAATACCGGCATGTCGAGAAATTTTAATTTCCATCTGAGCCCCATTTTCATTCTCTCTCTTGAAAGCGAAAGGCATAGTATTCCGACTCCAAGAAATGGTAATGTAAGATAAGCCATATCGGGTGTAACGACCTGTTCGTTATTCAGGAGATGATTAATAGAGATAGCGGTGAACGTGACTCCTGAAAAGATGATGCAGTAAAAACCCATTTTTTTAACGAACTTGTAATCCTTGTAAACAAACCTGATGTTATCATACTCAACTGTGAAGGGTATATAGGTATGAAGACTGAGGTTTTTCTCATTGAAATCCCAAAGGCGGCTTGAAACAAAAGTATCAGGTTTGACGGTCCTGAGCATGAATTTATCTTCATCATGAAAGAAGAATTTCCTCCTGGTCCCCACTTTCTCGAGAAGCAGGGTTTTCTGGGTAAAGCCATCCGCCGTGAATAATAATATGAGTACCCAGAGGCAAACACTGATCGCAGCAGGAGGTATCAGGGGCTTTGAACTGAACATGTTTTGATATTGAAGAATCTGGCTTTACTACAAATCTACGTCAAAAAGGCTTAAATTTGATCCCGGAACAGAAATTAATTTTGACCAAATGGATTACCCCACGAAAAGAAATGCTTTTTTTTCACGCGGCCGCAGGTTATTTGCGAATCGTGAATCCCGACTTGCAAAAACCTGTTTTCTCCTTCTCCTATGTATGTTCGCGGGCCTCGTTGCTCCGGCCCAGATACCATTAAAGGTAATGACCTTCAATATCCGTTATAATAATCCGGCCGACAGTGTTTATAACTGGGACCACCGGAAAGATATGGTGTATGATGTTTTTTTAAAATACAAGCCCGATCTGGTGGGTTTACAGGAAGTTCTTTACGATCAGCTGATTGATCTCAGGGATACTCTGAAAGAATATTCATGGTTAGGTGCAGGCAGGGATGACGGAAATAAGGCCGGTGAATTTTCCCCTGTATTCTACAAGACATCCCGGTTTTTAAAGGTAGATGGTGCCGTTTTCTGGCTTTCGAAGACCCCCGATATACCGGGTTCGAAATCCTGGCATACCGCGTGTACCAGGATTGTAAGCTGGCTGATGCTTAGGGAAAAACAAAGCGGGCAGTTGTTTTTTATTTTCAACACTCATTTTGACCATCAGAGTGAGGAAGCGAGACTTGAAAGCGCCAGGTTAATCAGAAAGAAAATCGAAGAAATCACATACGGAAGACCGGTAATTTTATGTGGTGACTTTAATTCCACTTCCTCCGGAGAGGCTTACCATCTGCTCACGAATAAATCAATCCCCGGCTTTCTTACAGATACAAGGACATCCCTTTCTGATACTCTGAAGCAACCCACTTATTCCTTTGTCGGTTTTCCCTATCATCCCGACGAAGGGAATCTGATCGATTTCATTTTCACCAGGAACACTCAGGCTTTTAAAGTAATGAGCTATGAAATCATAACAGATAACAGGAACGGGCTATACCCATCAGACCATCTTCCGGTAATGGTGGAGTTTAGCGTCAGTAAAATAAAATAGACAGACCAATCCCGGGTATCCCTCAGTATTAGTAAACAACCAGTTTAGTCCTTGCAATCCCTTGTGAACTGCTCACCGAAACCAGGTAGATTCCTGCCGGCAGCTCTGAGATGTCGAGGGTTGAAAGGTCGTCCGACAGATTTTTTACAGACAGCGGCATCAGATTTCCGGTTTGGTTATAGATGCTGATCAGTGGATTCTGGCCGGCGGTCTTTACCATAATTCTTTCGTGAGCGGGGTTTGGGTAGATCAGCAATGAAGGCTGGTCGCCCGAAGGCCTGATCCCAACAGCAACATCAACGGTCTTACAGCTGTCGGGTGAAGCCCCGACGTTATATTGCGCCATAACGCAGTATGTTTGCTGTCCGCTGGGTACGCCCTGGTCAGTATAATTCAGAACAGTAAGCGGGCTTGGGTTGATCTTTGTCCCGTTGCGGCTTATATTATAACCTTGCAATGTCATCTGTGCGGGGTTGTATGACGGAGCTTCCCAGGTAATGACAACATCGTGAGCTGTTGCTGCAGCCATCACATTCTGGGGTGGAGGCAAAGAGGGCTGGAGCAGTCCGATAAATTTGTATGCTCCGTTTTCGGTGGGGCTGGTATTCATGCTCCCTGACCATCCGCAGTGATTGTTGACCCATGACATCTGGTAGTACTCAGCGCCGGTGGTTCCAACAAAATCGGTCCAGTTGTGACCGCCATCGAAGGAATAGGCACAACCCAGGTTGGACTGATAACCCGATCGTACCCATGTATTCACCGTACCGGGCACATATGCAATATCTCCTGAATAGGCAGAACCTGTAAAAGTAAGCTGGGTCCAGGTAGCTCCCCCGTCGAAGGATTCGCAAAGAAGACCCATACCTGTACTTTCATCCTGTAACAAGCCGTGGCTCCCGTTTCTGAACATAGGTTTCACATAGGCTGCATTCATACCGGGAGCAGAGGCCACGGTCCAGGAAACACCTTTATTGACCGATTTATATACCCTTCCTTTATTCGTTCCGAACCAGATCGTATCATGCACAGCGCAATAGTAGCCCACAACGCCAAACTCACCGCTCTGGGGAGCAGGGTTGCCTGCAGCTGCTATCAGAGCCCAGTTCGTACCACCGTTGGAGGTTGTATAAATCTCGAATTTACCGCTGATAGGGTCGCCCATGCAAATCCCGTCACTGGAATTGAAAAAATGGACTATATTCGGGAAGGATGCCGAGTTACTGAACGAAGCGGTAGTCTGGCGGGCCCAGGTAGCTCCTCCATCCGCAGTCATATAAATACCCATGGGTTTACTGCCCGCAACTTTGTACATGGCCACCCAGGCTGTAGAAGTGTCGATGGCGAAAATCATGGCTGAAGCAAGGCCCGTGGTATTGGTGATCACGCCGGGAGTCCAGTGGTTGCCTCCGTTGGTTGTTTTTGCAAAATCGGAACAGGCGCCGGTCATGTTGTTCCCGTCTGATGCCGTGGCCCATACGCTGTTGCTGTCGAGAGCCGATAAGTATGAGAGGGCTCGTGATGGAGCGGCAAATCCGCTGGACTGTGAGACCCATTCGGCCACGTTCACCAGCTCCTTATAATATACCGTATCTGTTGCACTGTATGCAAATGCTTTCACAATATGCGAACCAAGATCAGCGCTTGAGGTGTTCCATGTGTAGGAGATAGAGTCGCTGGTAACAGAGAATTTCTCGACGTCGTCGATAAATATTTTCATCATGCTGGCAGAACCCCTGAGCACGCTGGCATTGATTTCGACACTGTAACCCACTCCGATAACGGCTCTGTCGGCCGGATGGGTGATTCTAACGACAAGATTGGCATTGTATGGTTTGATATGCAGCACAACGGAATTGTTGTTATTGAAGGTATATCCTCCAGGGTTGAGGTTGCCAAGGGCATAATAGCCGTTAGCTGATCCGGACCATCCCCAGTTGAAATGGAACTTGCCATCGCTGAGGCGGTATCCGTCGCAAACCCAGGCATGTCCTTCGGTAGGGTTGGAACCGCTGTAATACATCGGAAGATTGTTGTCGAGGTCGGCCCTTAGCAAGGCTTTGAAATCCTCAACGTTGGCATAATTATCCTTGTATTTGATATCGATATCGGGATGATAATTGAAATAATTGAGTAAGGCGGCGGGTACATTCTCGCTGAAAGCGCCGGACCCGCTGGTGCCGTACGACATATCGACCGAAACACCTGCATGATACATCAGGGTGGCCACGGCGGGATTATTACTGCCGACTGAGTTGGGCATAGTAGCCCAGTTATAAGTTGTATTTCCAAAATTCGCTGTCTGCTGTCCGTAGGTCGGATCGGTATAGGTATGCTGGCCGATTCCCTGGGGAGGGTAGTTGTGATATTTCATGACCTGGGCCATGGCGGTAGCAACACAACCCGTCCATACGTGACCGCACTGCCCACCGCCGGCAGCCGGACAGAGGGTATTGTAATAACATCCCTGGTCCCAGGTCGTGTTCAGCAGAGGCGCAACATCTCTGGAAGGGGCAAGCGGCTGCAGGCTTTCGATGGAATTCCACTCCTTAAGAGTGACCGAGTTGTCGAGTTTATTGTTGATGATATATACTATCTCTCTGGCGTAATTGTCGAGCCATTCTTTTGTTGCCGGATTGTCTGTTGCCTCAGGCATATCATTCTCGAATGAATAACCCAGAACAGGAATTGACGCATCGTCGGCAGCAATCAGCACAAACCCTCCCGATACAAAGCGGAAAACATAGAAAGAAGGCACATTCTCCCATAAACGGGTAGTCTGGGATAAAAGCAGCGGAGCTGTTACACCCAGGGTGTTATTCAGCTTGTAAAAGCTGATAGCAACTTTAGCTGCATCCTGCTGAGGGACATGTTTAGCCCAGACTGCCGGGACGAGGAGCGCCAGGCAGAAAAATGTAAAAAGTTTTTTCATATGATATTGCTGTTATGATTTGGAGGTTGAGCAGATGTTAACTGGAATCTTTTTTGGAGGTTACGAAAGTACGAATATTATCCTTCTGCTTTGTGCGAGGCCAGGAATAAAAGCATGTAAAACCATAAGTTATAAAACAAAAGGTACAGAAATAGGTTTGCCGTCATCACGATAAGAAAACCCCAGCCATAGATGAACAGCAGGCAGAAAAGCAGCAAGGCTGAATGGGTATATAAAGAATATATAAAAGATTTTGTGCGCAGTGCCCAGATCTCTTCTGTTTCGGTTTTGAATCTCGAAAAGGCAAGAAAGAACAAGCCGAGGAGGAGAGTCACTCCACATATTTCTTCACTGATATTATTGGTGATAAACCTGAATTCGGAAGTCTGAAGGTAGGCTGCATATACAACAAACACTTTCGTTTCGAGGAAATCGGGTTTGACACCAAATCCAAACCTGATTACCGACATTACAATTCCAGCTAATGTAAGGATGATCCCGATGTATCTGAAATACCGGGGAAAAAGGATTTTCGAATGGTTCATGATAAATGGGGGTTAAAACACGGTTTCCCTGACAGCGAAAATACTTAAAAACCGGGTATGTTTGCGACTGACGATATAATTCCCACCGAAAGACTTGACTTTCGCATCGATTTTTCTTATATTTACCTGTTAATTTCAGTGTCATGAAAGCTCAGATCACATTCCAAAAAACGGCTGTGTTTTTTTGCGCTGCCGTTCTGTTGCTGATGACCGGAATCGCCTCCCCCGGCAATGGAAAACTTTTCGCACAAGGATCCAAATACAAGTTTCAGGAAACCATTAACCTGGTAGATCTCGTGAAAGACGCGGCCAGTGAAATCTCCCGTAATGGGGAGAGCCCTTGGAATAGGCCAGTGCGGATGGCAATTGACAACGGTCAGGGCTGGGTCGATTACCTCTGGCCAAAACCCGGAACTACAAAAGCCCTGCGCAAATCTTCCTTTGTGAAACGGATTGTCGTACGTGGGGAAGTCCTGGTAGCGGGCACCGGGGTGTACCTTGATTAAGCATCGAGGTTTATTACGAATGACAGTACACTTCAATGCTAAATCGATCAGAAGCCTTTGTTGGTCGCCCAGAACAAGTGCTGGCAGGATGGAGCTGGTTTTGATTTTACTTTTTCAAAAACTCATCGAACCATGGTTTTACATGAATAAGGGAGTAAACATAGCCTGCTCTGTGATCGGCTGTCGCTCCTGCCGAAATGGCAATAGTATTGCAGCCCAGTTGATTCTGATAAGCTGCCGGCAGCGTGGCAAGAAATATCGGGACGATATTATCGACCTCGCCATAATACATCCTGAGCGGGGTTTGACATCGCCAGCGGTAAGACTGGGCCTGCTCGAGGACCTGCCAGAATGGAACACTTCCGGTATTTCCAGGCGACAGGAATTCTGGCCGCAGTAAATCCCTGACATGCATTGTGGTTTTTAAAAGGAAGGTATTCAGATCCATCTTCCACTCGAAAAGATCTTTTGAAGCCTGCAAATATTCAGGCTTGATTGCATAGGAAGGAAGGCTTGTCAGCCCGTTATAATATGCGCACGCAAAAATGCAATTGGCAACTACAGCCGGCAGAGCCGGAGAATCGCCCGGCTGCGGATCGTTGATCCAGCGATCCATATGGGGGAAAAAGTCGGCAACGGCGCAGGCTGTTGATGCAGCCGTCACGCTTATGTTCATAGCTTCCAGTTTCCTCAGAAAGGTCATGGTGGCCCATCCTCCCTGCGACCAGCCATGCAGGAACAGAGGCCCCTTCCTGATTTTCTGTTCTTTAAGAACCTTATCGGCTGCATTCAGCATGTCGATGCATGCTTGTTCTGTGCTGAGTCTGACGAAATCTGCATGGGGCTGATCTGAAACTCCGAGACCAATGAAATCGGCTCCGATCACGATATAGCCCTGGGAGGCAAACTGCGCGATCATCAGGCTGGTTTCCAGCGATGAATCGGGGTAGGAAGGGCATGCAGTCCTGGCCGCTACAGTTCCATGCTGATATGAGACGACGGGCATTGAATCCAGCCCGTTGTCGGGAATGGCCACCAGACCGGAAGCCATCGTGGAGATGCCGAGTTCAGGAACTACCGTGGGATAGGTTACCCGATATAATTTTACAGGGTATGCCGGTACTGCAAACTGGCCCTGGAAGTCGGCCAGATGCATGGTTGAAGTCGTCAGGAACTCCTCAAGTTCCGCGTTCAGGATATGATTGAGCTTCTGCAGATCGTAAGTTTCGATATACTGCCAGGTAACCCCTGGCTGAACGGGTGTGGGCTCCTCCTTTTTGCATCCCGAAAGCAGGAAAAGAAAACCTGCAAATAATATAATCGCCAATAGATGGGACGAAAAGTTCGTGTTTATTTTCATCTTTGAAAATTCTGGCATTGGTGGATGTTTCAGAACCAGCATAAACAGTATTCCAATTGTCGATAGTTTCTTTTTCATCTTGCTTGTTAAGGAATTCAAAGTTATAGAAAATTCAATCACAAAAGAATTTTGAATTTACCATAACATCTCATAAGGATCACCTAAAATTAAATATCTTTGTTAAATATAAAAATCAACCCAATATTCAATTTAAACTGAGGAACAGAAAATTAAAGCAACTCCAGCCATAAAGTTTGAGGACAGACTGAAAGAAGAAATACTAAGCCAGATTCAAGAAGAAAAGATGATTATCGTGGTCCGCCCCCCCTATCATGAGCAGATTGGCATCAATAAATGCAGTTTTTTTGAGGTACCCTAAATAATATATCATGAGCACAAAAAAAGTTTTAGCCATCCTGTCCGAATACGGATACTGGGGCATTGAATTAGTTGGTCCTTTTAATAAACTTGAAGCGGCCGGTTATCAGGTCGGCTTCATGACGCCAAACGGAAAACCCTCTGATGCTTTGCCACCAAGTTATGATCAAACCTATTGTGACCCTCCCCTTGGCGTCTGTGTTACAACACCCCGTCACGAAAAAGAAGTTAAGGAATTCATAGAAAAAAACCTGACCTCCGGGCCAATGAACCTCAAGCAATACATTCCTGAACGTCCATATTATAGTGCGCCTGAGTTTTTACGCAAATTAGAAGCATATTATATCAAGACTAAAGAGGCTGTTGAAAAACTGACCTCCGGATATGATGCCTTGTTCCTTGTCGGAGGCAGCGGGCCTATTGTTGATATGGTGAACAACCAAAGCCTTCATGAATTGATTCTTGGATTCTACCGGAAGAATATGCCGATTGCCGGAATATGCTATGGTGTTGCGCCATTGGCTTTTGCCCGCGATTTCAATGAAAGAAAATGCATCATAAAAGGAAAACATGTTACAGGTCACTGCATAGAGTATGATTATCACGACGGTACAGGCTTCCTGCATACCGATTTTAATATGGGCCCCCCGCCTTATGTTCTGGAATATGTTTTAACGGATGCTGTCGGCCCCGAAGGTCAGTATCATGGGAACTTCGGAAAAGAAACCTCTGTTGTTCTTGATTATCCATTCCTCACAGCCCGCTCTTTACAGTGTGCTTATGAATTCGGAGATGTTCTTGTGCAAATGTTAGACAAAGGATTAAAAAAATATGGCTGGTAAATCAGGCAATCAAAAAATCATTGAACAGTTCCTCTCCGATGGCATGTCATACATGTTCGGCAACCCCGGAACTGTTGAACAGGGTTTTCTGGATGCCATGAAGGACTATCCCGGCATGCATTATATACTTACCCTGCAGGAAAGTATCGCAGTATTAATGGCTGACGGATATGCCCGCGCCTCTCAAAAACCAACCCTTGTTCAATTGCACAGCGCACCGGGTATCGGTAATGCCGTTGGTGCATTATACCAGGCAAAAAGAGGCCATTCCCCTCTGGTGGTCATTGGTGGAGATGCAGGCGTTAAATATATGAATATGGATAGCCAGATGGCTAACGATCTTGTTGCAATGATGGCTCCCGTTACCAAATATTCAACTCTTGTTACTGACACCAGATCATTATTAAGGACTATACGAAGGGCGATTAAAATAGCAGCTACTCCACCGATGGGGCCTGTTTATGTTTGCCTGCCAATGGATGTTCTTGATATGATAAATGAAGAAGAAGTTTTTCCTTCATGCATCCCGTCGACAAGAGTGGTGCCAGAAAAGGAACTCATACAACAATCTGCAAAAATGCTTCTTGCTGCAACGAAACCAATGATATTTTGTGGTGACGGCCCTGCATATTCAGGCGCAAGTAAAGAACTGACTGAAATTGCCGAATTACTGGGGGCAGAAGTTTACGGTGTTGATTTTGGCGACGTGATGATGGATACAAAACATCCGTTATATCAGGGAAGTACCGGACATATGTTCGGAACATCCAGTTTTCCGATTACTTCAAAAGGTGATGTTAACCTGATTGTGGGTACGTATATGGTTCCTGAAGTTTTTCCAAACCTTGACGATATCTATGCAAAAGGAGCCAGAATAATTCATATTGATCTGAATGCTTATGAGATTGCCAAGAATCATCGCGTAGACCTGGGCATTGTCTGTGATCCTAAACTTTCACTTGCTGCATTGTCTGAAGCTTTGAGAGCATTGATGACTCCTGAATATAAAACAGAGGCGGGAAAACGATTTAAAGAAATTTCAGATACGAAATCAAAAAAGATTGCTGCAGAAATTGAAGCAGATAAAAAACTGAAAGGCCGGCTTCCTGTTCAAATATCGGAGTTTGCAGAAGTGTTGTCAAAAAATATTCCGGAAGGAACCATTATTTTCGATGAGGCGCTTACCTGTTCTCCGTCTATTACCCGTTACATTCCTCCGGCTGATCCGGGATCTTACTTTGTGACACGAGGCGGTTCCCTGGGTGTTGGGTTCCCCGGAGCGCTTGGTGTTAAACTGAACCATCCGGATAAAACTGTTATCGGATTTTCCGGTGACGGAGGTTGCATGTACACGATACAGGCATTGTGGACCGCAGTACGACACAAGATCGGTTCGAAATTTATTGTATGCAACAATTCCTCTTATCATTTGCTGCAGCTGAATATTGATCAGTACTGGAAAGAAAGAGATATTCAGAAACATGATTTCCCGGTGAGTTTTGATTTGTCGGAACCGGGTTTCCGTTTCGACATGATTGCAAAATCAATGGGTGTCGATGCAGTGAGAGTGGAAAGACCGGAAGAAATTCTACCGGCCATTAAAAAGATGTTTTCTGATGACAGACCTTTTTTAATTGACCTTGTTCTTAAATAAACGATGCTTCACAAATTATATAAACAAGTTATGGAAAAATTAACAGCCGAAGCCATTAAGCAATTTGCAATTGATTGGTACGGGTTTCTAGATGTTCATGCACCACAGGTTGATTTCATTGACAACCTTTCAAAAAAGAATGTAAAAATGGTATTCCCTGAAGCCACACTTTCAGGAAGGGCAAGCTTTGAATCCTGGTACCAGGGTGTAATCCGCATTTTTTTTGACGAAGTGCACACCGTAAAACTGGTTGAATCGAAAATCGCAGCCGATGGTCAGACTGCCAATGTAAAAGTCGTTGTTCAGTGGGAAGCCAGCGCATGGAACCCTCCTGCGCGGTTCAGCAAAAGGATAAAATGCGATGCTTACCAAACCTGGGAAGTAGCCATCGAAGACGGAAGAATTGTGATCACAGTTTATATCGTCGACGAACTTAAATATCATAAAGGATCAGCCAAACTTTAATTTCTGAAAAATGAAAAATGTTCCCGACACCAAACTGGGCCGGATGTACCGCGAACACATCCGGAACATCCTTGATAAAAACATAGATGCCCTGCTGGATCAATACACTGATGACTGTTTGCTTATCAGCAGTTTTATGAAAAAACCCCTTTATTATAAAGGTAAAACTCAATTACGGGAGCACATGCAGGGAATTCTCGGTATTGACGGACTGGATACGGAAATTATTTTCTGGGGGGAAACTGAAAACCCCCAATGCCTGATGATCACTGAGCAGATCACCATGAAAACCAAAGAAGGCGAAGCCAAAATGAGATTCGCCGACAGCTGGGTTCTTGAAAACGGAAAAATTAAAATCCATTTTGCCGGGATGGTTCAATATCCCGATGGTACGCTTTCCTAAAATGATCAAAACATAAAAAATGATATGATGACAAACCAGGGATTTTACGAAAACCATTTATCGCTTTTAGCCAATAATGATGCCGACGCACTTGTTGATCATGATTATCATGATGACGCCATGATGATCCTCTTTGTGGCCCCGGAACCCATTTATGTGAAAGGAAAAGAAGCGCTGAAAAAACAACTGGGCGATTACATGAAATATGTATACAGAGGTTTTGTTTCAACTGAAAAACTGGCTATCACTGATGACAGCATTTTCCTTGAAGCCACCATAAACACTGCAAACGGGGAAGCCAAAGTATATGATGCGTTGTTTCTCAAAGACGGAAAAATCTTCAGGCATTATTCCGGACTAAAATAAAAATAAGATCAAATCACATATAAATTAATATAAAGGAGATAAAAAAATGGCAAAAAAAATTTTAATCCTGGCATCAAATACCGGGCTCTGGGGCGAAGAACTCCAGGCACCATGGGATGCACTAAACAAAGCCGGTCACACACTGACCCTGGCAACCCCTAAAGGCATCGTTCCCCTGCCTCATATGTTAAGTGTTGACAAGGATTTCGTTGATCCCTTGCAAAACTATCATGTGAATCCACCTGAAGTTGTTGACCGCATCATCCAGATCCTGGATACAGGCGAATGGAATGAACCCATAAAAATTGAAGATGCGAAAATGGAAGATTACGATGCGCTTGTAATTGTCGGCGGACCTGGTGCTGCCCTTGACCTTGTCGGGAATCCCTTTGTTCACGCCCTTTGCGTGAATGCGTGGAAAGCCGGAAAAATATTAGGTGCTTTATGTTATGCCGTCGGCACATTCGTCTGGGCAAGAGATACTGACATATTTCACCGCAGCATCATTTACGGAAAAAATGTTGTTGCCCATCCGCGCGAATGGGATTTTACAGGACCCCTGCCTTATCTTTTATACAGGGCCAGCAAAGAAAACCCCGGAACTGATCTGGTGACTCAGGGATTTGCATTCCCGCTGGTAGTGATCGTTGAAGATGCCGTAGGTCCTCATGGAAAAGTTTATTCCGACTTCACCGCAAACAGGGAAAAGCCACAATGCATATACGATCATCCATTCGTAACAGGGCTCTCTGTCGAATCTTCAATTGCTTTTGGAAATAAATTGGTGGAAGTGCTTGAATAGTTTGTACAAAAATTTCATTAAATTCAGATGACAACAAAAGAGATCATAGAGCTGTACTATGAATATGCCAACAGCGGCAACTGGAAAAAATGGTGCGATCTTTTTGCGGAAGACATGATAATGGATGAACAATTGGCAGGACATATCGAAACGCTGGCAATACTCCGTGTGATGATGGACGGCATGGGACAGGCCTACAGAAAATTTCAGAACAATCCAGGGCATATCATCATTGAAGACAATGAAGCAGCTGTAGTTTCGCATATTTCAGCCATTGCGGCCAAATTCCCTGATTTACCTATTGAATGCGGAGTAATGAATTACTTCAGGATTGAAAACGGCAAGATTGTCTATATGTCGAACTTTCACGATTCAAAACCTTTTAAACCATTCCTGGATCAGATATCCGGTAAAATAATTGAGTTTTAATAAAATGATATGAAACTACAAGGCAAAAAAATAGGAATTCTTTTCGAATCTGATTTTTACGAAAATGAAATCTTTTATTACAAATACCGGTTTCCCGAAGAAGGAGCTGAAGTGCATTTTCTTTCACGTTTATGGGGACAGGAACGGCTGACTTTTCAAGGTCATGAATATAAAGTTCCCATGGAATGTTCAGAGACTTTTGAAAATATGAGCGACGAAGAACTCAGAAGTTACTCAGCGATCATCGTACCATCAGGTATGGTATCTGACCGTTTGCGCTGGACAGAAGATGTAACAATACTTCCACCGGCAGTGGAATTTTTAAAACGTGCATTCGCTGAAAAAAATATCCTTAAAGGAATTATCTGCCATGGCTTGTGGCTTGTAGCTCCTGCTGCCGGACTGGTGAAAGGACGCAAACTGGTTTGCCATAATAATCTTGTTGGCGATGCCAGGGCATATGGCGCCATTTATACCAATGATGATGTTGTAGTAGACGGAGACCTTGTTACAGCGCGTTCCGGAGGCCATGCTCATTTTTTTGCAAAAAAAATTATTGAACTGTTATCTGAAAAATAAATAATTCCTTATGATAAAGACTTCATTCTTCCACATTGGAGTTACCTGCAGGAACCAGAAGAAATTTGAAGAATTTTATTCTAAATATTTCGGATTTAAAAGAGCAAGAACCATTGCTCTGGGGGAAGGTAAAGAACTTCTTTTCCTGAAAAACGAAGATGGTTTTTATTTTGAAGTTTTTTCGATAGACGAAGAACGGCCGGTCCCTTTTGCAGATGGCGACGGACCTCATTACCCCGGCCTGCGGCATATTGCATTCACGGTAGAGGATGTTGACGAAAAGCTGAAAGAGATGGGAAGTGATGCCATCATCACCCTGGGACCAATGGCGTTCGATGATTTCACCAGGGGATGGAAAACTGTCTGGGTAAAAGATCCGGAAGGAAATATAGTTGAAATAAGTCAGGGATATAAGGATAAATAAATGAAGGTTTTCAGACAAGGGAAGCATATCTGGTGGCAAAAGCCAAAGATCAGGACCGACGAAAACATCGACAAAGAAAGAAAAGCTTCGTGGCTTGAACTTTTTTATGATCTCATGTTCGTGACTGTTTTGTCCCAGTTGTCTCACTACCTGTTCAGGCATCCGACCTTCGAAGGCGTTGGCATTTTTATTTTTCTGTTTATTCCCGCCTGGTGGATATGGAACAGCATTACCTATTATAATGAGAGGTATGAAGTGAATGATATCCGCCACAGAATTTTTATTTTCATATGTATGATACCCATGGCTGGACTGGCCTTTTCGATACATTCTGCCATTGGAGACAAAGCAAATATTTTCGCGTTATCCTACATTTTTTCAAGGCTGCTGATAATTTATCTTTGGCTGACAGCCGGAGAAAGCAAGCTTGAAAGTAAACTTGCATACATTTTTACTGCTGGGTTTATGATATCTGTAGCCCTTTGGGTTGCATCAGTTTTTGTTCCTGCGCCCGGCAAATATTTCTTTTGGGGAACGGGTTTGCTCATCGAAATGCTCACTCCGCTGGCAACGCTGAGCATACAGGCCAGACTGCCAAAGATCAGCGCTTCACATATTCCGGAAAGGTTTGGATTATTAATCATTCTTACCATTGGTGAAACTGTTATCGGCTCTGTTAACGGGCTTGCTGCAAATGAAGAATTCACTTTACTTACCGGTATTTATTGCGCACTGGGTCTTTGCATTTCTTTTCTCCTGTGGTGGCTTTACATTGATCATGTGATGTACCGGATTTTCAAGCGAAACGTTTGGTATATATTAAGCTGGAGCTATCTGCATCTGCCTCTGGCTTTTTGTATCACCGCTGTCGGAGCGGGAATACTGGCTCTTGTATCAGCATCACAAACGCAGCTTGTTCCTTTGTCTGTTCACTGGCTGCTGTGCGGAGCCGTTGCAGGCATATTACTGATCACTGCTCTGATTGGACTTGTCTCTGAAAACAGTGATCATCACTACAGGGTTATTAAATTTCATAAAAAAAATAACCGGCAGTTATTTATTTATAAAATCATCGCAGCATTCTTAGCTATCAGTGTCGGCATCTGGGGCAGCTTCTTCAATACAGTTATGCTTCTGGGTGCGCTGGTTGTTATCTTGTTCATCCCGGCAACTCAGGGATTGCACCTCTGGCTTACATCACATCTGCAAAAAACTCAATAATTCATTCAGGAAGGTCATTATTGAAAACATTGTTAATTTTGAATCAATAAATCAACCATAAAAAATAAAGGAGAATTTGACATGGAAATCAATTTTACATTTTCCGACACCATTGCAGGATATGTTTCCGACTTTAACTTAAAGGAAAAATGGTTCTCGCTGAAAACTTCTGACGACAGGGAGTTCAAAATATTTCTTACCGAAAATACCTATGCCCGAAGGGCCAGGAACCTCGACGAGCCTTACCAGGATGCAACCGGGAGGATGTATTCTCTTCTTGCACTGCCACGGCAGTTTGTATTTGCTTACGGATCATTTTATCCCGGCAACGAAGATCATTCCCGGTTTGAAGCCCAGTCGCTGGTATTCCCCGGTGAAGGCCCCGGAATATACCGGCATGAGGAACCCGACTGGTGGATCAGGCAAATCAATTCAATTGGCAACAGCTACCTGAAATGGCAATTTAACTTTCCGCAGGAAAATATTGATTATGAAAAATATCGTACATTCCTTCACCTTGGCGGAGAAAAGAAAGGCGATTACCTGCAGGAAACAGATACCATTTCACGAATGATTTTCGGGCTTGCTTCAGCCTACTTGTTAACAGGTAAAGATGAGTTTCTGGAAGGCGCTGAAAAAGGCACCAACTATCTGCGCGACCATATGCGGTTTTATGATAAAGATGAAGATATTGTTTATTGGTATCACGGATTAAAGGTGGAGGGTGAAAAAGAGACAAAACTTCTTACCTCGGAATTTGGCGATGATTACGATTCAATCCCGATGTATGAGCAGATATACGCCCTTGCCGGACCCACCCAAACATACAGAATTACAGGAGATCCAAAAATAATTTCCGACATCGAAAAAACAATTGACCTTTTTGACAAATTCTATAAAGATGAAAAAGGCGAAGGGTATTTTTCACATATCGACCCAATAACTCTCGACCCGCGGGCAGAATCGCTTGCACACAACCGCGCACGCAAAAACTGGAATTCTGTCGGCGACCATGCTCCTGCATATCTCATTAATCTGTATTTAGCTACTGAAGATCCCAGGTATGCTAAGTTCCTTGAATACACTTTTGACACTATCACAAAATATTTCCCCGACTATGAGAACTCTCCTTTCGTCCAGGAGAAATTCTTTGAAGACTGGAGCAAAGACCAGTCATGGGGCTGGCAGCAGAACAGGGCTGTTGTTGGTCATAACCTGAAGATCGCATGGAACCTGATGAGGATGCAATCGCTGAAACCAAAAAAAGAGTACGTCGAATTCGCCCGCAAAATTGCTGAGATCATGCCCGGAGCCGGATGCGACAGACAGCGAGGCGGCTGGTACGATATGGTGGAAAGAGTGCTCAAACCCGATGGCAGGCATCACCGTTTTGTTTGGCATGACCGAAAAGCCTGGTGGCAACAGGAGCAAGCCATCCTTGCATATCTTATTTTATTTGGAATTCTGAAGGATGACGAATATAACAAATGCGCCCGTGAAGTGGCAGCCTTTTATAATGCTTTTTTTCTTGATTGCGATGATGGGGGCGTCTATTTCAACACACTGGCCAATGGCCTGCCTTATCTGTTAGGCAACGAACGGTTCAAAGGAAGTCACTCGATGAGCGCGTACCATAGTATGGAACTCTGCTACCTGTCGGCTACCTATATAAACCTGCTGATTGCCAAACAACCACTGTATTTGTACTTCAAACCATATCCCAACGGATTTAAGGATAACATACTTCATGTTTCTCCTGATATTCTTCCTCCCGACAGTGTTGTTATTGAAGAGTGCTTTATAGATGATAAACCTTACACCAACTTCGATGCAGACAAGCTGACCGTTCAGTTACCTGAAACCGGCAATCAGATAAGGGTGAAAGTAAAAATATCGCCAAAAACCTGGCTGGATCACTATCGTACTTAACACCATTGAATTATGAATGTAATTTATACAACTGCCGGGAATATTCTGATCATTGCAATCGAGGGAAGTATCGACAGCAATACAGCCGGTGATATTCAAGTTAATTTATATGAAAGAGTGGCTGAAGCAACCAACGTTCTGCTGGACTTGTCGGAAGTCGATTTCGTTTCCAGCGCTGGTTTGAGAATGCTGCTATTGATTTACCGGCAAATTAAATCAAGAAACGGGAAAGTTATTTTATCGGGGGTATCTGATGAGATAAAAGATATTATGGCGCTTACCGGCTTCATTAATTTCTTCGAAATTTTTCAAAACAAAGCCGATGCGCTTAACTCATTTTGATTTTTATGGCTGAAATAGATACCAGAATCGACTATTATCCCACGCATGAATGCGATGGGATTAAATACAGGAAAGGGCATGTTCTGCCGTTTGGTGCAAGCATAGTCTCTCATGGGGTTAATTTTTCGATATACTCCGCTGCGGCTACTTCATGTTCGCTTGTATTATTTAAAAAAAACGCCAGCCTGCCATTTGCCGAAATCCCTTTCCCCGAACATTTCATGATCGGGAATGTTTATTCGATGATCGTTTTTGATCTGGACACCGAAAATCTTGAATATGGTTACCGGATGGATGGCCCGTTTGATCCGGCAGCCGGACATCGTTTCGATAAAAATAATATCCTCTCCGATCCGTACGCAAAAGCGATCGGGGGAAGAGAGGTTTGGCTTGAACAGCCCAAGCCTGATAAATTGTACCCCTTTCGTTCCCGCCTGGTTTTTGAAGATTTCGACTGGGAAGATGACAAACCACTTCAAATTCCGTTCGAAGATCTCATTATCTACGAAATGCATGTGAGAAGTTTTACCAAAAGTCCATCTTCAGGAGTAAAGCACCCCGGTACATTTGCAGGCATCAATGAAAAAATTCAATACCTGCTTGAACTGGGTATCAATTGCCTGGAACTGATGCCCATATTTGAGTTTGACGAATTTGAGCACAGTAAGAAAGATCCGGTAACCGGTGAGCTGCTTGTTAATTATTGGGGATACAGTACCCTGAACTTCTTTTCACCGAAATCGGGGTACGCTGCAATGGGAAAATACGGTATGCAGGTTGACGAATTAAAAACCCTGATAAAACAACTGCACAAACATGGTATTGAGATAATGCTTGATGTGGTATTTAATCATACCGCTGAAGGCGATCATCGCGGCCCCTCCATCTCATTCAAGGGAATCGACAATAAAACATATTATATGCTCACACCCGAGGGTTATTATTTTAACTTCTCAGGAACAGGAAATACACTTAATTGCAACCATCCTGTTGTGCGCAGCATGGTCAGAGATTGTTTGAGGTATTGGGTGTCGGAATATCATATTGATGGATTCAGGTTCGATCTTGCTGCAATCCTCGGGCGTGCGCAGGACGGGAGTCCGTTAAACAATCCGCCTCTTCTTGAATCACTCGCGCATGACCCGATACTGGCGAAATGCAAACTCATTGCTGAAGCATGGGATGCCGGTGGTTTATACCAGGTGGGCACCTTCCCTGCTTATGGGCGATGGGCCGAATGGAACGGGATGTACCGCGATACAATTCGCAAATTTCTGAAAGGAGATGCAGGTGTGGTGGCTGATTTTTCAGAAAGGATCCAGGGATCGCCCGAGATGTATAGTAAAAGGGGAGCCAACGCGGGTATAAATTTTATAAGCTGTCACGATGGTTTTACACTGTACGATATGGTATCATATAACCAGAAGCACAATGAAGCCAATGGCGAAAACAATATGGATGGCAACAACGAAAACGATAGTTGGAATTGCGGATTTGAAGGAGAAACCGACGATATCTTTATTAATACTCTGAGGCAAAAACAGATAAAAAACGCGATGACCATGCTCATGGTAAGCCAGGGCGTACCGATGATCCTGATGGGCGATGAAATGGGCCGCACCCAACATGGGAATAATAACACCTATTGTCATGATAATGAACTCAACTGGCTTGACTGGAACTTAATCGAAACGAATGCCGGACTTTATAATTTTATTAAACATATTATCAATTTCCGGCGTTGTCATCCGGTACTCAGAAACAAAGAACATTTCAGAGGTTCCGACTACATGAACACGGGTTATACGGATATTTCACTTCATGGAACCAAACCCTGGCAGGCCGATTTATCGGGTGCGGGCAGGGTTTTTGCGTTCATGCTTGACGGGAGTTATGCAAAAAATGGAAATCTATCTGATGATACCGTATATGTTGCCATGAACATGTACTGGGAAGCTCTCTCTTTTGAGCTGCCCCGGTTGCCACACGACAAATACTGGCATATCTCGGTAAATACAGACATGCCGGCACCATTCGATTTTCATCAATTATCTCATGAACCCTGCATAGAAAACCAGCAAAGTTTTTTAGTAGGACCCCGGTCCATAATTATTCTTATCGGGAAAGAAAAATAAAGCTAATGTTCACATAAAGTAAAGGAGGAAATAAAATGAGTTTTTCAGTGAAAACCGAAACTTTCGACAATGTTGCGAAATTGACCTTAACCGGAGAATTGGATTCTTCAACAGCGCCACAATTGATGGAAGAGATCAATAAAGTTATTCCCCAACGCCCATCCGAACTGGTAATGGATTTTGAACAACTCGATTTCATGGCATCAGCAGGATTGAGGGTCATCATCTTTGCCAAGCAGAAACTTGGGACTGCGGCCAAATTGTTTATGGTAAAACCGCAGGAGCAGGTGCTTGAAACTCTCAGAATGACCGGATTGATATATAGTGTTACCATTGTTGAACATTACCCGGAGTAAGATGAACACAACAACCGTATCCGGAACATTTACAGCAACCTTAGACTCATTGGGTTCAATCCGAAAGTTCATCTCCGATTCAGGAAGAACACTCGGATTAGATTCAGGAAAAACCTACAAACTCAGCCTGGCTGTTGACGAGATTGCCACGAACATCATCAATCATGGCTACACCGAATCGGGGATAAAAAACGGTCGCATTGACATCACCGTATCGTCCGATGATAAGGTATTTTCTGTAACTCTCGAAGATACTGCTGTGCCATTTAATCCGCTGGAATCCAAAATTCCCGATGAGGCAGCATTGTCAATCCCTCTTGAACAACGAACTATCGGTGGACTGGGAATCATGCTGGCCCGCGAGAATGTGGATGAATTCAGATATCACTTCAGTAAGGGGAAGAACATAAATACCTTTTGTGTAAATCTTAAATAAATAAGCCATGTTTAAGAAACGAACACTTTCACAAAAGATATTCATCTTGATATTTATCATTTTCCTGACAAGCGTCATAGGATTTGCTACTTTGAGTATTGAGTACGCGAAGAGATCAGGAGTAGACAAAATTGATGATTTGATTCTGTCGGTCGTCTATGGTACACAAAAAATTGTCGGTGATGATTATCATGATAAAATCGAAGACTCAACATCGATTAAACCGGAAGATTATCTTAAAATAGTAAATGAGTTATCGGAATTTGCGAAAAACGTAAAAGTAAAGTATGTATATACCTATATTAATTATAAAGGAGAATTGCGTTTTACTTCCTCAAGTTTTACGGATGAAGAAATACTGAAAGACAGCCTGAAAATTGGCGAAATAAATTCGTTTTTTCTCAGATATAATGATGATCCTGAAATAATCCGATCCATTTATTTTAAACCTTTCCGAGATGGTAAACCTGAATTTTTCAAACTCAGAACTTCCGGAGGTTATGTAAGGTCAGTCTTTATACCATTTACAACAGCCAAAGGGAAGCAATACTTTGTGGGAGTCGATTATTCGTATGATTCTATCAAAAAGCTCGAAACAGAGATTATTATTGTTTATTCGATATTCGGTTTGGTTATTCTGATCATTGCTAATTCGCTGGCCTATTTTATTATAAAGCAGATTGCAAAACCATTAACAGAGCTGATAACTTTTACCAATGAGCTTGTGAAAACTGATTTTCAACTTTCAGAAGAGAGTCAGAGTCATCTAAAAGAAATCTCTATAAAAAGTACAGGTGGAGTCGGACTGTTTTACCGGGCATTTTTTACAATGCAGGTTTCGTTGCAGAAATATTTAACCGATCTTCGAAATACTACGACGGTCAAGGAAAAGATGGAAAGCCAGCTGCGAATTGCAAAAGCTATTCAAACAGGCATGATCCCCAAAGGATATCCTCATTCAGGGGCCCGCACAGATTTTGACATACGTGGAGCCATGTACCCGGCGAAGGAGGTCGGCGGGGATTTGTATAACTATTTTATGATCGATGATGAACATTTGGGTTTTACAATCGGGGATGTTTCCGATAAAGGCATCGCTGCTGCTCTTTTCATGGCTATGACCAATACGCTCCTGAAAGCAATCGCGTTGAGCGGGTTAAATCCGGCAGATGTTTTGTATAAGGTCAACAATGAACTGTTTAAAGATAACAATCAGTGTATGTTTGTTACCTTATTTTTTGGCATACTCAATATAAAAACCGGGGAGGTGGAATATGCGAATGCGGGTCACAACCCGTATATTCTGATTCTGAATGGCGGAAGCGCTGAATACAAAAAAATATCGGCCGGGATGGTCCTGGCAGCTTTTGAAGATGTACAGTATTGCAATGAACGTATAGTACTTAAGCAAAATGACACTATTTTCATGTACACCGATGGAATTACAGAAGCCATGAATATCGATCGGAAACTTTATGGTGAAGGGCGTTTACTCGAAATAATTAAAAAATCATGGAATCTGGAATTACCTGAATTAATCAATGTAATAACAAACAGCGTTTCCGGTTTTGTTAATGGATATGAGCAATCCGATGACATCACCTTGTTAATATTGCGATTTCTTTCCGCAAACGGAGACCATTGCGGGTAGTGTTTTTTGTTGTAGTGTGTGTTCTTTTTCTATTCATATTGCTTTTCCTTTCTTATTTAAATAAAATTGTACCGTCAGGTTTGTACTCTATACTTATTCCTTCCGGGATTTCATTGCGGTACATCGCCGAAACCTTTAGTTTCCCATCCGGATGATATTCATTTCTTCCCTGCAGTTTTGCAATTTCCACGGCATCAGGGGTGAGGGGGAATCTTGGTTCATGGCAGGTTTGCATCTTCTCATACGACATTGATGCGATCATAGTAAGTTCCCGTGTTAATGTTGGGTTGTCTGTTCGATGCATTCGTGATTAGCCATATTTTTTTATGATGCGTTGATAAATGGAATTACAAATCGACATAGCCGGTAGTTTAAATTGGGTTATGCGAATGACCAGGAATTTCAACATCTGTTTGACCGTTTTTTCCACAAATAAGGCACAAGTTAAAGAAAAACGCCTGTAATTATAATATTTACAGGCGTTTAACTTTATAAGTGGTGACCCCGAAAGGATTCGAACCTTCAACCAACAGAACCGGAATCTGCCATTCTATCCAATTGAACTACGGGGCCGGATCTGTGGCAAAGATAGGAAAAAAGGATATCTGATATCGGATATCTGATATCGGATAAATCTTGCAGAATGCTGTTTTTTTCATAATTTTGATCTTTAATCGACCGGATCATCAGCGACGGTCATCAGCAAAACCATAAAATTCAATATATATGTCAGAAAAAATCTTTGATAAAGTAAAACCCGGCGTGGCCACAGGCGATGCCGTGAAGGAAATTTTTCGGATTGCCAAGGCAAACAGTTTTGCCATACCGGCGGTAAACGTGGTCGGTTCAGACTCGGTAAACGCTGTTCTTGAAGCAGCTAAAGTTGTGAACTCGCCTGTGATTGTGCAGTTTTCTAATGGAGGTGGAGTGTTTTTCGCCGGTAAAGGCTTGAAAAACGAGCATGAGTCTGTTGCCATCCGCGGCAGCATTTCGGGGGCACAGCATATTCATACCGTGGCAGATATGTATGGCATTCCGGTAATCATCCATACCGACCATGCAGCAAAGAAGCTCCTTCCCTGGATCGACGGACTGCTGGATGCCGGTGAAAAACATTTCGCACAGTACGGTAAGCCTCTCTTCAGCTCACATATGCTTGACCTTTCTGAGGAACCCCTGCACGAGAACATAGACATTTGCAAACGTTATCTTGAGCGGATGAGCAAGATGGGAATGACGCTCGAGATTGAACTTGGCGTTACCGGAGGTGAGGAAGACGGCGTAGACAATACCAGTATCGACAGTTCACGTTTGTATACCCAGCCAGAACATGTGGCCTATGCATATGAACAGCTGAAAAGTATCAGCGACAACTTTACCATTGCCGCTTCCTTTGGTAATGTGCACGGGGTTTACAAACCCGGCAATGTAAAGCTTGAGCCTATCATCCTGCACAATTCACAGAAGTACATCCAGGAAAAGTTCCATACCGGTCCGAATCCCGTGAATTTTGTCTTCCATGGCGGTTCAGGCTCGGAACCAGAGAAGATCGCTGAAGCTATCGGGTATGGAGTGGTTAAGATGAATATCGACACTGATACCCAGTGGGCATTCTGGGATGGCGTACTGAAATTCTATAAAAAGAATGAAGGTTTTCTTCAGGGCCAGATCGGGAATCCCGAAGGCGACGACAAACCGAATAAGAAATTCTACGACCCCAGGGTTTGGCTTCGCAGCGCTCAGGTTTCAATGGTGGAAAGGCTGAAAATCGCATTCCACGATCTGAATTGTATTGATCGCTTTTAACTGATATCTGATATCAGATGGCGGATGGCGGATGGCGGATACCTAGAATCCCAGGCCCGTGTAAACATCTCTTGAATGTACGCTAAGCACCGGGATCTGTGAATGATTCACAATCTGTTGGGCAAACGGCCCCAGCCAGAGTGTTGAAGCAGCCGATTCCTGCTCGGTCATAATGGAGATCAGGTTGGCATCAATCTTTTTAGCATAATTTATAATTGCTTCCGGAATATCTACTGTTTCTTCAGCAATGGTGTTGAACCTGACCCCTTCATGAAGACAAAACCGTTCTACCTGGGAGGCAAACAGGTCGACATTCTGCCTTATGTTTTTTACTTTGGTAGAGTAAATTTTGATAATATAAATTTCTGCATCGCATGCTTTGGCTAACATGGCCGTAAATGAAGCTTTCTGCCGGGTTTCCTGCGTACTGTCGACCGACATGACAATTTTTTTCAGTGGCCTGCTTATGTTGATCCCACCGCGAATCGAAATAACCGGGCAGTTGCATGCTGAAACAATACGGTTGGCATTACTCCCAATCCAGAATTTTTCGAAACCCGCGGCACCATGGGTTCCGCAGATTACCAAAAACGCTTTACTGGCTTTTGCCTCCTCTGCAATCTCTGTATATACCTTACCTGTTCTGATCTTAAAGCTGATTGTATTTCCCTGCAGTTCCGGTTGATGTTTATTTATAAGTTCCTGAAATGCTTTCTCTACCTCTCCGGTAGTGTCTTTTGGGCTATCACCGAATTTATCAGCCTGATGAGCCCCCTTTTGCACCCATACAAGAATCAGATCACTATGGGTGTTTTGAGCGATAGACACTGCATGAAGCAATGCATTGATTGAACAATCCGAAAAATCAATAGCTACAACTATTTTACTCATAAACAAGGGTTTTAGGGTTCTGTTTGCGGAAAATTGATCAGGTCTGGTATAATAAATGCATTTGGAAAATCTGCTGTAATCTGCGTAAGATAACGGATCGCGTCGAGCTTGCTGCGAAAATCACCAACCTTTACTTTGTAATTGGGGGATTTAAAAATCAGATACGCCTTAGCTTCCTGATATTTTGCAAGAAACTCATCCATGGCTGTCTGTGCTTTGGCCTTGGAGCTATTACCGGAATCGGAAAAAATCTGAATCCTGTACCCCTCAAGGGTACTGCCTGCTTCATTCAGCCTGATCTGTTTCTGAACCAGCTCATCCACAAGCTTATCCTGGTATATAGTCACTGTCCCGCTGTCTTTCCTCACTTCCTGAGAAAACCCGCTCCGCCATCCGCCAGAAAAAATTAAAATTAAAACAAGAATGCACAAAGGTCTTTTCATCGCTTATTTGAGGTGAAAATGTTCCTGTGGGTGGATACTCAGAATCGGAATTGATGACTGGTTAATCATTTGCTGGGCCTGGGCGCCAAGCAGTATATTGACCGGTGTTTCCTGTTCGGTCATGATAGCGATAAGGTCGGCATTGACATTAACGGAATACTGAAGCAGGGCTTTGGTAACATCGTTTGAGACGATGCTGTCGCGAACACAGCTGATTTCGTTAGCCTGAAAATAGGCCACCGACATTTGCAGATATTTTTCGGCAATTCTCTGGATTGAATTCAGATGACTGGAATGGGTTGCAACAACGTGAATTTCCGATTTAAACAGCTTGGCCAGGCGGGCCACGAAAGGAAGCTTTTGAATTGTTTCGGAGGAGCCATCCATTGGGACAATGATTCTGTCCATTCCCTTTTTTATATCGAAATCATGCCTAACGGTCACCACGGGACAGGAAGCATAAGTTACAATGCGGAAGGCGTTGCTACCAATCCAGAATTCCTCAAACCCGCTCACACCGTGGGTTCCGGTGATCACAAGAAGTGCGCCGAGAGTTTTTGCAAGGGTATCGACTTCATGAAAGACTTTGCCTTTGCGGAGCTTGAATTCCATTTTCAGGCCTTTACTCATCTTTTTTTCGTACTGCTTTACGATCTCTTCAAAACGTTTCTTTGCTTCATTCCGGTTCTCGGTTGAAGTGTCGGGGTATAGCGATTCGCTGGAACTGAATTTATCGACCCAGACCAGGATAACGTCACACTTAAATTTATTGGCAAGCGGGATTGCATACTCAATAGCGTGAATTGAGGAGTTGGAAAAGTCTACCGCTACAACAACTGGTTGCATAAAATCTGGTTAAGGGATTAATAGGGTAAAAGTAATAAAAATATTCCTGAATTGGAAGCCGTCTTTTTTTTTACTTTTGTGTGGATGAACGAAAACCTTGATCCCGGCTCAAACAACCTCAGCCCAATAGAGAAAGAAATTGAATCTGTACTGCGCCCATCGGGCTTTTTTGAATTTTCGGGCCAGGAAGCTATTGTGGAAAACCTGAAGATCTTTGTTCAGGCAGCAAAACAAAGAAACGAATCCCTCGATCATGTATTACTTCATGGTCCACCGGGACTGGGCAAGACCACGCTGGCCTACATCATTGCCAATGAGCTGGGGGTGAACATCAGAGTGACTTCCGGACCGGTGATTGACAAGCCGGGCGATCTGGCCGGATTGCTCACCAACCTTGAGCCACACGATGTGCTGTTCATCGATGAGATCCACCGCTTGTCGCATGTGGTCGAGGAATACCTGTATTCGGCCATGGAAGATTTTAAAATCGACATCCTTATTGAAACCGGCCCGAATGCCCGATCGGTTCAGATCAAACTGAACCCATTCACCCTGATAGGAGCAACTACACGCTCGGGGCTTCTTTCGGCACCCATGCGATCTCGTTTTGGCATACACTCCCGCCTTTCTTATTATAAAGCCGAAACCCTCAACATAATCGTAAGGCGTTCGGCCGAGATACTGAAAGTTCCTATTGAACCTTCAGCTTCTGTAGAAATAGCCCGCCGCAGCCGGGGAACACCCCGAATAGCTAACCTTCTTCTGCGGAGGGTCCGTGATTTTGCCCAGATCAAAGGCGACGGTAAGATTGACCTGGCTATAAGCCAGTATGCGCTGAAAGCCCTGAATGTTGATAAGCACGGGCTGGATGAAATGGATAACAAGATATTGTCGACTATCATTGAAAAATTCAAAGGCGGCCCGGTAGGCCTGACCACCATCGCCACAGCTGTTTCGGAAGACCCCGGCACCATCGAGGAAGTATACGAACCCTTCCTGATCCAGGAAGGCTATATCATGCGAACTCCCCGGGGGCGGGAAGCCACGGAACTGGCCTACCGGCATCTTGGGAAGATCAAGGGAGCCGCGGCGGGAACATTGTTTTAACGGATGTACGATGTACGATGTACGATGTACGATGTACGATGTATGATGTACGATGTACGATGTACGATGTACGATGTACGATGTACGATGTACGATGTACGATGTATGATGTACGATGTACGATGTACGATGTACGATGTACGATGTACGCCATTTCACCATTTTCTAATGAAGGAAGAAATTCGTCGTCTCGCACTTGAACTGGGCTTTGATGTCTGCGGCTTCGCGGCAGCCCGGCCGATGGATCATCTGCGTGACTTTTACGGGCAGTTTATTAATGAAGAACGGCAGGCCTCGATGGCTTACCTGAAACGCTACACCACTCAACGGCTTGACCCGGATATATTACTGCCGGGGGTGAAAACGGTGATCGCCCTCCTCATGAATTATTATCCTCCTGAACTGATCACCGAACAGGATAATTTTATCATTTCAAAATATGCTTACGGGAAACAATATCCGCCGTATATCAAAAAAAAACTTAAACCCCTTGCTGAATTCATAGATTCGTCGGGCAAGACCACTAGTAAATCGAAGATCTTCGTTGATTCAGGGCCCGTGCTCGAGAAGGCCTGGGCCGGGCGATGCGGTATTGGCTGGCAGGGAAAAAACACAGTGATCATCAACCCTTCGCGGGGATCTTTCTTTTTTATCGGAATCATTCTGACTTCCCTTGAGATTGAACCCGATGCAGCCGAAACAGACCATTGCGGTACCTGCACCAGATGCATGGAGGCCTGCCCAACCGGAGCTATCGACAGGCCTTACCAACTAAACATCCGCAGATGTATTTCCTATTGTAATATTGTAGATAAAGGGGAAATGGCGGATGACATCCGGTTAAAACTTGGCCACAGGATCTTTGGCTGCGATATCTGTCAGGACGTATGCCCCTATAACCGGTTTGCAAAACCAACTGCTGAAAAGCATTTCCATCCTTCAGAAGCCCTGAAGAATATGCGCCGCAACGACTGGCTTAGTCTTACTGAAGCGGAGTTTAAGACGCTGTTTGAAGAATCCTCTGTTTCTGAAAGGGGATATGAGGGGCTTCTGAGAAACGTGATGGAATGTTGTCGGTAGGACAATACAACCTGATCCATTTTTCCTTCATCAATTCGCGCTGGGCCAAAGATAACGCGCTCCCAAGAACTTCATACTGAAGGATCTTTGGTTTATACGACTGCATGAAGTATCTGAGGGAAATATTTGGCTCTGCCGTTTTAAAATGATCCTTAATATGCTCTTGCAGGTTATCTGCTAACCCCACAAAACGACATTTTGACGCAGAAAAAATCGCGTAAACCGCCGAACATGCGGGCAAATCCAGATTATCGGATTTCATCATGATCTGTATCGCTTCGTTCATAAATGAAAGATTTAGAATTGTGAGGAACAATTTAATTTCAGCCTTACAATGATATAACTTTATTTTGATCGAAAGGGGACGACTTATTTAACGTGGCATTTTATAAATGAACGCAGAGTCTCGTTGAGGGAACGCTTTTCAAATGGTGAAATGGTGAAATGGTGAAATGGTGAAAATCGTACATCGTACATCGTACATCGTACATCGTACATCTGCTATCCGTTAAAAGCCTCGCTTACCATCTCCAGCATACCTTCGACATCATCCGGCCGAAACCATTTAATCTCCTTGTCCTTCCTGAACCAGGTCATCTG
>CAIWXI010000074.1 GCA_903916595.1 uncultured Bacteroidales bacterium | reverse complement strand
GATACAACCAATAAGACCAAATCTTTATACCGGAATATAAATACCGGCAGATTATTTCCTGTGAAAAAGAAATTCGATAAAAATATTGTTGTACATACAAATAAATGATTTATCTTTGCACCGGATATGAATGATCAAGCTACCTATTGCAATTGCCTGTACTATTCCTCGAATGCATTGGCGCGCGTAGTAACAAAAATGGCGGATGCGGAATTTGCAGCCGTGGACCTCGCTCCCAGCTACGCCTTCGTGGTTATGACCGTAAATAAAAATCCAGGCATCCATGCAGGGGAACTGGCAGAGATCATGATGCTGACACCATCGACCGTGACCCGCCTAGTTGACAAACTTGAAAGTCGTGGCCTGGTCAAAAAACACAGGGAAGGCAGGATCATGATGATCTATCCGACCGCAGCGTCCGTTGAAATTAGTGAAGCCATTAAAGCGGCATGGTACAGGCTTTATCTGAGGTTTACCCATGTTCTCGGGGAGGAAAATGCACGTCAGCTGACCGGGAGTGTCTTTCAATCTGCCATCAAGCTGGCATCAAAATAATTTTTTTATTTATTAATTGTATATACAAATAAACACCATAAACCAAATCACATCAATATGAAAAAGTACGTAATCACCGGTGCCACCGGAAAAATTGGAAAGATCGTTGCAACTGAATTGCTTGCAAAAGGACAGAACGTTACCGTTATTGGCCGCAATCCCGGCAAATTAAAAGAGTTGGCCGACCTGGGAGCCATTGCAATGGCAGGCGACTCCTACGATCGGGAATTTCTTACAACAACCTTTAAAGGTGCCGACGCAGTATTCTGCCTGTTAATGCCCGACATGTTCGCGGCAGACATACTGAAGGAGCAAAAGCAGATTGCCGACAACTATTTTAGTGCAATCAAAGCGGCCAACGTTCCAAACGTTGTATTGCTCAGCAGCGTTGGAGCTCACCTTCGTAAGGGAGCCGGGATCGTTGACGGGCTCGGCTACATGGAAGAGTTGTTCCTTGGACTGAAAGATGTCAATGTGCTAAACCTGCGTCCGACCTATTTTATGGAAAACACCCTGGGCCTGATCGGAATAATCAAACAGATGGGCATTGCTGGCACCGCTGTCAGCGCAGATCAGAAGTTTCCGATGGTGGCTACGAAGGACATCGGTGCCGTTGCAGCAAAACGCTTGCTGAACCTGAGCTTCGAAGGCAATACCGTAGAATATGTACTGGGCCCCCGCGACATGAGCTATTCGGAGGTTACCGCCATTGCTGGGCAGGCGATCGGGATGCCTGAACTCCAGTACATGCAGTTCCCCGCTGAGGAAGCAGTAAAAGGGATGGTCGCTTCAGGATTTTGCGGTGAGGATGCCGCCAGGTTGATGGTCGACCTTGCCAAAGCCCTCAACGATGGCAGCATGTTGAACGGTCATCAGAGAACTGAAGCGAACTCTACTCCGACAACCTACGAAGAGTTCTCCCAGGTTTTTGCATGGGTGTTTCAGCAAAGCTAACCTGAAATTCCGTATTAAAACTTACCCAACACCTTCCAGGTTTTGAAAACCTGGAAGGTCTTATTTTGTTGCCCAAAACCTGCCCAATTTCAAAAAGAAAAACCCCGAACGTTTTAAGGTTCAGGGTTCTAACTTGGCTTTTCTGTGGCATCGACTGGGCTCGAACCAGTGACGCAAGGATTTTCAGTCCTTCGCTCTACCAACTGAGCTACGACGCCATCTCCCTAATGGGAGTGCAAAAATAGGAAGAATTTTCAAATTTCCAATACCTTTGTAAGGAATTCGTAATTCATAAATCGTAAATCCTCATGGTTCTGATTATTGATCTCGGAAACACCAACAGGAAATTCGCGTTGTTTAAAAACGGAAGGCTGAAGGCATTAAAGATAGAACCCGACGTCAGCCTTGCTTTTATCCGGTCTTTTGTGAATGAACATCCAGGGATAACACATTGCATACTTGCATCGGTAATCCCTTATCCGCCTTCAGTAAAAAAATATTTAAAAAGAACCTTCTTCTTCATCGAACTTGATGAACACACTCCCCTGCCATTTATTAACTGCTATAAAACGCCCATCACACTTGGAAAGGACCGACTGGCGGCCGCAGTGGCAGGTCACCTCCGTTTCAGAAACGAGCCTGTACTTGTAATTGCAGCAGGCTCATGCATCACCTATGATTTCATCAATAAGCAAGGGGAATACCTGGGAGGCAGTATTTCTCCGGGAATCCGGATGAGATTCCAGGCGCTTAATACTTTTACCGGGAAATTGCCGTTGATAAAGGGGAAGATCCCTGCCAGTCTTACCGGAACTACAACTCGGGAATCCATTCTTTCGGGAGTAATCAATGGCGCTCTGGCCGAAGTGGACGGAATTATTTCTCAATATCAGCAGATGCACAGCGAGTTAAAGGTGATCATCAGCGGAGGGGATATGAAATATTTTGATAAGAGGTTAAAAATTAGGACCTTTGCAATCCCCAATATCGTTATTGAGGGCTTATTTAAAATTCTCGAACTGAATGCCGGAACTATCGATTAAAAAATACCTGCTGCTCCCCCTGTTCATACTATGCCTGTATTCAGAGCTGAACGCGCAGATCCGTATTGCTTCACCATACTCCCGATACGGTCTTGGCGATCTTAGCGGAAACAATAATGCATGGAATTTCTCATTGGGTCAAACCGGCATCGCCCTGAGAAGTCCAAGTCATATAAATTATACAAATCCTGCATCCTACGGTGCTTTCGATTCCTTGTCATTCGTTTTCGAAGGTGGCTTCAGCGCCGAGTCAGTGCGACTGACCTCCAGGTTCCAGAGTACATCCCGCTCCTATGCTTCGCTTGGCTATCTTTCGTTTGGATTCCCCATAACCAAATGGTGGAAAACGGCTCTCGGGCTGGTTCCTTTCAGCGATGTAGGGTATAATGTTTTAAGCACTGAGGAGAGCCCCAGCGCCGGTACCATCCTTACTTTATATTCAGGCTCAGGCGGTATCAACCGCTTTTTCTGGGGAAATGCATTCAATATTACCAAAGACCTTTCGGTGGGTGTAAATGTTTCCTACCTTTTTGGAAATGCAACGAGGGAATCTGTCGTGGTATTTTTTGATTCCCTTCACTCAATGGATTATAAAATAGACAATTACGTCACAACCGGGGATTTCTATTTTAATTTTGGCGCCCAATACAGGATCCGGCTAAAATCAGATAAGTCTATTATTCTTGGTGCAGTGTTTGCCCCAAACACAAATCTTACAGCCCACGCCAGTGCGCTGGCCCAGACTTATCTGATCAGCAATACCGGGGTTGAATATCCTAAAGATACTATTGCCGTAGTAAATGCATACAAAGGGTCTATCCTGTTGCCATGGACAGCGGGCGGCGGTATCACTTTTCAGAAAACAGATAAATTTCTTATCACTGTCGATTACAGATACCAGAACTGGAAATCTTACCAGGCTTTTGGCTCATCCGATTCACTCGCGAACAGCTACCAGTTCTCGGTTGGAGGGGAAATTATTCCCAATGCCGATAATTATGGAAATTATCTTGCAAGGGTGAGATACAGGCTTGGCTTCTTTTTCGACCGTACATATTTGCAGCTGCGTGGCAGACAGCTTAATGAATACGGAATCAGCCTCGGTTTCGGACTTCCTTTAAGGGGAATGAAAACCATGATGAATATCGGCGGACAGTTTGGTGCCAGGGGGACAGTGCAGGGGGACCTTATCCGCGAAACATATTTTAAATTCGTTCTGGGATTCTCAATCTACGAACACTGGTTTCATAAACGAAAGTATTACTAACGACCGTGAAAACAGGGTTTAATCCTCAGCTTATCAGGATCCTGGCTATTCTGCCGGTTCTCTTTCTTCTGTTTATTTCCTGTACTAAAGAAAAAGAGGTTGTTGCGGTGAAACTGCACAGCGAGGAAGATGCATTTATGTCGGCACATAACATTGAAGTGGTGTTCAGCGACTCGGGAAAGATACAGGCTAAGCTTACAGCGCCTTTACTTAATGAGTACGTGGGTAAAAATCCCCGAATGGACTTTCCCAAAGGGTTCATGATCATCATGTACGATTCTGTCATGCGTATTAAATCGACTATTACCGCCTGGTACGGAATTCGTTTTGATGTGAAGGGATATATGGAAGGCCGGGGAAATGTCATCGTACGTAATGAACAAAAGAACGAACAACTCAACACCGAACGCCTGATCTGGGATGAACGCACACACCGTATATATAATAATGATCCTATAAAAGTCATCACGCCTGGTAAAATACTTTACGGGAATGATCTTGAATCGGATGAGACTTTTACACGTTACAGCTTTAAGAATCCTACCGGGCAGATGATGGTTCGCAAAGATTCGGTGTAAGGTAAACCGATGTCAGATGTCAGATAGCAGATATCTGCTATCTGACATCTGACATCGTATTTCGTAAATTGCTTTGTCGTTTCCCAAATAAATCCTACCTTTGCGCTCCTTTTAAAACTAAGAATAATGGCGATTATTGGAACTATCAGAAAGCAATCAGGCCTCGCGGTGATAATTATCGGGGTAGCTATTGCTGCTTTTGTTATCGGTGACTTTGGGAAGAAGAGTGCACGCGGGACTACCGACATAGCGGTGGTTGGAAGTGAACAGATCCCTTATACCGATTTCTCTGCCAAGGTTGATCAAGCCCTGGAAATGCAAAAAGAAAACAAGGGAAATGAGAAAATTACCGACCAGGAAGCTTTTCAGATTCGTCAAAGCGTTTATGACCAGATGGTCAAAGAAGTGATCATGGGCAAGGAATACGAAGAGATTGGTCTCGTTGTGACTCCAGAAGAGCTTTTCGACCAGGTTCAGGGTAAACAGCCCCACAGATATATTCTGCAATATTTTAAAGATCCTAAAACCGGCCAGTATGATCCGGCTCTTGTTCTCAATTATCTGAAGCAACTTGATCAGATGGAACCTAAATCAAGGAAACAATGGCTTGCTTTTGAAAAGGCTATCAAGGACGACAGGCAGGAATCGAAGTTCAACACCCTCGTAACAAAATCATATTATCAGCCAAAAGCTTTCCTGAAACAGGATTATATCAATAAAACCCGCTCAATGCAGGTTCGTTTTGTTGCCCCTAATCCTTTTGAAATTCCCGACAGCACCGTGAAGATCACCGATGCAGATTACCTGGCCTTTTACAACAAGAATATCCAGTACTTTTATCAGGACGAAGCTTTACGCGATATTGACTTTGTAACTTTTGATGTGGTTCCCAGCAAGACCGACCGGAAAAAGACTTCCGAAGACGTGGTTGCATTGTATAAAGACTTTCAGGCAACGCCCGATCCTATCACTTTCATGAATGCCAATTCAGACAAGAAAAACGATACTTTGTTTGTAAAAAAAGGCAGCCTGGCCGGCGGTATCGACTCTCTTCTTTTCAATTCAAAGCCAGGTACATTTGTACCTCCTTTTGAACAGAATAATGTTTGGCTGATGGCTAAGCTTATTGATGTCCAGGAACGTCCCGATACCATGAAAGGAATGCAATGCCTCATTGCTTTTGCAAATCCCGCGATTGAAAGTATCAAACGCACCAAAGAACAGGCTAAGTCAAAGGCCGACAGTCTCATGACGATACTGAAGAAGAATCCTGAGATGTTTCCTGAGTTTGCCAGAAACAGTTCCGATTTCCAATCTGCCAAAGAAGACGGGGGTATCCTTAAAGCCATTACCGATGGCAACCCTGGCCTTGTTTTATTTTATAATGAAGGGCTGAAAATGAAACCGAAAGAATTCAAGCTAATGGAAACCAGACTGGGTTATGCGATTTTCAGGCTTGATGACAAAACAAAACCTGTTAAAAAGATCAAAGTTGCAGTCCTTGCAAGAAATATTGAACCCAGCAATCAAACCTACCAGGACACCTATACTAAAGCGAGCGCATTTGCTGGTCAGTACAGAACGTCAGAAGCATTCGATAAAGCTGCTTCCCAGCAGGGCCTTTCAAAACGCCAGGCGCCGAATACCAAAGAAACCGATAATTCTCTTATGGGTATACAGAATGCGAGGGAAGTGGTACGTTGGGCTTTCTCGGAGAATTCAAAAGTTGGTGATATTTCTCCGGTTTTTGACCTCCAGGGAAAATATATGGTTGCTATACTCAAAAACGCAACTCCTAAAGGCACCGTTCCTCTCGACAATGTAAAAGCCAGAATAGAACCTTCCGTTAAAGGATATAAGAAGGTAGTCATTGAAGCAGATAAACTCACAAGCGTGATGGCTGGAGCCAAAGATCTTTATGCTATTGCAGCAAAGATGAAAGCCAGGGTTGACACAGCCGTGATCACTTTTAGCGGAAATAATCGCACAGCTGTTTCCCGTGATCCAGATGTGATTGGTATGCTTTTCACTTCGTCTTCTTCAAAACTACTCGGGCCCTTACAGGGACGTTATGGAGTTTATACAGCAATTATCGACGGCATTAACGACGCTCCGAAAAAAGATGATTTCTCTGCTGAACTTCAGCAGGAAAGATCCAATTTTGAACAGCGTGCTGCATCCGCCGTTTATCCGGCCTTGCAAAAGACTGCCAAAATAACTGATTCCAGGCTTAGATTCTATTAAACGAATTGAATTGAGGGGGTGAGTTTTATTGAATTGTGTCTTTTATCTCCACCACCTGGCCTGTCGATGCCCACTCCTTCTGGCTCTCGGTATATGCCCTCATGGTAACCAGATATTTCCCAGGCCTGGTATAAGTCCTTACCGGCTCCTTAGCCCAGGAAGTGGAGTCGTTCCCGAAATCCCAGAACCAATAAAACGAATTGATTGAAATGTTGGTGAAGGTTACCTCACAGGGAATTTTAAAGTTGTTAGTCGCTTTGATCAGAAATCCGGCCTCGGGAACAGGTTCATTTTTATAACATCCGCCGGAAACAACCAGCAGAAACAGGGCAATCAGTATGGTTTTTGAAAACCTCATAAATTGCCTGAATTATTCCGCGAGAATAAGTACTTTATTGGAAAGTACCTCAATGACCCCTCCGTTAATGTCGAAAAACTGCTCCTTCTCTCCCTTGTTAATAAGTTTTATCTTGCCTTTTTTTAATATGGAGATCAACGGAGCATGGTCATTCAGCAGTTCAAATGAACCATCAATCCCCGGCAATTGAACCAGCTCAACCTGGTCGCCTGAGAACAGCGTCGAATCAGGAGTTATAATATCTACTTTCATATTATTTCACCATTTCACCATTTCACCATTTCACCATTTCACCATTTCACCATTTCGCTACTTCGAATCCGCCAGCATTTTCTTGCCCTTCTCAATAGCTTCCTCGATAGTACCTACAAGGTTGAACGCCGACTCAGGGTATTCATCCACCTTGCCATCCATGATCATGTTGAAACCTTTAATAGTATCTTCAATGTTAACGAAGGTTCCCGGGATACCGGTAAACTGGGTGGCAACATGGAAAGGCTGAGACAGGAACCTCTGAACCCGTCGTGCACGTGCAACAACCAGTTTGTCTTCATCGGAAAGCTCATCCATGCCAAGAATAGCGATGATATCCTGCAGCTCCTTATACCTCTGAAGAATCCGCTTGACTTTTTGTGCAGTATTATAATGCTCTTCACCAACCACATCCGGAGATAAAATCCTTGAAGTAGAATCCAGGGGATCCACCGCGGGGTAGATCCCTAATTCTGATATTTTCCTGCTGAGTACCGTTGTTGCATCCAGGTGGGCAAAGGTAGTAGCCGGAGCAGGGTCTGTAAGGTCATCAGCAGGTACATAAACAGCCTGAACTGAAGTAATAGAACCTCTTTTGGTTGAAGTGATCCTTTCCTGCATGATCCCCATTTCAGTTGCCAGTGTAGGCTGATAGCCTACGGCAGAAGGCATACGTCCAAGCAAGGCCGAGACTTCTGACCCAGCCTGGGTGAAACGGAAGATGTTGTCGATAAAAAACAAGATGTCGTGCCCACCCGATTTTTCGTCACCGTCGCGGAAATATTCAGCCACGGTAAGCCCTGATAAAGCAACGCGCGCACGGGCACCAGGGGGTTCGTTCATCTGGCCAAATACCAGTGTGGCCTGGGACTCGGCAAGTTCCTTACGGTCAACTTTCGAAAGATCCCAACCACCTTTTTCCATGGCTTCAGTAAACTCCTTTCCATAGCGGATGACTCCTGATTCAATCATTTCGCGAAGCAGATCGTTCCCCTCACGGGTACGCTCGCCAACACCGCCGAAAACTGACATCCCGGCGTATTTTTTAGCGATATTGTTAATCAGTTCCATGATGATAACTGTCTTGCCTACACCAGCGCCACCGAATAATCCGATCTTTCCACCCTTCGAATAGGGTTCTATCAGGTCGATGACCTTAATCCCGGTATAAAGTACTTCCTTTGTGGTCGTTAGCTGGTCAAATGGCGGAGGATCGCGGTGAATGGGATAGGTACGGGCCCTTGATACCTCACCCAACCCGTCGATAGGGTTGCCAATCACATTAAATAACCTTCCCTTGATTTCATCTGTGGCCGGCATCGAAATGGGGCCACCCCTTTCGAGGACTTCCATACCGCGGTAAAGGCCATCGGTGGAGTCCATTGCAATAGTCCTTACAGTATTCTCACCTATATCGTACTGACATTCCAGAACAATCACCTCGCCATTTGAATTAGTAACTTCTAGAGCATCATAGATATTGGGAAGCACAACTCCTTCATCAAAAGCCACATCTATAACAGGGCCAATGATCTGAAGTATCTTTCCCTTAACCATTTCTTTGCTGGATACTGTTGCTTCCATATTACGATAAAAATTTATACAAACTTAAAGCAATTTGATGAAATGAACAAGCATGGAAAGAATAAATCCCTATTTTTGACGTTTCATATATTATTAGCCCTAACAAATTTTATTAATCCACATGATTACGAAGTGGTTGCTTCTCCTGATTTTTGCCCCTATTATGTTGTTTGGTCAACGTAATGTTGATGCGGTTGCCGACACAGTAGAAACAAAAACAGGAACTGTTCTTTTATATAAAAATTTTACCTGGGAATACCTCGGGAACGAGCCCGTGATGATGAGCATTGAGGAAGATTCTACAGGAATATTCAGCAGCCAATGGGTCAACGACCAGATATTTGCATATAAAATACAGCGGGATTCAATCAAAGACACTTTACTGCTCCTGGTCGATTCAGTTCATCCGTTTCACCTGCCAATTTATGGTAAACTTTTCAGGGGCTTCACATACACTCATAAAGGGCTTGATATAAAGCTCGACAAAGGTGATACGGTGAGAGCTGCTTTTAGCGGTGTGGTGCGTTATGCCAAGTACAATCGCGGAGGCTTCGGCAACCTGATCATCATCAGGCATTATAACGGACTGGAATCCTATTATGCACACAATTCAAAGATCATCATTAAAGTAAACCAGATCGTCAAGGCAGGGGAACCAATTTCACTCGGCGGTTCCACTGGCAGAAGCCGGGGTCCACACTGTCATTTTGAATTACGATACAAGGATGTTCCTATCGATGCGTTACGCGTTATTGACTTCGACAACCAAAAACTCATTGCAGCAACCTTCCCTGTCACAAAAAAAGTATTTTACCCTAACGATTACAACGTCAACGCCGTTTACCATAAGATCAAAAATGGCGATACTATCGGTCACCTTGCCAAGAAATACCGTACCAACGTGAAAGAGATTTGCGCCATGAACAAGATCAAGACAAACTCAAAACTGAGGGTGGGCTCCACGATAAGAGTCAGATGACGGATATCTGATTTCACCATTTCACCATTTCACCATTTCACCATTTCACCATTTCACCATTTTCTTTCGTGGGAAATATCTTCCGTTGAAATACAAGCAACATCAGCACACCTGTGGTAATTGCTGAATCGGCGACATTAAAAACAGGCCTGAAAAAGGTAAAATCCTCACCGCCATAAAACGGAACCCAGCCAGGGAAGCGGGTTTCAATGATAGGGAAATAAAGCATATCGACTACCTTACCATGCAAAAAGGAGGCATAGCCTCCACCTTTGGGAAATATTCCCGCCAATTGCATATAGCTGCTTTCATTGAAAATCATTCCATAAATAGCCGAGTCGATTATATTGCCAATTGCTCCAGCCAGTATAAGGGATATACATATAATCAACAGGTTCCCCGCTCCTTTTTTTGTAGCAGTATAAAGCCACCAGAAGATACCTGTAATAGCAACAATACGGAACAAACTAAGGGCCAGCTTGCCCCATTGTCCGCCAAGTTTCATGCCAAATGCCATGCCTTCATTCTCTGTAAAATGAAGGTAAAACCAATGACCTATAATAGGATGGCTTTCACCAAGATAAAACGTGGTTTTGATCCAGATTTTAATAATCTGATCAGCGATAAGGATCAATACAACGATCCAGAAAGCTTTTTTCATTCCTCGTGATCCAACTGATCTATGGCCTGTCGCTGAATTACTGATGGTGCAGACTGCACTCGTTTTGCTTCAATGCTGAGAGTTGCATGAGGGACTGAACGTAAACGGTCTTTGGGAATAAGCTTTCCGGTTACCCGGCATACTCCGTATGACTTATTTTCAATGCGGATGAGGGCGTTTTCCAGAGATTTGATAAATTTTTCCTGGCGAGCAGCAAATTTGCTGTTTTCTTCTTTTGAAAAAACCTGATATCCTTCTTCAAGAACCTTAAACGTCGGAGAAGTGTCGTTAGTATCGTGCTCATTCCCGGTTGTGTATGCATCAGTCAGAAGCTGCAGATCACTATGTGCTTTTTCAAGTTTCTGAAGAATGATCTGTTTGAACTCATCAAGTTCGTCGTCGGTATACCTTGTCTTCGCTTGTTCAGGAATTACTGCTTTTTTCATAGCTCGTAAGGTTAAGGTTCTAAAATAAACAACGACAGAAATTTTGCTCCCTGCCGTCTTAAAATCAATCCACCTTTTGGATGGAAATATTGGTTTTTATAATTTCTGTCAGCTCAATCTCGTCAATCTCAACACCTTCTAATTTTTCGGCAAGAGTGAATGATTGAGCAAGAATTTCGCTGCAAATATAAGAAAAATTCTGATTGACCGCCTCATCCATGTCAGGGTGAGATTGTATTTTAACCTGGATTTTATCGGTTACCTCGAATTTTTTCTCCTTGCGCAGGTTTTGTATACGATTAATCAGCTCCCTTGCAATACCTTCACTCTTTAATTCAGGTGTTATCATTGTATCCAGCGCTACAAGGAGAGAGCCCATACTGGCCGTATTATAACCGGGCAGATCATCTGATTGTATCTCAACGTCGCCCTGGATAAAGGTGTAAGTATTGCCGTTAGGATAAGTTTTGGAATAGGATTTTTCCCTCTCGAATTCAGCAATAACCGCCTGGTTCCAATCTTTCATATCCTCCGCGATCATCTTCATGTCTTTTCCGCATTTGGGCCCGAGTTTTTTAAAATCGGGCTTAATCTTTTTGGATAATATACCTTCAGTATCGCTGATATATTCGATTTCTTTGATATTAACCTCCGAAAGAATAAGATTTTTTACTGCTTCTATCTGTTCCTTCAGTGTTTCATTAAGCAGAGGGATAAGGATACGGCTCAATGGCTGACGTACCCTGATATTGGTTTTCTTTCGTATAGAAAGGGCCATGGAAGATATTTTCTGTGCCATCTCCATTCTCTCCTCCAGACCCTTATCGATCATGGCAGGCTGAGCCTGGGGAAATTCAGTAAGATGCACAGAATCAGCAGGCTTTTTACCTGAGACCGTGTTCAGGTCGGTAAAGAGCTGTTCGGCGAAAAACGGGGCTATCGGAGCCATAAGCCGGCTGAGCGCCTCGAGGCAGGTGTACAGGGTCTGAAAGGCGCTAACTTTATCGGCAGAATACTCTCCTTTCCAGAAACGCCGGCGGCAAAGACGAACATACCAGTTACTGAGGTGCTCATCAACAAAATCGGCAATAGCACGGCCTGCCCGGGTTGGTTCGTAATCGGCATAACTCTCATCAACCAGCATAATCAGCGAGTTAAGCTCCGAAAGTATCCAGCGGTCGATCTCAGGGCGTTCATTCAGGGGAAGCTCTGCTTCGGAGTATGAAAACCCATCGATATTTGCATAAAGTGAAAAGAAGGCATAGGTGTTATACAAGGTCCCGAAGAACTTGCGCTGGGATTCTGTAATACTACCTTCATCGAATTTCAGGTTATCCCAGGGCTGGGAGTTCGTGATCAAATACCAGCGGGTGGCATCCGGACCGAATTTTTTGATTGTTTCGAATGGATCTACCCCGTTGCCAAGGCGTTTCGACATCTTGTTCCCTGCCTTGTCAAGCACAAGTCCGTTGGAAACGCAGGTCTTGAACGATACAGAATCAAAGAGCATAACCGCGATGGCATGCAATGTAAAAAACCATCCTCGGGTCTGGTCAACTCCTTCGGCAATGAAATCGGCCGGAAAAAAACTCTCCAGGCTTCGGCTTTTATCAAATGGGTAATGATACTGGGCATATGGAACGGCGCCGGAATCAAACCATACATCGATCAGGTCGGTTTCCCGCTGCATCGGCTGGCCGTTTTCACTCACAAGTACAATGTCATCAACAAAGGGACGATGAAGGTCGAAGGTTTCGTAATTGCCATCCGTCAGATCGCCTTCCTTGAATGAAGCCAGGGGATTGGTTTTCATTAAGCCGGCAATAACAGCTTTATCAATTTCATTTTTCAGCTGAAGAACAGAGCCAATACAAATCTCATTCATTCCGTCTTCCGTTCTCCAGATGGGCAACGGAGTCCCCCAGAATCTGGAACGGCTGAGGTTCCAGTCGACCAGGTTTTCAAGCCAGTTCCCGAAACGCCCGCTGCCCGTCGATTCGGGCTTCCAGTTGATTGTATTGTTAAGGCTGATCATTTTATCCTTGTATGCCGTGGTGCGGATAAACCATGAATCGAGAGGATAATAAAGCACAGGTTTATCAGTACGCCAGCAATGAGGGTAAGAATGCTCGTATTTCTCCGATTTAAACGCTTTGTTCTCGTGTTTCAGCTTTACAATGATATCGATATCTACCGGAGGGCATTCTTTATCAACACAATTTTCATCATACTCCACCTTAACATACCTTCCGGCAAATTCACCCATCTGTTCTGTGAACTTACCCTGCTTGTTCACCAGAGTGAGAGAGCCAAGCCCGTATTGCCTGCCAACGCGAAAATCATCCGCCCCAAAACTGGGTGCGATATGCACTATTCCGGTTCCATCGGCAGTAGTCACAAAATCCCCGATAACAACCCTGAAAGGATCCCCCTCCTCAGGTTGTGCATAAGGAAGTAACTGTTCGTAACGTATATTTTCAAAATCACTTCCCTTGTACTCTCCGACAATTCGGTATGGAATGTTTTTCTGCCCTTCATTGTAGTCTTCCAGTTCAATCTGAGAATTTTTCTCCGGCAGGTACTGGTGTACCAGTTCCTTTGCCATGATCATGGTCTGCTCACGGAAAGTATAGGGATTGTAAGTCCTGATGACCTGATAGGTGATGTCTTTGCCAACGGCCAGTCCGGTGTTTGAAGGAAGAGTCCAGGGGGTCGTAGTCCAAGCCAGGAAATATACATCCCCGAACATTTCCCTGAATAAAAAATCTGATTGTTCACTGCGGATAACTTTGAACTGTGCAATAACCGTGTTGTCTTTTACCGTTTTATAGGCCCCCGGCTGATTAAGTTCGTGCGTACTCAGGCCGGTACCGGCTGCAGGTGAATAGGGCTGAATAGTGTAGCCTTTGTAAAGCAGGCCCTTTTGATGAAGCTTGCCAAGAAGATACCATACCGACTCGATATACTTGTTGCTGTAAGTGATATAAGGATCGTCGAGGTCAAGCCAGTAGCCCATTTTTACCGTAAGATCATCCCAGAGGTCCTTGTACTTCATCACCTCGCTGCGGCACTCCTTGTTGTAATCTTCAATAGATATTTTTTTGCCGATGTCTTCCTTGGTAATCCCCAGCTTTTTCTCCACACCAATCTCAATGGGCAGTCCGTGGGTATCCCAGCCTGCTTTGCGACTCACGTAAAAACCCTTCATGGTTTTGTACCTGCAGAAGATATCCTTGATGGTTCTGGCCATCACATGATGGATGCCCGGAATACCGTTGGCCGAAGGCGGACCTTCATAAAAAATATACGGAGTCTTGCCTTTGGTAAGCTCAAGGCTTTTTTCAAACGTATTATGTTCCTTCCAGTAGTCCTGTACGTCGTTCCCGATTCGTGTAAGGTCGAGGGTTCTGTATTCTTTGTATTTCGTTTTCATCATTAGAAAAAAGTGTGCAAAGGTAGGATATTTTCAGGAAATCAAGGCTATCTGGCGGATGAAAATCAGGATGCAGGATGCAGGATGCAGGATTACAGGATATCCAATTCTCAATCTATCACTGTTATCCCGGGAAAAGCAACTTCACCGATGCACCTCCCTGCGGAAGATTACTTACCTCAACCTTTCCTGAATGGGTATCCATGATCATTTTAGCAAGGCAAAGGTCCAGTCCCACGTTTTCATCGATATGCTGCCCTCCCAGTCCGAACATGGTGAAAAGATTTTTTAACGCCTGCTCGCTGAAACCAGGCCCCTGGTCTGAAATTTCGCAACCTGTATAGTGCTCTTCAGTAATTAAACTTACACTGATCTTACCTCCATCAGGCGAATATTCAATTGCATTCTCTAATACGCCCTGAATACAAGTCTTCATCAGTTTTTCATTTCCATTCACAATAGTTTCTCTGAGTATAGGATCAATCAGAGCATGTATGTCTTTTTTCCTGGTTTGTGCAACGTAATCATTTAAGCAGGTTTCTAATATTCTCCCGATCGAAACGGGCCTTTTCTGAAGAGGCTTGTCCCTGGCGATAAGTTCAGTAAGCTGTAATACCACGGCAAGAAATTTTTCAAGCCGCATGGACGAATGGTAAATAAAATCTACATGCTCTTTAACTTCCTCAGATTCAACCTCATCATACAGAATATTTGTAAACCCGAGAATTGCATTCAGGGGAGTCCGCACTTCATGATGGATCATATGCAGGAATTCGGTTTTGGCTTTGTCGAGAGACTGTAGTCCCTGGTAGGCTTTTTCAAGTTCTTCGTTCGCTGATCTGAGCGCCTCGGTTCGTTCTTCCACTTTTTTTTCCAGCCAGGAATTTACTACAAGGAGCTGCTCCCGGCTCGATTTCAGTTCCAGATGTGTCCTCACCCTGGCCAGCAGTTCTTCAGGGGAGAAAGGTTTCGTAATGTAATCCACTCCGCCACTGGTGAAAGCAGCGTTAAGACTGGCCATATCGGTCCTGGCCGTGAGGAAAATCACCGGAGTGAGATTGTTCTTCGGCATGCTCTTGATTGTAACACAGGTTTCATAGCCGTCCATTCCGGGCATCATAATGTCGAGAAGGATAAGATCGTAACTCTCGGTTTCAAGTATGGCGATGGCCTCAGGCCCACTGAAAGCATAATCGACCAGATAATTAAGTGGACCAAGCAGGGCGGCAAGCACCTTGAGATTTTTCGGATTATCGTCAACCGCCAGTATTTTATAATTTTCGTTCTCCATTTCAAGAATATTTGACCCGTGAATATCGTCTCTTTTTTGTCATGTTTCATGATAAGAAAAACAAACTTTTAAACAGGCAGATGTGAATCTAATTTTTAAAAAGTGTTATGTTGTAAAAACTTTTACTACTTTTGAGTGCCTTTTCTGAAATCCGCCGGAAATGAAACATCCAGTCTGATAAATAATTCTGTATGTCAAAATTTGTAAGGGTATTTTAATGCGATTGCATGAGACGAACCTTCTATTTCATAACCCTGATTTTAATGCTGACAGGTGGCTGCATCCGGCATAATGTTTTGAAACAGGGACCCTGGCTGGGTGTGATCCGATTCGACAGCACCGAGCACACAATGGACTTACCCTTTAATATGATCTACGCCTTAACCCCCGACAGACAAAAGGTTATTCAGGTCTCCAATGCGGAAGAAGCCATCATGATTACAGAAATTATTTTTTCCGGTGACTCTGTTTTTATGAAATTTCCAGTGTTTACTTCAGAAATCGCAGCACTCATCAGGCACGATTCCCTTATTGGCAGATATTACCCAAAAGGAAAGGAAGAAGGTGGTGGGTTTCAGTTCTACGCGGTACCGGATATAACCGACCGCTTTCCCTGGGCCAGCCAGAAACCTATGGCAAATCTGACAGGTCGGTGGAAAATTACTGAAAATGGTGGAACTGCCGACTCCTCAGTGATGGTGGGTGAATTCGTGCAGGACAGCAATCATATTTCAGGTACTATTATGAATACCGGGGGAGACTATCGTTACCTGGAAGGAAAAGTTTCAGGAAATAAATTCATGATCTCAGCAGTTGACGGGGCTCACACCTTGATTCTTACTGCCGATATTTCCCCACGGGGTAAACTGGAAAACGGCAGGTTTATGGGAAGTCCGATATGGAAAACCAGCTGGACTGCGGTAAAAAATGACACGATCACACTCCCTGGCATGGATCAGCTTGTAAAAGTAAACACGAAATCTCCTCCTTTCAATTTTGATTTTCAAGATATCAATGGCGACAAGGTCTCGTTGGCGGACCCAAGATTTAAGAATAAGGTGGTCGTTGTTGCAGCCATTGGTACCTGGTGCCCTAATTGTCTCGATGAAACAATCTTTTTCAGGGATATGTATACCAAATACAGGGGCCAGGGCCTTGAAATCGTGGCACTTTGTTTTGAGGGTAAATCATTCGAAGTCTCAAAACCCGCGATGGAGCGCTTCGTTTCCCAAACCGGAGCAGGTTATCCCTTTCTTTATGCAGGGCCACGGGGCAGGGGATCAATGCGTTCAGTAATGTTTAGCCTGGATGGGCGTCTGGCTTATCCTACCACCCTGTATTTCGACAGAAAAGGAGTGATCCGAAAAGTTGAAACAGGATTTTACGGCCCGGGAACCGGACAGCATTATACGGAGTTTTGTAATGAAACCTCTACGTTTATTGAAAAACTGCTGAACGAAAAACCTTGATCGTCCGGGCTATTTCACCATTTCACCATTTCACCATTTATCATACGCCCACTTCAGCCAGATACTGCCCCAGGTGAAGCCGCCACCGAAAGCAGCCAGAATGATATTGTCGCCTTTCTTCAGTTTATTCTCCCATTCCCAGAGACATAATGGGATTGTGCCTCCTGTTGTATTTCCGTAACGCTCTATATTTATCATGACCTGCTCGGTACCAACTCCCATACGACGTGCAGTTGCATCAATGATGCGAAGGTTTGCCTGGTGAGGGACCAAATATGTTATATCTTCTGATTTCAGGTTGTTTCTGGCCATGATCTCTGCTGCAACATCAGCCATTTTAGTTACGGCAAATTTGAAAACAGGTTGACCTTCCTGATAAACGAAATGTTCTTTCGCATCGATCGTTTCATATGAAGGTGGCTTCAAAGAACCTCCTGCTTTCATATGGAGGTGGATACGACCCGATCCGTCAGACTGCATGATAGAATCCATAATACCTACCTCCTCGGTGGTTGGTTCCAGCATTATCGCCCCGGCTGCATCCCCGAATAAAACACAGGTGTCGCGATTTGTATAATCAGTGATCGACGACATCTTATCGGCTCCTATGACAATAGCTTTTTTAACATATCCTGTTTCAATATATTTAGATGCCGTGACGAGAGAGTAGAGAAGGCCTGAACATGCGGCATTCATGTCGAAGCTGAATGCATTCTTTATCCCGGTCTTGTCGCTGATGATATTTGCAGTGGCAGGGAAAACCATATCCGGTGTAACCGTAGCACAAATCACCAAACCGATCTCTTCAGGTCTGGTTCCGGTTTTTTCCAGCAGGCCCTTAACCGCCTCAGCAGCCATATCGGATGTTCCAAGTCCGCCTTTCAGGATATGCCTTTCCTTTATCCCAGTGCGTGTCATGATCCATTCATCCGACGTATCCACCATAGCTTCCAGCTCCTTATTCGTAAGGATATATGGTGGAACCCAGCCCTGGATTCCGGTAATTGCCGCTCTGATCTTGGTCATGAACTGTTGGTTAGATGTTGTTGATAGTGTACTGTTCAAGCACATGCTTTATCCTGGCCGGAAGATTGGCCTCACTTATTTGCCTCGAAAGCAGAATCATGTTCTTGATTGCTGTGCTGTTTGAGATCCCATGGCCCACGATGACGTTCCCATTCACACCCAAAATCGGTGTACCTCCATAGATTTCATAATTGAAACGGTCGAGATAGGCGTCTTTTATTCCGCGTTTTACAAATACACGGTACATCGCTTCGATCTGCTTTAGCACAATGTTACCAACAAAACCATCGCATACTATAACGTCTACGTTATCCCTGAAGAGCTCCCGGCCTTCCACATTGCCAATAAAGGTGTAATCTTTCGATTCCTTCATCAGCTGAAAAGCAGATTGAGTTGTAAGACTTCCTTTTTTTTCTTCCGATCCGATGTTAAGAAGACCCACCCTGGGGTTCTTTATGTGGTAAACGTGTTCCGCAAACATCGAACCCAGCAAACCAAACTGGTACATCACATCAGGTTTTGCATCAGGATTCGTTCCCACATCAATGAGAATTGACATCCCGCCATTCTCCTTGGCAATATAGGCAGGAGAACTAGGGCGGATTATACCCTGTATATTACCAACACTGTAAATTGCACCAACCAGCATGGCTCCACTGCTTCCGGCGCTGGCAAAGGAATCTATTTCCTGATGCTTCAGCATACGGAAACCCGTTGAAATGCTTGAGTTGGGTTTGTTTACAAGAGCCTTGGTAGGACTTTCATCCATGGCGATAAGATCAGGGGCGTCCACGATCTCAAAAATGGCAGGATCAGCATTCTGTTCCTTTAAAAAGGTAAGAATGTCGCCCTTGTTACCAATTAACACGATCTTATCGGTGGAAGGCAGCTCTTTTTGAGCCATAATTGCACCATGCATTGTTGCATTCGGTGCAAAATCACCTCCCAAAACATCTAACCCGATCTTCATTAGCCAGAATTTAGTTGAACAACTGATTAATTAGTCGGGGAATGACCCTGAATAACAGGATTATTCCGCAGCTGCTTTAATAACAGCCTGCTTCCCGCGGTAATAGCCGCAATCAGGACAAACCCTGTGGTAAAGAACTGGTGCGCCGCAATTCGAGCAGAGTGCAAAGGTAGGAGTTTCTGCTTTATCATGCGTACGTCTTTTATCCCTGCGCTGGTTGGAAATTTTTCGTTTAGGATGTGGCATACAATTTTTATATTATTGTTAATTCTGATTTATTCATTTCCTTCGTACATCGTACATCGTACATCGCACATCGTACATCGTACATCGTACATCGTACATCGTACATCGTACATCGTACATCGTACATCGCACATCGTACATCGTACATCGTACATCGTACAT